>QAMK01000024.1 GCA_003149915.1 Bacillota bacterium
AATTTTTTATTATGTTTTTTGATGTATTTAGGTAAAAAATCATTTGCTTGTTCGATAGTATGAACGTCATTAATTTTAAATTCTGTAATTAAGCGATCTTGTAGAGTTCCCCATAGCCTTTCAATTCGTCCTTTAGCTTGGGAAGAAGAAGCAGGGAACATTTCAATACCAAGAAAATCCATAATTCTTCCAAATTGAGTAGTTGGTTTTTCTTTACCTTCTAGTTGTTCTTCAAGCGTAACTTTCTGAGACATAGCAGGGAAAAAGACAGAGTATTTATCAGGATATAAATACTTAGGACTTCCATAATTTGTAAGCATTTGTCTGAGTGCTTCTAAATATCCCAAAAGACATTCATGTTCACACATATAAAGACCTAATATTTTGCCGGTTGCATCATCAATAAAACCATGAATCGAATATTTATGACCGTTTTGAAACCAATCAAATGGTGTTCCGTCTGCCTGAACCAGTTCGCCTTCATATTCTTTTCTTTTTCGTCTTCTATGAGTTTTTCGATCTTTATGTTTCTTTTTGGATTTAATTCCCTGAGTAGTGAGAATATTGTAAAGAGCAGTATAAGAAATCATGATATTTTCTCTTTCTTCTAATAATTCTTTAAAATGAGTAAAATTAGTATCACAGTAATCTTGCGAGCATTTTAGTTCAATTATCTTCTTTTTGATATTTTTAGGAATTGTATGACTTGGTTGATGAAAATGATTTTTATGTTTAATTCCGATTTTGCCATTTTCTTTTACTGATTTCACTTTTCGCCAAATTTGTCTTTCAGAGATTTTTAAAGCGCTGGCGGCTTCTTTGCCAGTTCTTTTTCTATCGATGACAGATTGAATGATATTTAGTTGTTGTAATTCCATATTTGTGTAATAACTTCCTTTCATTTTTTTACCTCCGATGAGGTGTTATTATAACTTAAGATTATGACATATTCAAAAGTTAATTACACTATGACATTATCACAAGTTAATTACAATTCCGTCAAAAAAGTATTTACTGGAATTGATTTTTGTGCTATATTAAGTCTATCGGCTTTTGACGAAAGAGTAGTAGTAAACTTCCTGTTAGATAGAAAGACTTGGGTTGATGGAACAAGTTTGACACGGTTTATGAATTCGCTTTCCGAGCTCCTATTAATAGTAGGCGGTTTTTCCCGTTATCCAAAAAGAGGTCATAGTTTTTTATGATAAAATAAGGTGGTACCACGAAAGCATTTCGTCCTTTGGAGGAAGTGCTTTTTCTATGGAAGGAGTGACATATTTTGCAAAAACGTCACATTGCCGTACTAGTTATTCACGGCTTTTCTTCTTCCTCAATTGAGATGGAAGAGTTAGTAGCAGACTTGAACTTAGAACCCAAGTTTGACGTCTTTGCATTTACTCTTTCCGGTCACGAAGATGGCAAGTTAAAGGGTGTCAGCAAAGAAGATTGGAAAGATGATGTGGAAGAATGGATGATGTATCTCTTATCAAAAGGATATTGTAAAGTCTACTTGGTGGGTCACTCAATGGGAGCAATGTTAGCAGTAGAACTGGCAGTTAAATACAAACAAGTAAAGAAACTAGTTTTAGTTTCTCCAGGCGTGTACTGTGGCAGTTTTTTACAGATGGCAGAAGATATTGCTCATCCCATAAAAGCCATCAAAGAAGAAGACTCTTCTTATCAAAATATGATTCGCAAACTATTTCGCGTCAACCGTAAAGCCCATAAAGAATTGCGAAAGTTGATTGCGGAAGAACGACCACTTTTGGATGAGGTGACATGTCCAGTACTCATTATGCAAGGAGACAAAGATGAGGTTGTTCCAAAGAAGGCATCTTACTATGCATATCGTCATGTGAAAAGCAAGAAGAAAGAATTGATTATTGTAGAGGGTGGCAGACACAACTTACTATTAGGGAGTAGAAGACGGGACTGCATCCGCTATATTCATAAATATTTAAAAGGAGGATTATCATGGATATTACGAAAACGAGTCAAGAAATCAAAAATGAATTAGAAACAGATTTACAAAACGTACAAACGAGTAAAGATTTACAAGATTTGAGAGTAAAATATTTAGGAAAAAAAGGAATGGTAACAGCACTTACCAAAGATATGTCATCTTTATCTATCGAAGAAAAGAAAGAAGTTGGAAAAGTTGCCAATGAACTAAAAAATGAAATCAGTACGATTCTAATGGAAAAAGAACAAAGTTTCAAGGATACTGAAATCAAAGAAAAACTGAACAAAGAAAAAATTGACGTGACCCTTCCAGCTACCGAGGTACATGTCGGTGCTCCGAACATTTTGGAGAAAGTAATCGAACAAGTAGAGGACGTTTGTCTTCGTATGGGATACGATGTTGTCGATGGCCCAGAAGTAGAGGAAGATAAGTACAACTTCGAACTTTTGAACATTCCGAAAGGACATCCCGCAAGAGATGCTCAAGATACGTTCTACATCCAAGATGATGAAATTTTACTTCGTAGTCAAACTTCTCCAGTTCAAGTTAGAACGATGATGAAGTATAACGGTACGGAACCAGTTCGTATGATCTGTCCAGGTAAAACGTATCGTAGAGATGATGACGATGCAACGCATTCTCATCAGTTCATGCAAATTGAAGGATTGTTGGTAGACAAAGACATCTCTCTATCCGATTTAAAAGGAACGGTCGATGAAATCGTCAAAGAACTATTCGGTTCATCTGTAGAAACGCGATTCCGTCCAAGTTATTACCAATTTACAGAGCCATCTGTAGAAGTTGATATCTCTTGTTTTAACTGCCATGGAAAAGGTTGCAGCCTTTGTAAAAATACTGGTTGGATAACGGTTGCTGGAGCAGGTATGGTTCATCCGAACGTACTTCGCAATTGTGGTTATGATCCAGCTGTTTGGTCAGGATTTGCATTCGGTTTTGGTGCCGAACGACTAGCAATGTTAAAGTATGATATTGACGATATTCGTACCTTTTATTTGAACGATTTAAGAGTAGTCAAACCATTTGATAGAAAGGAAGGTCAACATGATTAGTTTAGAATGGGTCAAAGATTATATTGATATTGAAGACCAAGATTTAAAAGAATTAGCAGTTAAAATTACCAAAGCGGGAATCAATGTTGAGAAAGTAATTACCAATCATATCGATCATTTGGTAATCGGTAAAGTAGTAGAGTGCAAAGATCATCCGAACAGTGACCACCTACATGTATGCCAAGTAGAAATCGGTAACGGATATACGACACAAATCGTCTGCGGTGCAGAAAATGTAAAAGAAGGCATTAAAGTAATCGTTGCACTGCCAGGAGCAGTTCTTCCAGGAGACTTTGAAATCAAAGCAAGCAAGATTCGTGGCGAAGAATCAAACGGCATGATTTGTGCTTTATTTGAACTTGGTTTAGAAGAAAAAACAGACGAAACGTATGCCAAAGGAATTCACGTTTTAGCAGATGATGCTCCAGTTGGGGAAGATCCGATGAAATACTTGGGGCTTGATGATACGAGATACGAACTAGATATTCATAAACATAGAAATAACGATTGTTATTACCATATCGGTTTTGCATATGAAATTGCTGCTATTTTAAATCGTAAAGTAACTCTTCCAGAACGTAGTTACAAAGAATCCAAAGAAAAGATTGCTGACTATATCAATCTCAAAGTAGAGACACAAGATTGTCCATACTATTCTGGTAAAATTGCTAAGAACGTCGTGATTAAAGAAAGCCCTGATTTTATCAAAAAACGTCTAGTAGCAGCAGGAATGCGTTCTATTAATAACGTCGTCGATATTTCTAACTATGTCATGTTAGAATACGGTCAGCCACTTCATTTCTTCGATTATGACAAACTAGGAAAACAGGTCCTAGTAAGAAATGCTAAAGAAGGCGAAAAAATTGTAACGTTAGATGGTAAGGAACGAATTCTAGAAGCAAACGATATCGTCATTACGGATGGCAAAGAACCTGTTTGTATCGCCGGAATTATGGGTGGTTTAAATAGTGATGTTGATGAAAATACGAAGACCATCTTTATCGAAAGTGCCATTTTTAATCCTGTTCAGACACGTTATACTTCTGCTAGATTAAACTTGAAGAGTGAGGCATCCATTCGTTATGGCAAAGGCCTAAGTGAAGAATATACCAAACAAGCCTTAGATCGTGCTTGTCATTTGTTAGAGAAATATGCAGATGCTACGATTATATCAGGCAGTGTTTTAGAAAACCGTATTCCAGATGAAAAGAAAACAGTAACGTTCCGAAAAGAAGAAGTAAATAAATTACTAGGAATCGAAATTAGCGAAAGTGATATGGAACATGAATTGGACCGTTTAGATTTCCCATACACATTGCAAAATGGAGTATTTACAGTTGAGATTCCAAAACGTAGATTAGATATCGATCCAAACGTAAACGATATTGCAGAAGAAATCGGTCGTCTTTACGGATATCAAAATTTAGTATCGACACTTCCTCGAGTTCCAATTAGAAAGGGTGCGTATGTCGGTGCCGTTGCCCTTCGCAAAGACTTATCAAAAAGACTTCGTAGTCTTGGTTTAAACGAAGTAAAAACGTATACGTTAACATCACCAACGATGGCCTCTAAATTCCGTTATGAAACAAAAGAACAAATCGTTTTACCAAATCCGATGAGTGTCGATAAAAGTGTCATTCGGACGAGTATTTTACCATCCTTGCTAACCGTTTATGAATACAACAAGGCAAGAAAAGTAAACGACGTTATGATTTATGAAATTGCAAACACTTACGATAAGAATCGTGAAGAAGATGCAAAAGTAGCCATTTTGATGAAAGGAAACTATATCCAAAATTCATGGAGCACGACTGGTATGAAGACCGATTTCTACTTAATGAAAGGAATTTGTGAAAACGTTTTAAATTATTTAGGATTCCAAAATCGCTATACATTCCAGCCAAAAGAAATTGCAGACCTTCATCCAGGTATCAGTGCGGAAGTATTGCTAGATAGAAAACCGATTGGTATCATCGGTAAAGTTCATCCATCTACTTGCAAAGATGACGTTTATGTAATGGAACTTTCTATGACTGCTTTGATGAAACCAGGTAAGAACTTGAAATTCAAAGCGGCTCCAAAATATCCAGAGATTTCAAAAGACATGGCATTTATCGTTTCTAAAGATATTACAAACGATCAAATCACAAATGTCATTCGCCGTGCTGGTGGTAGAAACTTGGTAGATATTTCTGTATTCGATGTATACGTTGGTGAAAATGTAGGTGAGGGTAATCGCTCTATCGCATACACTGTCACATTTAATGATCCAACGAGAACATTGAACGATGAAGAAGTCATGCAAGTATTTAATAAGATTATCGATGAAGTTTGTAAGACTTGTCATGCAACGTTAAGAGACAAATAAAAAACGGGAATTCCCGTTTTTATTTTGCATTGATAGCAGTTTTCAAAGTCGTCAAGATTTGATTTTTCATATCGTCGTTTGCATTTTGCCATAACAGTTCAAAAAACACTCCTGTTCCTGGCAAAGTCATCTCATCTTGTTCTTGAATGGAAGATTCGATTGACTCTCTAAGAGCATTCTCGTCGTCTCCTTTAAAATTTTGAATAATGTGTTTTCTAATATCAATATTGTCCATATGATCATCCTTTCGTATGTTAGTATGAATTATTTTAATAATAATATACAAAAACAGTAGTATTTTTTATAAAAATTCGATATAATTTAACTAACGATAGGAGGAAAATATATGTGGATTTGGATTGTAGTCGGCATCGTCGTAGTTTTACTAATTATCGTTGCCGCAACATATAATAGTCTAGTAGTACTAAGAAACAAAAAAGATGATCAATGGAGTCAAATTGATGTCCAACTAAAGAGAAGAGCAGACCTGATTCCAAACTTAGTAGAAACAGTAAAAGGATATGCGAAACATGAAAGTTCAACCTTAGAAGAAGTAATTCAAGCAAGAAATTCATTTGTATCTTCTAAAACCCCAGAAGAAGAAATGAAAAATAGCAACATGTTGACAGAAGCAGTTTCTAAATTGTTTGCTCTAGCAGAAAGTTATCCAGACTTAAAAGCCAATCAAAATTTCTTAAGTTTACAAAACGACTTAAAAGACACAGAAGAAAAGATTGCGCTTGCAAGACAATTCTATAACGATACCGTTCTAACGTACAACAACAAAGTACAAACGGTACCAACGAACATTGTTGCATCTTTATTTGGATTCAAAAAAGCAGAATTCTTTGAAATTCAAGAATCTGAAAAAGAAACACCAAAAGTATCTTTTTAGAATGAGCAAAAGAATGAAATGGCTTGCCTAGATAGGTGAGCTTTTTTTGGAGGAAAATATGAGAGAATACAAGAAAAACGGTATCAAAATCAAATCGTTCGCAACGAATATTTGGAGAGTTTTAATCGTTGCGATATGGTTTTTACCAATGGCTGTTTTTGCCGATGGAACCGACCGCTTTTATGTCGATATCACAATTTTAGAAAATGGCGATATCGCTGTCAAAGAAGCGATTTCATTAGAGGGAGAGTACAACGGTTCTTATCGTGAAATCGAATATCAAAATCCGTATGCAACTAAGTTTACGGGAATCTATGCCAACTTTGCAGGTACGACGGATATTTATAATGGAACAGGAATCAAAGATATTAAAATCTATCGCATTCCAAAAAGCAGTTTTCATTCGATTTCCGATATGACAAGAATTCAAAATGAATTTCGGAAAGTAAATTCCGCCGATAACGGCGATAGATTTGTATACACCGAAGAAAGCATCACGGCTGGTGTTTACTTAAAAATGTTCATGCCAAGTAGCGAAGATAGTGTATTCTATATCGAATATACAATTGAAGATGCAGTCGTCATTCATAACGATGTAGCAGAACTTTACTGGAATGTTTTAGGAAGTGGATACACCGAAGATATCGAAGACTTTCAAGTCTTAATTCATTTGCCAGGAGATGATTCCGACTTACGAGTTTGGTCTCACGGCCCTTTGACAGGAGAAAATAAAATCATCGATACGCGTACGGTTTCTTTTACAGATTACGACGTAGACTCTTATACCGCTGAGACGATTCGTCTTATGTTTGCGAAGTCACTAGTGCCGTCTGGAACGAAAGTATCCAATGTCGATGGTAGAGACTATATTTTGCAGTACGAACAACAGATGGCTGATGAGGCTAATGCGTACCGCGAACAAGCCCGTATAGAACTTATTAACGAGGCCTCCCAAGCGGTATTAGATTTAGAAGAAAATCAGACGATGTACTATTACAATCGTGCTTTGGAAGCAGTGAATTCTCTTCCTAATGATGTCACCGAGAAAGCAGATTTCTTAGCACGAATTGAAGCTTTAAAAGACGTTGTCAACGAAGATTGGATCAAAGATTTAGATGCCGATATCAAATGGTTCCGTGAGTATCCTTCTAACTACGACTTAGAGATGATTAAAGAGCAAATAGAAGAAGGATTCGACGAAGAAAAGAAACAGGAATATTATGCCATGATGCCAGAACTAGAAGATATTTTGTATCGTCACAATGTCAAAGATTTAATCCAGTCGACGATTATTCTTTTCATTCCACTTGTTATCATTTTAGCATTCGGCATCAGGGCTTTAATCCATAACCGGAAAGACCGCAATGCATTTGGCCAAAAGTACTTCCGTGATTTTCCATCCGAAGATACGCCAGGTGCTATTGAATACTTGACACTAAATAAAGTGACGACGAATTCTGTAGCTGCCACCATTCTAGATTTAATTCGTAGAAAAATTATCAAAGCAGAAGAAATTCCTGGCAAAAAGAAAAATAGCAAAGATACAGAATTGACGTTAATAGATACCAATTATCACGGCACACCTGAAGAAAATTTGTTGATCAAGTTGTTGTTCACCATCGTTGGCAAAGATCACAAATGTACGCTAAAAGAACTACAAGATTATGGCACGAGATCGGAAGCAAAAGCAAGACGAATTCGCAGTACCATCAATACGTTTACTGAAAACAGTAAAGAAGAGATGGAAAAGAAAGGATACGTAGAAAAGGCGAATGTGAAATCTTGTCTTGCTACGACAGGTGTTATCATCGTTGCATTTTTTGAATTCATGTTCATCTTCTATGCTCTTCGTAATTTCTCAAATGGTTGGTTATATTTAATCTACTTTGGAGTATTGTTTGCGATTATTATTCTCTACTTTACGGAAGTTAGCAATTCCGTCAAACGAAGTGAAGAAGGTAGACTTTTATATTCCAAATGGTTAGCACACCGCGCATTCCTAAATGATTTCGGTAGATTTCCAGAAAAAGAATTACCAGAAATTCATTTATGGGAAAAATATTTGGTAACAGCAACGATATTCGGTATTGCTGACAAAGTCAAGAAACAAATGGAACTAAAAGTTGCAGACTTCGATACTGATACGATGTATGTTTGGAACAACTACATGTTGTCTTATAGCATTGCCCGTTCAATCAACCGTTCCGTATCATCTTCTCTGTCCCAAGCAAATTCTACCATCTCGAGAGCACAAGCTGCTAGCAGTTCATACTCCTCTGGAGGAGGATTCGGTGGTGGATCATCCTTCGGCGGCGGAGGCGGCGGAGGTGGAGGCGGCGGTGGCCGTTTCTAAAAGACCTTTACGAAAGGTCTTTTTTTTCGGTATAATGTTTATGGTGATTTAAGATGTACATCAGAGTAAAAGGAGACTTACTAGAAGTCAAAATTGAACATAAAAGAACAACACGGAATACGTATATGAGAGTCAAAGAAGGAAATGTCCTACAAGTGACAACCAATCCGTTTACGACAGAAGGCAAGATTCGCAAAATTTTAACAGAACATATCAAAGAGATTGAGCGCATGTACGAATTTCAAAAGAAGAAAGAATCATATGAAGATAAATTTTATTATTTAGGAAAAGAATACGACGTTGTGGGAACCAATGAAAAAGAAGTGCGATTAGGTACTAGCAAAGTATTTATTCCAAAGGATTTCGACATTAACAAATGGTATTTGGAAAAAGCACGGCCAGTGTTTCAAGAACATTTAGATGCATGTTACCATAAATTCTCTCGAGTGATTCCATATCCGACGTTAAAAATTCGTAAAATGAAATCTAGATGGGGTGTATGCAATACCAAAACCCATGCCGTAACACTCAATTTGGAATTGATTAAAAGAGATACCCATTTATTAGATTATGTTATTTATCACGAGCTATCTCATTTGATAGAAGGGAACCATTCCAAAAGATTCTGGAATGTCGTCGAAGAAAACTTTCCAGATTACAAAGAAGCACGTGATGAATTAAAACGATACGAATAAAAATATTGTCAAAAAATAGAACCAGCGCTATAATAGAATTGTAATTATAGTAAGAAGTTTTAATTACAGTAGTAGTAAAGTAGTAAAAAAATTAGAGAAAATTATTAATAGATGAAATCTGTAAAAATTATTTTATGCTCACTGTTAGTAACTTCTCTTATGTCTTGTTTGGGAATCAGACTAGTAGATGCAAGTACTAGTGAGTATTCTCGTTATGTTGGTTTTGGTGGAGATTTTGTAATTCCGGGAGGATTTGGAAACTATGTTTCGAATGTTTACGATCGTGAAACAGGTAGTCCAGAATATATGACACAATATGGTGCATGGGATACGTTATCAGCAGACCCTCGTGCCATTTTAGCTAGAATAGATGTAGGTAGTCAACATGGACCGTGGTATGCATTGTCAGATCGTGTAAGGAAAACAATGGACGACAGTTTGGCAGTGGAGATGCCTGCTGTCGCTTTAGAATTAAAACCAAAGAGCTTTTTGGTTACAGGGACAAGATTTTCTGGTAATTGGGAACTTTGGTAGTTTAGTAGAAGTTTTGTAATGAAAAACTTCTTACTAAATTACAAAATGGAGAGTATTTATGTGGAATTTTATAAAAAGTTATTATATTTTTTTCGTATTACTAATGATTGTAGGAGTAGCAATTGTATATACTGGATGGAGTTATCATGACAATCAGGTTTTTATAGAGGAACTTGAAACATCTTTAAAAGAGCGATGTTTAAAAGACATGACTGTTTCAGAGTACTGTGAAGATTATGTAAGCCGAGATCCATCACAAAAAATAGATACGTTTTCAACGACATCTGACCTGATTACAAACATGAGCTGGTTACATATCTTATCTGTGTTTGTAATTGTGTTACCAGTTGCAATTGTCTCGCATCGTAAATTAAAAAAAGGATATGTCAAAAATATTTTAACGAGACAAAACTATTCGAAATTTCAGAAAAAGCTGTATCTATCAGTATCGAAGTATGCCACTGGATTTGTTATCATTGGAATCATGATTTTTATCGAATCGTTTATATTATCTGGTCATTTTGATGTGGCACTCACAAAAGCAAATGTTTCGGAATCATCATTGATTGCGGCCTTACCGTGGATCAAGACGAATGCCAATCCGTGGCTTGAAATTGGAATTTGGTTTGTATCTTTATATTTAGTTGGATTGCTAATTAGTACCATCACATTGCTTGTTTCTAAAAAAAGTACCAATGTACTGGTTACCGTCTTAGCCACTTATTTTTATTTCTTTATCCTGGAAGTGGTCATCAGTGTAGGAATATCTAGTTTTTTACTGTCTAATGTATTCCATATGACAAGTATCAGTTCATCCTTATCTTTATTTTCTGTTTGGAATTTTGGTACAAATCAATCTATCATATCGCTAATTTGGTTAATTCTGTTGAATGTTGCTGCAATCATGATTTATTATTTTGTATATCGAGATAAAGAGAAATTGGTGATATCAAGTGAAAGATAAAGTTCTAGGAAGATGTTATCAATTGCGAAATTTTATGGAAACAAATGAGTTTCGCATTTTTATCTTTGTTGCAACGCTGGTTTCCGTCTATGGTTTTTTCGCCTCATCGACAAGCACCTTATACGAAACTGCTTTAGTTAGTAGTTTGATTTTTTATCATTTTCGCTTTGCATTATTAATTTTATTTTTACTATCGACTGTTACTGTAAACACAATTTATCAAAAGAATTATTTTATGATGTGCCGTTATCGAAATCAAAAAGAATATTTAAAAGAGAAAATGAAAAGTACTTTGATAATAAATATCGTTTTATTTATATTGTCATTGGCGATTCTACTGATTATCTTAAATTTGACGAGTGTTCACGGAATCGAAATATTGAATGGTTTGCGATATTCCATTACTAACGTTTCATTCTTACTAATTTTAGTAGTTCGTTATTTATTGATTTTAAACATATTAAGTGTCATTCAACTCTGTCTTTTTGAACGAATTGGTCAAAAGAAAACCATGTTAATTTTTACTGTTTGGTACGTGATTGCAATTTACAGCGGTTTTCGTTCACGGTTTTCACTCAGTTCTTATTTTGGATACTATTTATTTTCATCTTTAAGAGAAGAATTGATTTGTAGTGCTGCATATATAATGATTCTATTACTAATTGCGTTCATTGTATATCGTTTGGCAATACGAGTGAAAGGAAGTCAAAATGAATTATGATTCGATATTTTATGAAAAAAGATATGCAAGTTTTATGTCAAAAATATTTCCGTTATTGTTGGGCTTTTCTCATTGTTGGTGCTCTTCTGTTTACTAGTGATGTTTTAATGGATCGAACGCGCTTTGTACAGATATGTATCGAACGAATGCTTGGAATATCTCGTAATACAGATCTTATTTCAATAGCAATGTCTCTATTGAATTTCACCTTAATTAGTTTAATATCTGTCGCTATCTTTTTAGATGATTTTTCTTTTGGATTTGAAAATATTTTTCTTCGTATCAAAAAGAAAGATTGGCTATTATATCGATGGATACTGAATGCCATTTTTATTTTAATCATGAAGGCAGTTCTATATTTATTTGCTTTATTAATTTATTATGTAGCGACTAGGCAAAACGTTTTTCAAATGATTACGCCGTCCATATTTTTTCTTGATTACCTTCGTACCATGACACTTTCATTTTTATTAATAGGAATCAAAATATCTTCTCAGAATCGATGGTGGTGTCTCATTTCAATTATTGCTTTTGCAATCGTTTTGTGTTATACCGTCTTCTATCTATATACAAAATATTTTATTGGAATCATATTGGGATGCTTGGTTGTAACTTTGGTTATCAATATCGTATCTTTTCACAAAAATGGTAATTATTTGTTTGAGAAAGGAAATTTATTATGAAAATAGAAGTTAAAAATATTAGTAAAAAATTTAAGTCAGAAGATGTTTTAAAAGATGTCAATATGACGTTAGAAGGTGGGCATATTTATGCTTTTGTAGGAAGAAATGGTTCTGGTAAAAGTGTTCTTCTTAAAATAATTTGTGGTTTTTATAAACCGACTTCTGGAGAAGTTTTATTTGATGGAATAGATTATAACAAAACCAATTCGTTTCCACCATCACTCAGAGCTTTAATAGAGCATCCTTCTTTTTTAAATGATTTGTCGGGTTATAAAAACTTGGAAATATTAGCGAATATTCAACATAAAATTGGTCGTTCTGAAATTGAAAAAGCAATAATTCAAGTTGGGTTAGATCCCAAGAATCCTAAAAAATATGGGACATATTCATTGGGAATGAAACAAAAATTAGGAATTGCTCAAGTCATTATGGAAAATCCAGATATCATGATTTTAGATGAGCCTTTTAATGGTGTAGAAGAACAAACTGTTCCGTTGATTCGCAATTTATTATTAGAAAAAAAGAATGAGGGAAAATTAATCGTAATAGCAACGCATATCAAAGACGATATTCAATTTGCAGATGATATTTATTTGTTTCAAGATGGAACAGTGCAAAAAACGAACTGAGGTCTGTTAAAAGACTTCTTTTTTTGATATAATAGCAACTAGGTGATGCGACATGACAATTACAAGTTTTGACAACGAGAAAATTAAGACATATATGAAGTTAAAAGACAGAAAATATCGAGATAAATTAGGATTGTTCTTAGTAGAAGGAACGCATTCTGTTATCGAGGCATATCGGGCAGGTTCCTTACAAGAAGTGATTTTAGAAAGTGATGAATTAGTACCAATTACGGCACCAACGGTCGTAGTGAGTGCGGAAATCATGAAGAAGTTATGCGAGACTACCTCTCCGGTTCACGTTTTAGGACTTTGTAAAAAGAAAGAAGTAACGGAGTTAGGAAATCGTATTTTACTTTTAGATGGTGTTCAAGATCCTGGCAATTTAGGAACGATTATTAGAAGTGCCGCTGCTTTTGAAGTAAACACAGTCGTATTAGGAAAAGGAACGGTCGACTTGTATAATGCAAAAACTCTTCGTAGTACCCAAGGAATGGTATTTCATGTAAACACGATGCGTGCTTCATTAGAAGAAGTCATTGCAAAGTTAAAAGAACAGGACATTCCAATTTATGGCACGAAAGTAGAATATGGAGATGACGTCAGATCTCTTTCTATGCGCGACATGAATTCTTTTGCTCTCATTATGGGAAACGAAGGAGCGGGTGTCAGACCAGAAATTTTAGAATTATGCGATAAATTTTTATACATTCCGATGTCTTCTAAAGTAGAATCGTTGAATGTTGCCGTTGCATCTAGTATTTTGTTATACGAATTTTATACAAAACGAATGGATGAAGAACAGTAGATGAAGTGATTTTTAGGGGGAATTATTATGAAAAATGCAACTCGATTAAATGATGAACAATGTACAAAAATATTAGCCAAGTATTTAGAAATGTATATAGCAGTAGAAAACTTAACAGTGATACATCGCGTCGTTCCGAGAACGAGTGGTTTCGATATTGTACATGAACTACGATATGTACAGCCACAAAGAAATGATGTCGAAACATCATGTTTAACAATGTTAAACGAAAAAAATTATTCCGGTTTATTAGCAGAAGCATTACGTCAGAAAAACTATGATTTACGTAGATTAGATTATCGTTATGACTCTGATTTGACAGTGACTCAAAGTGTTCAAGTTTTTCCAAAAAGAGAAAAAAGAAAAAAGAAAAGAGATTCTAGATCGACACTAATCAAAGTTAAAAAGTAAAAAGGAGGTGCCATATGGATTACGTATACATTGGTAAAATTGTCAATACACACGGTATTAAAGGAGAAGTACGAATTCTTTCCAACTTTGAAATGATTCCAAAAGTGTTTCAAAAGGGGATGACGTTTTATATTGGTAAGAAAAAAGAAGCCAAGGTTGTAACTTCATATCGTCATCACAAAGTATTTGAAATGGTGACATTCGAAGGCATCGATAACATTAATGATGTCCTTTACATGAAAGGATTAAATGTATTTGTAAATCGGGAAGATTTAAACTTACAACCAGGTGAATATTTAGATCAAGATTTAATTGGGTTCCATATTTACATGGATGGCGAAGAAAAAGGAACGATTACAGAAATTCGCGAATCCACAAAAAATCATAAGTTGTTTATCGTAAAGACAAAAGAGAAGAAAGTATACGCTCCATACGAGCGCGAGTTATTAGAAAAAGTGAATCTTGTAAACAAAAGAATCGATTATGCAAAGATAGAAGGGTTGTTTCAATGAAAATAGACGTTTTAACATTGTTTCCAGAAATGTTTAATGGTTTTCTTACAGAATCGATTATCAAAAGAGCGATTGAACAAGGTCATGTCAGTGTAAGAATTCACAATTTTAGAGATTACTCCAAAGACCCGCATCACAAAGTGGATGATACCCCTTACGGAGGAGGGGCTGGAATGGTTCTAACTTGCCAACCGATATACGATGCCATTCAAGACTTGCGTGATGAAGACTCTCTTGTCATTATGTTGACACCAGATGGGAAACCTTATCAGCAAGAAGTGGCATACGGTTTGAGCAAAAAGAAACATCTCATTTTACTTTGTGGTCATTATGAGGGATTCGACGAACGCATTCGTTCCTTTTGCGATATGGAAATCAGTATCGGTGACTATGTTCTAACTGGTGGCGAAGTACCTAGCATGGTTATCATGGATTCTGTTATCAGATTGCTACCAGGTGTCATTCAAGAAGAAAGCCATATCGAAGATTCATTCCACAACAATTTATTAGATTATCCAACGTATACCAAACCGAGAGAATTTAACGGAATGAAAGTGCCAGATGTACTTCTAAATGGAAATCACAAAGAAATTATGGAATACCGTCAAAAAATGAGTTATAATAAAACTAAAGAAAGAAGACCAGATTTATTAGAAAAGTAGGGGATAACATGCCAATCAATCAAAGATATTACGTTGTCAAAAACAAAGATGAACAGTCAATCACGTATTTCGAATACGATAAGATGAATGGCCTTTCCATCACACCAAAGAAAAACGTAAAAATCAAAGATGCCATCAACGTCAATAAAATGGTCATCATCAATCCAACTTTCGTCGAAAAAATGATCGATATGAAATTAAACAAACGCTTTCAACTTCTCTTACAGATGATTATGGCTCTCTATGAAAGTGACGATGATACGGGAGAAGGATACCGGCATGCCTTAAACGAAGTAAATAAGTTAAGAGAAGAAACCTACAACAAATATTTTAAATTGATGACAGAAGAAAAACAGGAATTGTTCGAAAAGAAAATATCGATACTAGAAGCAGAATTAAGAGAACGATTAAGCAATATTTTAGAAAGTAACTACTACCGTGATGATTATGGTAGAGGTGCAAGATAAAAAGTGCTTGTCTTTTAAAAGTCTTTGTGATATAATTTTAAACGTTGGATCCGCTGTTACTTATTTTTTGATATGATCCAGGAAAACACAAAAGGAGGGATATCTAATGGCAAATGTAATCGATAAAATCAATGCCAAACAAATGAACCCAAATGTACCTGAATTCCGTGTTGGAGATACGCTAAGAGTAGATGTAAAAATCATCGAAGGTAAAAGAGAACGTATCCAAGCATTCGAAGGAATTTGTACAGCTAGAAAAGGTTCTGGTGTAAGTGAAACATTTACAGTTCGTAAAGAATCTTACGGTGTTGGGGTAGATCGTATCTTCCCAGTTCATTCACCAAGTATTGATAAAATCACAGTTGTTAAGGCTGGCCGTGTAAGACGTGCAAAACTAAACTTCTTAAAAGGCCGTCAAGGACAATACAAGATTCGTGCAAGACAAGCAAAATAAGGCATATGCCTTATTTTTTGTTTGTGAAGTTTTTCCGTTGGAAGAAAAACAACTTTATGATATAATGGTATAGAATAGAGGATGATAGAAATGAAAGATATTGTAAAAACGGTGTTACCATATGTAATTATTTTAGCAATTGTCATTATACTTAAAGTGTTTATCGTGACACCAGTAAAAGTAAACGGAACTTCCATGTATCCAACGTTGTCTTCCGGCGATATTTTAATTTTAAATAAGACGTCATACTGGTTTAGTGATATCAAGCGCTTTGACATTGTCGTAATCAACAATGAAGCAGTAGGTCGTGAAATGATCAAACGTGTTATTGGTCTTCCTGGGGATAAGATTGAATATCGCAATTCTAAGTTGTATGTAAATGATGAAGAAGTACCAGAAGAGTTTACGCATAAAGAAACGGCAGATTTTAATCTTTCTGAGTTAGAAGTGACGACAGTTCCAGAAGGAAATTATTTCGTCGTGGGAGATAACCGTACTGATTCCTATGATTCTAGATACTTTGGTTTTATTGCAGAAAACGAAATTGAAGGAAAAGCAAACCTTTTAATTTTTCCATTCACGAGGTTTGGAACGGTAAAATAATGGATACTGATATCGTAGTCACTACACTTTGTGACAAAAAAGAGATTGCAAACTCCATTTAAACGGAATTATTAAAAAAGAAACGAGTTTCCGGATGTCAATTAACAACTTATGAAAGTACATATTGGTGGCAAGGAAACATCGAACCAGCGACAGAATATCATTTGGAATGCATTCTAAAAAATCGTTGTATCCAGAAATTGAAAAAACAATTCGTTTTCTTCACGATTATGAGACTACTGAAATTTCGTATCATGAAATAAAAGGAAGTGCAGAGTTCTTAAATTGGATTCAGAGTGAAACAACCAACTAGCAATGGTTGTTTTTTAATAATAAAATACTCCTTTGTTAGTTCAATAGTAAAATTCAAAATATGTTCGTAATAAATATGAAAATCCAGATTTACATGCTAGAAAAGTAGATGAAATCATTTTAGAAAATGACTTTGATTATGTCGGATTACAAGATGTCTCAATCGAAAATTCAATATAAAAGATAAAAATTAGATTATATCTTGATTTTGCAGAGATAGGATATCGAAGAGACTAGAACAATCGATACACAAACGTCTGATTACAAATTAATTTCCGTAAAAGTAAAAAGATAATAAAAATTGCACTTTGATGAAGTGCAATTTTTTTGTTGGAATCATTACCGTGTCATAGCGGGTATCTGAATGTATGAAGAAGTGTATTGTAGAAGAGAGTCTAACGTGACGTTGTCAGTATAAATTTGTCCTTGGTGAGTAAAACTGATTTCAAATCCTTGTCTAGGTTCTAGCACTTCCTTTAGACTACTTTGTTGTTCTTCCTGTATCTCATCTGGCAAGTAAATGAGTGCTGATGCACCTTCTAATTGAATGAGAACAATACCGTTTTGGGCCGCTTCCTCTCCCGCCTCAAACGGAGTACTATTTAACCGATTGGAAGGAAATCCTAATTCAGAACTAACTTGACGAGTTGCATCATTATGATGAAGAACTGTTCGATCAATGATAGAAGTCGCTATCTTTCCATCCCCACTAATTCCAATGGCACCACGATTGAATTGATAAACTGTTCCGGAATAATCTCTAGGGCTTCCCCATAATCTGTTCCGAAAATTTATTGTGATTCCTTGTAAAGAACTACCATTCGACGTTGGCGAAGGAATGTTTGCCGCTCTTTGTAAATCAGTTTGTGTTGTAGGAATAGCTTGGCTAGATGCTTGCGATACAGGTTTTTGGTTCGAAAGAGGAGTAGAAGAATAGTTATCAAGATTGGTATTTTTTCTCATTTGTCTCAAAATATCTTGAATGCCTTGAAAAGAACTTGCTTGTTTTAATTTATTGTAATCCATTTTTTGTTTATAAATATCTGTCAGGTTTTCGTCATCTATCGGATTTATGTCATTATTTAGTTTTTCCTCTATGATGTTATTGTAATTATATTTTTCCTCGTTTTTATTCATAAAAATCACCTAAAACTATTATTACATAGAATACAATTCTTGGCAATCATTTCAACTTAAGATATAATGAGTATAGGTGATGATATGGCTAACAACAAAAACAAGAATCAAGAAGAGTTGGTTCTTTCCATTTTAAAGAAGAATCAATCGTTGATGAAGGTACTAGATTACATCGACACCTTACAGATTCCGGATTATTACATCGCCGCTGGATCCATTTATCAGACTATTTGGAACGGTTTGGATCATCGGGATTTAAACTATGGAATCAAAGATATCGATGTGATATACTATAACTCAAATGACTTGTCGGTAGAAACGGATTTAAAACTGTATGAGAAAATAACGGAGTTTGTCACAAAAGAACAGATTCCGTATACAATCGATGTTTCCAATGAAGCTAGAATGCACATCAGAAAAAAAGAATTGGTGGGTAGAGAAATTCCACCATACAAAAGTTCTGAAGATGCGATTTCTAGATTTCTAGCAACGACTCATTCCATCGGACTGACAAAAAAAGATGGGCATCTTTTTATTTATGCTCCATATGGGCTAGAGGACATTCTAAACAAAGTGGCAAGACCGATTCCTTGTAAAGACAATCGAAAAGATGAGTACGATAGAAAAGTATTCTCTTGGCAAAAAAGATTTCCCGATATCCAAATCATTCCTTGGCCAGAAGAAAAGAAATGTCATACAAAAAAATAAACTTATAGTATAATGAATATATGCTGAAGGACTTGAGAGGTTATATGAAAGAAGAGTATCAAAAAATAGAAACACCAATGGAGCTGCTAAAGTGGATGAGTAAGAACATCAGGTATGGATACATAACCAAAGAAAAAGAAATAATCTTACCGAATCAAGAAAGTTATCAGGAACGATGGTTTCAAGAGTATCGCCTACAAGATGCAGAAGAAGTGTTAAAAACTGGCATTGCAACTTGTTGGGACCAAGTCGAATTAGAGCGAGATTGGTTTTTAAAACATGACTATGTTATCAAGACGTTCTTTGAAATGGTCTCATTAGAATACTCCAATCCGTATCCAACCCATACATTTCTCGTTTATCAAGATGAACAAGGAAACTGGAATTGGTTTGAAAATGCAGATATCAATCATCGTGGTATTTACAAATTCGAGACGTTGGAAGAGTGCTTAAAGAAAGTGCAAGAATGTTACTGTGAGACATTAAAAGAATATAAAATTTCCAAAGAAAAATTATCCAAAATCATCATGACAGAATATGAAAAACCAGCACCAATGCTTGCATGTGAGGAATATTTAAATTTTGTCGTTGAGTCAAAAAAAGTAATGTAGTGAGGAAGAAGTATGAAAGAGAAGTTTCGAAAATATTTAAATGAAGATTTTCAATTTGATAAACCGACTTGGCTTGGCATTTTTTGCTTGATTATTGTAATAGCAGGCATGTTCGGTTGGTTATATGAAGTTGTATTTTATTTTTTTAATAGCGGCATGAAAGAAGTATTTTGGCGTGGTGGAAACTTTTCACCATGGATTAATATCTATGCAATCGGAGCGGTGGCCATTTTCTTTTTGACGTACAAGAAAAGAAAAAATCCCTTGTTTGTGTTCTTCGTAAGTGCCATCACTTGTGGTATTCTCGAATACATAGCAGGTTGGGGAATGGATGTATTTGCCAATTTAAAATGTTGGGATTACAGTTCTGAAATCTGGACGTTTGGAGACATCAACGGTTACGTCTGTACGAGAAGTGTTCTCGTCTTTGGTGTTTCCGCTTTACTACTTATGTATGCCGTCGTACCATTCTGTTTTTACTTAGCAAGACATATGAATAAAAAAGCATTTTTAATCATCAGTTATACGCTTTGTGCAATCATTTTAATGGATGAACTTTATAACTTGATTTTTGCGAGAGTTTTTGGATTGCCAAGAGCGTCAACTATCTATAAAAAACTCGGATTTCATTATTTATATTTTTAGAAGGTGATAAAATGACACGAAGAGAGTTGGAAAGAGGTATTAAAGCTTTTGATTTGCAAAAGTTTTTTTTGAAAGATACAAGTAAAATATCAGAATATTCTGCTATTCTCGTAATCACGGATAATCAACTCATATTGACAGAAAATGGAGACCATGGAAGAGATTATCACATCGATACATTGGCAGATATTTGTAAAATCATTTACGATATTCCTGAAATGGGTGGCATTACAAACTGGTCTCAATATATGAAAGAAATTGAAAGACAATAGGCATCGAATTTGATTTGGGCAAGGCTTTCTAATGAAAATAGTGAACCGATCTTTTGGATTATTTTTCCTGAAACAATTACTCAAAACCAATACAACTTATTTGCGACGTGGGCCTATAATCAAAATAATATATCGATACTAACAGAAGTGGAAGAACACTTGCAACGTGCTTTTGTGGGATTTCGTGGGTTGACAGAAACAGGATACGGTTTAGAACAAGCACTTGATTATGCATCGACGTTAATCAGAGAAAAAGAAATGTGGAAACCGATAGACATGAATATCGTTGGAAAAACAATCGCTGACTTTAAAATACAAAAAGTATCAAAGAAGGTAAAAGTATGACAGAAAAAGAATGGAAAGAGCAAGCAAGAGAATTTAATTTACGAGATTTTTTTATGCAAGATACATCTGGAATTTATGAAAATGCTGCAATTGTTGTCATTACAGATAATCAATTAATCATGAGTAAAACAGATAGAGACGGGGAACAACCTCATAGGGATGCATTTGAAGACTTATATCAAGCAATCTATGATATTGACACGAGTGTACTTCAAAATAAAAATGTAGCAATGCGTGCCACGATCATTAAAACCTTATATGGTGCTGGTAATATAACAGCAAGATTGTTAAATGAAAATCAAAATCGATTACTGTGGTTCTCATTTCCAAGTACCGTAAGTCAAAGTCAATTGGAATTACTATCGTTGTGGTGCCAACAAAATGCAGAAACAATCACTTCTGTCGAAGAAAAAATTGGCGAACAGTTTGTCGGATTTATGCACACAGGAAATAGAACTGCTAAAATCGGTAATCTCGATTCGGTTTTAGAATATGCTACTACTATTTTAGAGGATAGAAAAGTTCCGTATCCAGATGACAAAAATCATATCGTCGGTTATACTTTAGAAGATCTTAAGAGGAAAAAGTATTTGTAATGTGAAAGAAGTGGATCAAATGGATGAAAGTGAAATCAATCAGATTCTTTTAGGAACTGGGAATTACACCAATGTAAAATCTGGCAATACAGTTTCCATTACAGGAGATGGTGGCAATGCCTGGAATTATTTTGGCCCAGCATATAAAAAGTTAGCACCGCGTCTCGTCACCTATACACCGTATGCCCTAGCATACAAAGAACTACTTGCAATCAAAGATGATGAAACAAAAGTACAAGAGTATCTTCAAAAGCGAAGGGAAATCGAGCAAGCCTATATCGATAGTTACTACGAAACACGATTGCAAGATTTGGATATCGAGTTTTTGTTAAAGACGTTGCAAGAAAAGTTTGGGGATCATATTATTCTCCTTTGTCACGAAGAAATCGATGAGTTCTGTCATCGTCGTGTTTTAGCAGATTACATCGAGATGAAAACAGGTGTTTCCATTCCAGAAGTATCTGTAACAAAAGAGGGAACGATTACGTATCACGAACCGCTTCATTATCACAAGCAACTAGAAAAAGTGATGACTAAGAAATAAGAACCGTATCTTTCCAAAACTAAAATACGAGAAAATCATGGCATAAAATCATCACGTAAAATCCAAATAAAAAAGCGATGATGATGCGAATGGGTGATGCATATTTCCAGGCAGTTGGCAGAAGCTCAAAGCAAGAAATATGAATCATAATTCCTGCCGTGATGCTTAAGATAATGCCAAGTGAAAAAGAGGTAATATAAGGTGCTAAAAATAAATAGGCGAGAATAGCACCTAAAAGTTCTGAAAAACCGGAAATGAAAGTCAAGAAAATGGCTTTCTTTTTATTTTTGGTGGCATAATAAATAGGAATCGCAATACTGATGCCCTCTGGAATATTGTGAAGAGCAATACCGATGGATAAAGTGATTCCAAGTGACAAATCGTGATGACTGGAAATAAAAGTCGTAATTCCTTCTGGGATATTGTGGAGCATGAGCGCAATTACAGAGATGATGCCTAGACGGTAGAGGGCGTTAGAAGAAATCTTTTGATCGATTTTAGAATCGATGATTGCTGAAAACAGAATGCCCAATCCTAGAAACACTCCCGTCCCAATCATCGCATAAATCTGTTTCCATTCCGCCTGCATGTAACTAGCCGCTTCCGGAATCAAAGATAAAAGAGAAATGCAAAGCATGACACCGGCAGAAAAAGCAAGAGAAACTGGAATAATTTTTTCTTTTCGCGTATGAAAAAAGATTGGAATCACTCCGAGCATCGTAGCAAATCCTGCTAATGTCGTAATCAGAAAACTAACAATTATCGTATTCATGGTTAATCTTATGAAAAAACAATGCCAAAAAGCATTGTTTTATTTCTTTTGATATATTTTTTTCTCAATCATAGGAATGATTTCATTTCCGCGTGAAACATAGTGATCAAAATCTTTAGCAGTGACCTTGTCCGATGTGACATAGTAAACGGAAGATTGAAATGCTGTCATGTCGTGTAAAAGAAAAGCAAATAACGATACATCGCGTTCCTTGACGTACGTTTGGGCTAAGTTTAAAAGATCCGGTATTTTTTCCTGAATTTCTTCTTTGTTTAACACTTGAACATAGGAAGACAAAACTGTTTTCCCATGAAAATGATACTCTTTTAGACCGTGGAGAAGGGCACTTTGTAACGAATCAATTTTGGTAAGACAAAGTCCTTCACGATACAGTTGTTCGTAGGGAAGATGATAATGACTAACCATTTGGTTGGCCCATTCTACATCCGCTTGTTGTGTTTTGACAGAATGAAACGATGCTGTATCGACTAGTGTCGCTAAAATAGCAAGTTGAATGTCTTCTTTGCAAAACAGTTCCTCTTGACCTTTTACAATCAAACATGCCGTCGCACTAGAAAGTTCATTGCAGTAATACGGTACATCTATTTTTTGAATGGTCGGATGATGATCGATAATTGCTACAATCGGCCCATTTACAGATCGTTCGTGATGATCAACTAAAATGTATTTTTGTTTTGGATTTGTTGGCAAATTTCCTTGATATGTTGTCACATCGAGTCCGTAGCGATTGCAAATAGCAACGGATTCTTCATCCAATTTCTGGTCTGGAATGATGAACTTTGCAGAGTATCCCGAGCGAGTCATAACTTTCTCTAATAAATAACCACTGACGATGCTATCGACATCCGGATTTTCATGGCCCAAAATAATGTAATCGAACATACTATCACCATCTAAAGTATATCATAATCTATTTACTTTCTAAACTGAAAAAGATATACTTTTAATAGACTGGCAAAAGCCAAGTAACGACGAAATGAACAGCGAGGGAACCTTTATGAAATTATATATCATGAGACACGGAGAGGTAGAATTAAACGTAAAAAAACTACTAAATGGAAGAAATGATAGTGAACTAACGAAAACGGGCATTTTAGAAACCGAAGGCAAAAGAAGAGAGGTAAGAAAGTTAGACATCGACCAGATTTTTTGTTCTCCCTTAGCAAGAGCAAAACAAACGTGTGATATTGTAAACGAAACTCATGTTCCAGTCGTATACGATGATAGATTGATGGAACGAGATACTGGGCACTTGATGTATATGCCATCTTCCGCCGTCGATAATGAAGTCTTTTATGATACTTCCAAAGAAGTGATATATGGTGATTGTGAAGGGTTCGGAAGTATTAGAAAAAGAGTTCAATCATTTCTC
Organism: Bacillota bacterium; assembly: GCA_003149915.1. Taxonomy (GTDB): domain Bacteria; phylum Bacillota_I; class Bacilli_A; order RF39; family UBA660; genus Faecenecus; species Faecenecus gallistercoris. The sequence goes on from QAMK01000024.1 coordinate 24,125, forward strand.
ACCGATAGTTATAAAAAGTATGAAGATAAGACGATTTTCATCGTAACGCACCTAGATACATGCCGAGCATTTTACAGTGTGATATATCATGTGGCGGAAGTATCTAAGATCGTCGCATTTCATCAAGGAAATTCAGAAATTGCAGCATACGAAATTGGAAAGGAGGTTTTAAAATGAAACATTCGATGAAAGTACAACCAAGGTACTACGAAGCAATCAAAGATGGAATCAAACAGATTGAACTTCGCTTGTATGACGAAAAAAGAAAAGAAATTAAACTAGGAGACACCATCGAAATCTTAAAAGAACCGGATTTAAAAGAAAGGATTCTTGTAAAAGTGATTGGTCTTTTACACTATGAATCATTTCCCATGTTACTGCGTGATTTTGACAGTTCTATCGTAGCTGGTCCTACAGTTTCAAAAGAAGAATTATTACGTGATTTAGAAGTTTATTATCCAAAAGAAAAACAAGCAAAATTCGGCGTATTAGGAATACGTTTTACAAAATAAAGGAAGGGATGTACGTTGAAATTACTTTCGATTCCAAGTGAGCAGTATGAAAATTATAAAATCGATGCCATGTTTGATTGTTATAAATGGGACCCTCAATTTCTAGATCAAAATACATTGGCGAAACACGTTTTGGTCCTTTCTAGAGAAGAAGCGGAAGAACTTTCTGAACTAACCGAAAAATTAGATTTGGAAACGCGCACTGCAGAAGAATTTTTACTTCATCATCCATCTTTATGGAAGGTACTGGCACTGCCAAGAAAACTGTATCCAGAATTAAAGCGAATGAAAAATTATGATGCCAAGCAACATGTTCGTCTGACTCGATACGATTTTCATCCGACCAAGAACGATAATTCGGGTCAAATCGTTTGGAAAGTGAGTGAAGTAAATAGTGATGTACCAGGCGGATTTGCTGAAAGTTCTCTGCTACCGAAACTAGCGATGCAATATTTAAAGAATGATCGATATACAAGCATCGATTTTGGAAGTATTTTTGCCGGTGCACTTGCTAAGAAAATACCGTCAAATGGCACCATCATGTTTGTTCACTGTACGTCCTTTAGTGATGACCGCCAAGTCATGCAATATATAGGAGATAAGATGGAGTCCTTAGGATATCATTCGTTGTACGGTGCGGCTGATCACTTGGATTTTAAGAACCAAGAATCATACAGCCTCTTAAGTGGTTACGAAGGAAAAATCGATGGCATCGTACGGTTTACCCCAATTGAATGGATCAAAGATATGCATCCGAAAACTTGGTCTGGATACTTTGATACGATTACTCCCTCTTGTAATCATCCGATTTCTATTTTTGCTCAAACCAAACGGTTTCCATTCGTCTGGGATACTTTAGAGAAAAATGGAATCCAACTAGATACTTGGCGTAAATTACTCCCTAAAACGACAGAAGTCCATGAACGGAAACAGTTAAATGATTTTATTTATAAACCTGCCATGGGAAGAGTAGGAGAAAAGATATCGATTGAAGATGCATGCATGGAAGGAGAATACCAAGCGATATTAAAAGACGTAAAAAAGCATCCCAAAAACTACATCGCACAAGAAAAATTTATAAGTAAACCATTGATTAGTCCAGAAGGAGAGTCTTTTCACGTCTGCTTAGGTTCTTACGCAGTAGATGGCAAACACGCTGGTTTTTATGCCAGGATTAGTACAAAAACGAGAATTGATTCAGAAGCACAAGATATTCCTGTTATCATCGAAAGGAAAGATAATTATGAACGCAAAAGAAGTATATAAAGTTTGGGCCCGTCCTTCTATTTGGTCTGGTTGGGTAAGACCAGTACCTTTTATCGATATTGATAAAGATTATAAACCGGATGCTATTTTAGATTTTACCATTCCCGAAATCTATTATGTGGATTCTTACCAACAAAACGAAGCAATTTTCATCGATATCGATGGACCTAGTAGTATCAAAGAAGGAATTGCTCTAGCCCAAAAGGGATATCGTCCCATTCCTATTTTTAATGGCACCAATCCGTTACCGCAATCGGATACGAATGTCGATAATCGTTTACTGATGCCATACTTGATCTATGGTGCAGAAAAACTAAAATCAATTGCGATTTCAGAAGATGCGTCTCCCGTGTTTCTACTAGATTCCAATCGTCTCAATCGTTATCGTACGAATCGCTCGTTGTTCGATGCTAGTTGGGATATTTATCCGCAAGATATCCCGTCTTGCAAATTTTTACAAAGTCATCAAATTTCAAAAATTATCATTCGTGGTACGAAAGTTTCCAAAGATTTAGAGAAAGTTCTGTATCCTTATCAGCAAAAAGGAATGAAAATATTCTTTACAAATGGATTTGAAAAACCAGTTCCAATTCAGTTAAAGAAACCACGAAAAGAAGAATTATAAGGATGTGAGACAATGATAAAATACGCTGGCACGATCGTCCAATTTGGGTTTGGTGCCGTAGGGAAGAGTTTCTTTGAAAAAGTGCCAAAAGAAATCCAGTTTCAGGAAAACCGCTACCATGTAATTACGGGAAACAAATATGAATTTGAGTCATACATCAATTTAGGTGGTCTCGCTCCAAATTTTCATGTTTACGAAGTGAACCAAAATAATTTCAAAGAAATATTTGGTTCCTTTTTAAAAGAAGGGGATATGTTAATTGACTTTGCGGATACAGTCGGAACGAGAGACATTTGCAAGTGGTGTGCTGAAAACAATATCATGTACCTAAATACTGGAGAGGCTGATTGGCCTGAAAATTGGTACAGCATCTTTACAGAAAATCTATTAAAAACGGAAATGAAAAAGGAGTATCAAAAAGATTCCGTTCACTGTAAGCATCCAATCATCTTGCAACATGGTAATAATCCTGGCCTCGTATCTCACTTTGTGAAATTAGCAATCGAACATGTAGTAAAAAAACAGTTTCGCAAGGATAAGACATTAAATCGACTTTTAAAAGAAAGAAATTTTCCAGAAATTGCACGCAAAATCGGTTTACGAATGATTCATGTAAACGATATCGACTTACAAAAGACAAAAGAAAAGTTTCAAGAAAACAAACTGGTAAACACTTGGTGTATTGACTCTTTCTTCTTTGAATTACTGAGTGAAGCAACAGAAAATATCGGTCCGCATGAAAGGCTAAAACAGAAAGATGAATACCAAATGCTAGACTTAGATTATGGTTTTTTAGAATACAAGACAATGGCAGTAGATACGACGTGTAAGACATATTATCCAGGTGGTGAATTCACAGGATATTTGGTGCCGCACGAAGAGACGATTACGATTGCTAAGTCATTAGAAATTGTAGAGAATGAAAAAAACGTATATCGTCCTTCTGTCATGTTTATCTATTCACCGTGCGATATAGCAAAAAAATATTTAGAAACCTCCAAAGTAAATGATTATCCAAATCCAGATCCTATGAAACCACTAGATACAGAAAATAACGATGGAAAAACGATTGTAAGAGGTCACGTGTATCCATCTCAATCGGAAATCGTATACCGTGAAAACATAGAAGAGGGAACGGAATACGTAGGTGTTTTATTACTAGGAGAATCGTTTGATCCCGTTTGGGTTGGTAATCGCATTGAATTATCCTATTTATACAAAGATAAGAAACACTCTTATTGGCAGACTCCTACCATTACACCTGTTGCCATGTCGGCACTATCTGCACTTTGTTGGATGATTAAACATCAAAATCAAGGTGGAATCTATTTCCCAGATGATATTCCCGATTACCATATGATTGTCAAAAGGGCCGAGAAATACATCTCAAAAACAATTTATAAAACGTTTGCGAAAGACACAATTGAAGATAAACTGGGGATTCATTTATCGGACATTCAATCCCAAGACTTTTTTGCGAATTCCAAAGAAAAAGAATAATCACATCGATTATTCTTTTTTTGTGGATTAATGGCCACCGCCACCACCGCCGCCTCCACGGCCACCACCACCGTAGAAGGAACCACCACTAGAATGGTAACTTCTAGAAACAGAAGAAGCATGGTGAGCACTGGAACGGAACGAATGTCCAAAATGGACGAAACTTCTCGTATAGTAGTAACGATTGCTAAGCATTGGACTAGCACTGATATCAGGTCTTTGAATTTCTAATGCCTTGATGACTTTTTCAGAAATACCAAATGCCGTTGCATATACTAAGTATTCTTCCCATAATGGAAGTTCGACAACAGTTTTTTCTTTCATCAACGTATTGCTGTTTAAGAAATTGTATAAAGCATACCACTTCGTGTATTCATCTTCTCCAAGTTGCGTGAATAGAACATATTTCTTCGCATCGTGCCTTACAATCAACGCACAGATAATTAACGTAATACCCAATATAAAGAATGCGCCAAAAGCCAAATCGAGTCTCGTCATGGAAATAATCAAGTTTCCAATTGTCATGAGAAGAATAGCTAATATGATATAAATTTTTGCTAGTGAATTGGCCTCTTTCTTTAACCCTAAATAATCTGCTTTCTGGAAGTAACCATTCGAGATACCGATATTGACAACGGAATTTTGAATGCTCGTTAAGAAAGTATCCGTACTGTCGTAATCGTTAGCAACTCGGTTTTCAAATTGTTTCATGCTTATCGTACCATCTTTTGCATACTTTCGGATTAAATTGTAATAGGTTTGTTCGTTCATCGAAAGTGGTTCCAACTTTTTACCATGAATATTAATTCGTTCTTCATCCGCTGTAACCGTTTCTGTAGTAGTTCCCGGTTGGGTTTCACCTGCACTTGGAGAAATCGTATGTAGTAAACTGTTATTTACAAATGCATCGATTTCTGGTTTGACACTATTTTGGTAAGATGCATTGATTAAATCATTTAATGTAGCAGCAGGTCCAGTTGGTATTATAATCGGTTGATATAAGACTCGAAGTTGAATGTTATTGTTTTTCCAATCTTTCTCGGGACTGATTTTTTCTAGTTCAATATAGCCTTTTCTGACAAGACTTAGCATGATAGCAGAGTAGGCATCACCCTCATCAATTTTACCTTTCTTTTTGGCGAATACCAAAGACGCAGCGAAGTACGGATCTAAATCACTTGGAATATCACGATAATATAAAATATTTTGCGAAGGTTGATAGAATTGATGTTTTTTCTGAATTCGTTGATTGCGGATTATGACGTAACCAAAGAAGATGACAGAAAGGACGATGGCTCCTGCTAACAATTGCAGTTTTTGTTCTTTTGCCTTTAGTGGAAGTTCATCGTATTCTCTAATCGCATCCATTGCTTCCTCTAAATAGACGTCATCGGAGTAGTAATTATCAGGTGCATAGTCTGTAAAAATATGACGATCTTCGTTGAAAGAAAGCAAAGTAAATTCTAAATATTCGTTGTAACTCTTGAATTTCAAATCATCTTGGTCTAGTTGAAAACTGAAGGTATGATAACCAGGATTTACAGTATCGGATTCTGTATAAGGAAATGAGTTCGCATTGGTGCCAAAAGTATGGGCAAGATAATTTCCTGATTTTGGCATATCTTCATTCGGAATTAAAATTTGACCAGAGAACGACTCTAAATATTTTACGGAGTCTTCTGAGTACATCGTCAGGTATAATTCCGAAACATCACTGTATTTTAAAGCAGCATTGTGCATTTCGTACTGAATTTCAAATGTTACTTGATCTCGGTAAATACCATCGACATAAAAAAATACAGCCTCGTACTGAGCAGCACTTTCACTATATGGACCCTCACTATGATACCAATGATAAGGACCGTACAGACTACTCGTATAGTCACTATCATCCCAATATAATTTAGGACTTTCTTGATAGACGATTTCTGTTCCGTCATCATTTAACTGCTTGACGTAGTTAACGGTATAGTCGACTTTTAATCCATCGACATAATCTTCCGGTAAATCACGCCATAATTCCCAAAACAAATTGCTAGAAGATGCCGCATGCACATCGTATGTAATCTGTTCCGTGATTACAACGTTGCCACCATTCCCAGGTTCATCGACTAATTCTGCTTTGTAGTCTAACCCGACAATTCTAGCATAGTCGTTAAAACCAGTGCTTTCCTCAGACGAATACGAAAAAAACGTACTTAAAAAAGGCATTACAAATCCAAAAAAGATAACAAAACAAATCCAAAATTTCACAAAACGGTCTGTATTCATAAACTCACACTCTCTTACTCATTATAAAATCATTATAACTGAAAAGATAAAAAATGAATAGAACAAAGTAATGAAAAAAGGAAAAAGATTGACAAGTGTATAAAAGTACGCATATAATAAAAATGTAGAAAGGATAGAAGATATGGAAGTAAATAACCCGAAATACAAAGGACAGGGAATTCATCTCATTGCATCGATCTTTACGATTGATCAAGGCGAGTTGAAAGTTTTGCTCATCAAGAGAAAAAATGAACCATTCGCATCTAGTTGGGCCTTGGTAGGAGGAGCCCTCTATAACGACGAAGATTTAGAGGACGGTCTTGCTCGTGAAATATACGAAAAGGCTGGTCTCACAGACATCGAAGTGCGACTAGCAAACGTATTTGGTAAGAAGAATCGTTCACCCGTAATGAGAATGGTCGCCATCAGTTACATCGGTATGGTCGACAAAGAAAAAGTGAACATCTTCAAAAACACGTTAAAGACAAGTAATGCCAACTGGTTTTCCATCGATGAAATTCCAAATCTCGCATATGATCACAACGAAATCGTGCTAGATGCTTGTGAGAAGTTAAAACAATCGATTCTGACTTGGCCAATCTTAAAAGTCTTTTTCCCGGATGGATTTACACTGCCAGAACTACAAAAGTTATATGAAAGCATATTAAAGAAAAAATTCGATCGACGGAACTTCAAAAAGAAATTACTACAAAGTGGAAAAATCACCCCAACGGAAGAACAGAGATTATTTGAAGGAAAGAAAAAAGCAAAAGTTTATCGTTTGTTAGAAGAAAATGAATTCGCTCATCTTAGTTTCCCTTGCAATTCAAAAATAGAGAAGGAGAATTTATGAAAGTTAAGAAAATCGTATTAACAGGTGGACCGTGTGCAGGAAAGACAACCGCCCTGCAACAAATTGAAAGAGAGTTTACAGAAAAAGGATACCATGTCTTAATCGTACCAGAGGCAGCATCAATTTTAATTGGTGCTGGAATTCGTCCCTTTGGCCCTTACATCATGGATATGGCAGAGTTCCAAAAATATGTAATCGGACTCCAAATGGATTTAGAAAATTTTGCTGAGAAAGCAGCAGAAAGTGAAACGAATCCCTGCTTAATTGTCTGCGACCGTGGTATATTAGATGATAGAGCATATGTAGATGAATCAGATTGGAACAATCTTTTACATGAGTTTAAGGTAACAAATTTTGATTTGATGAATCGTTACGATCTGATTATACATTTACGAACAGCAGCGCTCGGTAAAGAAGAGTTCTATACGTTAGATAACAACAATGCTAGAACGGAAACACCGTCTGAAGCGAGAGAGAAAGACCAAAAGACATTAGAAGCTTGGCTCGGTCATGAAAAGGTAAAAGTGATTGGGAATGAAATGTCTTTTCAAGATAAAATCAGAAAAGTCGTAGAAGAAATTTATCGCTCTTTAGAAAAACCATATCCGTTGCAAATTCAATATAAATACTTATTATCGGAACTGGATGTTTCTAAGATGAATGAAATTCAATTCGTAAAATTAGAGTTGGAACAATACATTACGGAAGAAGATGGCAAGGAAACAATCTATCGCAAGACTGGACGAGGTGGAGAAGAAAAATATACCGCAATTACGAAGATGGATACGGATATCAATCATGAACGAATTACAACATCTAGATTGATAACAGATGTAGAATATTACCAAAACATGCCACCTAAAATAACGCCAATTCGTAAAACGAGATACTGTTTCGAATACCAAAATCAATATTTTAGATTAGATATATTTGAAAACGGATTACAACTTTTAGAAGTGGAACCGACTACTGTGAAACAGCCTGTCGCATTACCAGACTTCATGACAATAGAAAAAGAGGTCACCGACGATGTTTGGTATCGTAACAGTTCTGTATTTAAACGTCAAAATTCATTTGCAAATTGCCGTAATCAGAAATTACTACAAAAGAAGATGTCATGAATGGAATTACTATGATATACTAAAGGAAATAAAAGATAGAAAAGGAGTATATCATGAGAATAGGAATTGATATTGATGGTGTGTTAACAGATTTTGAACAATGGCGATTGGATTATGGCAGCAAATTTTATTTAGAAACATATCATAAAGAAATTGTCTGTAACAACGCTTATGAAACACGCACTATTTTTGATGCTTCCAAAGAGCAAGATGATGCCTTTTGGATGAAATGTTTTAAAGACTATGCCCAGCACATCCCCGTTCGTCCTTTTGCAAGTGAAGTCATTCGTAATCTTCACCAAGCGGGCAACGAAATCATCATGATTACAGCAAGAGGAGATCACGCATCGCATTCTTCTACTGTCATGAGTTTAGAAGAAAACAAACAAGTTACTGTCAATTGGCTTCATCATAACCAAATTGAATATGACAAAATCATTTTTCAAGCGAACGATAAATTAGAAATTTGCAAAAACGAAAAAATTGATGTAATGATTGATGATAAACCGCAAAATATTGTTGCCATCTCCTCTCAAATTCCAGTCATTTGCTATCATGCTCGATACAACACCAATTGCAAAGGAAAGAATATAATAAGGTGCTACAGTTGGTACGATATCAATGCGAAAATTCACTCTTTTATAAATATGATATAATGGCAATAAGTGGTGAGAATGATGAATTATATAAAAGACAATAAAAAAATATCATGGATAAAAAAATATTATAAAAAAGATTCCATTTTATTGGAACTAGCGTTTTTAAATTATGAAAAACACAATCTTTATATAATTTTAACAGAGTCAAGAAAATACCATACATTTCGATTGAGCTGGTTTGATTTAGATAGCATAAAAGATAAAACAATCGCAAAATATCTTTCTTGTCAGACAATCTCATCGTTTATGATAGCTGCTCTTCAAGATACTTATGCCCAGCAAACAATTCAATTGGAAAGTTCATCTGAATTCTCATTCAATGATGAAATCGTTGTGCTAAGAACTGCTTTTCAAACAAAAGATGATACTAAAATAGAAGTTTCATTTCAAAAATATCTTCCAGTGTCCTTGCTCCCTTTATCTAATCTATTCTTTTTTGTCTTTTCTAATTTACCAAAAGAATATAACGAATTATATTATGAATTATTTGCGGAAATTACCGAAACAACGGAAAAGTACGAATATAAAAGAGAATTTGACTTTGACTTATTCCGCGACGATTTAGAAAAACTATTTCAAAAAGTAATTATACAACGAGGAAAAAAATATTGGAAAGAAGAACGAGTATTATTTTTAGAAAAAATAGGGAGTACGTATTTTGCTGTTGTAGAAGGGACAGAAAAGTACATTGTGATGATAAAATATAACGACGAAAAGAAAAGAACTCAAGTATCTTGTTCTTGCCCCTGTGAATTTTATTGCAAACATATTTATGCTGTAATACTTGCAATTAGAAACAACGCATTTCGTCGATTTTATAAAATTATGCTCAAGAATTCCAATCAAAATTTATTGGAACTAGTCGAAAATTTTGAATATTTCTTATGCTTGGGATTGAAAGAAAAAAGCTTTGAAATTATAAATCATGATGGATGTCTAGAAACGGTTCCCATATTAGATGAAAACGGTAAATATAATTGGGAAATCTTAGAAGATTCGGAAGATGAAACACTGAAAAATCAGGTAAAAAAATTGAAAGATAAAGTATACTCTGATGAAAATCAGTAAAGCAAATTTGGCAGGGATATTATGAAAACAAAAGAAATTTCAATCAAAACTGAGCAAGATTATAAAAAGTTTATCAAACGTTTAAATTTATATAAACGCATTTTTTACTACAATAGATATTTTGAGGTAAATACGGCAATTCATCAAAATGAAATCAAACCGATGGTAACGGCTCTAAATATAAAACATCGTAAAGACCGAATCCGATACATATACGACTCTTCTTGCCACCTTATCGATAAAAAGTATGAACGTTGTGACACTTGCGGGTTTGTAAATAATCAATGCTATGTTCAAAGAAAGTTGCAGAATAATAAATGCAATGGTTGTTGTAGAAGATGCCTGTATAAATCACCAAATGGGTGTCGAACTAAAAACTTGACGTGCAAACTATTCAATTGTTCCGAAGTGAGAGAAAGATACGATGTCGTTCAATACAGGGATTTAAATATATTGAAACTGTTTAGTCTTAAAAACAGAATCATCATTCAATCAGATTATTTTTCCAGTAGGGAAGATGTATTAAAGGATCTATATTCTTATAGTATTCTTTATTCGGGTATCCGCATCATCTATCGCTTCATTAAAGCACAAATCATTTTAGGAAAAAGAAAAAGGAGAAAGGATATGCAAAAAATAATCATTCGCCCAATCGAGCGCCAAGATATTCCGGCTATTGTTGACATTCAAATAAGCGGTTGGAAAACTGCCTATAAAGGAATTATTGCTGATGATTTTTTAGCATCTATGAATAGAGAAGAACGCATTGCAAAACGGGAAAAAGATATCTCGGAAAAAGATTTTATCGTGGCTACGATAGGAGATGAAGTAGTAGGGTTTAGTAGATATACAGATTATCCTGATCAAATTGGAGGATTTCCTGGTATCGATTGTGAACTGTGCGCACTGTATGTAAAACCGGACCAAAAATATCACGGCATTGGCACCAAATTGGTGCAATCCGTGATGAATGAGTTTCAAAAAAAACACAAAACACGAATGATCATCTGGTGTTTAAAAGAAAATGAACCAGCTAAAACATTTTATCACAAAATGGGTGGAATCATTTCCAAAGAAAAAAAGACAGACTTTGGTGGCAGGTTGTATGATGAAGTAGGATTTGTGTTTGATCTAAATCGAAAGGAAATCGTATGAAAAAGAAATTAAAACTTTTAATAGGAATCGCAATTTTAATGGTCGTTGTGTTAACAATCTTTATTGTAGTCCAAATCCATCAGGAAACATATGAAATCACAATCCCAAGTTTAGAGAAAATAACTCTCGTGTCGATTGATTCTTTATCCCAATATGATAATGTATCAGAGTTCAAAGATAAAGAAGCAATAACAAGGATATATCATATCTTCAGCAATCAAACTACTACGCAGGAAAGCATGTGTGATAATCCTGAAAATCCAGACACACTATTTTTAGTCACATTTGAAACAGAAAATGGGGAATCTATCAAAGCATACATCTATGAAAAGAATAATCAGTATTATATTGAACAACCTTATAACGGAATTTACACGATAACGAAAAGAGATTTTGAAACCATTCAAAATTTAGTTACCGAATCGTAAAAACAGTCGAAATAACAAATGGTAAAGGAGAACCTTATATGGAAAAAAAGTTTTCAATCATAAAAAATGCTATTGTCACAGCAAACATCATTCTCTTTTGCTACTTGGTTTTTGTTGGTAGAAATCAATATATCTATGATATGGATTATTTGAAATGTATTTTATTTATGATAATCAATTGCCTATTTATTTATTGCTATGGCATGTTACAAAACAAGGAAAAAGTATATCGGTCTAATTTATCTTTATATACAGTTCTTTTCTTTCTCCTTTTAATTAGTGTTACTTTCTTTATTGGAAGAACTAGCCTAAGTTTTTATACCTGGTGGTATGGCGGTCAATACAAACCATTTCATACAATCATGTCACAATTAAAACGAGGATCTCTTAAATCATTAGCAAAAAATATCTTCGGGAATGCAATTATGTTGATGCCATTATCATTTTTATTGATGATGAAAAATAAAAAGAACAATCATATCATCAGACAAAGTATTGTAATTTTACCAGTTATTATTGGAATTGAACTTTTACAAGAATTCACGCATACTGGTACCTTTGATATTGATGATATCCTATTAAATTATCTAGGTACTGTGATATTTACTTTTTTAATTACAAGATTTCATTTGGTTGATAAAATCAGAAAAGTATTTTATATGGATTTTAAACTTAATAATAAAATAAAGCAAATGCTATTTTATACAACTTTATTGTTACTAGTAGTTATGGATATTTGGATAGTAATATAAGAAAAAAAATACATATTGAAGAATAATATAAAATATCAAAAATCAAATAACAAGACGTTGGATGATTATCTAGAAACAATGTTCATTTTAGCTTTTATAAGCAAAAGAATGACTATCTTAGTAAAACATTTGAATCAATAGAAAAACTCAAAATAATGAAAAAGAAGGAATAAAAATGTCTAATTATGTTTATAACCGAGTAATCTGTAATCAATACGTGAAAGAAAAATTGGAAGATGATACTTGGTGTTTGAATCAAAAAGAACATAGAATTTTTATAAAATATGATTATATAACAAAAAAACTGGATAATAATCGATTTGAACTAAAATTTGATACTATAGGAATCGATTATAAAGAAAAAGAAATTAAAGAGTTAATATCTGAATATAAAGATACAAAATGGTACTGTATAGAAGAAAATATGATGGAAGAAGGATTTTATTATTATGATGGTGATGAGGTTCAATTAGATATTAGAAAAATTGAGATAAATGAAAGTAAAATGCTATTGTCTGATGTGTTTTATGATACGCAGTGGCATTGGCCATATTATCGTTTATGTTTTTTCAATCGCACAAAAGATAATGCATTGATTGATGATTATGATTTGAACAAAAGATTTTTATTTACTGTCAGTGAAAACGATAGAAAGAAAGTGGAACAACTAGTAAAGCAATATGTTTCATTGACAATATTAAATCCCTGTTATTTTCCATCTAATAATAAACGAAAACAAGAAGAATTGACGTTATGGGATGGTTCAGATTGGGGAATAATAGAATCACATGTAGTTGGAGATTATTACAACAAAGAGTTTATAAATGTTTCAAACATTGCCTTGGATATTAAAAATAAAATCAACGCTATTTTAAAGAACAATAAAATTCCTTCAAAATATAATATCAAAATTAATTATTATATTCCAAAAGACAATAAACGAGATTATTTAGAAAGATTAATTGCATTTCATGTTGGCAGTCAAAAGGTAACAGATATTTTAAATCGAATAGATAGAAGTGATACTTTTCAATTAGATAAATTTATAAGTTATTTAGAAAAAAATGCTGATTTAAAAAATCTAAAAAGTATCATGAAGATGATAGAAATATGTAGTCAAACAATGGATAAATAAGTCCTTGCAAATGAAAGAACGAAACAGGAATAGAACATCTCAAAAAAGTTAGGCAAAGAAATCAGGTATGCTTTCGACTTGAAAGACGGAGGAGAAAAGAATGAAATGTGAGAAATGTAATGTTGAAATGATTGATGGCAGTTTATATGGAAAGCCTAGATTTATAGATATTGATCATGACATCGATAAGTTTTATGTAAGTATCAAGACCGGTAAGAAAACTTCTGTTTTAGGATTGCTAGTAGATGAAACGAAGAAAATAAAATTAAACGTCAAAGTATGTCCAAAATGCGGCAAAGTAGAAATGTATGTAAGTCCAACCGACATCAAAGAATAAAGAAGTTTTTCAAGTAGATAACCATCTGCTTTTTTCTTTGTGAAGAATTATATGGTATAATGATATCGAAAGACGAAGCATCTATGGTGGTGAATAGAAAATGGAGAAATTTTATTTAGAAATGCCTTCGCTAGAAAGAAAAGAACAAATTATAGATTATGTGAATGAGTTTGCACTTTATAACTCCGAAACGAATGGTATGGGATCTTTAAGAAAAATATTAGAGGGATATACGTTTGAACAGGCACTAGAAATGTGTTTAAATAGGCAAAAGGAAGAATACGCAAAAAAAATAGGAAGATGTCAATCCAAAACGTTTCTATTGATTAGAAAAAATGATGACAGAATCATCGGTGCCATCAATGTTCGTTGGAATTTGCCAGAAAACATGAAACAATTCGGTGGCAATATTGGCTATGGTATTCGTCCGACCGAAAGAAGAAAAGGATATAATAAGATCAATTTATATTTAGGTTTAATGGAAGCCCAAAAATTAGGATTGGACCAAGTGATGTTATCTTGTGAAGTAAGTAATTTAGGCTCTGCTAAAACGATGCAAGCTTTAGGTGGCAAATTAGAAAGAACAGAAGTGGATCCATCTGATGGAATTCTGACTAGTGTATATTGGTTTGATGTGAATGAAACCATTCGTAAGTACCATGATGTATTCCAAGATAAGATATGCAAAAAATAATCAGGCAGAATGAAAGCGAATCAAGAAATAAAAGATACAGTGCAACTATTGACAAAAACATTTGTGAACAGTTAGAAAAAGAAGTGAGAAGAATCAATATGACAGTAGAAGAAAAAATTTATAAAGAAGTAAAAAGACGTTGTGAACTTCCTTCCAATGCTTATGGTATCGGTGCTTGGGATCATCACATTAAAATTGTTTATGAACTTGCTAAAAAATATGCAAGTGAATATGGTGCAAATCAAGAAATTGTATCTTTAGCAGCATTACTTCATGACGTGGCCAGCGTCACGGATGTTACTTATACGGAAGAACATCACATAATTGGAGCCAAAATCGCTGAAGAATTATTATTACAGGAAAATTACCCAATAGAAAAAATTGAGCAAATTAAAAAATGCATTTTAAACCATAGAGGTAGCAGATTGGCTTCTAAAAACTCACCTGAAGAAATATGCATTGCCGATTCCGATGCGATGGCACATTTTTATAGCATTCCATCGCTTTTAAGTATGGTATATCGGGAAAAGAACTTATCGATTGATGAAGGTAGCAAATTTGTAATGGAGAAACTAGAACGTAGTTATAATAAGATGTCTACTAAAGGAAAAAAAACTAGTAAAAAAACAATATGAATCCGCAAAAAACATTTTAAAGTAATAGATTATCAAAAAATTGATATTGTAAACGAAAAAAAGTTGATACTGGTTTAAAATTAGTTCGCTAGAAAATCATAGATGGAGGTAGAAAATGGAAAAAATTGCAATTATTGCAGATGTGCACGGTAATTATGAGGCACTGAAAACGGTGTTAGCAGATATTAAAAAAAGAAAGATCAAGCAAATATATTGTTTAGGCGATGTGATAGGAAAAGGTTCTAGATCAAATGAATGCTTAGATTTATTAAAAAATTGCATCATGGTTTATGGAAATTGGGAAGATTTTTTTTAATAATAAGACATATGCAACCGATTTATCTAAAAAAAGATACGAACTACTTAACGAACAACTTTCAAAGGAAAATAAAGACAGTTCAAAATGGCTATTTTTATGGAAATGTTGAATTAATATTTTTAGTTGATACCGCAAGGTAAACCCATGCTAAATATTATTATAAATTTATAAAGAAAGGAGAATAGCAAATGGCTGAAAAAGGCTTACAAATAACAAATCATGATTTTTTAATATATAGAGATTCAAACAATGATGTTAAAGTTAGTGTAATGTTAATAAACAATGATATATGGCTTACTCAAAATTTAATCGCAGAATTATTTGATGTGGGAAGAAGTACAATAACTGAACATATTAATAATATATTAAATAGTGGTGAACTTAACGAAAATAACACCGTCGGAAAAACCGACGTTGATAATTCTAAAAAACCTGTAAAGATATATAATTTGGATATGATTATTGCTGTTGGGTATCGTGTTAATTCAAAGAAGGCAACAAATTTTAGAATTTGGGCTACAAAAGTTTTAAAAGAGTATATGATTAAAGGCTTTATTATGGATGATGAAAGATTAAAAAATCCAAATTATATATTCGGCGAAGATTATTTTGAAGAAATGTTAGAACGTATTAGAAATATTCGTTCTAGTGAAAGAAGATTTTATCAAAAAATAACTGATATATATTCTTCCTGTAGTGTTGATTATAACAAAGATTCAGAAATAACAAAAGAATTTTTTAAAACTGTACAAAATAAGTTGCACTATGCAATAACTGGTCAAACAGCCGCTGAAATTATATATAATAGAGTTGATTCCAATAAAGAACATATGGGTTTAACTAACTGGAAAAATTCACCTGTTGGTCCAATATATAGATATGACGTTGATATCGCAAAAAACAATTTAAATGAGAAAGAATTAAAGGATTTAAATAGAATTGTTACTATGTATTTAGATTATGCTGAATTACAAGCTGAAAATCATAATGTAATGACTATGAAAGATTGGGTAGAAAAATTAAATGTATTTTTACAATTTAATGGAAAAGAAATTCTACATAGTGCTGGGAAAATATCTGCTAAAGTTGCACAAGAATTAGCATATAGAGAATATGATAAATTTAAAGTAAAACAAGATAAGTTATATAAATCTGATTTTGATAATTTTCTGAATGAAACAAAAATGATAGAAGATAATGGTGATAAAAAGTGAATAAATTAAATGAATATTTAGAACAAGATATATGGAATCCTAAATATTTATTTCATGGAAGTCCTTATGAAATTGATATTTTAGAACCAAGAAAATCTACTGATGTACAAAATAAGGAAAATGAAGATAATGCTATCTTCCTTACAAGTTGGTTTATTAATGCCACGGCATATGCTTTTAGAAATAAATTAAAAGAAATGAATGAACATTATGGTTTTCAGATGAACAATAATGGTGAGTTACCTGCAATGCTTTTCTCGGTCGAGAACCTACCAGATGATTTATATGGATACGTATACGTTTTTGATAAAACAGATGATATGATAAAAGATAATCATGAATATACAACACAACATAGATGTTATCATGAATTGCGTCCAATTGATGTTGTAAAAGTTTATTATAAAGATTTTGCAGATTATTTTAGTAGAGAATCATTACAAAAATCAAAATAGAAGGAAGTGATTATATGGCAAATGAAGAAAAAAGTTTCCAAAAAAGCAGTATCAACTGGTTGATACCGATTTATTGCAACCCCCTCGTTTAAAATAAGTTATTTTAATTTTTATTAAATATACTGTAAATAAAAATTATATAAAGATGACTAAGGAAGGTGATAAGATGAACTCAATTGAAAAAACTTTAGAATATCATGAATTATTGATGACATATTCTGATACTTCAAAATTTGGGAACGATACATTACCAGATGGATTTCATTATGAATTTTATAAATTAGGTGATGAAGAAGAATGGGCAAGGATTCATGTTGAATCTGGTGAATTTATGAGTATGGAAGAAGGACTAAGAACATTCCATGATTTTTATGATTCGTTTCTAAATGAACTTCCAAAAAGATTATTTTTTGTAGTCAATAATTTTGGAGAAAAAGTGGGGACAGCAACAATTTCTTTATTATTAGAAAAAGAGTTCGGATATGAGGCTGTTGTCGATTGGTTTGCAATAAAAAAACAATATCAAGGTTATCATTTATCTAAGCCTATGATCAATAAATTTATTAAATTGGCAAACGAGTTAGGACATAAAAAATTATTGCTACACACACAAACTCATACTTGGCTTGCTGCTAAGTTATATTTAGATTTTGGATTTGAGCCTTTTAATGTAGAAGAAAATATGAAAGGATGGCAAATTTTAAAAACTATTACTAATCATAGTAAATTAAATTATATTGAAGCAGTACCAGAAAATGATATGTATTTTGATATAGCATTAAAAACTAAAGCAAAATTAGATGAATTATTTGGAGAAAATTACGAATATTCAATTTGGCATAAAAATGGTAGACATGATGTAGAAGTAAATTATAATGATATTTTGTATAAGTATAAATATTATGATAAAAATAATAAATTTTGGTTAGAAGAAGAGAAACAAAATTATAAAAGGAAGTGAAACAATGGAAAATTTAGAAAAAATGTTCCCAAAAACAAGTATTAACTGGCTGATACCAATTTATTTAACCCATCCAAGAAATCCTTATAAATAAAAGATTTGCGAAGATTTAGATCTTGCACATTTTATATAAAAAATAGATGAAAATGACTAAAAATGGATATTTTTTATAAAAAACGCTTTATTTTGGGGTAGGAATTTGTGACTTGATAACGACATGCCACCCCATCATAATTGATGATAATTTATTGACGAGGTGTGTAATGAAAAAAGGTTTAGAAATATTATTAAACACATATTGGGATAGTAAAGGTTGGAAAGATGGAACAATATCTGAAGAAGACTTCGAAATTGCTAAAGAAGAGGGATTTATGTTTGATTATCCACAATATATATCTCATGATGAATCATTAAAAAAACTTGACTCTTTATTAAAAAAAATAAATCCTTTAGATGTTGCTAATGCTTTTTTATATAGTTTATCGACAAGAAAACTTGAATATCGTTCCATATTAGGAAGTTATTATTTTGGAAAAGCAATACCAAAACATACAATATATGATCCATATAATAATTTAAATTCAAAACATTGTTATATGTGTGGGTGGTATGCTTGGAGCAAGGAGCCAAATGAATATGCTTTAAAGCATGGATTAAATGTATTTAATTTTGAAAGATTTAAATTTGGTGGAGTAAGATATCAATCGATTGATTATATAATATTTGATATTGAACAATTTTTAAAGTTGCCAAAAGTTACACCTGATGATAATGATAGAGAAATTCTAAAAAGAATATTACAATGTGTAAACAAATTGGAACCTAACGATAAAGTTGGAAAGCTTAGCAATATGATAATAAAAGAAAAAATATTTGAAAGCAATAAAAATGAAATGCAGGGTATTTTGAATATTTTAGGAATATGTGGTGTGTTATCATCTGATGAGTTTCCGTGTTATGAAGATGAATTTGTTGATGAATATTGTAGAGGCCCAATTGAGCACAAAAATGATTTTGCTTATCCAGTAAATAGATGGAGAGCATCAGATGGTATAAATTATATTAAATTTGAGAAAGTATTTGGGTATAAGTTGTAATTACGAATTATAATTTATTGAGTAGATAGAGATATCTGCTTTTTTATGTTATAATTATATGTGTTCGAGACTTTAAAAAGGAAGTGAAATTTATGGAAAATGTAGAAAAATCGTTCTCAAAAACTAGTATCAACTGGTTGATACCGATTTATTCAACCCCTCCAAGAAAACCTTATAAATAAAGGGATTGTAAGATTTTAAATCTTGCACATTTTTTTCAAATAAACTGCAAAAATGAACTAAATAAGTAAATTTTATTAAAAAATAGGGTAAAAATTTTTAGTTGATACCGCATGGTAAACCCTGCTTAAAGATTATTATAATTCTGTAAAGAGAGGAGATGATATGATGGTAAAAGATTTAATGATTAGAAGTAGTAGTGCGGAGTTTTTAATATTTGAAAGACAAACACATGATAAAGGGGTTCAAGTTAGATTTGAAGACGGTGATTTATGGTTAACTCAAAAGGCTATGAGTGAATTGTATAACTGTACTACGGACAATATTTCATTGCATTTAAAAAATATATATAATGATTATGAACTTGAGCGAAATTCAACTGCCGAGGAATTCTCGGTAGTTCAAAAAGAAGGAAATAGAGAAGTAAAAAGAAAGATACTATACTATAATTTAGATGCTGTTATTTCTGTTGGATATAGGGTCAATTCTGATAGAGCAATTCAATTTAGAAGATGGGCTACTCATATTTTAAAAGAATTTTCAAAAAAAGGTTATATTATTGATAAAAAGAGAATGGCAAATGGTACTTTCTTTGATGAAGACTATTATGATTCTTTACTCGCAGAGATTAGAGAAATAAGGTTATCTGAAAGAAGATTCTATCAAAAAATCACTGATATTTATGCGACTAGTGTAGACTATGATTCTAAATCTCCTACTACAATTAAATTTTTTAAGAAAGTACAAAATAAAATGCATTATGCAGTATCTCATCAAACTGCAGCTGAAATTATATACAATAGAGCAGATTCAAAGAAAGAACATATGGGACTTACAAATTGGAAGAATTCTCCTAATGGGAAAATATTAGAAACTGATGTGGTAATAGCAAAGAATTATTTAAGCAAGGAAGAGTTAGAACAATTAGAATTAATAGTTTCAGCATTTTTAGATTTGGCAGAAGCTAGAGCTAAAAGACATATTCCGATGACAATGGAAGACTGGTCAACTCGAATTGATAAATTTTTATTATCAGATGATAGAGACATATTGAAAGATGCTGGTAAAATATCACATGAAATAGCCTGTGATAAAGCACTAACAGAATTTGAAAAATATAGAGTAAAGCAAGATAAATTGTATAAATCAGATTTTGATTTATTGTTGGAAGAAAGTAGTAAAGTGGGTGATAGTAATGGCAAATGAAGAAAAAAGTTTCCAAAAAGGAAGTATTAACTGGTACCCAGGTCACATGGCCAAAGCCCGACGTGAAATGAAAGAAAAACTAGAATTAATCGACGTTGTAATTGAGGTGATCGATGCTAGAATGCCAGCATCTTCTAGGGTCTACGATTTAGATGAACTAATTGGAAAGAAACCCAAAATTATGATACTGACCAAATACGATTTGTGTGATCAAAAGATTACAAATCAATTTATCGACAAGTACAAGAGTGAAGGAAATATCGTGATTCCAGTAACGTTGCTACAGAATTTTAATCGATCTAAAATTATGGATGCGATTAATCAATTATTTGCGCCGGAGAATGAGCGAAGAAAACAAAAGGGACTAAAACCAAGAGTTGCTAGAGTATTGGTTTTAGGAGTTCCCAATGCCGGTAAAAGCACTTTAATCAATCAATTGGTTGGTAAAAAAGTTGTTCAAACTGGAAATCGTCCTGGCGTTACGCAAAGTAATAACTGGATTCGCATTAGTAAAGACGTAGAACTGATGGATACCCCGGGAATTTTATGGCCAAAGTTAGCAGACCAACACCAAGCCAGAATCTTAGCATCTTTATCTTCCATCAAAGAAGAAATTCTAGATAAAGAAGAACTTGCGTGTTTTATTTTAAAAGAAATGAGTAAGTTATATCCAGAATCGTTAGAGAAACGATATGGTATCCGAGAGTACGACGAATCGTCACTTGACGAAATTCTGACAACCATCGCTAAGAAAAAAGGTGCTTTGCTAAAAATGGGTGTACCTGATTATGAAAAGGTGTATAATATAATTATAAACGATTTAAAGACAGGGGCATTAGGATGCGTCACTTTAGATCGATTGGAGGGATAAAATGGATATAAGTCGAATTTATTCAAAAGTGTTCGGATGGATGTTTATCGGATTACTTGTTACATTTGGAACAGGATTCTTATTAGCAAATAGTCCAGAACTACTCATTGCAATTTATTCTAATACTTGGTTATACATTGCTTTGATTATTGCCGAACTTGCTTTTGTAATTGTCTTTTCAGCACGAGTTACAAGGATGAGTAAAGCAGGTGCTATCACTTGCTTCTTAGGATACTCGATTTTGACAG
Organism: Bacillota bacterium; assembly: GCA_003149915.1. GTDB lineage: Bacteria > Bacillota_I > Bacilli_A > RF39 > UBA660 > Faecenecus > Faecenecus gallistercoris. The sequence continues at coordinate 45,687 of QAMK01000024.1, forward strand.
GACTCACATTTGCATCTGTATTCTTAGTATATAGTCTAGAATCTATTTTCTTATGTTTCGGTGCAGCGGCAGCGTTATTTGGAATTATGGCGGTGTTTGGATATGTTACCAAAATCGATTTATCACGATTTGGGACGGTTCTATTCATGATATTATTAGGTTCTGTCATCGTTTCCTTAATCAATTTGTTTATAGGGAATACGACTGTTGACCTATTCTTATCGATTATCATACTAGCAGTATTCATCTGTTATGTCGCATACGACATGAAGAAAATAACAGCAATGGTAGAATTTGCGGGAGAAGATAACGGATCCATTTACATGGCTTTACAGTTGTATTTAGATTTCATTAACATTTTCTTAAGACTATTGCAATTATTTGGTGGAAGAGATGATTAATCTCTTTTTTTTTGAAAATTTTTGTTTTATAATGGTTGCTGAGGTAAAATTATGAAACAATCAGAAGTAAATTTATATCAGTACGAAGAAGCTCTTTGGAACGAAGGAAAAGAATACGTTGCAGGAGTAGATGAAGTAGGGCGTGGTCCATTAGTGGGACCTGTCGTAACTGCTTGTGTCATCTTACCGAAGGATTTTTCTTGTCCGGGATTAACCGATTCTAAAAAGTTATCAGAGAAAAAAAGAAATGAATTTTACGATTACATCATGGAACATGCCTTAAGCGTCAGTGTCGGTATGAAAGATGAAAAAGTAATCGATGAAGTAAACATTTATGAAGCGACCAAATTGGCTATGTACGAAGCGATTGAAAAATCGAAGATTACACCCGATCACGTACTAATCGATGCGATGAAGTTAGAAAATTTAACAATTCCTAGTACGTCGATTATCAAAGGGGATGCGAAATCGATTACGATTGCAGCAGCTTCTGTCATTGCAAAAGTAACGAGGGACAGAATGATGTACGAATTAGACAAAGAACACCCAGAATATGACTTTAGACACAACAAAGGGTATCCAACGAAGAAACATTTAGAAGCCATCGAAAAATACGGTGTGTTACCATGTCATCGTCGTAGTTTTGGACCGGTTGAAGCATATTTGTTAGATCATGATGAAAAATAAGAGTAATATAAAAAAGAAACAGAGTACAATATAGATAGAAAAGGATGTGAATCGATTGTCAAAAAAATTAATTATTGTGGAGTCTCCTAGCAAGAGTCATACCATCGAAAAATATTTAGGAAAAGAATATCATGTTGTTGCTTCAAAAGGACACATTAGAGATTTAGCAACGACAGGAAAATATGGTCTTGGTGTCGATATTGAACATGGTTTCAAACCGAATTATGAAGAAATACCAGGTAAAAAGAAACTGATTGCAGATTTGAAGAAATTAGCAAAATCAGCAGATCATGTGTATCTAGCAACCGACCCAGATAGAGAAGGGGAAGCAATTTCGTGGCATTTAAAAGATGCTTTGGATATTAAAGACGAAGACTACGACCGCGTTTTGTTTTATGAAATTACCAAAAACAAAGTACTAGAGGGATTATCTTCGCCAACGAAGATCGATGAGAATCTAGTGCACAGTCAGGAAACAAGAAGAATTCTAGATCGTATTATCGGATTCCGCTTGAGTAAGTTGATGCAACGGAAAACTGGTGGCAAGAGTGCTGGACGTGTACAAAGTGTCGCTTTGAAACTAGTTGTCGATAGAGAACGAGAAATCCAAAACTTCGTTCCAGAAGAGTACTGGACGATTACCGCTCATTTTGATTCTTACGACAGCGAGTTGTTCCAACATCATCATAAGAAAATAGAACTTCATAACGAAGAAGAAGCGAATGCCGTTTTAAAAGATTTGAAAGATATTTTTATAGTGGAATCAATAGAAAGTAAGATTAAAAACAAGTCTTCTAAACCACCGTACATTACCTCAACTTTGCAACAAGATGCATCGAACAAATTAAACTTCCCAGCCAAGAAGACGATGTCGATTGCCCAGAAGTTATATGAAGGTATCGATTTGGGTAGTGAAACGACCGGTTTAATTACTTATATGAGAACGGATTCTACTAGACTTTCTGCTGACTTCATCAATCCAGCTCGTGCTCAGATTGAAAAGAAATATGGTCACGATTACGTCGGTGCCGTCAAGAAAAGCAAGAATACAGAGCATATCCAAGATGGTCACGAAGCGATTCGTCCGACTTCTGTCATGAGAACACCAGAAAGCGTCAAGGAATACTTATCGAGTGATGAATATAAACTGTACAGTTTGATTTATGCTAGAGCACTGGCTTCACTGATGGCGGATGCTAAAGTGAATGCCACGACAGTCGTGTTAGATAACAATGATTATCAGTTTAAAACAACTGGGCAAGTCCTAGTATTCGATGGATATTTAAAAGTATATAAAGATTTTGAGTCTTCAGAAGATAAGATTATTCCAGATTTTGAAAAACTAAAGGGAACGAATCTGAAAGCAAATGATATCGAATCCAAACAACATTTTACGCAACCGCCAGCTCGTTATACAGAAGCAAAACTAATCCATGAAATGGAAGAATTGGGAATTGGACGTCCATCCACCTATGCCAAAACGATGGATACAATCAAAGAGAGAAATTATGTGACGATGGTCGACAAAAAATTCGTGCCAACGGAAATTGGTATGGAAACGACGGATAAGTTGCAAGAGTATTTCGCCGATTTAATCAACGTAAAGTATACTGCTCAAATGGAAACGGATTTGGATACCATTGCCCAAGGAGAATTAGATGGTGAAAAAGTGCTAGAAGATTTCTATGGTAAATTTTCAGAAGAAATCGATAATGCCTTCGCCAACATGGAAAAGAAAGCCCCGGAAGAGACGGGTGAGAACTGTCCAAATTGTGGCAGCCCACTAGTTAAAAGAAAAGGAAAATACGGCGAGTTCGTCGCTTGTAGTAACTATCCAACGTGCAAATATATCAAGAAAGAAGAAAAAGAACAAAAGGAAGTTTGTACGTGTTTAAAATGCGGTCATCCAATTGTAGAAAGAAAAACCAAAAAAGGAAAAATCTTCTATGGATGTTCTAATTATCCAAAATGCAAAGAAGCATTTTGGGATAAACCAACTGGCGACGCATGTCCAAAGTGTGGAGCCATGTTAGTCATCAAAAACAACAATATTTGTTGTAGTAGTTGCGATTACGAGAAATAGGAAAAAACCTATTTCTTTTTTTTGGTTTTGTGATATGATAAAAGTGGAGTTGAGAAATATGAAAGCAACCTTAAACTTAGTACTGACACATGAATATGTAAACTTAGATCCTAATCAAACGAAACGTGTCAACCATAGAGATCGACACACGATTCCCAAAGAGATGATTCCCATTATTGGTGAAGAGTACACTGATGACTATGGCAATAAAAAAATTGGGCCGATGGAGTTGCGCAAATTAGATGAGTTTATCAGTCAAAACTTCTCCGATGGCCATGGCGTTCGCACCGATCCACGTTACAAGGCTAAAATCGATTCTTACTTAGCGACAAACAAAGCTTTACTTGACACGTTTTCTAAAAAAAATAAAATTGGATCTTTAGTAATTGTCTTTTCGGATGAAAATGGCCAACCTCGAAAAATGAGAGTTTTATATGCTGACCGTGCTGCCAAGACAGATCCGAAACGCGTTTTTAAAGAAATTCGCAAATTTTTAGAAAATGCCGATGCTCCTACAGTCTGCAATATCGCCGAGTACTACGACTTTATGTTTGGATTAGAGTACGATAAACGAGAAATCTATAGTGACATGGCAAGTCCACTTGCGTATTATGCTAGACCAATCAGGAAAGCAATGGATGCGATGAAACACAATCATTCATCTATCGGTGGTAAAAAACCAAAGGATGTCGCAGTCACTTGGATGTGTAAAAGAATCAATGATTTATTAAAAAGTCAAGAGGAAGCAGACCGTGACTTAGGATATTATTACGTTCGCTTATTAGATGCTCATTTAGTGAAAAAATACGAATATGAGACGACACCAATTGAACCACTTCGAAAAGCCAAAAAGACAAAGACATCGGCTGGTACAATCACAGCACGCGGTGTGTCTAAAAAATCAGTAAAGTTAGTAAAACAAAGCAAAGAAGGAACCATGGCACCCGAAACTGACTATGAACAGTTGTCATTTGATCAGGTACCAGAACCAATTGTCATCCCGGATGATGCTCTAGAAAGACCACCGCAAACAGAAACGATGGAAGAAGTGTTGCGACCAGAATGGTATGCTGCCCCAACACCGGAACCAGAAACGGTAATACAAGACAGAGAAGATGATGTAGATAGTACGAGACAGTTGACGTTAGAAGATATGAGAAGATACGGCCGGGAATACGACACATACTTTGGAAACAAAAAGTAACATGAAAACAATTCACGAGTTTTTAGAATATTTACAATACGAAAAGAACTATTCCAAAGAAACGATTAAAAATTACGAAATCGATTTATTAGATTTTGAATCATATCTTTCCGTTCATCATCTAACGAAACAAAAATTAACTTATAACGATGCTAGAGACTACGTTCGTTTTTTATCGGAAGAGAAAAAAGAAAGTGCAACAACGGTGTCTCGGTATATCAGTGCTTTAAGAACGTATTTTAATTATTTAGTAAGCGAAGACGAATTGGAAAAGAATGTGTTTTCACTTGTGAAACTTCCCAAAAAAGGAAAACATTTACCGAAGTTTTTCTATTATAACGAAATCAGGGAGATGTTAGAAAGTATCGACCGCAGTACAGCCGTGGGACAAAGAGATTATTTACTAATCCATTTGCTATATGCTACTGGTGTGCGGGTGTCGGAATTAATCGGCATCCAGTTAGAAGATATTTCTCTAGACCGAAAACAGATCAAGATTTTAGGAAAAGGAGCCAAAGAACGATACGTCTATTTTGATGATCAAACGAAAGCGTGTTTGCAAATATACTTAAAAGAGGCACGCCCAAGTCTTGCTGGGAAAAAGAAAAACAACGATCTATTGTTAAACCAAAATGGAGGACCATTGACTGCTAGAGGGGTTAGATATTTACTAAACAAAATCATTCGAAAGACATCGATTGAAAAGAACATTTCACCGCACATGTTGCGACATTCTTTTGCGACATCTCTACTAAACGAAGGTTGCGACATCATGTCCGTACAAGAGTTACTAGGACATGCTAATTTATCTGCTACAGGAATTTACACGCATGTGACAAACGATAGACTAAAAGAAGTATATTACAAAGCGATGCCAAGGGCAAAGAAGTAGGAGGATTTATGGCAAAATTATATTTTCGCTACGGAGCAATGAACAGTGGTAAGACGACACTTCTCATGCAGACCGCTCACAATTATGAAGAAAGAGGAATGAAGGTACTGGTGATGAAACCTGCTAAAGACTTAAAAGCAGGAGAGGAAATCTCATCGAGACTAGGAATTACTAGAAAAGTAGACTGTATGGTGCGACCGGAAGATCATATTTTAACGTACATGTTAGACCACATCGATGTATCTTGTGTTTTAGTAGATGAAGCTCAGTTTCTAACGCCTGGTCAGGTAGACGAACTGTTACGGGTGACGACCGATCTGAATATTCCTGTCATCTGCTATGGACTTCGAACAGATTTTAGAACGCACGGATTTCCTGGTTCAACCAGATTGCTTGAAGTTGCTCATTCGATTGAAGAAATGAAAACCATCTGTACCTGTGGTGCCAAAGCAACGTTCAATGCGAGATTCGTAAATGGCGAGTTTACCTTAGAAGGAGAGCAAGTTGCAATCGACGGTATGCAAGATGTAACGTACGAATCGATGTGCCCAAAGTGCTATTTTAAAAAGATTTCTTTAAAAAGTAGAAAACCGTCTCAAAATCTTGAAGAAAAAGGCTAAAAGCCTCTTTTTTTTGTAAACTTTTGAACAATCTATTTATTTTCCAATCTTTTCTCGTTATAATGAAATTGTGCTAGTGCATAGAAAGGATATGGTAAAAATATGAAATATGTTTATGACTTCAAAGAAGGAAATAAAGATATGCGTAATTTGCTAGGTGGTAAAGGTGCAAACCTTGCAGAAATGACTAGTATTGGTCTTCCTGTACCGAGAGGTTTCACCGTTACTACGGAAGCATGTACCAGATATTATGATGACGGTGAAGTTATCAGCGATGAAATCGCCAAAGAAATTGAGGAGCACGTAAAAGCCCTTGAGAAAGTAACTGGAAAAACGTTGGGATCTCCTGAAAATCCATTGTTGGTATCTGTAAGAAGTGGTGCTAGAGCAAGTATGCCTGGTATGATGGATACAGTACTTAACTTAGGATTAAACGATGAAGTAGTGGAAGGTTTGGCAACGCTTACCAATAATCCGAGATTTGCCTATGATTCTTATCGTAGATTCATTCAAATGTTCTCTGATGTTGTAATGGGATTTCCAAAATCAGATTACGAACGTTTGCTAGATGAAATCAAAGAGAAGAAACATGCTAAGTTTGATACAGACTTAGATGCTGACGATATGAAAGAAGTAACGGCAGAATTTAAGAAACTGTACAAGAAATTCGCTAAAGCAGATTTCCCACAAGATGCCCAAGTACAATTGATGGAAGCTGTCAAAGCCGTATTTAGAAGTTGGAATAACGATCGTGCGATTTACTATCGTCGTATGAACGATATCCCATCTAGTTGGGGAACCGCTGTAAACGTTCAAGAGATGGTTTACGGTAACCGTGGTGAAACATCTGGAACGGGTGTTGCCTTTACGAGAAACCCGGCAACTGGTGAAAAGAAGTTGTACGGAGAATTCTTGATGAATGCCCAAGGTGAAGATGTTGTTGCTGGTATTCGTACACCACAATCTATCGATACCTTAAAAGATGTCATGCCTGAGTGCTACAAAGAATTCGTTCAAATTTGTAAGACACTAGAAAGTCACTATCGCGACATGCAAGATATGGAGTTTACAATCGAAGATGGTAAACTATTCATGTTACAAACGAGAAATGGTAAGAGAACAGCACAAGCTGCCATTAAAATTGCAGTCGATTTAGTAAAAGAAAAAGTCCGTACCAAAGAAGAAGCACTTCTAATGGTAGAACCGAAACAATTAGATCAATTGTTGCATCCGATGTTTGATGCCGATGCTCTAAAGAAAGCGAAAGTTCTTGCTACGGGACTTGCTGCAAGCCCAGGTGCTGCAACAGGTAAGTTGTACTTTACGGCAGAAGATGTGAAAGCAGCTAGTGAAAAAGGAGAGAAAGACTTAATCTTAGCAAGACTAGAAACATCTCCTGAAGATATCGAAGGAATGAATATCGCTCACGGTATTTTAACGATTCGTGGTGGTATGACGTCTCATGCTGCAGTAGTAGCTCGTGGTATGGGTACTTGCTGTGTTTCTGGCTGCGGTGAAATCAAGATTGATGAAGAAAAGAAAACACTTACGATGCCAAATGGCGAAGTATACAAAGAAGGCGACTACATCTCATTAGATGGTTCAACAGGAAATGTATATGGAGGTCAAATCAAGACGGTAGAACCTAGCATTTCTGGAGACTTTGGAACATTCATGGGTTGGGCAGATAAAGCACGCACATTAAAAATTAGAACCAACGCTGATAACCCAAGAGATGCTCGTCAAGCAAGAGCATTCGGTGCTGAAGGAATTGGACTATGTCGTACAGAACACATGTTCTTTGAAGAAGACAGAATCTTTAACTTCCGCAGAATGATTACAGCACCAACTCTAGAAGCAAGAAAAGAAGCACTAGAGAAAATTTTACCATATCAAAGACAGGACTTCGAAGAGTTGTTCCGTTCTATGGAAGGAGATCCAGTCGTAATTCGTTACCTAGATCCACCACTTCATGAATTCTTACCACATACGGATGAAGAAATCAAACCACTTGCTAAGAGTCTAGGAATGAAATTCGAAGACTTAAAAGCACGTGTTGAATCTCTAAAAGAATTCAATCCGATGATGGGTCATCGTGGTTGCCGTCTATCGATTACATATCCAGAAATTGCTGAAATGCAAACGAGAGCAGTAATCGAAGCAGCCATTAATGTCAACAAAGAAGGAATGCATGTCACACCAGAAATCATGATTCCACTAGTTGGCGACGTAAAAGAATTACAATACGTTAAGAAAATCGTTTGTGAAACAGCTGATAAAGTCATCAAAGACGCTAAAGTCAAGATGAAATACGAAGTTGGAACGATGATTGAAATCCCAAGAGCAGCGCTAACTGCCGATAAGATTGCCAAAGAAGCAGAATTCTTCTCATTCGGAACGAACGATTTAACGCAAATGACGTTTGGATTCTCTAGAGATGACGCTACGAAGTTCTTAAATGATTACTATGCCAAAGGAATCTTTGAAAGTGATCCATTTGCTCATGTCGATCAAGAAGGAGTCGGTGAGTTAATGAAGATTGCAATTGCCAAAGCAAAACCAGTTAGACCAAACATCTCACTTGGTATCTGTGGTGAACACGGAGGAGATCCACAAACGATTGAGTTCTGCCATAACATCGGTCTAACATATGTTTCTTGTAGTCCATTTAGAGTGCCAATTGCAAGACTTGCTGCAGCACAAGCTGCTATCAAAGCAAAACAAAAATAGACTAATCATGATATATTTATAATTTGTATAATAAAAGACTAAGATGGTTTTATTACATTCTTAGTCTTTTTTATATTAAGAGTAATTTAATTTAAATATATGTACTGGTTTCAAATATACCAGTCAAGAATCAAAAAGAACGTGGAATTAAAAAAGTAAAATGAATGCCGCATAATATCTATGGTATAATAATTTTGGTGATAAAAATGGAAAAAGTTTTATTATTCTTTTCAGGTGGAAATGATTCGACACTAAGTGCATGTAAATTAGCTAGTCGTGGTTACGATGTGCATCTAATTACATTTGATAACGGCTGTGAAGAAGGAATAGAAAATGTAAGAAATCGAGCGACGATATTAGAACGATTATTTGCAAAGTCAACCGTCGGCAAAGTGCGGAATTTAGGAGTTTTTCAATCCGTATCAGAATTTATGGCATTACGTCATGAAAGTGCTAATATGCCTTTTTCAAAGATTGTATCTTGTTATGGTGATTTCAATCAAAATCAACTAAATTGCTTAAATTGTAGAAGTGCCATGTATGTAGTCGGAGTGGTCGTCGCGAAAGAATTAGGAATTAGTCATATTGCTGAAGGAGCAAGAAAAACACAACTGTTTGCATTGGAACAAGAAGAATTGCTAGAAGGATATCGAAGCCTGTTGAATCAATATGATATCGATTTGTTACTGCCAGTATACGATTATGAGTCCGATTACGAAGTAGAAAATGAATTAAATCAGTATTCCACTCATTTTTACGACTCTCTATATGACGAAACGACTAGTTATGAAGCGAAGTGTTGGTTAGGTACTCCTATGGATGGACCTTTAACAAAAGAAGAAATAAACGGTTATTCCAAGTTCTACCAGGAGGTTTTACGTCCAGTGATGAGAAAAAGAATCGAAATGTATCCGACTTATCCGATTCAGGAGCAACTAGATCATCCTGTATATACAAAGATCAAATTTCGATAGACCAAAAAACCAAGAATAAAAAACTAACAAAGCAGGTGTCAACTAGCATCGTATAAAAATGTGAATATAGAAAAAATATTTTAAGAAAATGAAAAAATTGTCTTTAAGATAATTCTTTTTTTTGTTATGATAGATATGTATAGTAGAAAGGGTGATCGAAAATGATGAAAAAGATGAAGGAATTATGGAATGAAACCGGTACCCGTATCAAAAAAGCAGATATTATCATTATGATTATAATGGTACTTGTTTATGGCATATATTCGTTCATTAATCTAGGAGATATGAAGGCTCCTCAAACGTTTGCTTCCTTTTCTGAGGTTTCCCAAAGTGTAACGATTGAGGTCCCAAATTCTACATATATCACTAGAATGAGAGTCTATACAGGAAATGAAACTGGAAACTTTTGGATATATCTATCAGAAGACGGAGAAACGTACAACTACTTAAATACACTAGAAGCAAATTCAGTCTTCTCTTGGCAAGATGTTGATATCAATAGCAATGCCAAGTATGTACAATTGATTGCAGCAGAACCGAATGGTTCTATCGGTGAAGTTCAATTGTACGATGAAAACAGTTTGCCACTAGAGGAGACAGCAACAGATGATACAAGTGCTCCGTTAGTAGATGAACTTGACTTAGTTCCGATTCGTATTTCTTATATGAACAGCACTTACTTCGATGAAGTCTATTTTGCTAGAACCGCTTATGAATATGTTCACGGACTTCCAGCATATGAATGGGTTCATCCACCATTAGGAAAATTAATTCAAGCAATTCCAATTGCCTTGATGGGTATGACACCGTTTGCATGGCGTATGGCTGGTAACATCTGTGGAATATTAATGATTGCAGTGATGTACATTTTAGGAAAGAAACTATTTAAAAAGCGGAAATGGGCGATTACTGCTGCCTTACTAATGATGTTAGATACGTTCCACTTTGCTCAAAGCAGAATGGGAACAGTCGATACGGAATTGGTTCTATTCTCACTATTAGCAGTTTTATTCATGGTAAATTACATGCAGCAAAAGAAGAATACAAAGTTATGGAAACGATTACTGAATTTATTCTTCTCAGGATTGTTCGCTGGATGTGCTATTGCAACCAAATGGACAGGTCTTGCAACAGGATTAATCCTATGTATCATGTTCTTCTATCATTTGATTAAAACGAATTTTGGCGAAGGTAAAAAATGGACGAAAGATACGACAATTATTATTATCTGTTGTTTCTTATTCTTCATTGGTGTACCAGTTGCCATCTATGTAGGATCTTACTTCCTATTCCCGAACTTCGGCGTCAATACTCAGATTACGAATGTTCAAGCGTTGATTACGCAAACAGAAGGAATTTACAATTATCATTCTACGTTAACGGCAACCCATCCATATACGTCTGAGTGGTACACTTGGCCAATTATGTGGAAACCGGTATGGTACTATGTAGCAGAGTATAGTGATGGTTTACGTGAAACAATTTCTGGAATTGGAAATCCTGCCATTTGGTGGGGCGCATGTGTCGCTATGTTGTATGTCATCTATGCAGCAATTAGAAAACGCGATAAAGTAGCACTATTCATAATTTTAGGAGTAGCAGTAACATGGCTACCGTACTTGTTTATCGGAAGAGTTATGTTCTTATATCACTTCTTCCCAACATTGCCATATATGATGTTCGCACTTGTATATGCACTAAAGGCATTGTCGGAACGATTTAAAACAGATAAGATCACGATGGTATTCCTATTTATCGTATTTGTTCTGTTTGCATTGTTCTTACCAATTGTATCTGGAAGAGCTGTCGATCCATCATATGTCAACTACTTTAGATGGTTGCCACAATGGTACTTTTAAAAAAATCAAAGAATCGTCTAGTAAGATGATTCTTTTTTTGTTATACTTATAATAGGTGAAAAGTATGGAAAAAGCGAAGAGTATGGAGAAAGTATTGTGTATTGGTCACGCGGCATACGATATTACGCTACCGCTTGAAACATTTCCGAAAGAAAACAGTAAGGTTCGAATCGGAGATAAAGTGGAATGTGGTGGCGGAGCCGCATCGAATTGTGCAACCCTGCTAGCAAGATGGGGCATGAACACTTATTTTGTCGGTGCTGTTGGGAATGATTATTACGGTCAAATCGTCCGTGATGAATTTCAAAAAGATAATATTAAAATGGATTATCTGACGGTTACAGACGACTTTAAAACGACGAGTAGCTATATTCTGGCAAACACGAGTAATGGTTCTAGAACAATTGTAATTAGTAGGACGAAGAAAGAAGAGGCGAAAGTTGACTCCCTCCCAGATGATGCGACGGTAATCATCGCTGATGGAGAGGAACCGACTTTAACGGAAGAAGCAATTAGAAAAAATCCAACCGCCATCAGTATTTTAGATGCGGGAAATGTAAAATCGGCAATCGTTAGATTATGTCCAATCGTGCAATATTTAATTTGTTCCAAGGATTTTGCCGAGGAATATACCAAAGAAGCGATAGATGTCCTAAACAGACAGACTTTAATTAGAGCCTATGATAAGTTGGCAGTAGAGTTTCACAATACCATTATTATCACGTTAGGAGAGTACGGTTGCTTTACAAAAGTTGACAATGAATACATGCTAGTACCATCTATCCCAGTGCGTCCAAAGGACTCAACAGCGGCCGGTGACATTTTTCATGGCGCTTTTGCATATTTTATTAGCCATAATTACAAATTATGTGATACAATGATATTAGCGAATATTACAGGTGCTCTTTCTACCCAAAAAATTGGTGGAAAGTATTCGATTCCAACTCTAGAAGAGGTCTATGCACAATCTGAACTTAATGGGAAGTAATCACTTACCCAGCATCGATCTTCATGGAATGGATCGAGATACCGCAAGAATTCTTAGTAAAGAGTTCTTAGAAGACCAATATTCACTTGGAAAAAGAGCAGTTGTAATTATTCACGGAAAAGGGAAAAGGGTTTTAAAACAAGAGATTCACGAGATGTTGAAACGCGAAAAAATCGTTCAAGACTTCTTCATTGACTTTTTTAACGACGGAGCAACAATCGTTGAATTAATAGAAAAAACAAAAAATTGACAAATCGATGAGTTTGTGATATAATATGCCCAAATTCAAAGAGGGGGAGAATTATATGTATACAGAAGAAGAATATGACACAAGAAACAGAAGACGTGGAAGTTTTCCACTACGGGATTTCTTATTAAAGTTAATCCTAATCATCATATTTGTTTTGCTTTTGGTTTGGCTTGTACCTTGGCCGAACAATAAGAGCTTAACAGATCGTATTTTTAACGCAAACGTTCAGGAAATGAAAAATGCGGCTCTTTTGTATTTTACAGAGGAAAGATTACCTGAAAACGTAGGCGATAAAAAGACTATTACGTTACAAGAAATGCTTGACTTGCATTTACTGCTACCGTTTACGGATAAGGATGGCAATTCATGCGATACCCAAGCATCTTATGTAACAATTGAAAAACTAGAAGAAGAGTTTTTATTAAAGGTAAATCTAAAATGTGGCGATGAAGAAGATTATATCTTAGTACACGTAGGTTGCTATGCATACTGTCAGAGTTACATTTGTGAAAAGCAGGAAGAGGAAGAAGAAACGAAACCGGTACAGACACCGATTTTCACAAGTAAACCAAATCCAACTCCAAATCCTTCTAATCCAAGTGATACACCATGTCCGACATGTCCAACATGTCCACCAACACCAACGAATAATCCAACTCCGACACCACCACCTACAAATCCGCCGACGAACCCACCTACGAATCCACCAACGAATCCGCCGACGAATCCTCCAACAACACCACCAACGAACCCACCAACAAATCCTCCAACGACACCACCTGTAACGCCTCCACCAACGATTACGTATGAGTATGAGTATAAGAAGAGCGTTCCAGCAGGATGTGTAACTTGGGGAGCATGGTCTAACCCAATCGTTTATGTTGATGCTGATGGCTTAACATTCGGTAAATGGGCAAAATTAGAAGTTGAAGATTTAGGATCAAATTATGAAGTGGTTGGATATCGTCCAGTAACAATTAAGACGACGACACAACGTATCGTTCAAGTAGGAAGCTACACAGAAACGCTATGTACGGAATATACTTATGTAAGAGTTAACAATACGACATATGCTGTTACATCAGGTGGATGGACAGACGCTGGATATTATGAAGGCTACAGTGCTCCAAACGATACAGCAGACACACATTACGAATTCGTAAGAGTTAACTGGGATGTATGTGGTGATACTTGTACGAACCATCCGTACTTGGTTTATAAAGTATACAAACGTACATTAGTTCAAAAAGCTGCAGATAATAGTGATTCAGTATCAAGAACATGTAGTGCAACGACAACGAGAACCATTCCACTATATGCAATTCAAACGACAACAGAAACATACAACGAAAAACAATATGTATACGGTTATGTAAAACGTTATCGTTACCGTGAATGTGCTACTTATCAAGAGGCAAGTACACAATATGCTTGGAGTACAAGCCAAAATGACCAATCACTACTAAACCAAGGCTATACACTAACAGGCAACAAGAGAGTAAAGAGTAAATAGGAGGACAGTCTTATGGGTAATAAAAAAATTATTGATATGAAGTATACAGTAGACGAAAACGGGAAACCCGTTTCCGCTACTGTTATATATGATGACAACACTTATAAAAATGTTGTTAATGATCCATCTCAAGTTATAGAGTGGGCTACACAAGTAGCACGCGAAAATCCAAAAGAAAATATTCGACACATCATGCGCAGAGCTTCTTCTGAAGATGCATTAAGAAGAGCATTAGAAGCTGATTTATCACGTGCTGATGAAAATGGAAAACAGATATTACATGATGGCGAAACAAATGATGATACGATTGAACAAATCAAAGATAAGCATAAATTTGCAAAAGGGGTTGCAGCAGGCGTTGCTGCAGCAGGACTAGGAGCAGCCGGTTTGTATGGTATATCTCAACTTGGCGCAAATGGTAATGATACACAAAATGTAGCAATTGTATCAGCGAAAGAAACTGCATCAACTGATGAATTAATATCAGATCAATTAAAAGATCGTTTACAGCTTACAGATTTTCAAAGAGAATTCTTAGAAAATGCTGAAGCTACAATTGATCAATACAATTCACTTTGTGAAAAATACGGATTAGATGACGATTTCAAGATTAGTTTAGATGAATACTTAGCAGCATATATTAATTACAACGATTTATCAATTAATGAAACCAAAGAATTAATTCCGATGTTGATGAATGCTGATAACGCAGAAACAATGGATGTAAACTACATTCAAACATGTTTGCAATCTATCAACTCTAAATTCTTAGGTATGTCTGTGTCAATGACTGATCCAGAAGACGTCAGTGTATTTGATGGATTCATTCAAGATGTAACAGGTTCTATGACAGAACGTGAAGCAGATATGGAAGGCTTAACTGGTGAAGAAAGAGAAAATCAGTTAGCTAACTTGAACAAATGTAGAAGCATCATGCGTGAAATGTGGACACATTTTGTAGAATCTAACAATAGTGGTGAATTATGTGGCGATGATTTCTACAATTTCGTATCAGAAAGTATCAACGAAGAAGTAAATGGAATTCCAACAGGTTCTGCATTCTATCGTATGTTTGCTGATACTTATCTAACATGTGGTGGTATTCATAGTGCAAATTATGATGAAATTATCAATGCCAGAACACATGAACAGAGAAGCTTTGATGATAGTACTCAAGAAAATCAAAATGAAATGAGTTTATCTGATAATGTTGTTACTCATAGTAATAAGGTATGTGGTTCTATCGATGAACGAATTAATACAGCATGGAACGATGCAAGGGAATGGTTCAAAGAAACATATGCTATGATGGAAGAAGAAGGAGTAACGACTGATATTAAATATTATGTCAACTCTGAATATAATGAAGAATACAATAAATTGCGTGAAAAATACAAAGACATTGAATTATTCAATGTTAATGACGATGAAAAAGCAGCTAAGTTAGCAGACTTAGTAAATAACTATCTACACACACATGGTAGAAGTTGGGACGGAAATTTATCGAACTATACTGCTTCTGTTAGTGGTGGCGGAACAACAACTACTACAACAGAAACTTGGACAGAACCTGCACCTGCTAACGATGTGATTTCATCTAATAAAGATGAAGCTTATGAAGCAGCACGTCAAGTAATCGCAAATGATCCAACATTATCTACAGTTAACGAGAATGGTGATCCGATGACTCAAGAGCAAGTTGATGAGTGGATAAACCAAATGGATCAAGAAGCTTCGAAACCTCCAGTTACAGTAACAAATCCAGATGGTTCTACAACAACTACAGATACTGTTAAAAATCCAGATGGCAGTTATACGACAAAAGAAGAAACAGTTGCTCCGCCTGATCAAACAGTAATTGAAACGCCTGTTGATGGAGATATTTTTGATGAAGACGGCAATCTAGTTCTTGAAGGCAATGAGTCTGCTCCAACCGGAAATCCAGAGACAGATCATGTTAAAGACTTGATTGAACAAGCTCAACAAGATGCGCAAACATCACAAGACCAAAGCGGATCTCAACCAGAAGTAGAAGAACCATCACCAGAACCTCCTGTTGTTGAGGAAACCCCATCCACACCGGAAATTGAAGAGCCAGCACCACCGGTCGTAGAAGAACAACCTTCTGCACCTGACGATGGTATTCCAGGTGATAATACTGATGTTACACATGATGCCAATACAGATGGTAGTTCGGTTGACATTGAAGTAGGAGATTTTGTACCGCTTGCAACAAGTGGCATGGATGAATCTTCTGTTGTTTCTGAAGAAAACGTATTTGATGAATACGGACAGTTAAGTGAACAAACCATAGAATCACTAAACAGTTCTGAGTCAGTAGTTGAGACTACACCAGAACCAGTCGTTGAAACGGCTGCCCCAGAACCTGCACCTGTTGTTACTGAACCAGTTGTTGAAACACCTGCTCCGGAACCTGCACCTGTTGTTACAGAACCAGTTGTTGAAACGCCTGCTCCGGAACCTGCACCTGTTGTTACAGAACCAGTTGTTGAAACACCGGCACCAGAACCGGTAGCAGAGACGACTTCTTCAAATGTTACGGTAGAAGTTGGTGGCGACTTAGTAACATTTGATGAATCTCGAAACATTGTAAGCGTTGAACCTGCACCAGTTGCAGAAGAAATAAGTGAAGATGTAAAAACAATGTAATATGACTTCTGTATATATTAATAAAAAGAGAGTGAATATTCACTCTCTTTTTTGTCAAAGAAGCCCATTTTTCTGAAAAATTAACAAAATATTTGACAAAAAAATAAATATGTGATATAATCTAGACACTTGAAGATGAAGAATACAATCGTCGACAAGAACTCAGGGGATAGAAAGGGTTGAATCAATTTGAAACAAAGTTACATTATCGAATACTTAAACGAAAATGACTTTAGAAAGAAAGAACGATCAGTTAGAAAGTATAATATGCTTGCTTATAAAAAATTAACATTTGAATATTATCCATCATTAAGAAATGGTAAGTTTTTAGGAGAATTGGTAAGTGTTAATAAAAAAGAGAAGACAAAATCTTACGAATTAAAACTTCCAACTGATGAATTGTTCGCTAAAGTACATGGAGAAATCAGACTTCATTATACAGTATATTCTGATAAACACATTATCTTACTTACAAATATTACACCAGATGGAATCTTAGATGAAGGTCATCGTGCAGAATTAAGTACTTATAAAGGTGTCATGATTTCTAAGGCAAATCCGGAAAAAGATATGTTTAAAATTAATTTATTGAACATGTTACAAAAATAGTAACATGTTTTTTGTTTGAGGTTGACAAAGCACTTAGAAAACAGTATAATTGTAATTGCTTCTTGTAAAAGAAGAGGGCTAGAATTTAAACAATCTTTTTTGAAAAATTGTTGCCATTCGGTTTTGTTTATGATATTATTAATGAGTACGGACCCTTAGCTCAGCTGGTTAGAGCATCCGGCTCATAACCGGACGGTCATAGGTTCGAGTCCTATAGGGTCCACCAACTGCGGGTATGGCGGAATTGGCAGACGCGCTAGTCTTAGGAACTAGTGCCTTCGGCATGCAGGTTCAAGTCCTGTTACCCGCACCACTTAGAATATCGTTTGAATAATCAAACTTACAATATAGAATCGATTGAGAAATCGATTCTTTTTTGTTTTCTTAAAAAGCGTATGGAATAATACGAAAACTGTGATATAATAAGTATATGTTCAGGAGGGTTATGATGAGAAGAGTACGGAATGGTTCGTTCACATCCAATATAGAACGAGTTGAAACAAAAGAAGAGTTATTAGAGTCACTAGAAAAGTATAAAGGAATTTTATCAGTCCCAATGATCGAGTATTTAAATTCTTTAATTGAATTAGAATTTTCTGTTGTAAGAGAAAATATTGGGGAACAAGATCGTGATGCATTGTCAGAATTGGATATTTATAGGAATGTTGCAATTTACAACATTTATAATCGTGCCAAAAACTTATTAAATGAAATGAGCGATACTCTAAAGATTAAAGGTAATGAAGACGGATGGGAAGAATTATCTGTAGAACTGCCATTATTGAATGGTACAGTGCAGTTGTATGAATTTGATTACCGTTCAGCACTTTCATTTAGATTAAAAGTACCAAATGATTACCGGCCTTCTAGCATTGGTCAAATTTGGTTATATCAAACGTTAGAGGATAAAGAAAAAAGAGAAGAAGAATTATCTCGTGTGCTAACAACATTAAATAAATTATATGATGAGAAAAATCCTTATTCATCCCGCCCTGGTGTAGCAGGTGGACCAAGACCAATGTGGGAAATGCAACATCGTCAAATGATAAGAGACTATGAACAACAGTGGAAAGCCTTGGAAGGAAGAGAAATGTTATCAGATGATGAGAAAAAAGCAATCGAATGGACGAATCGTATTTATGATAAAATGATAGAAGATTATGGCTTGACAGAAAGCGATTTTGAAGAAATAGCGAAGAAAGGGATTCCTACTTATTATGAGCTGACACATCCAAATAAGTTAGAAAAGATGCTGACAAAAGAGCAACCCGGATTAACAATAGTAAGAAAAATTAAATATTTGTAAAAATAAATTAAAAACTAACAAACGTTAGTTTTTTTGATTGATAAGTAAAAAACACTGTGGAACTTTCCAATTTTATGATAAAATAAGACATTGCAAAGGGGAAAGTTAAAAATGAAAGAAGCACGACCACTAATTGGAATCCCAGCTGTGCCAACTTATGATGATGAACAGGATGCGATAATGGCACTTTATCAAGATTATAAAGATGTAGTTTATCAAAATGGAGGAATTCCATTCTTGATTAATCCGATTGCCAAAGAAGATTATGTAAACACTAGATTGCGAAATATGAAACCTTTAACAACCGAAGAAAAAGAATTATATTACGAAATGACAGATATGTGTGCTGGTATAATCATTCCAGGAGGGTATAAAATTCATCTTTTTGCAGAAGAGATTGCTAAATATGCTATTAGGAAAGATATACCTATTCTAGGAGTTTGTCTTGGTATGCAACTACTTGCTAAAATAGAAAACAATAAAAATGTTTTGGTTCGTAATGAAACTCCAATCGAACATAAACAAAGAGGGGAACAGTACGTGCATGATTTAAATATTGTAGATGGGACAAAGTTGCATGAAATCTTGCAAAAAGATACAATCCGCGTAAACAGTGTCCATCGCTTTCATATTTCACACGTAAATCATTTTAAAGTAAATTCTTATTCGGAAGACGGCTTGATTGAAGGAATTGAATTACCAGGTAAAAAATTTGTGATTGGAGTACAGTGGCATCCAGAAAAAATGATGGAGTACGATGAAAATGCCAATCGCTTGTGGCGTGCATTTATGGAAGAAGCAAAAAAAGAAAAAATTTATAGAAAATAAAATATGATTACATGTGTTCTTTATAAAAACAAAAATATTGCATTTCTCTATGAAATATAGTATAATAGGGAAACCAAAAAGGAGGAATATGTGTGATTCAGATTGACACAAGTGCAAAGCAGTTACCAATTATTTTGATGCCTTTAACGAAATCAGAAGTAAAAGAATTAAAGGAAAGTCCATTCGTATTGGATGATATTTATGTCGTTTCTGGTGACAATCCAGATCAATTACATATCGGGATGCTTTCCGAAATGGGACAACAAAATCCAGCCCAACATCAATGGTATTTTTATAACGGGGAAAAATACTTAAATGATAAAACGATTGAAAAATATTTTGATAGACCATTTTTCCGTGTAATGCCTACAGTGGATTGTGAGATTGAAGATTGTAAACCGATTGGTGAAAGTAAAAAAAGTACAACGACATTATTTGAAATTGTAAATAGAAAAGAAAGTAGTTTAGAAAAAAATAAAGTACTGATGAAATAGCACAGCGGTGCTTTTTTTTGAACATTATTGCAATTTGATATAAAATGGGATATACTGATTATGCGAGTTAGTCTTGGCTAACCAAGGAGGAAATATGTCGGAATCGTTGGAAATGTATTTGAAAGTGATTTATACCTTAACAGAACAAGAAGAAAGGGTTCACGCCATCGACATTGCGAAGTATATGCACATATCGAAACCGAGTGTTAGTAAAGCACTTGCTATCTTAAAAAAAGAGGAACTCGTAACTAGTGTCGAAGGTAGGATAGAACTTACAACTCAGGGAACTAAAAAAGCCCAACAAATTTTATCGAAATATGAAAGTATAAAAGAGTTTTTAAAACAGACACTACAACTAGAAGAACAAGATGCTTGTATCAATGCGTGCCGCATGGAACATATTATAACAGATACTTGTCATCAAAAAATAGAAGAATACTTAAAGGAGCAAAAACATGATTGAATTAAAGAATATATGTTTTAGAAGAGACGAAAAACAGATATTAGATCACATCAATTTGACACTTAATACGGGCCATTTTATTGCAATCACAGGCCCAAATGGAAGTGGCAAAAGCACTCTTGCTAAAATTATCATGGGAATTGAAAAGCCGGATTCTGGTCAAATTTTCATGGATGGCAAAGATATCACGGATTGCAGTCTAGATGAACGTGCTAGAATGGGAATCGCTTTTGCGTTCCAACAGCCAGTAAAGTTCAAAGGAATTACCGTCTACGATATGTTAAAGCTAGCGGCAGGTCGTGATTTATCGAAGACCGAAGTAGAAGAAGTGCTAGAAAAAGTAGGATTAAAGGCCGAATCTTACATTCATAGAGAGTTAAATCAGTCTCTATCCGGTGGTGAATTAAAACGAATTGAAATCGCAACTGTCATCGTAAGAAATTCGAAATTCACAATATTTGATGAACCAGAAGCCGGTATCGATTTGTGGAGTTTCAACCATCTAATTCAAGTTTTTACCAATTTACATAAAGAACTGACTGGGACGACGTTAATTATTACGCATCAAGAACGAATCTTAGATATTGCTGATGAACTGATTTTGTTAAAAGATGGTAAGGTTGCCTATGCAGGTCCACAAAATGAGATGATTGAGAAATTGTATCAAGATTGCAAAGTACCATTACTAGAAGGGAGGGATGAACATGACGGGAACGGATCAAACACTGTTGGATGAGATAACGGATACAAAGATTACTGATAATGCTGCATACAACATCCGTAAAAACGGAAAAGTGTTAAAGCGTAAAGTTACCGAAGACGTATCGATCGAAAGCAAAGCAGACGGTAGTGGTATCGATATCTACGTTAAAGAAAATGCTCGTCATGCCTTTGTTTATATTCCTGTACTAGTAACATTCTCAGGACTAAATGATGTCGTTTATAACGATTTTCATATCGGTAAAAATGCAAGTGCCATCATCGTAGCAGGATGTGCTGTAAAAAATAATGCCGGTAAGACATCTCGTCATCAAGGAATTCATCGCTTTTATTTAGAAGAAAATGCAAGTGTTAGTTATTTAGAAAAGCATTACGGTGAAGGTCATGGTCACGGTGGCAGAATTTTAGATCCAGTTACAGAAATGCATTTAGGACCGAATTCTACGATGGACATGGACACCGTTCAAATAGAAGGCGTTACAGATACAGTAAGATACACGACTGCAGACCTATCTGATGGGGCAACCCTTACGATTAGTGAAAAGATTATGACAAGTCAAAATCAAACCGCGAAAACAGAGTTTACGATTAACTTAAACGGGAAAAACTCGAGTACGCATGTCGTGTCTCGTTCGATAGCAGCTGATCATTCTCATCAGCAATTTGTCTCACACTTAAACGGCTATAATGAGTGCTATGGCCATGTCGAATGTGACGGTATTTTAAAAGATCAAGGAATTGTCGATGCTAGCCCTGAAGTAAATGCAAGACACGTCGATGCAAGACTTGTACACGAAGCAGCAATCGGTAAAATTGCCGGTGACCAGTTGATGAAATTGATGTCGCTGGGTCTTACTGCTAAAGAAGCAGAAAAAGCCATTATCGATGGATTTTTGAAATAGGAAGACTACCTTCTTCCTTTTTCTTTGGAAATTTGTTATACTATGGTAGGGAGATTTGTATGAAGAAAAAGATAGGAATATTACTTGCAATCGGACTATTATTAACTGGTTGCAATGGCAATACAATTGCTAAAATTGATATTACAAAATTTGACGATGTCATGAATAATCGTGGTTTTTTTGTAACGGATCAGACAGAAACGTTGAGTAACGAAAATGTAACGGCTGCCCACGTCGCATACGATAGCAGTTACGAATTAAACTTCATTACTTGCAACACGCCAGAAACTTGTCAAAGTATGTTCTCCAGTAACAAAGAGACGATTTTAAATCAAGACGGAGAAGTTTCTGTAGAAGAAGAAAAAACGGGTGATAACTACCAAGTGTACAAAGCATTTATTGGTGATCGTTATTACGTTTTGGTACAAGTAGAAGATACATTTTTATATGTAGACGTCTATCGTTCTTACAATTACGAGATTAAAAATATTGTGGAAGAACTAGGATATTAGAAAAATGTTTTCTAATCATTTGAAATATGATATACTAAATAAGACATATAATAGAATGAAAAGGATGATTGAAATGAAAAAAGTTTGTGAGAAACTGTTGATATTGGTAATGTTATTGGGAATGATGGTATCCCCAATTTATGTTTATGCAGAAGAACCTAGTGAAGGAACTGGCAGTGAGGAAACAGAGGAACCTGCTACACCGACGGATGACCCGAGTCCTACTCCCACACCAACGCAAACACCGGAACCAACCCCGACACCAGAGCCAAAAATTGAACCGCGTTTAGCATCTTTAACTGTGGAAGATTTCAATTTAAATGAAGCATTCGATGCAGAAAAGACAAATTATACCTTGACAGTACCTGCTAGCACATCTAAAATTACGATTACTGCGACTGCAATCGATGGCTGTACAGTATTTAGTGGGAACGGTTCTCACGATTTAGCAGAAGGAAAAACGACCACGCTCAAAATTGTGGTTAAAGTAAAAAAAGGCATTGATCCAGAGCAACCGACACAAACCTATACGCTAGCTGTTACGAGACCGACAGAAAGTGTTGCCTTGCGTAGTTTGATGGTATCCGGTCACTCTTTAAACGAAACGTTTAGTCAAACCAATTATACGTACACGATGACTGTACCATACGATACGACTTCATTAAATATTTCTGCTGTAGCAGAAAATGATACGGATACAGTAGAAATTGATGGTGCCGATAACTTAGAAGTCGGTGAAAACGAAGTTACAATTACCGTTCGTAGTGAATCAGGAAAAGAAGCAACCTATCAGATTTTGGTAACAAGAGAAGAAGAAAGTGAAGAAGAAAATCAAACATCCAATATGACTTCTAATCTAGTAGTAGATGAGAAGAGTGAAAACTCATTGGTAAAATACATTTTAATTACAGTTGGTTGTGTCGTATTGATTGCTATTGCTGCAGTTGGTATCATCTTCTATATGAAGAGTGCAAGTCCTGAGAAGAAGAAAGAGAAAGAAGCACGCAAGAAAGCGAAAAAAGAAGCGAAGGAAGCGGCTACTAAGAAAGAAGAAAAAGTAGAAGAACCACTAGAGAAAAAAGAAGAATCATCTGAGAAACAAGCAGCAGAACAATTGTCAAAAGAGACTTCAGTAGAAAATGATTCATCTACTAAACAAGATGATACGATTGATGTATTAGATGATATAGAAGACACCAAGGAGGCTCCAACCGTCAAAGATGTCAAAGATGACATTTTAGAAGGCATGGACGACATATTCGATGATAAAGACTAGTCACTAGTCTTTTCTTATACAGGAGGAAATATGAGTGCAAAAGAAATGAGCATGGACCGTAAGATTATCAATCAGATTAAAGCATTAGGAATCGATATGATTCAAGAATCAGGTTCGGGCCATCCAGGAATTGTCCTAGGAGCAGCGACGACACTGTACACGGTTTATGCCAAATGTTTGAATTTTAAAAAAGATGATCCTTTATGGATTAATCGAGATCGTTTTGTTATGTCATCTGGACACGGCTCAGCCTTACTATATGCTACTTTGTATATAGCGGGAGTAATTCCAACACTAGACGATTTAAAAGCATTTCGCAAATACGGATCCATCACACCAGGGCATCCGGAATACTACAAGACACCGGGTGTCGATATGACGACTGGACCACTCGGAGAGGGATTTGCTTCTGCCGTCGGAATGGCCATCGCAGAACGTTATCTATATCACTACTATGCTAGAAACTGTGTCTATCCAATCAGTCATTACACGTACGTATTTTGTGGTGACGGAGACTTGATGGAAGGAATCAGTTACGAATCTGCAAGTCTTGCCGGAACGTTAAAATTACATAAATTAATCGCCTTATACGATAACAATTCGATTTCTCTAGATGGACCGACGAAGATGAGTTTTACCGAAGATGTCGCATCTCGTTTTCGCTCGATGGGATGGAACGTCTTAGAAGTTACGGATGGTGAAAACATCGAAGAAATCGAGTCAGCAATCAACAAATGCAAAGATCAAAAAAATGGACCTTCTTTGATTATGATTAAAAATGTCATTGATCGTGGTTCTAAAAAAGAAGGAACATCTAAAATTCACGGTGGTACGCTAGAAAGTGATGACGTCTCAAAGATCAAAACGTCCTTAGAAGTACGGGATATACCATTTGCGGTATCGCAAGAAGTGGTCGATGCAATGCAGACGATGATATCAAATCGTGTCGATGAAAAGTATCGAAAATGGATGAGTGATTACAATTTACTATCTGGCGAAGTTCAAGAAGAACTTTCCAAAATGAAATCAGGGGATTCATCGATTTCGATGAAAGATACGGTATACACCTTCCCCGAATCGAAGATGGAGTCTCCTAGAGAGACCTCTCATAAAGTATTGCAATCCGTATGCGAAGTAAATCCGTTATTAATCGGTGGCAGTGCCGATGTTGGGACCTCTACTAAGACGTATTTAGAAAACAGTACTGATTTTTCAAGCACGAACTATTTAGGTAGAAATATTTGGTACGGTGTCAGAGAAGGCGCAATGGGAGCCATCATGAACGGTATCAGTTTAGGTGGATTACGAAACTACGGCTCTACGTTCTTAGCATTCTCCGATTATGTGAAACCTGCCATTCGTCTATCAGCACTAATGAATTTACCGAACATCTATATCTTTACCCACGACTCTGTCATGATTGGACCGGACGGACCGACTCATCAACCGGTTGAGCAACTGATTGGTTTGCGTAGTATACCGAACATGGAAGTTTTCCGTCCTGCAGATGCCAACGAAACCTTGGGTGCATACAAGGCAATTCTAGCCAAAAGAAGAGGTCCTTCGGCACTGATCCTGTCACGGAATGATCAACCGGTACGCGAAGATACGAGTATCAACGATGTCGCTTTCGGTGCTTATATCGTCTATCACGAGGCTAAAAACTTACAGGGTATCATCATTGCTACCGGCGAAGAAGTCCACATGGCAATTAACGTAGCCAAAAAGTTATTGGAATATGGAATCGACTTACGTGTCGTCAGTATGCCGTCCAAAGAACGGTTTGAAATTCAAACCGATGGCTATAAACAAGATATTTTACCTCAGAACGATAAGACCTTTGTGATAGAAGCATCCTCTCATTACTCTTGGGATGAATACGTAAGTTCTAGAGAATATTTATTTACAGTAGATAATTTCGGTGCCAGCGCATCCAAAGAAGACATCCGAAAAAACGTTTTCTATACCGAAGATGCAGTCATCGAACGGATCAAAAGACTATTTTCTTAAATGGTCTTTTTTTGACAAAATTTGCACACTGAATTTGTTAGAATCAAAATAGGTGATGACAATGAGAATTTACTATGCATTTTCGATGAAAGAAGAAATTAAAAAGTTGTATGAAGATCATCCCTTAAACTTATATTTAATTTTAAGAAATTTATATTTTATGAGAGAAGCCGATCAAGAATACGCCGTCTATTTATACAAACAGATGATTAATAAACTTAACAAATCAAAAATCGACCGCGACTTATTCATTCAATATCACAATACATACACGTATTCTAAAAATGGAGAAAAACACATTATCAATAATCTATATAAAGATGAAGTAAGTGTTCTGACTGTTAAAAATAGTTATCTTTTGATTACAACAAATCAAAACAATACCTCATTTTTTCAAATTTTAGACCAGTATGCATCCGATTTTTTCATTTGTGATTTCTCGAATATGGATTATTTTTGGCTTAGTAGTTTAAAAATGCTTGCGACATCGAATGCTGTATAGTAAAATGTTGGTAAGGAGATGACAAAATATGTTAATGGATATACTATATGTCGTCATTGGATTAATCGTAGGAATCATCATTGGTTTCTTTGTATCGAGACATTTTATGACGAAGTATTTAAAGAAGAACCCACCGATCAATGAAGAGATGATTCGAGCACTGATGATGCAGATGGGCAGAAAGCCTTCTCAAAAACAGATCAATCAAATGATGAAATCAATGGAAAAGTATATGTAAAGCCTTACAAACTTTTCTATTTTTTTGCACTACTTTTTTGACGAAACGCAAAATGTTCTCTATAATGGTTATAGAAAGTAGGAAAGATAATATGAAAATTGTAAGAGATATTGATCCTTATATTTTTAGAGGATATGACATTAGAGGTATTGCTGGAGAAAATTTGACAGAAGATGTCGCCTATACAATCGGTCTTAGTTTCGGTACGAAGTTAGCGAATGAAGGTAAGACAATTTGCGTCGTAGGAAGAGACAATCGGCTTTCTTCACCAATGTTAGCAAATGCATTGATTACTGGTATTCTTGAAACTGGTACGGATGTAGTCGATTTAGGAGTTTGTACGACACCGATGTATTATTATGCGTGTATCAATAATAAAATCGAGTCTGGCATCATGGTGACAGCAAGTCACAATCCAAAAGAGGATAACGGCTTCAAAATTGCCTTTGATAAATCAGGCAATGCTTGTGGCCAAGATATTCAAGATTTCAAAGATTTTACGTGTCATGCTGAATTTAAACAAGGTACTAGTAAACATCTTTACTATGACATAAAAGAGGAATATTTCGAATTGATGAAATCCAGCATCAAGATGGGCCCTCGTCATGTAAAAGTCGTCGTCGATTGTGGCAATGGTACGACTAGTCTATTTGCTAAAGATTTGTATTCCCAGTTTCCAATGGATTTAACGATGATGTTCGATGAATCAGACGGAAGTTTTCCGAATCACCATCCAGATCCTTCCGTAGAATCCAATTTGGAACAACTAAAAAAGAAAGTGATCGAACTAGGAGCAGACGTCGGTATCTCGTTCGATGGCGATGGAGATCGCGTTGGAATGGTAACAAATACCGGTCGTTTTGTACCAGCAGATCAATACATGATTCTAATGGTTCGCGATATTTTTCAAAAAAGTCTTAACAAAAAGGTACTTTTTGATGTAAAATGTTCTAAGGCTCTTCCTGACGAGATTGAAAGACTCGGTGGAACCTATATCTGCTACAAGACAGGAAATTCTTATACAAAGAGAGAAACGAGAGAAAAAGATTGTGTTCTAGGTGGAGAGTTATCTGGCCACATCTATTTCCGTGATAAATTTTTAGGATTCGATTCCGGTATGTATGCTGGACTTCGTTTGGTAGAACTGTTAAGCAATACAGATAAGACGATGGACGAGTTATTGAGTGATATTCCAAAGTACTATGCAACACCAGAAATTAAAATTGCAACGGAAGATAGCAAAAAATTTCAAATTGTTGAAAAAGTAAAGGAATATGCCTACGAAAAAGGGTATAACATAAATGACATCGATGGTGTTCGCGTAACGTTTGATAAGATTCCAACTAGTAATACAGCAGATGAAAATATTCAATCCGCTTATGCAACAGGTTGGGCATTAGTAAGAGCAAGCAACACCGGTCCCAATATCACGGTTCGTTTTGAAGGTTCTACAGAAGAGGCAAAAGAAGAGTTACAAACAGAGTTTATGAACGTCTTAAACCGTTATTTATAAAGGAAAAAGGCATGTCAAAAATTGTCATGTTTCTTTTTTTCTGCGGAATCGTTTGTTATAATAGTGGAAGGAGTGATTTGAATGGCATATGATGAGAGTTCGATTAAAATACTAGAGGGATTAGAGGCAGTTAGAAAACGTCCAGGTATGTACATTGGTTCTACTGACAAACGGGGACTACATCATCTAGTATGGGAGATAGTTGATAATTCAATTGACGAAGCCATTAACGGATATGGTAATTACATTCGCATTACCATTCATAAAGACAACAGCATTACAGTAGAAGATCAAGGACGTGGCATTCCAGTTGGAATGCATGAGACTGGAAAACCAACTCCGGAGGTAATTTATACAGTGCTACATGCTGGTGGAAAATTTGAAGAAGCGGGATACAAAGTTTCTGGTGGACTACACGGTGTTGGTGCATCCGTCGTCAATGCTTTGAGCACCTATATGGAAGTGACGATATCGCGTGACAAAGGAATCTATTATATTCGTTTTGAAGATGGCGGAAAAGTAACAGTTCCACTTAAAAAGATTGGTGTCACTGCGAAAACTGGTGTAAAAGTCCACTTCTTACCAGACAAAGAGATCTTTACATCGACAAACTTTTCTTACACGACCATTTGTGAGAGAATGCAGGAGTCTGCTTTTTTAATCAAAGGTCTTATGATAGAAGTAGTGGATGAAGAATCTGGAAAACAAGAAAAATTCTGTTATGAAAATGGACTAGAGACGTACGTCGAATTTCTAAATGAAGGAAAAAACACCCTTCAAAAACCATTAGTATTTCAAACCGTTAAAGACCGGATTGAAGTTGATATTGCAATGCAGTATACGGATACTTATAATGAAAACATTGTCTCGTTTGTCAATAATGTCAAGACAATCGATGGTGGTAGTCACGAAGTCGGATTCAAATCCGCTTTAACGAGAGCATTTAACGACTATGCTAAGAGTAACAATTATTTTAAAGGGAAAGATAAAGCATTCGAAGGTTCTGATGTAAGAGAAGGCCTTACTGCCATCATCAGTTTAAAAATTCCAGAAGATATTTTACAGTTCGAAGGTCAAACCAAAGGAAAATTAGGTACGCCACAAGCCAAAACAGTTGTAGAAGCAACCGTTCTAGAAAAAATGGCATACTATTTACAAGAGAACAAAAGTGTCGCCGAAGCGATTATCGAGAAATCACTACGCAGCAAAATGGCTAGAGAAGCAGCTAGAAAAGCAAGGGAAGAAGCACGCAAAGGAAAGACTAAAAATGCCAAAGAAAGGGCTCTTTCTGGAAAACTTACACCAGCTCAGTCGAAAGACCGGACCAAGAAAGAACTATTTTTAGTGGAAGGTGATTCTGCTGGTGGCAGTGCCAAACAAGGTAGAGATAGAAAGTTCCAAGCTATCTTGCCACTACGTGGAAAAGTTTTAAATACTGAAAAAGCGAAGATGGAAGACATTTTGAAAAACGAAGAGATCAATACGATGATCTATACGATAGGAGCAGGTGTCGGCGAATCGTTCGATGTCAATGATATCGAATACGATAAAGTTATCATCATGACCGATGCCGATGTCGATGGCTCTCATATTCAGTGTTTGTTATTGACATTCTTTTATCGTTATATGAGACCACTAATTGAAGAAGGGCACTTATATATTGCTCAACCCCCACTATATCTTGTAAGAGATGGTAAAAAAGAAACGTACGTGTATAACGAAGACGGATTAAAAGAAGCCTGTGGTGGTAAAAAATGTGACATTCAAAGATACAAAGGATTAGGTGAGATGAATGCCGAACAACTTTGTAAAACGACAATGGATCCAAGATACCGTTGTATGATTCAGGTTGACATCAACGATGCTCTACTAGCCGAAAAACGTGTCAGTGTTTTAATGGGGGATGCCGTTGAACCTAGAAAAGAATGGATTAACGAAAACGTCGAGTTTTCATTGGAAGATAATTATATCATATAGAAAGAAGTGTTATTATGGCCTTAAGTGCAGCAGATCGAAAAAGTTTACTAAGAGAATTAAACGAATACGGGGCTGTTCTCTATTATCTAGTAAATAAAAAAATGATGACGGTGGAAGAAATCGAAAACGTATTATTTAAGGATAATATGGAACAAGTAAACTTAGTGTTTCCCAAATTGATTGCTAAGATTAACCCAGAAGAAATCGATTTGGCTACTGCACTTTATGAACCGTCTTTTACCAAAAAAGACTGTTTAGAGATGGCTTTAAATACGCACCAAGATAAATACCAACATTTACGTGAAATCAAAGATGTCGCACTAAACGATACACTAGCAGACGATATCTTAAAAGATGAGACGTATCAACTTGTTTTGAATACGTATTTTATGAATAAGATTTTAGATCGCATTACAAAGGATAAAAAGGACGCATTTTTACGAGTTAAAGATTTGATTAAAGCATACAAACGAGAACTCGTCGCAATCGAAAACGAAAACGATCAAAAGATATGTAGTGATATTAATAACTACTATATCAATTCGATTGTCGGATAAGTAAGAAGTAGAAAGAAGGAAAGTTATGGCACGCAAAGCAAAAGAAGCAGAAATGGACACCCAAGAAGCGTTAAACCGAATCGTTCATTATTCTCTAGAAGACATCATGGGCGACGCATTTGGAAGATATTCAAAATATATCATTCAAGACCGTGCAATTCCAGATATTAGAGATGGTTTAAAACCTGTTCAACGAAGAATTTTATATTCGATGTACAAAGAAAAGAACACCTATGACAAGCCGACTAGAAAAAGTGCAAAGACGGTCGGAGATGTCATCGGTAATTTCCATCCTCATGGTGACAGTTCCATTTATGAAGCCATGGTCAGAATGAGCCAAAACTGGAAGATGCGCCACCCTTATATCGATATGCAAGGAAACAACGGTTCCATCGATGGCGACCCACCTGCTGCATACCGTTACACCGAAGCACGTCTTTCTAAAATCAGTAATGAACTTTTAAAAGACATCGACAAAGATACGGTCAACATGGCTCCGAACTTCGATGATACGTTACTAGAACCGACCGTTCTACCAGCAAAATATCCAAATTTGTTAGTAAACGGTGCTACTGGAATTTCTGCCGGATACGCAACGAATATTCCCCCACACAATTTAGGAGAAGTAATCGATGCTACGATTTACCGTATCGATAATCCAAACTGCAGACTAGAAACGTTGATGAACATGGTGAAAGGACCGGATTTTCCAACAGGAGGAATCGCCATCGGTGCCGATGGTATCCGTAGTGCTTACACGACTGGACGTGGCAAAATCATTGTCCGTTCGAAAACTCACTTTGAAGAAGAGAAGAACCACTTTTCTCTAATCGTAACGGAAATTCCATACGAAGTAAACAAAGCTCTTTTAGTTCGTAAAATTGATGAACTTCGCATCGACAAAACGATCGATGGAATCATAGAAGTAAGAGACGAGACAGATAAAGAAGGATTGCGTATTGCTATCGATTTAAAACCGGATGCCAACAAAGAATTCATCTTGAATTATTTATTAAAAAACACGGATTTGCAAGTTTCTTACAGTTTCAATATGGTCGCAATCTGCGATAGAGAACCAAAACAAGTTGGCTTAATCGAAATACTAGATGCCTACATTCGTCATCAGCAAGAGTTTATTTTACGTCGGACGAAGTTCGATTTGAACAATTTCAAAAAGAGACTTCATATCGTCGAAGGACTCATTAAATGTATTTCGATATTAGACGAAGTCGTACAGACGATTCGTCATAGTAAAGATAAAGCAGATGCCAAAAAGAATTTGGTAAAAGAATACGGATTTACGGAAGAACAAGCAGAAGCCATCGTTGTCTTACAACTTTATCGTTTGACCAACACGGATGTAACTCTTCTAGAAGAAGAAATGAAGAAGTTACAAATCATCGTAGCGGGATTAGAGAAAATCTTAAATAGCGAAGATGAACTAAGAAATGTCATGAAACAAGAACTTCGCAATATCAAGAAAGAATATGCTCTTCCTAGAATTACCGAAATCGAAAGTGTCGCCGAAGAAATCAACATCGACATGACAGAAATGATTCCAAAAGAAGATGTAATCACGCTAGTAACCAAGGATGGTTATGTCAAACGAGTTTCAATGAAGAGTTATCAAGCAAGCAGTACCGACGAAGCACAAGTCAAAGAAGGCGACTATCCATTAGGAATCTTTGAACAAAATACATTAGATACATTACTACTATTTACAAATAAAGGGAATTATTTACAAGTTCCCGTTCACACGCTTCCAGATTTAAAATGGAAAGAATTAGGAAAGCATATCAGCAACTTAATTAAAATGGAAGAGTTAGAAGAAATCGTAGCAGCATTACCAGTTCACGATTTTGAGGCGGATTGTGATATTACAATTGCCACCAAAGATGGTATGATCAAACGAACGAAGTTAAAAGAATTCAAAGCCTCTCGTACTTCCAAGCCGATTACTTGTATGAAGTTAAAAGGTGGAGATGAAGTAATTACTGCCTTCTATACGACAGCACCGGATTTATTCTTAGCAACTCACAATGGCTATGGCCTTTGGTATGAAGCAAACGAAGTACCAATTGTCGGTCTAAAAGCAGCAGGTGTCAAATCGATGACGTTAAAAGACGATGAAATTGTAAGTGTACAAAATTTTGCTCCAAATGAGCAAGAACAAGTAATCGTCATTACGACGTCAGGAACAGCAAAACGCGTTCGTTTACCAGAATTTGAAAAGACGTCTAGAGCAAGAAGAGGCCTTTTACTACTACGGGAAGTAAAGACCAAACCGTACCATGTTTTGACAACGTACATCGTAAGTCATAAGAAATTAATCGGATTAAAAGGAACGGATATCTCTTATATCAAGCCGACTGAAATTCCAATCTTAGACAGGTATTCGACGGGTTCTTCCATCTATCGTGGTAACTTAATGACGACGTTTATCAAAGCCGAAAAAGAAACGTGCGAAGAGTTACAACAGAAAGAAGAAAGTACCGGTGTAGAGATTATCAAAGAACCAGAAAATAAGACAAAACCAAAAGTTTCCTTAAAGGAAATCGATGATCGCCTGCTTACAATTGACGACTTTTTAGAACAAAATGATAATTAGACACATTTATGATGTGTCTTTTCTTTTTTTGTGCTATACTTAGTGTAGAGTAGGAAAGTAAAAGTATGAGGGTAGAATTATGATTGAGTTTCGAAATGTTTCTAAAACGTACAAAAGTAAGAAAAAAGTCACGACGGAGGCACTAAAAAACGTGTCATTTACATTGCCAAACACCGGTATGGTCTTTATTTTAGGAAAAAGTGGTAGTGGTAAGTCCACCTTACTGAACATTTTAGGAGGACTAGATAACTGTGATTCCGGTGAAATCTATGTCGATTCTAAAAAAATTAGCAATTTTAAAGAGAACGACTACGATTATTACCGTAATACGTATGTAGGATTTATCTTTCAAGAGTTCAATTTGATCGAAGAGTACAATGTCTACGACAATATCTCACTGGGTTTAAAATTACAGAAAGAGAAAGTAAAAAAAGAACAATTAGATCAAATCTTGGAACAGGTCGGTTTAACTGGCTTAGGTCTTCGGAAAATCAACGAACTCTCTGGTGGTCAAAAACAACGCGTCGCCATCGCTCGGGCATTGATTAAAAATCCCAATATGATCTTGGCCGATGAACCGACCGGATCCTTAGACTCTGAAACTGGTAAACAAATTTTTGATTTGTTAAAGCAAATCAGTAAAGAAAAACTAGTTGTCATCGTCTCTCACGACGTGGAAAGTGCAAATCAATATGCCGATGGTATCATTGAAATACACGACGGTGTCGTAGTATCTAACACGATTATGATAGAACCTGTCTCCCAACGTGCATTTGTAACCAAAAAATCGCACTTACCATGGAAAGATAGTTTCCATCTGGCTGTAAAAAGTTTACTCACCAAAAAGATAAAAATGGTCGTCACGATTATTTTGGTAACGATGGCATTACTATTCTTCGGAGTATCTACATCCCTATCTAGTTACGATTTCCCATATACGATTGCTAAAGTGTTACTAGAAAACGGCGAGCACTACATCGATTTGAAGAAAGAATCTGGATTTTTAAACGAAAATGAAGTTGCAGAAATCAATCAAAAAACAAATCTTGAACGATACCCAGTTTATTCCTTGAAATCAAACAATACGACAGTTGCACTAGAATTAAACCGATTAGAATATTTGCAAGATAGTGAAAATGTCATGGTGTATTACATGTCATATGTTGGTGGAAGTAACCAATTTATCGAAGCGGACGAATCATTTATCGAAGGTGAAATATTGGGCCATTACCCAGAAACGTACGATGAAATTATGATTCATAGCTATCTAGCAGACCTAATTATCGTAAACGGAGTATTGGTATATTCTGAAACAGAACCCAATCACGAGACGTATTTTTATCCTAAAGACTACGACGAATTGTTAAACACAGATCAATTCATCTTAATTGGAAATCATCAAGTGAAAGTATCAGGGATTATTTTAGATGATACTGCCCCGTTTGAAAGCCTCAAAACAACAAGAAATAACTCGGTTCTTAATGGTACGGATTCCTTCTTGTCTTTGAATGATTACAGCGATATTTATAGTGAATTTTCGACGAAGATTATGCGCTACGGAAAAGATATTTATGTAAAAGAAGGATTTGCCGAAAATATTCCATTAGAACCGAATACGAGGTTAGACACTTCTGTTTTTCGTGTAGACGTTACTTATCAAAATCGTTCTTATTTATTAAGTAGTGATATTCAATATATGAGTCGGGCAGTGGAAGTCGACAATGGTCAAGAAACAGTGGAAGTAACAAAATTAAACGACAACGAAATTATCATTAATGCTTCTTTCTTAGACAAGATTTCAAATAATGAATTTTCAAAACAGAAGAATACTTATATTGAAGAACATTACGATGGTAGTATCCCAGTGTCAGAAGTAGAAACGGAGTTTGTACGAAATTATTTACAAGAACACGATATATTAAATCAAGAAATTTTGATAGAGTTCGAACAATATAACAAGAATCAAAAAAGCAGTTATATGATAAAAGTTGTAGGGTATCAAAATATGTCCGATACCATCTACATTGCAGATAATATGGCGACAGAATTACAACCTGCAAATATCAACGTCTCATCCATAAAAGTAAAAGTAGATAATAGAGAAGACATGGAAGCACTAATCGAGACTTTTCCAACGGAAGATAATACGAGAGAAATTACAGTAGATACCGTAAGGCCAATCATTAGCGATAATTCCTATTTTACATATTTTAATTCCATTATGGATTTATTTGAGGTTTTGAGTGGAATTGCTTTCATTGTCAGTATCATCTTTGCTATTTTTGCTATCATTCTACTGATGAACTTTATCATCACATCGATTTTCCATAGCAAAAAGACCATTGGTATTTTAAGAGGATTAGGTGCTAAGAAGACAGACGTCATGAAGATATTCTTCCAAGAAGGACTTTTAGTTGGAATTATTTCCTGTATCTTGACAGGAATCTTGCTATTTGCAATTATTTATTTCTTTAATGCCAAGATATCAAGTTATTTCTTCTTCGATGTATCGTTCATCTTATTTACACCGAAGTTATTGTTGACGTTGCTATTAGGAGTCTTGATTGTCATCTTCATTTCTTCCTTAATTGCCGTCTACAAAATATCTAGGATGAAACCAGTCGATGCAATATCAAATAAATAAAGAGTAGGAAACTGCTCTTTTTTTCTGTACTTTTTGCACCGTTCGAAGTAAAATAGTATACACCAAAAGAGGTAAGAAACATGACAAAAGAACAGTTTAATTATATTTTAGACAGGATAGATCAAACGATTTCTCAAGATCAATTTTTAAATAATAACTTATGAGATGTTATGTGCGTTTGCCAATTGTTTTTATTGGACTTTTGCATCGGATGATTTTTTAGAAAATGTCTTGGATGAAAACGGAAATTCTATCCATTTTATCAGTGGCAGTGAAAGTGATATTTTTCACACGATTGATTTAGCTAAGAAATATTTACATCATGCTAATCCAGAGTACGCAGAGTTACTAGAGCAATATATAGAAGATGGGACGTTAGACATGAATTACGATTTGGTGGGATCATTCACATATTTTTTCCAAAAGAAGAGCGTACTCAAGTTGATTGTGCAATAGATGGTCGAACGTCTGATGTTACAAGTTTAATTCATGAATTCTTCCATGCTACCAATCGTATGAGTCCAAATGGAATAGTAGGACCTGCAAGAGACTATTTTGCAGAAATGATTCTATCTTTTATGAAACCGTTTGTGTATGGTATTTGTATTGTCAAGGTGATATCAAAAAAGACACATTAAAAAGTACTCTATATGAACGGCTTTCAGATACACTAGCAATCTGCAGAAAAATTGTCATGCAATCCGATATGGTATGTTTATACCGAAAAGTTGGACCGATTGAAATAGACAACGATGAAACTTACCGTTTTGTAAACCAATATGACGAAACTAAATTTTTTGAGGATGAAGACGACTATTATGAGGCCGTTGCAGACATGATAGCAACAATCCCAGATGATGTCCTAAATGGACAAAAAGAATTATCTGATTATTGTAATACAATGCCACGATTCTATGGTTATATCGTCGGTACGATGTTTGCACTTTCCATTTGGCAAGCCAAGCAAAATGGGGATTCAACCATATCTAACGAAATACTATGGTTAAATAAAAATCTAAACGAAATTGGTTTTGGGGAAGTCTATCGACATTTAAAAGCGTTGGACGGAAAAACAATTGAGGATGTATGTCTTGGTGTCAAAGAAATTTTTACACCATACTTTCAAGATACAGAACGCATAAAGCGAATCGATTTTTAGAAAACTTTTCGTTTTCTTTCATATAGTATAACAGGTGAGTATTATGGCATTAAGTGATTTTAAAGTGTTCGTGCAAGCCCATCCGACGCTTGTCGAATCTGTCAAAAAAGGCGATATGACCTGGCAGAAGTTCTATGAACTATATGATTTGTATGGACCGGAAAGTAACGTTTGGAACGAATATATTGCACGGGATAGTGAAAGCAAGAAAGTTGCTTTTAAAGACGTGTTAGGTTACATGAAAAACATCGATGTTGAAGAAGTGCGAAAAGGAATTGAAAATATTCAGAAAGTCGTATCGATGGTACAAGGTTTCGGTGGCGAAAAGAAACCACAAACTGTGCGGGAACCGAGACCTCTTTACCAACATTTTGAAGACTGATGTTACCGAGTGTAAAGTTACGGATTGATCAAAGTCCGCCGTTAAAGAGATATCTACGAGAGCATTCTTACTGGTATAAGTATTTAAATAGAAATCCAGCATCGATTGTAGAAATGGAAAAAGAAATGAAAGAGTCTTATCAATTACGTGCTGAAGATAAATTGCGGAAGTTTGGTAGGCAACTAGAAATGATTTCAACGTTCCTAGATGTCTTAAATTAAAAATTGACTTCTTTTAGGAAGATTATGTATAATCGAATTGGTGGTTATATGAAATCTTTTGAAGTCAAAGTAGAAAAACAATTGCAAGTTATCTATCGCAAGCTAGAGCAAACTGGTTTGAAAGAACGAATTCAACTGGCAAAAGAAGAATTAAATAAAGATGATGTAGCATTCAGCCTAATTGGTCAATACAATCATCTGTCTCAAAATCCATACGATAAAGCATTTCAGAAAGTTCGTCTAGAACTGTTTGCAAATCCTACCTTTGCTCATTATCAAGCATTATTAAATGAAGAAACCAATCTGATATTAGAAATCAATCATAGATTATCCAAATTAACGAAAAAGGGGAATTATCATGAGAATCATTAGTGGTAGCCTAAAAGGTAGAAAATTAAGTGGATACGATATTCCAGGAACTCGTCCTACAATGGATAAAGTAAAAGAATCGATGTTTGCAATGATTCAAGATAGAATTAACGATCGAATCGCTTTAGATTTGTTTGCAGGAACAGGTTCTCTTGGCTTAGAAGCCATCAGCAATGGTGCAGAACATTGCTATTTTGTAGATCGTAATTTCAAATGCACGCAAATTATTGCCAAAGACATCCAAACTTTTGGTATTCAGGATAAAGCAACTGTTTTAACAATGAATTGGCAAAAAGCACTTTCTTTTTTCAAAGAAAAGAATATTCAATTTGATTTGGTTTTTTTAGATCCGCCATACAAAGATTTTGTAATAGCAGATTCTATTCAATCTATGAAAGAATTGAATTTATTGAAAAAAGGTGCTTGGATTATTTGTGAAATGGAGCAAAATTATGAGCAAATAAATGACATTTCTTTTGAATTGCAAAAAATCCGTCAATACGGACCAAAAACAGTTTTAATATACAAATTTATTTAAAATGAATTATTTTATAATTGTCCTTGCCTTGGAATATATATAGCCTTATAATAACATTCATAAAAATGTTGATTTGAGGAGAATATTTACAAATGGAAAAGAAAAAAATAAATTTATTTTTGATAGAACCAAGGAGCGTTACTGATCCATTTTGGCTATATGGCAAAAATTATTATTTTGATGACTTAAAAGAATTTTCAGAAAAGATTGAGGAAGTCAGACAATTGTCCAATGCTGATGAAACAATAGTTGCTACGTTTTCACCGGTATCATCTACTGGTGAAGGGGCTACGATTGATTTTGGGTTTAAAGAACTTAAACTCGCAATGAGTGAAATAGTTATAGTAGAGGGATATGGTGTAGAAAATGAGCTTTTCTTACATAATCATTGCCATTTAACAAAATGGTTTTATGGAGATGGGTCTGCACATTTAGATAGAACAGCTGGTTTTGGTCATTACAGGATGGTTTGTTCTTCTGAGCAAGAAAATGTAGAAGAAAGAGTACATAAATATATTGGCCAATTACAATCACAATATCAAATTTCAAATATTTTTCTTTTGTATGATGATTCATATAATCGCTCTCTTTCTACGATGAATCCTAAAGATATTTCTACCAAACATGGGGTTCATGTTACTCATTTAAAACCGGCATTACCTCATACAAGATCTAGCGTATCACATGTTTATAGAGATCAAAATGCAATTTCTAAAATTACGTCAGATGGAATCATCTTATTTGGTATCAATGATTGTTTAAATCAGTATATAAATGAATATAAAACGTTTTTTAATCAAACTGAAGCAGGCACTTTACAAGACCAATGTGCAGTAAATCCCCAAAAAAGAAAATAAAATCAAAAAAACAAAGGCGAGATTTCCTTGCTTTTTCTTTTTGAAAAAATTAGCACTAATTGTTGACAAGTGCTAATTAAGTGCGTATAATGATATTAGCACTGGTAAAGAATAAGTGCTAGGAGGTGCATCTAGTATGTTATCCAAACGACAGGAAAATATTCTAAAGATGATAGTCCTTGAATATATTAAACAGGCGAAACCAGTTGGGTCAAAAGCGATTTGTAAGTCCTTAAATTGTTCGTCTGCAACTGTTCGTAGTGAAATGGCTTTTCTAGAAGAGGCAGGTTTGCTCGAGAAAACTCATACTTCTAGTGGTCGTGTTCCAAGCGAACAAGGATATCGATACTATGTAGATCACCTGATGGAACCGAAAGAGATGAGTGGCGAAGACATGTTGAAATTGCAGATTGTCTTCAAAAATCAGAGTTTAGCATTGTCTGATTCTTTAGAAGCGAGT
Source organism: Bacillota bacterium (assembly GCA_003149915.1). Lineage (GTDB taxonomy): Bacteria > Bacillota_I > Bacilli_A > RF39 > UBA660 > Faecenecus > Faecenecus gallistercoris. Next base: position 85,703 of record QAMK01000024.1, read on the forward strand.
CTTCGTTTAATTTCAGATATGACAAATTATACGACGATTGTGTTAGGTAAAACGAGTCATGACAATATTTTAAAAGAAATTAGAGCTGTTCCACTAGATGAGAGTAGTATCATCATTATCTTAATTACGGACAAAGGCCATGTCGAACATAAACAAGAAAAATTGGACCATGTTTCTTTGGAAGAAGTTAAGAAGAGTGTCGGTTTAATTAACGATATTATCGTAGGAACACCGATCGATGAAATCTCATCGAAGTTGGAATTCGAAGTCAAACCGATTATCTCTAGATACGTAAAAGAACACGAAGTAATCTATAATATGTTCTATCGCGTGTTTAACGAATTTGCTAAAGAAAGTGTCAATGTCGTTGGAAAGAACAAACTGTTGATGCAACCGGAATTTAACGATATCGATAAGATAAAAACACTATTCAATAAACTAGATGAGGAAAACATTTTAAAATTAAGTAAAGTTAGCAAAGACGATAAAGATATTAACATTTACATCGGGAAAGAAAATTCATTGGATAGCGACGTTACCGTAATCAGAACAAACTATAAACGAGATGGCGAAGAAGGCTCTATTTCGATTATAGGCCCGAAAAGAATGGAATATGATCGTGTAGTTACCTTGCTAGAGTTTCTAAAAAAAGAAATCGAAAGTAAAGGAGATAAAGATGAATAATAACGAAACGAAAAATAATGAAACAGTAAATAATACAGAGCAAACAAACCAAACAACACAGGATTTTCCAAAAGAAAAGAAACCTGTAAAAGAAGAAACGGTGCAGGAAAATACTCCAGAAAGTCAACCTGCCACGGAAGCAAAAAAGGAAGAAATTCCAGAAAGCAAAGATGACGCTGCTTATGAATATTCTAGCTTGGATGTCGACTTGTTACAAAAACGGGTGGCAGAACTAGAAACGAAACTTTTAACAGCCCAAGCAGAGTTAGTAAATTATAGAAAAAGAAAAGATGAAGAAACGTCTAACTTATTAAAATTTGCCAATCAAGATATCATTACGGAAACGATTGGTGTCCTAGACAACTTCGAGCGAGCAATGAAGTCAGCTAGTACTAGTGAGAACGCAGAACTGCAGAAGTTCTCACAAGGAATCGGGATGATTTACAATCAGATGAAAGACATCTTGAAGAAATACGGAGTAGAAGAAATCGAATGTTTAGATAAACCGTTCAATCATAACACCTGTGAAGCATTGATGATCGGAGAAGTCAAAGATAAACCAAACGATATCGTTTTGGAAGTATTTATGAAAGGCTATACTTTGAAAGGCAGAGTCATTCGTCCTGCTAAAGTCAGAGTAAACCAAGTAAAAACAAAATAAAAAAGGAGATTGATATTATGAGTAAAATTATTGGTATAGATTTAGGTACAACAAACAGTTGCGTAGCTGTTCTAGAAGGTGGCGAAGCAAAAGTTATTACAAATCCAGAAGGAGAACGTACAACTCCATCTGTAGTTGCATTTAAAAATGGCGAAAGAATCGTCGGCGCTGCTGCAAAGCGTCAAGCATTAACGAATCCAAATACAGTTTCTTCTATCAAGAGATTGATGGGAACTGCTAAGAAAGTAGAAGCAGAAGGAAAGAAATATTCACCAGAAGAAATTTCTGCTATGATCTTATCTTATTTGAAAGATTATGCCGAAAGTTATTTAGGTGAAACAGTAAGCAAAGCCGTTATCACAGTTCCAGCATACTTCAACGACGCACAACGTCAAGCAACAAAAAACGCTGGTAAAATTGCTGGTTTGGAAGTAGAAAGAATTATCAACGAACCAACTGCTGCTGCTCTTGCATACGGACTTGATAAACAAGATAAGAATCAAACCATTTTGGTATACGACCTTGGTGGCGGAACGTTCGATGTTTCTATCCTAGAACTAGGTGACGGTGTATTCGAAGTAAAATCTACATCAGGTAATACACACTTAGGTGGCGACGATTTCGATAATCGTATTATGGATTATCTAGTAAAAGAATTTAAGAAAGAAAACGGTGTTGACTTATCCAAAGATAAACTTGCTATGCAACGTCTAAAGGAAATTAGTGAGAAAGCAAAGAAAGATTTGTCTGGTATGACATCAACACAAATCAGTGCTCCATTCATTTCTCAGAGCAAAGATGGTCAACCATTACATTTGGATATGACTCTAACACGTGCTAAATTTGAAGATTTAATTGAAGACTTAGTAGAAAGCACATTGGATCCAGTTCACAAAGCATTAAAAGATGCTGGACTTAAGAAAGATGATATCGATAAAGTTATCATGGTTGGTGGATCTACTCGTATCCCAATGGTTTATGACCTTGTTAAGAAAGAATTAGGTAAAGATCCATCTAGAGAAGTTAACCCAGATGAAGCAGTTGCTATGGGTGCTGCAATTCAAGGTGGTGTCTTAACTGGTGAAGTAAACGACATCGTATTGTTAGATGTTACACCATTGTCACTTGGACTTGAAACACTTGGTGGTGTTATGACAGTATTAATTCCAAGAAATACGACAGTTCCAACACAAAAGAAACAAGTATTCTCAACGGCTGCTGATAATCAGCCTGCTGTAGACATTCACGTTCTACAAGGAGAACGTCCAATGGCTGCAGATAATAAGACACTTGGTAACTTCCAATTGACAGGAATTCCTGCTGCTCCACGTGGTGTACCACAAATCGAAGTTACATTCGATATCGATGCAAACAGTATCGTTCACGTAACCGCAAAAGATTTAGGTACGAATAAAGAACAATCTATTACGATTACATCTTCTACAAACCTTTCTGATGAAGAAGTAGACCGTATGGTAAAAGAAGCAGAAGCAAATAAAGAAGAAGATAAGAAGAGAAAAGAAGAAGCAGACTTGAAAAACGATGCAGAAAGTCTAGTTAACCAAACAGAAAAGAGTTTGAAAGATTTAGGTGATAAAGTTTCTGATAAAGAAAAAGAAGAAGCAGAAGATCTAGTAAAAGAATTAAAAGAAGCACTAGAAAAAGATGACATCGACGAGATTAAAGAAAAGAAAGATAAACTTCAAGAAAAAGCAATGGCACTTGCTACAAAAGTTTATGAAAACGTTCAAAAAGAACGTGGTAACGATGATAACAACAGCGATTCATCAAGTGATAACGATGGCAAAGAACATGTAACCGATGCTGAATTTGAAGAAAAATAAAAGATTGAAAACGATACGGTAGAAGTTCTAGCAATAGGACTTCTAACTTTGTATCGGGAATAAAATATAAGGAGAAACTATGGATCATATCAAAGAGAGAAGAGAAGTACCAAAAGAGTTTCAATGGCATTTGGAACGCATTTTTAAAACGGATGAAGAATTTCAAAAAGAAATCGAAGCAGTTCGAAAACAAATTGATGAATTTGCAAAATTAGAAGGTCATACGACAGAAAGTGCAAAAACTTTCTATCGTTCTATTACAGCAGGAAACGAGATTGAAAGACGTTTGAATAAATTGTATACGTACGCATCTATGAAGAGTGATGAAGATGTTGCCAATACTGAAAATCAAGCCAAGAAAGAGCAAGTTGTCAATTTGTATAACTACGCAAGTAGTAAGATGTATTTCCAAACACCAGAGTTGTTAAATACAGAAAAAGAAGTAATTGAATCATTCTATCAAGCAGAACCGAAATTGTTAGAACACAAGACGAACATCGAGGAAGTGTATCGATATAAACCACATACGCTTCCTAAGGAAGAAGAAAAACTTCTATCCAATCTAAGCAGCGCGTTTGGAAACGATGAAACAACATACGGTTATTTGACTGATTCCGACTTAGATTTTGGCACCATTCACGATGAAAATGGAGTAGAAGTGCCATTGACAGACACGAACTTCAGTATTTATATCAAATCGCCAAAAAGAGAAGTTCGGAAAGAAGCGTTTGAACGTCTTTATGAAGTATACAAACAGTTTCAAAACACGATTACTGCTACATTTAACGGTGCAATCAAACAAAATGTAGCAATGGCTCATATTAAACATTATAAAACATCATTTGAAGCAGCTTTGTTTGGAGACGAATTAGATCCGAAAGTTTACGATACTTTGGTATCCTCCGTAAGAAATCATTTAGATGTATTGCATGATTATTATCGCTTAAGAAAAGAAGTATTGAATTTAAAAGAATTGCATCTTTATGATGTCTATACAAATTTAGTACCAGACACCGATACGAAATATCCATTCGAAACGGCATCTCGTTTGGTACTAGATGCCTTAAAGCCACTAGGAGATGCGTACATCAACGATTTAAAGCAAGCGTTTACAGAAGGCTGGATTGATATTTATCCAAATAAAAATAAACGTGGTGGAGCATACTCTTCTGGCTCTTATGACACGATGCCTTACGTGTTGCTAAACTATCAAGATAAGTTAGATGACGTATCTACTTTAGCACACGAATTAGGCCATTCGATGCATAGTTTCTATACGAGAAAAAATCAACCATATCAATATGGCGACTACCCAATTTTTGTAGCAGAAGTTGCTAGCACGGTAAATGAACTGTTACTTGCCAAACATATGCTGAAAGTAAGTACCAACAAGAACGAACGTCTTGCTATTTTAAATCAATTGTTAGAGTTGTTCAAAGGTACGATTTACCGTCAGGTCATGTTTGCAGAATTTGAAAAGTATGCCTACGATTTGGTGGAACAAGATGAAGTCATTACACCAGATAAGTTATGTAAGAAATATTATGAGTTGAATCAGGATTACTTCGGTAGCGATGTTGTAGTAGACAAAGAGATTGCATACGAATGGGAAAAAGTTCCACATTTCTATTATCATTTCTACGTCTACAAGTATGCAACAGGCATTTCTGCTGCGTGCCACATCGTCGAAGGAATATTAAGTGGCGATGAAGCAAAACGGGATGCCTATTTAAAAATGCTTGCCAATGGCTGCCGTGAAAATCCATTAAACACATTAAAAATTGCTGGTGTCGACATGACTGATAAAGAAGTTTACGAAAGTGCTATCCGCATGTTTGCCGATACAATAGAGGAGTTTCGTAACGAATTAAAATCATAGAGAAGTAAGGTGACAAATTATGAATAATAAAGATTATTATGCCACGTTAGGAGTGTCGAAAGATGCTTCTGCAGATGAGATTAAAAGTGCCTACCGAAAGTTAGCCAAAAAATATCACCCAGATATTTCCAAGGAACCAGATGCTGAAGCAAAGTTTAAAGAAGTTCAAGAAGCATATTCCATTTTAGGAGATGAAACCAAACGTCGCCAATACGATCAATTTGGTTCTGCAGCATTCCAAAATGGTGGTGCTGGGCCATCTTCTTATGGTGGTTACTCATCTGGTTTCAGCGGTTTTGATGACGTCGATTTAGGCGATATCTTCGGCAGCATGTTCGGTGGTGGCTTCGGTTTCGGTGGCGGAAGAAGTAGTAGCCGTGCTCAAAAAGGAAACGATACACTAGTCAAGATGAAACTTTCTTTTGAAGAAGCCGTATACGGAACAGAGAAAGATCTAAAAGTCGATGTCACAGAAGAATGTGAAGACTGCGATGGCAAAGGTGGAACCGGCGAACAAACTTGTTCAAGATGCCATGGCAGCGGTACAATTACGACAGAGCAACATACGATTTTAGGTTCGTTCTTATCGAAATCAACCTGTCCTGAATGTAACGGCAAAGGAAAAACGTATGCCAAGACTTGTAGTACTTGCCGTGGTACAGGAAGAATTAAAAAGACGAAGACATTATCCGTTACCATTCCAAAAGGAGTCGATACCGGAAATCGCTTAAGACTTCCTGGCAAAGGCTCTGCAGGTATCAACGGTGGTCCAAACGGCGACCTATATATCGAATTTACCGTAGGAGAACACGAGTTATTTGAACGAGATGGCGACGATATTTATCTAGATATTCCAATCACGATTCCAGAAGCCATCTTAGGATGTAAGAAAGTAATCCCAACTCTTTATGGAAACGTGAAAGTGACAATCCCAGCCGGAAGCTCTACTGGCGATAAACAGAGAATTCGCGGTAAAGGAATCGATAACCAAGGAGCACGCCGAAAAGGCGATATGTACATTGTCATAGATGTTCAAATTCCTGAGAAGTTAACCAAAGAACAAAAACGTTTAATTGAACAGTTAAACGACACCGTTCTAACGAGCAGTAAAATCAATAAATTCAATCGTTATGTAGAAGAACACGAGTAATCGTGCTCTTTTTTTGATTTGTTTAGACAAAAGAAGAAAATATTGATACAATAGATAGCAAAAGGAAAGATGCCTATGAACAAGCAACTAGAAGCGGAGTACCTATCATACTTGCAGGAACATTTAGAAATCACGCCCTATCATGCCGTACAAGGGAATTATTACGAATATGAAATGGGAGATAATATATTATTTCAACCAAGTCCTCGGTATATCAACGACAGCAGTGTCTTAACAGAGTATAAACTTTTCTTACAAGAACTTGGCACATTTGATGAAACAGGTCTTGCTCCTGCCATCGATAGTATAGGAAGAAGTGGTTATATCGATTTAGCAGGAATGTTTTTTACAGAAGATGAATTAAAGAAAGCGGAACAAAGTCAAAACTATATCCGTTTTGCCTCGGGTGCAAGAGCATCCATTGGCGATAAACCATTGCTGTTCTTAACCAATTTCGAAAAAGAGATGAGTAAAGCTTGTCAAACAATTGTGCAAGAAGATTTGCTTGGCGAAGATGAATTTGATTTATCTGGAAACCCAGAAAACAACGTTCCCGAGCATACCCATCTATTACCAAATCCAAAAACTGGCAAAAGATATTTAGTAACGAAATACGGAAGTATCGTTTATGAGAGTAAAAACGAATTTGCAATTCGTGGAGATATGATTTTTGAAAAACCAAACGATGTTGCAGAAACAGATTCTCGTTGTTCTAAATTTTTATATCGACGATTAGATGGACGGTGCTATTTTTCCCATCCCGTAAAAAAATATTTAGGTGGACGTAGTAAAATGTGGTACGAACCATTTCAAAGTATTTGGAAAGACCAATATAACAAAATTTACTGTTCGACTACTTGTGATGGCTTCAATATAGTAATTCATAACTTTTCAAAAGATAAAATTCAAGATTTATTTAAAAATCATCAGAATTTCGGGAATCAGTATTTGCTTTATCTAGAGAAAGGAATGGTAAATAAACCAATTCAATTACATCCAAGAGAGGAACAAAATAATAAAGAAGAATTTGGGAAAGAATATGTATCCAAAGATGGCACTTTATATTCCCATCAAATCAAGACTGGAGATTGGAATTTTAAAGTAACTGTAGCAAAGCCTTTAGATAAACCCATTCCTTGGACATCGCAATACTTATACGGAAGTAGTAACACAAAAGTTGCAGTGTATGCAAAAAGGCATAAATTATACATAAGACTGCAAGAAGGAATGTATCATCAAAATGATTCCAAAAGAATGATTACAAGAGATTTAGGACAAGCCAACCGATTGGTCATCGTTAACGACGGAAAAGGAAAAAATGGATTACCAATCTATATAACGGATACACACTCCACCTTTTTCATCAACGGTACCTGGGTAGATGTGGCAAACGAATTATTTGGTATTCATTCGTTTGATATGCCAAACGAAGCATTTCTCTCTTGTTTTCCTTCTCCATATGTTCATGTCATGAGTTTTACGGAGTTTTTAAAATACCGTAAGACAGAAGAGTATCACACAAAACAAAAGCAAAGAATGCTAGAACAAGAAACACAAGAGTTATTAACAGCAGCAGAGGAAGAAAGCTCTAAGCAAGATCATTCTTCGGTTCCAACCGAGATGCAAATAGAAAGCAAAACGAATGACGAATTGAAAATCATGCTCGCTAAAAAAATTGAAGAGTTGGAAAGCATTTTAAATCAAATGAGTACCTTAGAACAAGAATTAAAAAGAAGAAATACAGCAGCACCAAAAAAGATAACCATTAGTGATGACAAACTCTTTATTCCCGTAGGAGATCACTTAGAAATTTTGCCTTGGTTTTTAGAACATAATTTATTACCAATTATTAATTTGAGCGGTGCTTCTTTTAACAATGTCAAAGTATCAGGAATCGACTTTTCGGGAACAAATGCAAATATGAATCCACAAACAGTGTATCAGAAAGATATGAGCCACGGTATCTATGACGGATTAAACTTCACGATGAAAAGCTTTGAAGGAGTAAACATTGACGGAGCATCATTTGAAGGATGCATCATGGATTTTGTGAAAGATGACCCATTGAAACATATTTCACAAGGAGGTCCGCCACATTCGATTTTGAAAAAGAAAGGAAAATAAAAATGGTGAAAACATTAGAAGAACAATACATAGATTATTTACATTCCGTCTTGGATATTCAAAGATGGCGTTGTACAGAAGTGAATCACTATAACTATCAATATGGCGATATCAGAAGCTTTTTTCGGACGGATTTAAAGTTGAAATCACTATCCGCATTTGATGGGAATGGGTTAGCAGAAGCAGTCGATGTTAGAGGTAGAAAAGGATATATTGATTTAACTGGTAAATTTTTTACAGAAGAAGAGTTAAAGGAAGCTGAACAAAGTCAAAATTATATTCGCTTCGCATCTGGTGCCAAATCTTCTCAAAATGGGGAACCATTACTATATTTAACCAACTTTGAAACCGAAATGGATAAAGCTTGTACACAGTATCAAGATTCGAATCTAATTGGGGAAGATGAATTTGATTTATCGGGAAATCCCGAAAACGATGTCCCACCGAACACCCATTTATTGCCTAGTCCTAAGACAGGGAAATGGTATGTTGTCACAAAATACGGAAGTATTTTTCTAGAAAGCAGCCAAGAAATTGCTACTCGTGGCGGAATCTTTCTCTTGCGACCAAACAAACAGAACCCAGCTTTTAGAATCTGCGATATGACTGGACAGCAAAAGGTAAGCAGTTACAATGATGGTGATGTGACGTATTTAGGTGGTTACAGTAAGAACTGGGATCAACCGTTTCGCAGTCTATTTTGGTATAATGCATCGGATTCCTACTGTGTTTATTCGTATTATGATACTGCTCTTGCACTGGCACCAAGCGAGATACAAGATGAAGAAAAAGTGAAAGAAGCATTAAAACCAACTAAAATAAATCGATTCTTCTTTTCTAAGTATTATTGGGATGCCAACAAAAGTATTACGGATACTGTGAAAGTGAATAATTATCAAACAGAATATTTATACGTATCGGAATCGGGCGAAACAAGAAGGCCTGAGAGAGGCTCTACCTATCATTTTCAGAGCTTAAAAAACATCAATCCAACATGGCTTGCAAAAGACCTATTTTTTAGACGAGAACCAAGAATAGAATTTTATTCTTCGATGCGACACTTTTATTTTTATAAAAGCGGTGTTGTAGATAAGTTTCGTCTACCAGATGATACGAAAAATGTATCCGTCTCTTTAGAAGACGAAGCAGCAGTGCCATTTTTAATAACAGATACGGATTCTTATTATAATTTGAATGGCCAATTATTCGTTTTAAACAATGACCTTTTAGGTGTCGATTCTGAAAAGAACCCAGAAGAAGAAATTGTTTTAATGATAAAAAAAGACAAGAACCTGGATATTATTCCATTTTTTAAATTTACAGGCTTTGAAAGTAACGAACCAGAAGAAGAGGAGTTACCACTACTAGAACAAATTCAGAAACAAACAGATGATGAGTTAAAACTATCTCTAGCAGAAAAATTAGCGGAACTAGAGAGACTTTTAGGAGAAATAAGAATATACCGTGAGACATTAGCGAGTAGAAACATCAAGTCTCCGAAACGCACGACAGTAAGTGATGATCAATTATTTATTCAAGTTGGAGATCATTTAGAGATTCTACCTTGGTATCTTGAAAATGAATTGTTGCCAGTTATCAATTTGAGTAGTAATTCATTTGATAATGTCAAAGTATCAGAAATCGATTTTACCGGTACCAATGCCAACATTGATCCCCAAACGGTATATAACAAAGATATGAGTCATGGTATTTATGACGGCTTAAATTTCACGATGAAAAGTTTCGATGGAGTAAATACCGACGATGCATCGTTTGAAGGATGTGTTATGGACTTTGCTAAAAATACTCCGCAAACGAGGAAGAAAAGTGATAATTCATTTCAAAAAAAGATTTGACGTTGACAAGACGTCATTTTTTTGATACACTGAATGCAAATTTAGAAGAAAGGAGTGGAGATTATGAAAATTTGGAGAAACAATCAAAAGATGAGCAGTAGCAGTGGAACAAGGATAATTTCCACGTCTTTTTGGTATCGATAAGAGAAAAAGAGAAAAGCTACTGTTACAGTAGTTTTTTTCATGAAGGAAAGGAAGTGATAAAATGAAAAAACTAAAACATTTTAAAATATTTTGGGATTACATCAAAGAAGATAAATTCAAACTATTCTTATACATTTTACTAGTTGCACTTTCTTATTTGCCAGCCCTGATTGCCGTTTATTTATGGGGTGTAGCAGTAGAATCGTTGACGTCTCAAAACTTTAGTAACTTTGTACTATATCTTGCTTTATATGAAGGAATTTACATCGTTTTGTATACGTTTTTACAAATTCCGAGAGATTATTTATACACATACTTTGAAATTAAGTTCACTAAAAACGTAAGTAAAGATTTATATCGTAAGATGGATAAGTTACCGGCGATTGCTTTCGAAGATATCGGTGTTGGAGAATGGATAAACCGTTTATATACGGATCCGGATCGGGTAATGGAATTGCTTTCTAAGATGGTGCGACTGATCTGTCGTGCGGTTGTCGTCTTAGTAGTAATTGTAATTGCAATTAGAGTATCTTGGATCTTATTTGCAGAAATCATGCTATTAGCATTCTTTATGGGATTCATTTCTACGAAATTCTTTCCAAGAATCAAAAAGAGTCAAGAAGCAATCAAAAAAGAAAGCGATGCTTACGTTAAAGTTGCAACGGAAAATATGACTGGAATCCGAGAGATTAAATCATTAGGTATCGCCAAAACAATCGAAAAGAACATTTCTAATGTAATTGATCGCTTATTTGGAAATACCGAACGTGTTCGAAAATACGAAAGATGGTACTACGCATTTAACAATCTTGCATACTTTTCTATCCAGTTTTTGATATTGTACACGACTGGTAAGTTGTTCTTTGATGGCGCGATTTCTCTAAGTATCTTCTTAATGATTGAGTCCTATATTTGGCGAATCGACGAAGTAGTAGAAAGTATCAGTGACTTTGGTGTCAGTTTCAATAAAGTAACGGTTTCTCTAAAAAGAATTGGTGAGATTTTAAACAACGATTTATATCAAGATGAGAAATTCGGCAATGTTACTTTGACGAATCCAAAAGGCATCATCGAATTTAAAGATGTTAAATTTAAATATACTGAAAAAGAACAGTATACGTTAAAGGGATTAAATATGACCGTTGAGCCCAATAAAAAGATTGCTGTCGTTGGTCGTAGTGGAAATGGAAAAAGTACGATATTCAATCTATTACTACGTTATTTTGATACTACGGAAGGAACTGTCACAATCGATGGTATCAATATACAAGATTTAACGGAATCCTCTCTTCGTAACAACATATCGATTATTAGACAGAGCCCATTCTTATTCAATCTGACAATTTTAGAAAATTTTCGTTTAGTAAAAGAAGATGTCACACTAGAAGAAGTACGAAATGTCTGCAAAAGAGCATACATCGATGATTATATCATGAGCCTTCCGAATCAGTATGACACAGTAATTGGTGAAGGCGGAATCAATCTATCTGGTGGCCAAAAACAACGGATTGCCATTGCCAGAACATTACTATTAAACACCAAAATTATTTTATTTGACGAAGCCACATCCGCTTTAGATAATGAGTCCCAAGAATACATCAAAAAGACGATTGATGACTTAGTGAAAGATCATACGATTGTCATTGTTGCACATCGTTTATCAACAATTGTCGATGCTGACACCATTCACGTAATAGAGAAGGGAAAACTAGTGGGAAGCGGTACTCACAAACAATTGTTAAAGAATTGCAAACCATATCAAAACTTATATACAGCTGAATCAGAGGCATCTGAATAACCAAAATTATATATTTTCATAGCTAAAATGAGCACGTTATGATATAATAACGCCAATTAAAAAGGGTGTGGTGATATGAATGTTATTTCAATATCAAAGAAAAAGTTTGCGGAACTGATGCCGCTTACTTTGGCAAAAGAAATCATGAATGCAGAATCTACTATATATGACTTCCCATATCGTAAAGAACGAAAAGTTTTCAAAAAAATCCACAATTTATCTGGCCCAGTTTTAACAACCAAATTAGATACAATTGAGATGTTGGATACATACCGAGAGTATTTACCAGAAAGTTTTTGTGTCCCAGACAATCTAGTTGCGATTGATCAAACTATCTCAGGATTTACCGTTCCATTTGTGGAAGGGGAGAACTTAGCATCCGTTTTAGCAGACCCAAATGTTAGTATAAAAAAGCAAATTAATTATTTAAAACAAATTGGCGAAATTTTAGACCAATTGAAACAGATGCGGAAATCAACTCCTGTCAATGGTTTATATTTAAACGATCTACATGAATCCAATTTTATTGTAGATTCCAAAAGTGAAACCATTCGCGTAGTAGATTTAGATAGTTGTAAAATCGGCAGTAATCTACCAATGTCTTCAAGATATTTAGTTCCGACGGCATTGGTAGCAGATGCACAAGGAAAATATAAACGCAATACGAATCCAGGTGCATCTGGATATATCGTTGCGGATGAAAATTCAGATTTGTATTGTTATAATATCATGATTTTAAATTATCTATACGGTTCTAGTGTAAATAATATTGGTCTTACAGATTTCTATGACTATTTAACCTATCTCAGCGAAATTGGGATGGAACCGGATTTAATTAATAGTTTTCGAATGTTACTACATTCATGTGATAATAGAAATCCTGCTCCAGAATTAGACAGCATCACCAAAGAACAATTCTTATTAGCGAAGAAAAAGGTATACAGACAGGCAAGATAAAAACGAGTTAAGATGACTCGTTTTTCTTTTTGATTTCAGCAATCTTTTGATCAATTTCAGCTAGAGCTCGTTCATACTTGGATTCGCTCTTCGGAATGTAGTACTTCTTTTTCTTTAAATTATCTGGTAAGTACTGTTGATAGATGTAACTTCCTTTATAGTCATGAGGATACTTATATTCTGGCGTCCCACCACCTCGTAAATAGACGGGAATAGGGCCCGCTCTTCCTGTTTCTACATCGGCAATGGCATTGTCAAGTGCAACATGGGCAGTATTGGATTTCGGCGACAATGCCATTTCGATTACAATCTCGGCAAGTGGAATTCTAGCTTCTGGAAATCCTACTAAAGTTGCTGCATGAATCGCAGCCATAACTTTGGGACCGATAGAGGGATTGGCAAGACCGATATCTTCATAAGCAATGACGGAAAGTCGTCTTGCGATGCTTTCTAAGTCACCAGCAACCACAAGACGCGCTAAATAGTGTAGCGATGCATCGACGTCACTGCCACGAATCGACTTTTGTAGGGCACTCAAAACATCGTAATAACCGTCGCCATCTTTATCCATGAAGAACGAGCCTTTATTGCTAATTCCTCCCACGGCATCCATCGTTACTTTTTTATCTTTCGTAGAGTAGAAAGCAACTTCTAGTAAGTTATAAGCAAAACGAAGATCGTTTCCAGAGATGCTTGCAATATAGTTTAGCACATCGTCTTCAATTTGAATTCCTTCTAAATCTGGATGTTTTATCGCTCGTTTCAACCCTTCTAAAATATCTTCTTTCGTGAGTTCATGTAGTTCGAACAATTGACAACGACTACGAATTGCCGGATTGATTGCATGATAGGGATTGCTTGTCGTCATACCGATTAATGTAATTAAACCACTTTCCAGTTGAGGAAGTAAAAGATCTTGTTTATCTTTGTTCATACGATGAATTTCATCCATGACTAAAACGATTCCATCGTATACTTTTGCTTCTTCTACGACGACGTTGAAGTCTTGCTTATTAGAAGTAGTAGCATTCAAAAAGCGATAACGAACACCCAAATCTTTTACAATTGCCATTGCAATCGATGTTTTCCCAATTCCTGGTCTACCATATAAAATCATCGAAAATAGTTTTTTATTTTCGACTAAGTTTCGTAAAACTTTTCCTTTTCCCAATAAGTGTTTTTGACCGATTACTTCATCGATTAAATTCGGAGCTAATTTTAATGCTAGCGGTTTTTCCATTCGTGCCACCTCTAATCCGTTTTGTCTTACAATATTTTATCATACATTCGTTTTAATTACCATAAAAAACGAATTCATAGCTTTCGTTACTACAGAGAGAGGAACCCTATCGCAAAATAAAAAAATATGCTATAATAGTATCCGTTAGGGATGAAATATGAAAGATAATGAAATCAGTAAATTAATTGGATTGTATATCGATAGTGTAAAATATGAAGAACGTTTAAGCGATAAGACAGGAGAGTCTTACAGTTACAGTTTAAATGCCTATCAAGAGTATTTGCAAAAAAGAAACATAAATAAAGTCAAGCAAATCAAAAAAGAAGATATTGAAGACTACTTAAAAATATTAGCACACGACAAACACGAAAAAACCACTAGTATTGCCCACGAATTGACAGCAATCAAAAACTTTCATAAGTTTCTAGTGAAAACGGAAGTGTTAGAGAAAGACGTCTCACTCTTAATTGAACGACCAAAGTTAACCAAACATTTACCAGATACATTGAGTATTGAGGAAGTAGATAAACTGTTAGACATTCGTTTGCAAACGGTATACGATTATCGCAATAAAGCGATGTTAGAGTTACTTTATGGAACAGGAATGCGTGTCAGTGAACTTTGCTCTCTAACATTACATGATATCGATTTAGAAAATTGTGTTGTAAGATGTATTGGAAAAGGAAACAAAGAACGAATGATTCCCATTGGAGAATATGCTCTAGAAGCCCTAAAAAACTACCTAAATTGGCGTAGTAGCATGTGCAAAGGATTCCAGACCGATGCCTTATTTTTAAATAATCACGGTCGTCCTATTACACGCGTCGGATTCTTTAAAAACTTGAAAGCAATTCTAGAAAAACAGGGAATTCAAAAGAACGTTTCCCCACATACCTTAAGACACTCTTTTGCCACACATTTGCTAGAGCGAGGAGCAGACTTAAGAAGCATTCAAGAGTTATTAGGGCACTCTGATTTATCGACCACAAGAATTTACACGCATATTTCAAATGAGAAAGTAAAAAAAGATTACGAAGAATATCATCCCTTTAATCAGGAGTAGGAGGTTTTGTGATGGATTCACATATTAAAAATTTAAATTTAAATTTAGAAATGATCAAATGGGTTCAACAAGAGAAGAACAGTGCAACTGATCAATGGTTACAAGAAGGCGATTTTACCCGTAAAAAAGAACAAGAATTAGCCCAATTTCATAGTCTAAAATTAAAATCAACCCAACTAAAAGGCCGTATCAAATGGATTGTTCCATTAACAATTGGCGGAACGATTGCACTTACATTCGTTTCTCCGTACTTAACACCTATCGGTTTGGCATTCGGTCTCGGTGTAACATCTTATCATCTAATCAAATCAAAAGAATATCAAAAAAAGTATAATGCAACTGATTTTACGAGAATTCATTTAGAACGAGAAGTCTTAGATGATAAGGAAAAATTAAAACAAATGGAACAATATCGCAATCAACTAGATGAGGAAAGAAAGAGATTAAATCGAGAGCAACTGGAGCAACTTCAAAAAACAGAAGAAGAAAAAACGGGCATTCGCCACAGATTAGATAGTTATGTATTAATCAAACCAAAGGATGACGTTCAATATCCATTAACTGTGGAAGAACAAAAAGAATTAGATAACTACAAGGCAAAAGTTCTTCAATTAAAACAGCAATAATTATAGGATGCAATAGACAAAGAGAATAGTAGGAGTGTGTATTATAATGAAATACAAACGAATCTTTTTAATGATTTTAGATTCACTAGGAGTAGGGGAAGCAGTCGATGCTAGTAACTATGGAGACACTGGTGCTAATACGTTGAGTCACATTAACGAAAAGTGCCCATTATTTGTTCCAAATCTACAGAAACTAGGATTTTTAGATACTTTAACACTAAGAGAACATAAAGATGTCGAAGGGTATTATACGTTTGCAAGACCAACAAATACTGGAAAAGATAGCTTGTCTGGTCATTATGAATTGATGGGAATTAAAAACAACATTCCGTTTAAAACGTTTGCAGAAACAGGATTCCCTAGAGAGTTAATCGATGAAATCGAACGCGTAACCGGTCGTAAAATCATCGGTAACAAAGTGAGCGATGCTGCTACAATCGTTAGCGAACTAGGAGAACGACAAATGGAACAAGGCTCTCTCATTCTTTTTATGACAAACGAATCCAATCTACAAATCGCTGCCCATGAAGATGTCGTACCAATGCAAAAATTATATACATACTGTGAAAAGATTAGAAGACTGACAATGAAAGAAGAATGGCGTGTCGGTCGTGTGATTGCTAGACCATTTACAGGAAAACCAGGCAAGTTTCGCCTAACAAACGAACGCAAAGACTATGCCATTAAACCTCCTCGCAAAACCGTTTTAGATTTCTTAAAAGAACATAATTACAATGTGATTTCAATTGGTAAAATCAACGATATCTTTGACGGTGAAGGAATCACAAAAGTAATTAAAGCAACATCGAATATGGAAGCAATCAATAAACTAACCGACATCATGGAAAAAGATTTTAAAGGTCTATGTGTCATCAATCTAGATGAATTTGACCAACAAGGACATGCTAGAAATACGGAAAGTTATGCAAATTTAATCGAACAATTAGACGTTGAAATTCCAATGATTATCAATAAATTAAATAACGACGACTTACTGATTATTACAGCAGACCACGGTAACGATCCAACGTTCAAAGGAAATTCTCATACGAGAGAAAATGTCCCTGTCATGATTTTTGGTAGATCATTTAGAGAACCAAAATGTATGGAACCGTTAGATTCTTTAGCAGATATCGGAGCCACGATTGCAGATAATTTCGAAGTGGAAGAACCGGAAATTGGAATTAGTATTCTAGACGAATTAAAATAAGAAAAGGACGATTTATTCGTCCTTTTTGTTTACTCACACTCGTAATTATCACAAACTGTGTTTTCCTTTGTAGCATTGTCTTCTTCGCAAGTATTTACACATATTTGTGATAAGGAACAAGTGTCTCCATCACAATAATGATTGCAAGAAGTAACTTTACAAGCAATCTTTTGATTGTGACGAGTTGCTTTATTTTCTTTTTCCATTGTATCACCCTTATTAGGATAAGAAGAAAAGAGAAAAATATACAAACTTAAAATTGTATAATTGTAAATGATGTGAGACAAAATTTGTGAAAAAAATAAAAGCAATATGATATAGTTACAATGTAATTATTAATTATTGTTTTTTTCTATAATTTTTTGCCTCATTTGTAAAGGAGTGAGCCAACCAAGAATTTGCATAGGAATGTTATTGGAACGTTTGAGATATGATTTCATTTGTTTTAATAAATCATTATAGGAATAAAACTTAAGATAGAAATAAAATCTTTGTTGATCATTTCTGTGACTTCTTTCAACTTTACCGTTGTGTCTAGGAGTTCTAGGTTTAATCAATTTGTGAGATATTTTTAAAGATTCAAGTAAAGTGTCTAATGGATGAGTTTTATCTGTTTTCATAGTATAAGTAAATTCTTGACCATTATCTGTTTGAATGATTTTAGGTTTATAGCCAAAATAAACAATCGCTCTTTTTACAAAATCAATAGTAGAATAGGAAGATTGTTCTTTGTAAGGATAAATAAATCTTTCACGTGATGCTTCATCAATTATAGTGTATTGGTAAAATTTGTCAGGAATTTGTCCAGCATAACATTCTTTTGGAATGACTTTAACATCCATTTGCCATTTCATACCAATATTGGTAGGAGTATCATATTTCCTGGGAATATACTTAGAATGGTGTTCAGTATTCACTTTATACTTAAGTTTTCTAACAATTCTAAATAAAGAACAAGCATGCCTAGAATAGCCCTTTTCAGTCCTTAATTTTCCATAAAGTTCACAAAGAGAGATTGTTGGATTTCTTCTAATATAATTTTTAATCCAATATAATTCTTGTTTTGTATGAGCTTTTGGATGAGGAGATAAAGGTTTATGGGATTTATCTGTTAAAGATTCTTTTGTACCATTAAATTTTTTGTTCCAGCGCATAAGAGAGGCTTTAGAACATTTATATCTTCTGCAAACAAAAGATATTGGATTTCCATTTCTATATAATAAAACAGCATAATATTTAGTATTTAAACTATGTGGATAATGTGATATACTTGTCATAGCAATAAGTCCTTTCTAATGTAAATGTTTTGTCTTAATTACATTTTACTAGACTTATTGCTTTTTTACTATATTGAAAAGTCTCACATCAATTGTAACATTACAAGAGAAAAATATACAAACTTAAAATAACATTGCTCGTGTAATTAAAACATGTTATTATGATAATAAAAGAGTAGGAGAATTTTCATGAGTACACAGAAAGATTTTGCAGTATTTCTAGCAATAATAGGTATTGGTTGTATAATTGCTGGATGTTATCAATTATTTTTTAATTCTTCCACAGAAGCAGGAAAGAGGAACAATTATCAGAAACATTATATTTATGTTTCTGAATTGACTGACTATAATCAGAACAATTATACTTACAAATACTATGCATACGATGAAAAAATGTTTTATACCAAATCAAATATGGGACTGTTCTATGAATAATTCTTGTCAAAACAGACAGAATTGATTATAATTATTAATGGGTAGTAGGTGAGTCCTTTGAAAAAAATTACATATATTGCTATCTTGTTACTTTTTACAATAACTTTGACAGGATGTGCAAATCAAGATAAAACAAATGAGCAAACAATTTTTCATATTAATGAAGTAGCAGAAGTAGGGGATACTGAAATTGTTCTAAATGACGTCTATGAAACGAAGAACTGGAACGATATTGAAAGAGAAAATGACACCTACTTAATCTTTGAATTCCGAATTACCAATCATAGTAAATCGAATTTAGGAATTAATTCAGGAAATAATTTCAAATTGATTATCGACGGGATACAGTATCCAGATATGAATAATAACTCTACAGCTTTCGTTCAACAAGATAAATCGATGATCTATCAAGTAGTGTACGATGTACCAGAAAAAGATAGTTATGAATTAACTTTTGTTTCTGGAAATGATAGTATTCAATTTATTACAAACTAAAACACTAGGAAATAAAACTAGTGTTTTTATTATATTTAAATTAGAACAAGCGTATGATAACAAGTAATGTTAAAGTAAATAAATAACTCATTAATAAGGAATCTATTATGTATAAAGTAATCATGAAAAAGAGAACGTTAGATAATAAGATAATAAGGGAATCATTAAGTGCTGTTCTTAAAATGTTTTCCGAAAAGAAGTTAACATAATATCAATTATAGGAAGTTTCTGGTTACACAAAATAAAGTATATCATATAAAGATATAATGATTATACATCAATTATAGCATAAAATCATAACTATGAAAAGCATAGCTTAATGTTAACGAATGATGAATTATGCAACGACAGATATTTTAAAATTAAATTTAAAATAACAATCAATCATTCAAATAAAAAAATAAATTTGAAAAATAAAAAACAGAACAGATTTGAAAAATTAAATATTATATAACCTTATTAAATATAAATATAAGGTTATAAACGCGCGTATATTAACCTTATTAATATTATATATAAGGTTATAATATATAAATAAAAATTTAATTCACAATACAAATTATATAAAATCAAAAAGAAGAGTACTACTCTATTTTTTGAAAGAAAAAATTTTTTGAAAGAAAAAACAATAGGAGAGTTGATCATTAAAAAAGACCAAGTATTATCTTGATCTTCGTTATCATAAAATTACGCAATTTTACGAGATTGAATCTCTGCAATTTTATCTAAAACCTCTTTTGCGTTATCTTCTGTAATCGTCGTATATCCAAGTTCTTTTAATGCCTGAACCTTTGCTGTATTTAACTCTTGTGTACGGCTTAATTTTTCTTCCTTCTTATGTTCGATTTCTCTTACAAAACGCTTATGTGTCTCGGCAATTCTACTCTTAGATGCTCCCCCACTCGCATATAACGTCATCGCACTAAACTGAATACTTTCAAAAATGAATTGTTGACTTTCGTTAAATGCATACTCGTTTGGATCGGTAAATCCCAAAGACTTAGACATGTATGCTAAAATGTATTTTAATTCTTTTGTCGTATCCATAGATTGTAAGAAATGATATAAGTATTGATAAGCATGATAAGTCTCTTTGGATTTATCATCTTGTAACTTTTCTTTTAGTAGATTGATAATGTCGGATAAAATCTCTTGTTCTTTTTTATTGAACCCTTTTAAGTCCGCTAAAACTTCTTTGGAAGATACGTCTTTAACGCCCTCATTTAAACGACTTTCAACAGCGATGATATACTCTCCATCGACGTGAATATTCGCGATTTCATCGGCATTTTTGATGCCTAAAAGGCAAAATACTTTCATCGCCTTCTCTTTTGGCCAGTCGTTTAAACTACTCTCCCCTAAGTAATTATATAACATCTGTCTAGAAACTCCTAAATATTTGGCTAAGCGAACCTTAGAAATTCCGACTTCAGATAAAATTTTATTTAGTTCTTGCATAATTCTTAACCTCCAGTAACATATACTATTTTACC
This sequence comes from Bacillota bacterium, assembly GCA_003149915.1. Taxonomy (GTDB): domain Bacteria; phylum Bacillota_I; class Bacilli_A; order RF39; family UBA660; genus Faecenecus; species Faecenecus gallistercoris. Next base: position 106,639 of record QAMK01000024.1, read on the forward strand.
GTTTTGGAAAGTAAAATGCAATAGTAAAGTTGACAAATTAATTTACAAAATTTTAAGTAAACCTATTGACAAAATTAAGAAATAATGCCACCGCCTAATAAATGACCTTCCATGTCATAAAAAACGACAGATTGTCCGGCTGCAACAGCGCGAACTGGTTGCGAAAGAGTGATTTGAACACTTTGGCTATCTAATGGAACCAAATCAACCACCGGCACATCTGGGCTACGAAAGCGAATTTTAGCAACGATATCATCGCGCGTAAATGGGAATAAATCGACGAAAAATTTGCAATCTTTTGCCGTAAACTGACTCTTGTATAGGTGTTCCTCGCTTCCTAAGACTACCTGATTGCTCTCTGGACGGATTTCTAAAACGTAAAGAGGGGTCTCGTTGGATATACCCAAACCTTTCCGTTGACCAACCGTATAGTAAATGATTCCTTTATGTCGTCCAAGTACTTTACCATTAAGATCGACAAAGTCTCCTTCTGGAATCTCTTTGGTTCCATTTTTCTTTAAGAACGAAACATAATCTTTGTTTGGTACAAAGCAAATCTCTTCACTATCTTTCTTACTGGCAACAGGAAGACCTAACTCTCTTGCTTTTTCTCTGATTTCCTCTTTAGACTGAAACCTTGCAAGAGGGAACACTAAATTCGGAAGTACGTCAGGATCAATTCGATATAAAAAATAGCTTTGATCTTTTAAAGAGGTGTTTTTCTCTAGTAAACCATCCTTCATGGAAACATAATGACCGGTTGCTAAATAATCGATACCATTTTCTTTGGCATACTGATACATCGCACCAAATTTAAAATGCTCATTACACAAAATACAAGGATTGGGAGTACTTCCCTCTTGATAAGAATCGATAAAAGGAAGGATTACCTTGTTTCGAAATTCTTCTTCTAAATGCAGCACGCGATGTTCAATACCTAAGAAATCAGCAACGGTTTTCGCATCTTTCACAGTTTCCTCTTCGTTATTAGGAATCAGTACCATCGTAATACCGATCACTTGGTATCCTTCTTGTTTTAATAATGCTGCTGCAACGGAAGAGTCTACTCCCCCACTCATTCCCAACAATACAGACTTCATAAAAATCACCTAAAAAGATTATACCGTAAAACCCGTCATTTTAAAACAAAAATAATAGATTTGGTAAAACGTATGCTTCCCATAAAGAATCGATGACGGACAAAATTAAAAGAATCCCCAACAACTTGCTATAACGAATCATATATTGTTGCAAATGATACGATTTCTTACGAAATAAATTAGAACACAATCGAAACGCAAAATAAAGGCTGTGGAAGGTCAAAACAACCATTCCTAGTATAAATAATAATTTAAATGGAAACACGTAAATTAAGGCCGTTAAAATACCTTTTAAACCGAATGTTTGTAAAAATCCAAAGATACTGAAACCAAAAAGAAAGGTTTTGGCCATATAAAGCAAAAATACAATTGGAATACCAATCATTGAAATTCCTAAAACCCAGATTCCAATCGTAAATAAAAGATTGCTGCCAACACTTCCCAAGAAGAGAGAAAACGCATCGTACTCTTCTTTCCGAAAGTTATGAAAATACGTATAGATACTATCGGTCACAATCTTTTTATTGACAGAATCTAAACATAATAAATAGATGAGACTAGCAAGAATCATAACACCACCCAAGATAAGTAACCAGATATATTGTTTGCTCTGCTTTTGAATATTAGCCTTTTGAAACTTGTACATTTCGATCACCTAATTCACTATATGAAAGAACCCAAATTCCATGATAACTATTTTTAGAAATGTTTGAGCGAAAACCAATAAATTCCCTTCAACATATTCTTTCGTTTTCCAAAAAAGTTTTACTTTCTGTTCTAAATTCGATATAATAGAAAAAGAAAAAGGAAAACAATTTGGAGGCGGGATAAAATGAATAAGAAATTAACCAAAGGAATTGCCGTATTTTTAACATTTATCATGGTATTTTCATTTGTAGCAATGATCGTTGCCTACTTCATGTAAAAGAATCAAAAAAAGACTAAGTAAAATTAGTCTTTTTTCTTTACCAAGATTGTTGATTGACGAGTACCAAACAATGTTGTGCACGAGTGACAGCAACGTAATATAAGTATTTCTCTTCTTGTTGATAAGGATCGATTTCTTCTGTGTAGATAATGACGGCATCGAACTCTAATCCCTTTGCTAAATAAGATGGCACAATGACCAAATTGCCCATGAATTGAACTCCAGAATCTCGTAAAAGTCGCAATTCCTCAAAGTCTTCATGTAAGCTTTGATAGACATCTTCTGCTTCGTCATCCGTTTTGGTAATGACCGCTACTTTATGATAAGAAGATACTAGTTTTTCCAAATATGGTTTCAAGTCTTTTGCTTTTGTAACTTTCACTTCCGTTACGGGAACGTGGTTTTCCCGGCGGACACTAACGGCATATTGAAGTCCTAAAATACGGTTGGAATACTCGATAATCTCTGGACTAGAACGATACGTTTTTGTAAGTTCGACATAGCGGTAATCTTTCACTAAAACCCGACATAAACGTTCTAATGAGTCGTAATGATAAACCGGATTGATCGTCTGGTTGACGTCTCCTAAAATCGTAAACGCTGCTCGTGGGAATATTTTCCGTAAAATGATGTACTGCAACAAGTTGTAATCTTGTGCTTCATCGATGACAATCTGTTTAATCTGAGAAGAATACGGAAATCCTTCCATCAATCCTTTCATGTAAATAAACGGAAGTGTATCTTCAAATAACAAGTCTTTGCGATCGACAAATTTCTTGATGACTTCATCACTCAAATTGTACCCGAACTTCTTTTGAAATACTTTTGATTTAAATAAGTGCGTATAAACAGTTTTAAAATCGTGTTTTAAGTTCAAATTCTCGTAAAGTCGTTTCTTTAAGGATTTTAAATGCTTTCCACGTTTGTAATTTCGAATATCACAAATATGTTCTGCAATGGCGTCGATTCGGTTAAATAACGGTAATTTACTATATCGATCATGTAGTAATACGTTCAATTCATCTTTTAAAAGTGGTTTCTCATCGTATTCAAAACTGCGATAAAAGAAGGTATGTAACTCGATTTCTTTATAGTAAGTATTCATTACTCGAATAAAGTCATCGGAAAGCTTCAACTCACTTAACGAAACATCATCGATTTGGTGAAGATAATACCGTTCGATAAATGATGTGAATGATTCGATGGATTCGTACTCATCGATGTACTCTTTGGCAAAATCGTGGAACGTCGTCTCCAAAGCGTTTGCTTCCCCTAATTCCGGCAATACATTCGAAATATACTCAGCGAATATGTTGTTAGGAGAAAAGATCAAAACGTTTTTAGAAGTCAATTTCGGAATCCGGTAAAGTAAATACGCAATTCGGTGTAATGCTACCGAAGTTTTTCCAGAACCGGCAATTCCCTGTACAACCAAATGTTTATCGTCAGTATTACGGATAATCTGATCCTGTTCTTTTTGAATCGTATTGACGATATTTTTCATCTTCTCCCCAGATTCACTTGCCAACACTTCTTGTAAGAAGTCATCCGTAACATTTAAATTGTTATCGAAAACGGCCTTCATTTTCCGTTTTTCGATTTTATATTGTCGTTTTAAAGTAAGGGTTCCAGAAACAGTTCCCGATGGCGCACGATAAGAAGAAGGACCCAGTTTCTCTTCATAGAACAAACTAGCAATCGGACTTCTCCAATCGTAAATGTAATGATGAAACTCTTTTGTTAAATGAGTGATACCGATGTAAACGACCGACTGATCCCCATCCTCATCTGTAAAATCGATTCGACCGAAATAAGGATTATCTTTAATGCGATATAACTTCCTATAATACGCAACTTGTTGATTATGAAGTTGAGCATCCATATCCGCCTGTTGCATCTCACTACGAAGTTCTTGAGCGTCCATATTCCCCTTATTTTGCCAAATGTATTTTCGAAATTCGTTCTCTTCTTGGAAACTCTTCTCCATACTGGTATCCATATGACTCAATTCCTGATCCAAATAGGATAAGCACTCTTTCAAATAGTTTTTCTCTTTTTGCAACTCTTTTGCATCTAGTTCCATTTGAACACTCCTCCTTCGTCCTTCAAACGATTCCTATCTACATCACAAACCAGTAGATTAGGTCCAAACGTACCAATTATATCCCATTTAAAAAGAATCGGTCAACGGTTTTCGAACCATTTTTAAAAACTTGTCAGTCAAAAAGAAAAGGAACGTTAAGTTCCTTGTTTTTCTGCTTCATCTAGCATAGTCGTAAGATAAATTCCGTAGCCTTTAGCCGGGTCACTTACAACTACATGAGTTACAGCACCAATGATCATATCATTTTGAATAATCGGACTACCACTCATGCCTTGAACAATTCCGCCCGTACTTTCGAGTAATCTTTCATCCGTCACTTGAAATAGAATGTTTTTGGTTTCGTGATCCGGGTCTAAATTTAATATTTCAATATCGAACTCCTCTACTTCATCACCATTTAAAACCGTTAAGATGGTGGCTGGACCAATTTGAATATCGTCCTTTGTACCAACTTTCATCGCCTCTTTTGTAACTTCTTCAGAGTATGTTCCGTAAATGCCGGATGCTTCGTTTGCCTTTATATTTCCTAATATTTTTGACGAATCAAAGCGTGCATTTTTGCTACCTGGCGTCGTAGCCGTACCTTTCGTAATTCCCGTCACCGTGGACGCAAAGATTTTTCCTTCTTTAACTTCGATTTTATAAGCCGTATTTTTCTCATCGATTTCATGTCCCAACGCGCCGTATGTTGCAATACCAGAGGACGTATCGATGTACGTAATGCTTCCAATTCCGAGGATTGAATCTTTGACATACAATCCGGTTTTATAAACACCATTATCATCTTTCGTTACAGAAAGTGCCGTATCGTATTCTTTCCCATTTCGTTCATATGTAATTTGCGTATTTTCAATATCGCCTGTTTCCATTTTAGCGACCATGTCATCGATGGAAGAGACAGCCTCTCCATTTACTTTCTTAATGACATCGCCTAAAACGAGTCCCGATTCTCTACCGACGTCTTCACCGTCAACTTCGTAAAATCCGACGACGATGACGCCCTCATTACTGACTTTAATACCGATGTTTTCGCCACCCGGAACGACGTATTCTGGAATCGCCCAAACTGAAATAGGTAGAATAAATAAGATGAAGGCCAGAAAAAAATGTAGTTTGTGTTTGAGTTTCATAAAAATCATCTCCCAACTAAACTACATTTATAGTGTTGCATTCTACTACGTTTTTATACCTAAGATTATTCTTGAACAGTAAAATCTGACAATGTTCCATCTTCATTTAAAATTTTATTGATAGATTCCTCGGCACTCTTTAACTTTTTACTGCATTTATTTGCCAATTTCATAGCTTTATTAAATTGATCGATGGCATCATCTAACGGCACATTGCCACTTTCTAGTCCTTTGACAATTACCTCTAGTTCTGCTAAATCTTCTTCAAAACTAGTTTCCTTTGTTTTTTTCTTTTTTTCTTCCATCTTTCTTCTCCTCCTTCACGACTTTTGCTTCTATCGTTCCATCCGTAACTGTAATGGATAACAAATCATCTACTTTAGCATCGGATACTTTAGACACTAATCCGTTTTGATTCCTCACAATCGAATAACCGCGTTTGATGGTTAAAAGTGGATTTAATGCTTCTAGTTTCGACAACATCGTTACCAACGACCGTTCTTGGTTTACAAAAACAATTTCAGGATTGGTAAAACAGCGATGCTTCATAATATATAAAAACTGATCTTTTTTCTTACTTACGATGTGTTGCATGGCAAGTTCTAAACGGTCGTATAGACGGTCAAATGTCTCCTCTTTTACTTCGTAAATTGCCATTGGATTTTGAAAAATAAAACTTTTTTGAAGTTGCTCCAACTTCTCTTGTTTCGATGCAACTTGGGTTAGCAATGCTTTGTTAAGACGAAGTGTAATTTGTTTTAATAACGCTTCGACATCCGGTAAGTTCGGAACGGCCATTTCTGCTGCTCCGGTAGGAGTCGGTGCTCTCATATCGGCTACGAAGTCAGCAATCGTAAAGTCGACTTCGTGACCGACCGCACTGATGACAGGAATGTCACAATCGAAAATTGCCCGTGCCACAATCTCTTCGTTAAAACACCACAAATCTTCAATGGAGCCACCACCACGACCGACGATTAAAACATCGATCGGATAGGTACTCGCCACCTCGATTTGTTTTGCAATCGATTGTGCTCCTTCTTTTCCTTGTACCAAAGCCGGAAATAAAATCGTACTGGTTAAAGGCCATCTTCTATGAATCGTACTTAAAATATCGCGAATTGCTGCTCCCGTCGGTGCCGTCACAATTCCAATTACTTTCGGATACTTTGGAATTGGCTTTTTAAACTCTGGATTGAAAAGTCCCTCTTTGGCAAGTTTTTCTTTTAGTTGTTCAAATGCAATGTATAAGTTTCCAATGCCATCTTCGACCATTTCATCGACGTAAATTTGGTATCCTCCAGTCGCTTCGTAGACAGAAACTTTCCCCGTCACCATGACTTTCATGCCATCTTGTGGCACAAATTTCATTTTAGAGGCACGCGATGCAAACATCACAGCATTGATTCTAGAATTATCATCCTTTAAGGTAAAGTAAAAGTGACCTCTCGTATGAGCCTTAAAATTGGAGATTTCTCCCTTTAAGAAAACGACATTTAAATTGGCATCGCCATCAATTTTATATTTGATATATCTGGTGAGTTGTGTCACCGTAATATATTTATCTTGCATCGGAAACCTCACTGTGATAGATGCGGTCTAATACCCCATTGATTAAACCGGTAACTTTCTCATCACTATACTTTTTAGAAAGTTCAATTGCTTCGTTGATTGCAACAACAGAAGGAGTCTCTGTATAAAGAAGTTCATAAATTCCCAAACTGATGATGGCTTGGTCAACCTTATTTAATCGCTTCATCTTCCAGCCGGACTCTTCTAAATATCGATCCGCTACTTCTGAGATATGTTTTTGATGTTCGATGACACCGTGAACAGTGTCAGAAACGAAATCATTTTGAACCTCTAATTGCTCTTTGATGAAATCATCGACGTTGTACTCTAATTTAGTTTCTCCTAAAATGTAAGATTGATACAACACTTTCATAATAATTTCTCTTAATTCACTACGATTTTTCATAGATACACTTCTTTCTAATGATTTATTTTTGACGAATATGTTTTGACACGAACAGGTGCCTTTTGAGTTAGTCGTGCAACGCAAACATCCAAATTTCGAATTTCACGATTGATTTTGGAAAGTTGCAAAGAAACTTCTGAACCAATCTCTTCTAACGTTTCCAAATCGCGTTCCAACATCGCACAATTGCCAGCTTCTGCCACGATTCGGTAAAATTCATTCTTAGCACCATCCAATCGATTGTAATGATTTAATAAATTCGCTTGTTGTTGCAAAAGATAATACCGTTTTAAAGAAATGGAATTATACTGTATCAAATAACGATGAACCTTAATGTCTTCCATCGGAAACGGAATCGTCTCACAAACCTTGGAATCTTGTTTAGGTGATCCTGGTTCATAATTTACTTTTGGAAAATAAATTAATTCTCCCATACTACATACACCTCATTTGCAATAATCATATCATAAAAGTGGTTCTAACATCAATTTTTTTGTTCCTTTTTTAAAAATAAAATTGGAAATCCAAAATAGATGGCAACTGCTGGATAGATGAGAACGTGTCCAGATGTGCTGCTAATTAGGATAAGAAGCACCAAAGAAAAGAAATAGACACTTTTCTTTGGTAGTTTCCAAAAAGCAAGCACGATTGGTAAAAATAGTAAAATCCAGCCCACAATTCCATACCGGAACAACACATCGAAGAAATCGATTTCTACTAACTTATATGCGGTATTAAAACCAACTCCGAAAATCCATTCGATTGGATTCGCAAGTAAAAACTCGTTCCAATTGATTGCTAAAAAAGATAATCGGTCATTAAATAATACGCGATTGATAAAATCGAGACTAAAGATCTGGTCTACTTGGAAAAACTCTGCTTGAATGACCATATTTTGATAAGTCGTCGTAAACGGTAATAAGTAACATCCGAGTAACAAAACAGCACAGCAAATGGCAATCGATAACGATTTCGATGCGACGCTAAAGCGTTTCCATTTTCGGTACAACTTTGGAATAACAAAATACAAGATAACCAATACGATACCTCCTAATGTAACTTTCGTTCCCATCAAAAGACTCGTCGTAATCGTTAATCCATAAAGAATAAGTAACCAAATCCACTTCCGATACCGAAGTAAAAACTTAGTAGCTATCGGCAACAAAGCAATCAAAATAGCACTGATTTCATTAATCGAATTAAATACACCCCGGAATCCCAATTTAGTTGAATTGGTCGGATCGTAATTGTTAAAACCGAAACCAAATAAATAAGAAAGAACAAATAAAGAAACATAAATCGTTAAATCAGCCATGGCAACGGACGGATGCATGCGCTTGGACGTAAATACATAGAAAAAAAGCAGGACGACCGGTAAATAAAACAGTTTCATCGTATTGCTAATGGTATCTACTAATGGTAAATGAAAATAGAACAAATAATATGCCAAATACATTCCAATGGCAAGTAAGTACGGAATCATCCATTTACGCATCTTTGGATTCCATAATAAATAGACGATCATAAAGCAGAAAAACGACCCACGAATAAAGGTGTGAATCATTCCGACATCAAAACAAGCCAAAACATCCAAAATTGGTTGAATTAAAAAGAAGATGACGACTAGAATATCGCACCAACGCATCGTTTTTTTGTTTTCCATAGCATATCACCATAAACATTATACCGAATTTTAGCTATGAAAAAAAGGAGAAACTACAAATTTCTAATCTCCTTTTTGCTCATCACTTTTAATAATTTCTTGTTTCATCTCGTATAAGAAATTCAAAGCCTCTAGCGGTGTCATTGTAATCGGATCAATCTCACGAATTTTTCCGATAACTGGACTTTCCTTAGTAGGTTCTTCTTCCTCATCTACCGGTAAAAATAAACTTGTCTGAGTAAAGGTCGGTTTATCCTTATTTTTATGTTCGTAGACATCTAAAATGTCGTTCGCGCGGTCGATGATCGTTTTAGGAAGATTGGCAAGACTTGCGACGTGAATACCATAACTCTTGTCGACAGCCCCGTTTTTAATCTTATGTAAGAATGTGATTTTACCGTCTTCTTCCACTGCTGAGACGTGAACATTGCGCAAGTTTTTCAACTCTCCTGCTAGAGCGGTCAACTCGTGATAATGAGTAGAGAACAACGTTTTGGCTTTAATTTTATCGTGAATGTATTCCAAAATCGCTTGGGCAATACTCATACCGTCGTATGTTGCCGTACCACGACCCAATTCATCGAACAAAATCAAACTGTTTTGGGTAGCAGATGAAATGGCATTGTTGGCTTCTTTCATCTCGACCATGAAGGTAGATTCACCCGATACCAAATCGTCACTCGCTCCAATTCTAGTAAAAATCTTATCGAAAATTGGCATCGTACAACTCTTTGCCGGTACGAAAGAACCAATTTGAGCCATGATGACGATGATAGCAAACTGCCGCATGTAAGTACTCTTACCAGCCATATTAGGACCCGTAATCAATAGGATGTTGGTGTCTTTGCCCATATTGATGTCGTTCGGAACGTAATCTTGTTGATTGACTTTTTCAACGACTGGGTGTCTAGAATCCTTAATGTTAACGACACGTTCTTTAGTAATCACAGGTCGCACGTATCCATTTTCACTAGCCACTGTAGCAAGACTTACCATCACGTCGACTTCAGCGAGTGTTTTAGCATTCTTTTGAATTGTATGGATGTACTGCTTCGTTTTCTCACGAATATCCATAAACAACTGATATTCTAACTGTACAATTTTCTCTTCTGCTCCTAAAATGATGTTTTCCTTTTCTTTTAACCATTTGGTAACGAACCGTTCTCCCGTCGTCAAAGTCTGCTTTCGTTCATAGCCAAATTCCTCTTTAATTAACGGCACACTTCCTTTAGAAACTTCGATGTAATAGCCGAATACTTTGTTGTAACCGACTTTTAAATTCTTAATACCGGTTCTCTCTCGTTCCTGTTGTTCCATCTGCAAGATAAAATCTTTGGAACCGGTACTGACGGAACGTAACTCATCCAGTTCAGCATTGTAACCACTCTTAATTAAGCCACCTTCCCGTAGTGTCTGTGGTGCGTCATCATTAATCGCACGGGATAATAAATCATATAAATTATCTAATGGTTCCAATGATTTATCGTATTGTAATTCTTTTAAAATTTCGTCAATTTTCGGTAAATGCGATAGCGAATTCCGTAATTGAATCATGTCTCTAGCATTTAAATTACCATAACAGATTCTACTACTTAATCGTTCCAAATCGTAGACACCTTTCAATTCTTCCCGTAATTCATCCTTTAAGATAAATTCGGTCAAAAGTTTCTCGATGATATCGTATCGTCTTTCGATTTGTTTAACATCTGTAAGTGGATTTTCCAAATTGTATTTTAAAAATCTACTTCCCATCGCACTGCTGGTTTGATCTAATAACCATAGTAAGGAATAAGTTCGGTCACCCGTTCGAATCGTCTCAGTGAGTTCCAAGTTTTTCTTCGTATGAACATCGAACAATAAAAAGTTCTGCTCATTGACCAGTTCGACATGTTGCAAGTGACGAAGTTCTCCTTTTTTGGTATCGAAAAGATAACTAAGAAGGTGTTTAATCGTCGTTACAATTCGAACATCTGAAACGTCATCGTATACAAAATGATAATCATCATTCTCATAAACGTCATCGCGAATGGTGACGACAACATTATACAAATTGCGTAACGTTGTAATGACACCCCGATCGACTGGACTGTTGACGATAAGCTCGATAATGCCACGATTGGCAATCTCTTTCAAAAGCAAATTGGAATCGTGATCGATTACAAAAGCATAAAAATATCCAGTCGAAACATCGCAATAACTGATGCCGTAACAATATTCAAAATCGTAGACATTACCGACGTAATTGTTGTCGCCAGATGCTAAAGAATCATCTAAACGCGTTCCTTTAGTAACAACTTGAATAACTCCTCGATCGACCATTCCTTTGGCATCTTTCGGATCTTCTAACTGCTCTACAATGGCAACTTTATATCCCTTATCGATTAGTTTATCCAAATAAACTTGATAAGCATGATGAGGTACACCACACATCGGCACACGTTCTTCTAAACCAGCACTTTTTCCTGTTAAAGTAAGTTCTAGTTCTCGTGAGGCAGTAATCGCATCTTCAAAAAACATTTCGTAAAAGTCACCAATTCGATAAAACAAAATTGTATCTTCATACTGTTCTTTAATTTTTAAGTACTGCAACATCATTGGAGACAGTTTACTTTTATCTACTTCACTACGTTTCATGTAATCCCCATCCTTTAATCCGTAAATATTATTATACAACAAATCCAGTTCTTGGCAAAAGAAAAATCGTATCGAATGATACGATTTGACAACTATTTTAACTTTTATTTTTTAACGTAAGTGACAGGTTTTTCTTCTTTTGCTCCCATAGCACCAGAATACTTATAAGACTTTTCAATTTGGTCGAACATGGCATCGATATAATTTCCAAATTGTGGTCCTTCATATATTAGATTATCGTCTTTATCATATTCAGAATATTGAGTTGGATATAAAGAAACATTTAAGTCACGCATCTTTTTCATTGTATCAAACTCGCTACTGTTATCGTATTGATAATTAGGTTCTTTTCTTTGAACTTGCCAAATATAAAACGGAACACTGAATGACATACAAATCAATTTTTGCTTCATTTTTCTGTAGTCCGGATCATCGCTAGTAAAGTATTCTCCAATGGTACAACGCGTACGAAGTTCTCTTAAAAATTCAACTGCTTCTGGATTCGTTTTTGGATCGGTAAATCCCTCTTCACCAATTTTTCTCGCTTGAGCAAGTTTCAAAAGTTCAGCATGGCACGTTTCTAATTCAGGTGTAGAACGCCAAGCATCATAATGAGTAAGTTCTTTCCCTTTTTCGTCTGTTGGCCAACCCACTTGATCAAAGTATTTCGATACATCAGCCGCAAGTTCTCCAAAGCGAACTAATTGCTCGATATACTCATAATAATTTGGATCGGTATCTGGATTTTGTGCTACCCAATCGTTGATTCTTTTTAAATTAGCTGTCAACATTTCTGTTTCTGCTGTAATTGACTCTAAATTTTTCATATTAATTTCCCCCAATCGATGACCTAATTATATCATATTTTTATTAAAATGTCAAAATACTGGATGTTCTAACCTTTAACGCGTTAAAATCTTTTCTTGATAACGATTTCTTTCATAATCATTCCGATAAGAATAGTTTTTATCGATGTAAGAAAGTAACGGTGTAATCTCTTCTGTATACTGGGCTTTCGAATTGGAATCTAACGCCACATCGATACCGCGATGGTTATTTTGATACAAATTCCACATTTCTAGCAACAAATTCCAATTGGATTCATCATCGCTCTGAAAAGAAGGATTGCTTTCTTGACGCTCTAAAATTTCGGAAGATAGTCCTATCGTATGGCAAAGCACTGCTTTCTTAACCAAAGTCATGTCCCTCGTGATTTGATAATCTCCAGTTCGACTGGTAATCTCAACCTGTTTCAACAATTTTACAATCTGTTGATAAGCCGGATCTTGCCATCTTGGATGATAAGAATCAAAAATACGTGCATCTTTCGCATAGTTAGAAAGATTTTGATACGCATCTACGATTTCCCAATAAAGAGGGCTTGTCTCCTTTTGAAAGGCATCGACTTCTGGCCAACCGTTTTGATCGTAGAATTCGTGCATGAAATGAGTGACAGCTCCCAAATCACATAATGCAGACGTATAAGCATATAATGTCGTGCTTAAACTCTGCTTTGATAAACACAATGCTTTTTGCCTTACTTGATGATTCACTAGTTGTGCTTCTTGTAATAGTACTTCTTCTTCCATAAAACTTACTCCCTAAACTCTTATCCCTGATAATTTCTTAAAGCTTCGACTGCTTCATCGAATGTACGAACACCGATAATATCGATATCGTATCCTTTTTCTTCTTTGAGTGCCATCGCATCCTCGTAGTTCTCACCTGCTGGCACGATGAACAAATCTGCTTTCGAATTGACCGCTCCTCGTAGTTTATAGGTAACTCCGCCAATGGCACCGACGCTGCCATCGGCACCAATCGTACCAGTTCCGACAATTTTGTATCCCTTTGTCAAATCTTCGTCGATTAATTTGTCATAGATGGCAAGACTAAGCAAAAGACCTCCCGAAGGACCAGATTCACTTGCTAAGAAACTAAGTGTAATCTCGGGATTCGTCTCATATTCATATTTTTGCATCAAAGTAATGCCGATGATTTTATTCTCTTCTGTTCCTTGAATGGTAGCAGTTGCAGAAACTTGCTCTTCATCTCGTAACACTTGTAAGGATAGAACGTCACCAACATTCTTCGTATTGACAATCGAAGTCAAAGAATCGAAGTTGGATACATCTTCGCCATCGATTGAAAGAATCGTATCTCCTACCTGTAAATCGGTAATAGCTCCTTGTGCTACATAGGCAATTCTAGTCTTCTGATCAGTAATGTGGAACTCTTTCCCAGCTTTCTGATACGCTAATTGAATCGCCGTTTGATTGGCCGTATCCAAATACAAGTGATCTCTGATTTCAACGTCCTCTTGTGTTTCAGTTGGATCGATTTTCGTATCAGCAATTTTAACTCGTTCCCAAGTATTAAATACATAACTTAGTAAATACGTAGGAACAGTCGCTCTTACTTCACTGACGTAGGCCATATTAAACGATCCTTCTGACTCTGTCTCATTTTCAATTTGAATTCTGTCGTTGATTGCTATCGTTCCACCACCCGTATCGATGTAATATGGAAGTTGATATGTCATAACGACAAAAATGACCAATAAGGTCAATAAAAAGAACCAACTATCGACAATGTATGCTTTGGTTTCCTGATATATTTTCTTAAAAAATTTCTTTAACATGTAATCAAATCCTTAATCATATATTCTATTATAGCATGAGGATGATTAAATATATGAAAAAACTATGGAAAAAAAACAGAAATTTTTGGATTTTATTAATATTTCTGTCAACTGTTGTGTTACTGGTTTGGCAAAGTGAACAAGTAAGAAGTTCGGTTTTAGAAAGTGTCGATTTGTTTATGACGAACTTATTTCCGGTCTTATTTCCTTTCTTTGTCTTAACAGATTGTGCCATTTCTTTAAAAATACCTATCTTGTTAGGAGAACTCTTAAAACCGATTACTGAAAAGTGGCTACATTTAGAGCGTCCGGCCGCATTCATAATCGTCATGTCAATTTTAAGCGGTTTCCTAGCAGGAGCTAAATACACGGAAGATATGTTTCAGAAAGGATATATCAGCGAAGAAACAGCCAATCATCTGCTCTTGTTCACTCATTACGGAAATCCGGCATTCGTTTTATCGTTCGTTGGCATCGGTATTTTAAACGATGTCCGACTAGGTATCATTTTATATCTCACGCAACTAGGAGGTAGCTTCTTACTGGCCCGATTAACGAGACCGAAAACACTACCGTCACACCATTCCAATCATCCACTAAAATCTGAAACCAAAAATAGATTGGGAAGTGCCATTTCAAATGCATTTACGACCCTACTCATGATGTTAGGAAGTCTATCTCTCTTTTTAATTGCAGAAAACATAATCATCACGATGGTGAGTCCCTCTCACTACGGTCAAATTGGAATCAAAATGATTTTAGAAGTCACTTCTGGCCTCGCTAGTCTAACGTATGTTGCCATACCTATCGAACTGAAATTCCTACTTGCCTCCATCTGCATCTCCCTAGGTGGTGCCAACATCCATTTGCAAGTAGCCAGTTACTTAGAAAAATCCAAATTAAAATACAAGTATTTCTTGAAAGGCCGTCTCTATGGAACAATCCTTCAAACAATACTTGTATCATTATTGATATTATGTTCGGTTGTATAAGGTTACCGTTTCGCCTTCCTCTACTTGTACGGCATCGATAGCCATCCAAGATGTTCCAGACGTTTGAATTCCAAACCCAGGATAAATTGCAATTACTCCTTCCGGTGCTGTCCAAGTTGTAGAAGCACGCATCCATGATTCGCCGGTATTCGTAATCGTAAATCCAGAAATCACATTTCCATTGCTATCTTCAAATTGTGTAACACCGCCAGTGACATTTGGACCGGTTGCATAATAGAAACTAATCGTATAAGTACGGCCAGGTGTAACCGGAATTTCTCGATCTAGCAATAGATCACACATTCCTGTCCCACATGTAAAATAAACCGCTTTCTCACCATCGAAAGGTGTAACATTGGAAACAAATTGTCCCGTTGCAATAATAGGACCCATCGTTATCACAGTAGAACTATTACGAACTTGTATTGGTTCATTTTCAAAACTACTATCTTGCATCATATTTCGTGTAACTGCAACAAGACCTGCTTCATCATTTACCAAAAACGTCAAATGAATCCCATAATCTTCTTCTAAATCATCATACGTCAAATTGACATTCACAGAATAAATTGTATAAGTTCCAATATCGTAAACGCGATAAAAATCTGATAAATCGATATTAACACTTTGATAATCTTTTGCTAGTGCACCCGCTGGTAATTCATCCGGAACGCCAGACGGGATATGATAGTTTATATTATTATAGGTATAATGCTTATCACGAATCGTATCAGCATCTAAAGAGGAGACGTTATTTGTTACAGAAAAAATGGTACTAGTCCCATCTTGAAAGTGAAACAAAACGGAATTAGATGTCAAGCGTTCTATACTTAATAATCCTCGATTTCTAACATCCGTCTGAATGTCCTTAGTAACCGTTTCTTTTAAAGTTTGAAAAGTATTTTTTAGATTTTCAACTTGGGCTGTATCTTTATACTTTAATAAAATAGAAAGCATGGAAAGTGATAATGTCATAACAAGTACAAAACTTGCAATCGTTTCGACAATTGTAAATCCTTTTTCATTTCGAATCATGATTGAATCACCTCTAAATTGGCATATCTCGTATATTCTTTTCCATTTTCAACTACTTTTCTTACAATAATCAAGCGATATTGATTAATCGTCGTCGAATCAGCTGAATAAGATGGCATATAATCGATGTAAGTCTTAATACCGCGATCAGTGTTAACTGTAAAGATTTGATCATCTTTCTCCATCTGCTTTAACAAGTTTGTGTCATAATGAGTCAAATAGACAGCCGAAATATTCAAAGATTCTTCTAGTGCTTCACACAAATCATCATTTTCATAGTTGAAGCCAGCCACATTCTTCCTACAATCTGTAATATCTTTATAAATATTAGTAGGATCATTTCCAAGGCCGCTTACTAAATCATTGTAGTTGTAATCAGCAAGTAACATTTGGCGAAACAAATCCGCCGCATATACACTATCGACATCATCATATTTCATTCGTTGTTTATACTCCCCAAACAATGGAATTGTATTTTGATAAATGAAAGCAAAAAGAGTCGCAATGAAAACGGTTACGACCAAAGTTTCTAACAACATAAAGCCTTTTTCACTTTTTCTTCGCATAAAAGTTTCACTCCATATCTTGCTTATCTTATAGATTTATTATATAATAATTTATGATAAAATAATAGAGGAAAAAGAATATTTTTAAAGGGGAAGGGACGATTTTTATGGTAACATACGATTTAGAGCATACTTCTATCGTCGATTTGACAAACCGATTAATTATGGCCGCAGTAAAAGCGAAAGCCAGCGATATTCACATGGACCCAGTAGAAAATGGAATTAAAATCCGCTACCGTGTCGATGGTGATTTGCAAGATCATACACTAATTCCAAAAGAATACGAAAGAAACTTGACGACACGTGTCAAATTGATTTCCAATATGAACATTACCGAAACTCGTCTTCCTCAAGACGGTGCTATCAAAGGTCGTATCGATGGCACAGACCTAGATATGCGTGTATCTGTACTTCCGACCAACGAGGGTGAAAAAGTCGTTATTCGTATTTTGGACTATACGCGAAGCCTTGCCGGTTTAGAGGCTTTGAACTTTTCTCATAAAAACTTTAAAAAGATCAGTAAGATGTTGATGGTACCGAACGGAATTATTCTAGTAACCGGTGCGACTGGTTCTGGTAAATCAACGACTACCTACTCCATGTTACAATCTTTAAACAAAGAAGAAACGAACATCATCACTGTAGAAGACCCGATTGAAATGAACCTAGAAGGAATCAACCAAGTCCAAGTAAACAGCGATATCGGTATGACGTTCGCAGCTGCATTACGTTCTATCTTACGTCAAGACCCGAACGTTATTCTAATCGGAGAAATTCGTGACTCTGAAACGGCTCAAATCGCCGTCCGTGCTTCTATCACTGGACACTTAGTATTATCGACCATCCACACCAACAGTTCTTTGTCTACCATCGAACGTTTGATGGATATGGATGTTGAGCGATATTTGTTATCAACTGCATTAGAAGGAATCATTTCTCAAAAACTGGCGCGTACATTATGTGAAAATTGTAAGACATTGCGGCGGACGACTCCTTACGAACGAGAAGTATTTAAAAAAGTCTTGAATAAAGATGTTCCAGAAGTATTCGATGCTTGCAAAAATTCATCGAAAGTCTGTGGTAAATGTAGAAACGGTTACCGTGGCCGTTTAGGTATTCATGAGGTCCTATTAATCAACGACCATATCAGAGACGCTTTAAATAACACTAGTTTGAAAAAAGAAGATTTACGTGACATGGTTTACACCGATGATGTTACGACGATGTTACAAGATGGCTTAGAAAAAGTACTAGAAGGATATACGACGTTTGAAGAAATTTATAAGTTGATTGAAATTGAAGTTGACTTAGACAACAAATACGGCGAAAACGGTACGGATAAGCCGATGATAAAAGAAGATGATGAAAAAGAAAAGACTAATCAAGAGGGTAACCCAACTGATTAGTCTTTTTTATTGCTCTAATAAAGATAAGATTTCTTTGTGAACTTCATCCCGAGATTTTAAAGAACCATCAAAATTGGTACATTCGACCCGGTCCCAATGATATAACTCGGATAATTCGATGTATGCACGTTCTGAATTTTTTAAATACGTGACATCGTCATCGACTTGATCGATGGCCGTTTTCTTTTTGGCAAGTTCCAAAGATTTTTGATACGGCATATGAAGAAAAATGGTCTTGTCTGCTTTTGGTAATCCCAACAGCCAATACTCTAAACGATCGATCCATTGAAACATGTTGAAGCGCTCGTCTTTGTCTAAAATCTTACCACCCTGATGAGCCATGTTAGAACTGATATAACGATCGAGTACAACGTCGTATCCATCTTGCAGGTAAGATTCCACTTTAGGAATGTTGTACTTTCGGTCTGCTGCATAATATAGACACGCGATATGAGGATCGATGTTGCTACTTCCTTCCGGAAACAAACATGGTCCATACCCTTCTTTTCCTAACAAGGACCCAGCAATAATTTGACCGGTCGGGCTATCGTATGTTGGAAATGATAACAAAACCGCCTTTTTCCCACTTTTGTTTAATGCCTCTACAAGCATCGTTCCTTGCGTATGCTTTCCAGAAGAATCGCTACCCTCAATGACAATTAATTTTCCTTTCATAAAGCCTCCCTATTTATCCTATGACATTATTATTTTCGTCAAATTCCAGTAAAATACACTTTCTACTTGCTAAATAATCGCACATATGAACGAAATTTTGATATTTAGTCTTCGGTTTTGGTAATACTTCATTGCCGTCGTAGTCTTTCGTCCAACAACCCATATGAGATGCAATAACGGATTGTAAAAAAGCAATCTCCTCGTCGTTAAAATGAAGATGTTCTTTTTCTTCCTCAATCCAATTCGCCATCAAAAGTGGATGGTCGAACTGTGTGTATTTACTATGATCTTTGCCTGATTTCAAACCGTCATGTAAACAAAGTGCAATTAACATCAAATCTTTCTCATCACTCGTATACTTATCGCCGATGATTGGATCTGCTAACAACTCGTAAGCAATCCGAACAGCAGCTTTGGTGTGTCTCAACAATCCGCCAGTTCCCAACGCATAACGCGGATGATACTTTCCCGTGGAAGATGCTGGAATTTCAAAAAAATAATCTGGTAAGTTCGATACCAAATATTGAAAATCTACTAAATAATCTGGATTTTGGATGTAGGACATTTCTTTTTCAAAACATTTAATTTTATCCACTGGAATCCCTCCTTAAAAATTGTACTAAAATCGTATTCGAAATATAAATCTTATCTTCCGGAATCGCAAGATAATCCCCTTTTTGAACCAGTAACTGATTCTCTAATAAATCTACTATATCATAGATATCTGTAATGTTGCGATGATATTTTTGAAAAAAGTGCGAAATCGATACTCCTTTTAAAGTACGTAAACCTAAAATCATCTCGTAGTCCATCTGATCATCGATAGACACGAATTCTCGCTCTGTTACGATGTTCCCTTCTTGATAGTGATTGAGACTACGTGTATTTGTCATACGGTAACCATCCACATAAGAAGATGCCCCAAGTCCGATACCGTAGTATTCTTCATTATGCCAATAGACCAAATTGTGTTTAGATTCGTAACCCACTTTCGCATAATTCGATACTTCGTAATGAAGATATCCCGCATCTGTTAGTGTCTTAGTAATCATCTGATACATTTCAAAATCCGTATCTTCATCGACTGGCGTTACATGTTGATTAGAAAATACTGTGTTTTCTTCTAAAATCAAAGAGTAGCAAGAAATGTGTGGTACGTCCAAAGCCAAAAACTTTTGTAAATCCTCTTGCAAATCATCTAACGTTTCACCCGGTAACGCATACATCAAATCGACATTGATATTTTGAAAGTACTGTTTTGCAAGACGAATCTTCTCTTCAACGGGACCGACCGAACGTCCAATCTTCTCTAAAAGAGAATACTGAAATGTTTGTAACCCGATTGAAAGACGATTGACAGAATGTCGTTTTAAAAGTACTAACAACTCTTCATCGATATCTTCGACATTACATTCGATGGTAAACTCCATCTCGTCACTAAAATAAGGCTCCAAATGAATGAGTAAATCCTCTAACATCGTTTTGGGAATGCAAGAAGGAGTCCCACCACCAATGTAGATTGTCTTCATCGGATGAACGGGAACATGACGGAGTTCTTCTAACAGTGCCGGATAGTAACTTTTCATCAGTTTAGGATAATTGTAATATTTACAAAAATCACAATAAGCACAGATCGTTCTACAAAACGGAATATGAATATAGAGACTAGTTGGCAACTGTTTCATAACTACGTTCCTTGGAAACAGTCCCCGTCAAACTACGTGATGTTAACACGTATGAATCTAAGGATAACAAATGGATTGGGAAAATATGTAAAGATTTAATCAGTAAAGACGAATATTCCGGATGATGATTGATAAAATCGACGCATTTACGAATCATCGAAATTCTCTCTTTCGTAAGAGTCCCTAATTTCTGATAATAATTGTTCTTATTCTCAGCAAACACCCGGTCTAAATCTTGTCGTACTTGAGCATTTTCTTTTCTGAGTAGGTTTAAACTTCGTTGTAAATTGGCAATCGGTCTAGCAAAGACAGACGATGCTTGTTTCATCGTCGCATGATGGCGAATGATGTACTCAGCAACCTCGGTTGCTTCTTCGATTTTAACGAGTTCCCTTCTACGTTTTTGATACGCTCTACTCTTATGATATTTTTCTTCTTCACTTTTCTTTTGAAATGATTCTTTTGATTCCTGAATTTGCAAAGCCAAATCCGGATAATATTCCGGCAAAATGGTATCGAAGAATTTTTTGAGAGTCGTAGAGGTAGTCCCTCCTACTTCTCTTGCCAATGCCCTCATACTGAGAGAAGGATTTTTAATGGCAAGTTCTGCCGCCTGCTTTGTGATTTCTTTCTTTTTCCCAAGTTCCATTTTGTTACACTACCTTTCATCCATAGTTAGAACGGATAAGAATGCTTCCTGTGGAATTTCTACGTTTCCAACCTGTTTCATTCTCTTTTTACCTTCTTTTTGTTTCTCTAACAGTTTTCGTTTTCTTGTGATATCGCCACCATAGCATTTAGCAAGAACGTCCTTACGAAGGGCTTTGATGGTCTCTCTTGCGATTACTTTGCCACCAATGGCCGCCTGAATCGGAACCTCGAACAACTGTCTAGGAATTACTTCACGAAGTTTAGATACAATGCTTCGTCCTCGTGCATAAGCAAAATCTTTATGAACGATAATAGAAAAAGCATCGACGATTTCTCCATTTAATAAGATATCTAATCGTACGAGAGAAGAAGCACGGTAACCGATTACTTCATAATCGAAAGAGGCATATCCTTTCGTAGAACTCTTCAATCGGTCGAAGAAATCGTAAATGATTTCAGATAATGGCAATTCGTAATGAATGTCGACTCGCGTCTGATCGATATAATCCATTCCAATATAAACACCACGTTTTCCTTGACATAGTTCCATAATTGGACCAATGTAAGTGGATGGTGTAAAAATACTCGTTTTGACAAATGGTTCTTCAATTTCTTTAATCAACGTTCGATCCGGAAGTTTTACTGGTGAATCGATTTCAATGGTCTCACCAGTCGTCAGTGTAACATGATAAATAACGGATGGAGCCGTTGCAATCAAAGGAATTTTAAATTCTCGTTCAATTCGCTCTAATGTGATTTCCATGTGCAAAAGTCCTAAAAAGCCACAGCGGAAACCAAATCCCAACGCTTTCGATGTCTCTGCTTCATAAAATAAAGAGGCATCATTTAATTTTAATTTATCTAACGATTCTCGTAACTCGTCAAACTTAGTAGAATCGACCGGATAAAGTCCACAGTAAACCATCGGTTTCATCGGTTGATATCCCGTAATTGCATCCGTTGCCGGCTGGTCCATATGGGTAATGGTGTCTCCGACATGTACGTCTTGAATATCTTTAATCGACGCAACGATGTAACAGACGTCCCCTGCCACTGCTGAAGAAATTTTCTCTTCTTTCGGGTTCATCGTAAATAGTTCCGTTAC
This sequence comes from Bacillota bacterium, assembly GCA_003149915.1. Taxonomy (GTDB): domain Bacteria; phylum Bacillota_I; class Bacilli_A; order RF39; family UBA660; genus Faecenecus; species Faecenecus gallistercoris. The sequence continues at coordinate 128,932 of QAMK01000024.1, forward strand.
AACATAACTGGCGCCAGTCTTCATAAACAAAATTTTATCACCTACAGCAAGACTTCCCGCCATTAACCGAGCCAGTACGACGACACCGCGATAAGAATCGAAATAACTATCGAATATTAATGCTTGTAAAGAATCTTTGGCATCTCCTTTTGGAGCGGGAATCCGTTCGATGACAGCTTCTACTAAACTTTCGATTCCTTCGCCTGTTTTAGCACTCGTCAAAATAATTTCATCTTCCGAAAATCCTAAATTGGAGATGAGTTCTCCCTTTACTTTTGGAATATCCGCATTCGGTAAGTCAATCTTGTTGATGACCGGTATAATCGTCAGATCGTGTTCCATCGCTAAATATAAATTGGCTAATGTCTGAGCCTCGATTCCTTGCGCCGCATCGACCACTAAAATTGCCCCTTCACAAGCCGCTAAACTACGACTCACTTCATAGGAGAAATCGACGTGCCCCGGAGTATCAATCAAGTTTAACAAATAATCTTCGCCATTATGATGATACGAAAGTTGGACGGCATTCAGTTTAATCGTGATGCCACGCTCCCGTTCGATATCCATACTATCTAACATTTGTTCTTTTGCTTCTCGTTTAGAAACGGCACCTGTCACTTCTAAAATTCGATCCGCTAACGTACTTTTTCCGTGATCGATATGAGCAATGATGGAAAAATTTCTGATATTCGATTGTTTCATAACGTCACCTACTTGTCAATTTTTTCTAAAACTTAGTACATTGTATCACAAAAACAGGTAGAAATCAAATCTGGAAACAAATGAAAATAACACAGAATTTCTGTGTTATACGATCCTATTTTTAGATGGATTGCCGCAAGGGTTCGTACAAGTGAAATCAGGAAATCCACAACGCATGGTCTTGGTGTAAGGTCTCAGTCTATCAGCAGCAGGATGTTTCGTACGGTCTAACGCTTCCATGTACTCAGTCAAAGTATCATCGGTATCTTTCCAAATTTCATATTGGGCTGCAGTACATTCCCGTTCTTTTAATTTTTCGATGAAATTTTCTAACGTGCCACGTTCTTGAACAGCAATTTTCATGCCGTTCGGATAGACAGAACGAATGCTCTGAATATCTTGTTGCCACTCCCGCGTCAAGTCACGACCATCATACCCATCGTGCTTGCACTTAGAGGATAATAACTCCGGTACGAAGTAACCATACTTATCTCCTTCAGGAATTTGAATTTGGTAAGAAATCGTACGATGACGTTGAGCTTGGGCAAATGCAGCAAAAGACTCTGTATACGTAGTAGAATAACTTTCTCCAAATTCATCGCGGAAGAACTTTTTATCAAAATCATCTCCCGGCTTAGCAAAAAGACGCAAATGACGATTCTTAAAATTCGTAAGAAGACGCTCATCCACTAGATGAAGACGTTCACATTCAGAACGGAAAGCATGAAAAGAATCGATTAATCTCTCATCAAACGATGTACCTTTGCTTTCTTTTTCATACACTTCCATCATCATTAAAAGCCGATTTAGTTGTGCTAATGGAACAGTATAGACAAGTTCTGTTTGATAAAAGACACTCGTCATCGATCTCGCATTTTCTTGTGCCAACGTTCTCTTCTTTCGGTCTGGTAAAGCAGTCCCGAGATTTTGTTCGATCAAATCCAAAAAGATGTGATACCACTTATCGTAAAGTTCTACTTCCCTATCCGATAACCCAGCATGGGCACTAGGCTTCGTATACCGCAAACTTCTCTCACTGGCATTGTACTGTCCTTCATTATTTAAAACCATGTTGAACATCTTAGGTGAATTCTCGATATCTAACGTCAAGCCAATATGTTCAAATACGGATTGATGACCATTGTTCGCATTCATATTGACACGTCGTTCCGTCTTATCAGGGCTCTCCTCAAAAGACGCTGCAAGACCATCCTGATTGTAACAAATTCCAGCGATATGACCAGAATGCGTCATGGCTCTTTTTAAATCGAACGTGCCATCACTGTTTAAAAACGGTGTATTTTCTAGTAAATTGACTTTTAAATTGTTAATTCCCATATATTTCCTCCTACTATTTCCCGCTTCTTACCCTTATCTAAATAAAAGTATAACGAGAAAGAAGAAAAAAAGCAACAAAAAAAAGACATGGAACGAATCATCATTCCATATCGAATCAAATAATCTAGATTTTATAAGATTTTCCAAACGAAGTAACTTGATAAGAATTCCGAAATACAAAATGAAAGAAAACAAATTGAAATAAACAAGTAATTAGAAAAAACAAAAATAGTTGTCCAAAACGTCCCGATATTTCCGGTAAATAAAAGCCATGTAACGAAAAAGATGCTAGCAATACAATATACAAAACAAAAATAATGTAAGATAAAAAGTCTAAGAAAATCCCTTGTTTTTTTAAAAGTCCTGCCTGCTCCATATCGGATACCAACAATTTTAAATAACATTTTTTAAAAGCAGGCGTAAAAAAGTCTTTGAACGACTTATCGCCACTCTGTAGATAATCGGTAATGACACGCAAGTGAGAATCGAATACACCGTAGTTTTTTAAAATTGTCGTAACGTGATACGAATCTTTCTCTTTCGTGATGTAACGTCTTTTTTCTAAATCTTCCAAATCTTTCTTTAAACAAGTCCGAAACGAAATTCGAGATGTTTTTAAAACCTCCTGTACACCATGAGAATGTACATATTTAGAAGAATAATAAGAACCAGTCTCGCTTCGTTTTAAGAAAGAAAATAAAAATAAGAGCAAACGATAAAACAAAAAGCACAAAATCATACATGCAATAGAATAAGAGAAAAATTGAAAATCGAAGCCAATCGAACGATCCCTTTGCCAAAAGAAAAAGAAACATCCAAATAATACAAATAAAGAAAGAAAAAAGGAAAATAGTCGTTTTTCTAAAAATGTCGTTCTCATAACTAGCCTCCTACATCTATTATACAATAAAAATAGAAAAAGAAAAAAGCCTTCTTTCGAAGACTTTTAAGAAACCATTTTAGCTAAACTTTTAATGGCGTTGGTAAGGACATCTTTAATGGTCTTGCCAATCCAATTGGAAAGATGTAAAGAAGAAGAGGAAATCGTGTTATCATAATCTTTTTCGAATGTTTTTAAGTATTCTTTGAGATCGATTTCCGCACCATTTTGGACATCCGTTTCAAATGCTTTGATTTGTTCTAAAGTTAAAATTGTTTTATTTTTTTCTTCTGTTTCGTAGTAACCGGTTTTAGAAGAAAAATACAGTCCAAAGAAGATAACCAATAAAAAGATGAATATTCCAAGCCATACATCCTTTACTTTCATGCATCACCTACCATCACAGCATAAAGTGCTTCTGCGATTGCAAGACAAGTGTGATAGACTTCTTCTAATGTGTTTTCCATGCCACCAATCTCTATCAATATCGTATTACCAGAAAAATCTTGATTGTAAACGCCGTTCACTCCAGCCCCACTCTTGCGATAAATTCCTCTCGAAATCCCTTCGTAATGACTGTTTAAGTATTGTTCAATTTGAACGGTTAAGGCTTCGTTCGCCGCATGACCAGTATTTTCCATACCAATTAAAAACATCACTTTGGCATAATCAGTGTCTCCAATCGTAACCGTAGAAATTCCTCTAGAGACAGAGTCACGATGTAAATCTACAAAGTACTCTAAAGTTGGATACTCCAAGATGGCACTTTCTAAAAACGTTCTAGTGGCATCGTAACTCCTAGCATATTTCCAACCGTTGGCATTTAATACATCCGTTGCACTTCGCTCTTCGACGACGACATCGATTCCTCTTTTTTTGAATTCTTCTTGTAAAATATAGTTTGTTACTGTCACGTTGGGTGCCACTCCAAAACCATTCACCATATCGGCCTGATACTCTTCTCCCGGATGACTATTGTAAAAGTAGATCAGGGGCTGAAATAATTTACCATCGGGAGAAGGTGTTGGAGTCGGAGGAGAAAACACATATGTTTGAAACGTTCCTTCTAAAATAGACTCTAGCGGATCAAAAGAAGAATTCTCAGAAGTAGCATCAGAAGAAAAATCGATTCCTTTTGTTGCAAAGGTAGAAGTAATCTCTACGAGTGAACGATCACTCCGTCTTGCAAAATAAAAAACAAGAGTCGCTAGTAATCCTAAAAATAGAATGCCATAGATTCGTTTCTTTTTCCTAATACCACTTCCTTTCTGCAAACATTGTAGCAGGAACAGTAGTATCATTTTGTCGAACTATAACCGGTGCAAACTTTTATTGAGAGCATCGCTCAAGATATTTCCTAATTTACTAATATCGAAATCAATTTCTTTTGGACTGACAATCAGATTTTCATCGACTAAAACTTCTTTTAATAATTGCTTTAAATCGCCTTCTGTGAGAGTTCCGACGCTTCCTAATAACTGACTCTTTTCATCCTCTGAAAGTTCATCTTGGTATTTATGATGAGAGTTAGAAAAAAGAGAGAGTTTTTCTTTTTTGAAATTCTTTTTGGTATAACTGATCTTTTGGTACAAATACCGAATGGTATCGTAGACGATAGTGACTCCATCGATGACAGTAGGGACACCGATGGCAATGACAGGAATTCCCAACGTGTTGCTCGATAATTCGCCACGATTGTTCCCTACTCCAGAACCGGGATGAATCCCTGTATCTGTAATCTGGATTACTTTTAAAATATTTTCGATTTTAGAAGATGCCAGAGCATCGATTGCAATGACAAAATCCGGATGAAAGGTCGTAATGACACTTTTAATTAACTCGATGGTCTCTAAACCTGTAACTCCCGTCACATTAGGAGCAAACGAAGAAACGTTCCGATATTTATCTAACATTGTAATCGTATTTTGATCGAATAAATACTTGGTTACAATCAAATTCTGTAGCACGATTGGCCCAAGAGAATCCGGTGTCGACTCACGATTCCCTAATCCCACCACCAAACACGATGATTCAAAAGATAAATTCAGTTGTTGAAACAGTTCCGAAAATGTCTTTGTAAGAGCATGAATTAAATTTTTTCGTTCTAAAACATTCGACAAATCTTCAAAGCGAATCGTATAATACGTTCCGTTCATCAAAGATTTCGTTACAGAAATCCCATCAATTTCATAAGTTTTTTCGTTTTTCTTTTGATCTTCTTGCTCGGTAATTAAGTCCGTTCTTGTATTCCAAATCTTCTTCAAAAAGCATCACCTATTATACTTTTCCCGAAAAATGCAAGTTTTATTTGCTTTTTTATGAGTTTTTTGTTATCATTAATATGTTCGTAAAAAGTGAGGTGAAAGAAATGCCAATTATCAAAAGTGCTAAAAAACGTGTAAAAGTAACTGCAAAAAAGAAAGATGCAAACGTTTTAGTAAGATCAAGCATGAGAACAGCAATTAAAAACGTAGAAAAAGCTGCTAATAACAACGCTTCAAAAGAAGAACTAAATAGTGCAGTAGATGTTGCTGTAAAACGAATCGACAAAGCCTTAAACAAGGGAATCATTAAGAAAAACAAAGCTGCTAGAGATAAATCAAGACTAGCAAAACTTGCAAATAATGCAGAATAAATTAAAGAAGATTTTTCTTCTTTTTTTTATGCATTTTTGTTATACTTATACTAAGGTGATAAAATGAAGATAAGAAAGTTGACAGCAGTAGGTATTTTGATGGTTGTTTTAGGAGCGATATTCTTATACCGAACCGAACTGGTAACTTTCTATATGAATACTTTCCTAAATCCCAATCGCGAAGCAAGTATCGACAGTAGCGAACGAAACGAATATTATACCGGTGCAAATTACTTCTATGTACAAAGTACAAATAACTTTACACCGACAAGTAAACAGGATTTAAAAAATATTTACTACACGGTTCTAGATAGTGGATTAGATGATTTTACATTCTATTGCGATGATAATTACAAAGATTGTTTAAAAGACATTAAAGACTTGTCAAACGATCAAATTACATTATCGCATATCAACAATTTCGTGCATCCGTTTAACAGTTTTAAAAATATCGAAACGGAATTTGATTCCTTAGGAAAAATCGTCATTCACATCGAGCACACTTATAGTGATGATGACATTGCCAGAATCAATCGCAAGGTGGATGAAATTTTAACGACAATTACGACGACAGATACCCAAGAAAAAATCAAAGCAGTTCATGACTACTTGATTCACTCGACAAGGTACGATTCTGAAAGAACCGACCACAATATTGTAACGTACGAATCAGATAATGCCATCGGCCCTCTCTTTCAAGGATACGGAATTTGTGGTGGATACACCGATGCAATGGCAATATTCTTAACGAGATTCGGTCTACCGAACATCAAAGTTGCAAGTGAAAACCACATTTGGAATTTAGTCCAGTTAAACCAACAATGGTACCACTTAGATGTCACTTGGGATGATCCTATCACGACTTCTGGAATCGATACCATCGAATACAGTTTCTTCTTAATCGATGCTAGTAAATTAGACGAAATTGATGTCGATCAACATCAACACGATTTTGATCCAACTGTATACGAAGAAGCAACCATTTAAAACAAAAAACTCTTTCCTACCGGGAAGAGTTTTCTTTTGTAATCCAATCGATGGCTTCTTGAATCGTCTTTTGAAAGTCATCGAAACAGACCGAAATCCAATGAACTGGAAGTTGGTGACGAAAGAACGTGTATTGACGCTTCGCATAATGACGAGAATTTTTTTGAATCAGGGAAATGGCCTCCTCTAACGTACAATCTCCTTCTAAATACGAAATAATTTCTTTATATCCAATTGCAGTAGAAAGAGCTTTGCTATCATTTGCGTAAGGAAGAAGGAATTTCACTTCATCAACTAATCCATCGGAAATCATTTTAGAAACTCTCGTATCGATAATCGAGTACAAATGTTCCCGCTCTGTCGTAAGACCGATAAATACTGCGTCATACAACAACTCATTTCCTGTCTTAGTAGGAAAAACTCCTGCCATCACATTCGTATAAAGTCGCTCGACACGACGACGATTGGAAACGTCGACATTTTCTAAAGAGACACCTTCTCTCTGCAAAGTAGCAAGCATTTCTTCTAACGTCAAATCTTCAATATGTTCGATTTTTGGTACTTCGTGAAATTCATAACGATATAAAAGTGCTTTTAAATAAAGACCAGTGCCCCCAACTAAAATGATGTTTTTGCCACGACTTCGTATCTCATCGATGACTTGTCTACCATCTTTCTGATAATCAAAAACCGTATAATTTCTAGTAACGGGAACAAAAGAAAGTAAATGATGAGGAATTCCTTCCATCTCTTCCGTCGTCACTTTAGCCGTTCCAATATCCATTCCTTCGTACACTTGCATGGCATCACAGTTGATGATCTCTGCATCGTAATGTTTGGCAAGAGCGATACTAAGTTTCGTTTTTCCGACACCAGTTGGACCTACGATAGCAATCAGTTTTAACATAAATACCACTTCCGATGAGGAAATGTAGCAGGTCGATCGTAGTATAGAAAATAGGATTTAATCCCCATATCGACCCGTTCTTCTTCGTAAACAAATAGACCATTTGAAGTATCGATTCCATATTCATCCGTCAAAAAGTTCCGTAAATCTCGGTACTGCTCGATATCTAACTTGACAGCATCGCTCTTTGCATCCCCACAAACTCCAACAAAAAACTCATAAGAACATGACTCATTATTCGCACAAACTTCTAATCGATCGATAAGCAAAGGTAACTCCGGAAAAAAACCATTTGCCAACACGTATCTATCCTCTGCTAAAAAAAGCAGCTGATCTAAATTACACGAAATCGTATTATGATTACAATGCAACACGTGATGCGATACATTAGTTCTCTTCGGTAAATAATGGCAAACTGGCATGCTTTCTGCATCACAAAGTTCGACATACCAATTGGTTATTGGATTCACCGCTCCTAAGTTTTGCATCATCGATGCAAAATACACGTTATTAAATTCTTGATCCTGTAAATTCATAAAAACTCCCCTATTCTGCGCGTTTAAACAACCTCTCTAAATCGTAATTGGTATATTTGATAATCGATGGCCGTCCATGTGGACACGTAAATGGATTATCGGCATGACGTAACTGTTCTAGTAACACTTTCATATCTTCTAATGAAATGTAATCGTTTGCTTTGATACTCGTCTTACAAGCAAGAGAAGTAGCAACTTTTTCAATAAATTTTGAAATTTCAAACGTCTTCGTCTCGATAATCATGTCTATGACCGTATGAACGGATGCTTCCTCTTCTCCTTTTTTAAACCAAACTGGTGTACTGCGAATCAGTAACGTATTAAAACCGAACTCTTCATACGTAATTCCAATCGTATCTAACACATCCAAATGCTGTTTTAAGATTAGGTAATCGTTCGTTGGCAGTTCAATTTTAATCGGCACGAGTAAATCCATCTTTGCTTTTTCTTTTTTACTAAGTTCGCGCATGAATTTTTCGTAATTGACTCGTTCTGCAGCAGCATGCTGATCGATGACGTACATTCCGTCTTCATTTTCGGCAATGATATAAGTACAGTGAATCGCTCCAATCGGTGTCATAGGCTTGATTCTAGGCTCTGCCGGATGATATTCTTCTTGCTTTTCTTCGACTTGTAAATCCAGTTGCATATTTTCAAATTCAGCGAACTCTTCATCCTTCTTCTCAGAATCGAACTCATCTTTGATGTTTACATTTGCATAGTGATTGGTGACGTGTGTTTCTACTTTAGACAGATCGACTTTATCAATTCCAACTTGGATTAAATTCTTAGTCTGTAACTGATCGTCGATTAACTTCGTAATTAAATATTTTAAATCTTCAATCTTAGAAAACTTGATATCCATTTTCGTCGGATGAACATTGATATCGACTAAGTTCGGATCTACTTCGATAGACATAACGACAATCGGCGATTTATCGACCGCAATATACGTGTGATAAGCATCTAAAATCGTACGGTTTAATTCATTATCTTTAATGACACGGCCATTTACTAAAGTCGTAATACTGTTTCTGGTTCCTTTGACGACTTCCGGCCTAGAGATGTAACCATGAATTTTATAGTCGTCACTATCTCCTTCCACGTAAATCATATTCTTGGTAACTTGAATTCCGTAGATGTCGTTGATGACTTTCAGTAACCTTCCCGAACCATCCGTTTTTAAAAGAGTTTTATCATTGTTCACGAGAGTGAATTTGATATTCGGATAACTCAAAGCCATCTTGTTAATGTACTCTGTAATGACTGCAAGTTCAGCATACAAGTTCTTTAAATACTTCAATCTAACAGGCGTATTATAAAATAAATTGCGAACGGAAATACTAGTTCCAACTCGGATATCGGATGAAGATACTTTCTGCATGACACCACCGTCGATGACAACTTCCGTGCCCTCTTCACCATTCGATGTTTTTAAAGTTACTTCACTAACGGCAGCGATAGAAGGAAGCGCTTCGCCACGAAACCCTAATGACATGATGTGAAACAGATCGTTTAAATCGCGTAACTTAGAAGTCGCATGGCGAGAGAATGCTAACGTCGCATCTTCCCGGTCCATACCGATTCCATTGTCGACTACCTTTACTTCTTTCACACCAGCATCCCGTAAAAAGATACTGATTTCGGTACTTTTAGCATCGACTGCATTCTCTGTCAATTCTTTGACGACATTCATCGGACGTTCGACAACTTCTCCGGCCGCAATCTTGTTGGCAAGACCTTCGTCCATAACATGAATTTTACTCATTTTCTTCCCTTCTTTCCTGCGTTTCTAATTGATGGGATAGAAACTCTTGAAATTGAACTGCTAAAGTTGGTCCCAGTACTTCTTCCAACTCTTCCAAAGACGCTTCTTTCATCTTCTTTAAAGAACCAAATTTACGAAGTAACTGTTTCTTTCGTACTTCTCCAATTCCCGGTGCCATGTCGAGCAAAGAAGATAACGTTCCTTTGCTTTTGATGTTTCTATGATACGTAATTGCAAAACGGTGAACTTCTTCTTGAATCCTACCTAAATAGACGAACAAATCCGGATGTTCTTTAATGGGAATTTCCGTTAAATCCTGTAAAACTAAAGATTCCGTTCTATGTTTATCATTTTTCTTTAAACCGATGACAGGAATCTTCAAATTCAAAGAAGCAAGAACCTCATTTGCGACCGACACTTGTGTTTCTCCACCGTCCAAAACGATTAAATCAGGACCTTTCTCTTCCTCCATCATAACGTGATAATATCTGCGGTATAAAACTTCTCTCATCGCACCCAAATCGTCTTTGACAGATGATGAGATACGAAACTTCCGGTAATCATTTCGATGCGGTAAAAAGTCGACAAACGTAACCATACCCGCAACGTAAAAGGTTCCAAACAAATGGGAGTTATCGAACGATTCAATTCGAGAAACCTTATCGGTATGCAATATTTTCTTTAAACTAGCAATCGCTCGGTACCGAGAGGAGTCACTCTTCTTAATTTCTTCCTCTTTGTTCTTTAAATTGATTTTTGCGTTTTCTCTTGCCAAATCGATTAATTTTTTTATGTTTCCTCTACTTGGCGAAGACACTTTGACACCGAAATAATCAGAAAGTAACTTTTGATCTAGCTTCGGATCGACTACCAACATCTTAGGACTCATGGAAGATTTGGCATAAAACTTGATGAAGTACTCGGTCACATCTTCTTCTGGCGTTGATACCAAAGAAAACAAATCGTGATGTTGACCGAACAACAATCCTTCGCGAATAAAGAAACATTCAACGGCAACGAGACCATTATCCGAATAAAAACTAAGTAAATCAAAATTGTATTTACGGTTCAAATCGATTTTTTGATGACGCAATGTTACATGAATGCTATCTAACATGTTTTTTAACTCTAATGCTTTTTCGAAATTTAATGATGCGCTCGCTTGTTCCATCTCCGCTTTCAATTTATTCGTAACGATGCTAGCATCGCCCTTTAAGAAACTCGTAATCTCACTCGTCATTTGTTTAATTTCTGCCGAGTCAATATTCTTTTTGCAATATCCCAAACATTCTCCCAAATGGTAATACAAGCAAACATCTTTCTGCAAGGTTTCACATTTTCGTAACGGATAAATGCGGTTGATGATTTCTACGGTCTGTCTAGCACTCGTCACATTGGGATAAGGACCAAACATATGAGTTGTTTTCTTCTTTCTGTTTACATTCCGAATGACACGTACTCTAGGATACTTCTCCGTCGTAAGTTCGATATACGGATACGTTTTATCATCCCGCAATAAAATATTGTATTTCGGATCGTACTTCTTAATTAACGTAATTTCCAAAATCAATGACTCTAATTCAGAAGATGTGACGATATAATCGAAATCTTTGATATCTGCCACCAACATCGCCGTCTTACCCGTAACCGTTCTCGTAAAATAAGAACTGACACGACGATGCAAATTTTTGGCCTTTCCGACATAGATGATGACACCATCTTTGTCTTTCATTTGATAAGAACCAGGAAGTTCCGGTACCAGGGAAAGTTTCTTCTTGATAAATTCTTTTGTTTCTTGATCCATACCAGTTCCTCCTTTTTTTATTTATTATATCATAAAAACTATAAATTTTTGGCTCATTTTTAGTATAATAGAAATTGGTGATGTTATGAAAACGATCGAACACAATCTAAAGAGCGAACAAATCGTTCAAAAATCTCGTTTTATTACCCTTTTAATCCAAGTTCACAATAAAGAAGAAGTAAGAAAAGCGATTAACGATGCAAAAGAAGAATACCCTGCTGCAACTCACTATACCTATGCCTACGTTTTAGATATCGATATGCATGCAAGTGATGATGGCGAGCCATCTGGTACAGCTGGAAATCCAATGTTAAACGTCCTAATCAAACAAAACTTGCACTTTATCTTAGCCATCGTCATTCGTTATTTTGGTGGCATAAAACTAGGTGCTGGCGGATTGGTTCGGGCCTACTCTGGAAGTGTACGAAACGCCCTTGAGGAAGCCCAGATTATCGAACTAGAACCAGGTTACGTCATAAAAATACAATACGATTATCAAGATTCCAAACAGATGAATCGTCTACTAGAAAACTTAGAAATCAAAGAAAAGACGTTTGCAGAATCCATCGAAATCGTTGCCAATGGAAATCAAACGGATATCCAAAAACTTTACGAAAACAAAGTAAATTACAAAGTAATCGGCAAAACATACATCAAAAAAAAGACGGATTAAGAACTGACTTGATAAATTTATACACGAAATAAAAAGTTCTTAACTATGGCAACATCGATAATTAATCGGTGTTGTTTTTAGTTTATTTTTAATTTTTATGTTATTATTATAGTATACAAATTTGTTTAATACAATTTGTAGTTCATCAAGAGTCTTGGGATTGTCTTTCTTGATGAAATCTTTGAATTGGCCGTTGAGTGTTTCTATCCAAGGATTATGAGTGCAAGTGTAAGGTGCGGACATACTTGGTATAAGATTCATTTCAGCGGTTTTTGTATTATATATTCCACTTTTATACATTCCTCCACGATCTGAATGTAATATGATATTATCTAATTTATAATCACTGTCATTTAATAAATTTAGATTGTATTCTATGAAATCATTATTTAGTGATTTACCAATACATGATACTAATATTTCAGTGCTATAAGCATCAATAAAGAATGATACATTTTGCTTTCCGTCTTTTTCCAATTTTACTTCTGTTGTATCAGTTGATATTACTTTATAAATATCATTTATATCCATATTTTCTGCTATATTTTGATAAGTGTATTTCTTTTCATCCCCTTTCGTTGTAACCGTATATTTACCTTTATTTTTATTTTTCTTTCTAGCCTCAGGTAATTTCATTATGCAACATTTAATTAAGAAAGCCATATAATATGAGATAATGATTCCTTCATGATATTCAAGTTGTTCTTTTATTTGTCTATATCCTGCAGTTCCATTTGATAAATCATAATATTTTTGAATTAGCGGTTTTAATGCTTCATGATTTAATTCGTATCTATTTTTTATATTTTTTCTTTTAAGCCATTTGTAATAAGTATCTCTGGATATTTCTAATTCTTCACACATTATATTTATTGGGTATTGTTTCTTGAATTTTTCGATGAATTGGAATTTGTATGTATTTCTTTTTCCAGGAAGGCATTGAATTTTTTT
>QAMK01000018.1 GCA_003149915.1 Bacillota bacterium
GTATAGGGAATACCTTTCTCCAGAATGACCTGATCGTTCACCTTTTGTCCGATCTCGACGGATTTGTTATCGACTTCCAATTGGGTTATTACCACTTTGTCAGAGACTGGATGGTCATTCATGGCTTCGTCCGGAAGGAAATAGGTCATATTCTTGTTATTTCCCCAGAACAAGAAATTCTTATAATGCATTACCGAACGGTTATTACCCGATATATAATAGTTATAAAAGAGTTTCTGATGCTTGCTGTAACGCGAAATGCTGGAGTTGGAACCCAGCCAAAGATGTCCTTTCGAATCTTCGCTGATACAGCCGATAAAGTTGCTGCTCAGCCCATTATGAGTCGTATAAAAACTCTCGATCATCTCTGATGACAAGTCCATTATGCCAAATCCATCTGTAAAGCCGATATACAGCTTCCCGTCGGATGAGGAAAATAAGGAACGGATCTCCCTTGCCGGGATATTGGCCTGTTTCTCGAAACCCGAACGGACAGTCTCATCCGTGAAGCTAAACTTGTTAAGACCGGATGTAGTTCCCAGCCACAGACATTCACCCGGCATCTCTGTCATTGCCCGTATCGTACCGGAATGAACAGGATAATGTGTAAACACTCCTGTTACAGGGTCAAAAAGCAGTAAACCATACGATGTCCCCAACCATAAACGCTCCCGGCTGTCAAACAATACAGCCCAGACCGAACCCGTCCATTGAGGATTACCGGACACACGAATAGGCAGAACACTCAGCCTGCCGGTATCCGAGTGATAACGAATCAGTTCGGACCTGTTATTTCCAAACCACAAATCTCCTTTCTTATCAGCCGTAACGCACAATACCGTACTCCCGGTACCGGACGAGACCGACTCAAAAGACAAACGGCTCTGCGGGTCGAACGGTTCAGTACTCCGCATGATTCCTGTATGGAAAGTAGCCAGCCAGATGTGTTGCTTTTTATCGGTTGTCATTCCGCATATTTCATTATGTGTCTCCTGATGGAAACGCAGATAAAACTGTTTACGCAGATCGGAAGCATAAACCCCTCCTCCTTGTGTTCCCACCCAGATAATTCCTTCGGGATCATAATAAGCAGAGATCATACGGGTCTCCAGATTACGATGCAATTGTGATGCAGTATTATTATATACTTCTGTCGTGAAGCGGGTTGAATCTTCTTTGTCAGGGACCATGATTGTGTATCCGTTCCAGGTGGCCGCCAGATAACGGCTGTTGCTGATCGGCACCATTTGATAAACATCCCAATGGGACAATGTCCTTAATTTATCTTTCGGATTATAGGTATATTGCGTATAAGTTCCCGATTCCGGATTATAACGGATGGCCCCGTTTGCCCAAGTGGCGATCCACACATACCCTTCAGAATATAAAAGCCTGTGAACATGCATTTTACTAACCTTTGGCAAATCTCCTTTACTTACCACCCGGAAAGTAACCGGATCGAATGTAATGACATTCCCCCAATCCGTCCCGATATAGATCATTCCTTCCGGTGATTGGCAAAAAGCCATGTAATCGGTATCGTTTCCTCCTAAACCGGTAAACTCCATTTCTACTTTCAGGCTAACCTCCGCTATATATCCGTCTTTATCCCACCGGTAATCGATCAGGACGAGAGAAAGAACATCAGGCGATATGGACCAGAAAGAGGTATTGTTTTGCATGAGTATGTCCTGAACTCCGGTATATTTTTCACTGACCCGGACCGGTATGAAATGCTCCATCCGCCGATCGAAACACACCAGTTGCCCGTTGGCTATCAACCAAAGCAAGCCGTTATCCGTCTCACTGATATGAAACACCTTCATATAAAGGCTATCCGAACCGAAGTTCTTTATATTTTTCCCGTCATAGCGGCTCAGCCCGTTGTCTGTACCGAACCACATGAAACCGTCCCGGTCCTTATGAATGCAGGAGACCGTATTATCAGCCAATCCATTCTGCATGGTAAGTACCCGAATGTCCTTTTCAAAGAAAGCATAGCCGGTAAGACTATAAAGGATAACCAATGATATAATTATAATAAATTTCCTCATTTCCACATTAACATACCTCCCTGCGGTAAACATCAGGATCATATACAAAGAAACAAAAAAAGAAGGAGAGTAACGATAATTAAACAAAAGAAAAACTACCCGGAAGATATGAATGAATAAAACACCCACTATCCATGAATAAAATACCGGGTATGCTGGCTATCAACAAGTAATATAAAGAAAACGCCCCCTGTTAATGACTAAAACACTTGGTATCCTATTCAACCATACCCGATACTTTTGCTCACAAAGATTATTTAAAATTTAGTATTCACAACCTTAAAACTAAAAGAGGATGAAGAAGAGAGTCACATTATTAATTGTACTGCTGATGGCCAGTATATCTTGTATATACGCACAGCAGTTAACCATCACAGGAACTGTCATTGACAAAAACCTTGGTGATCCGATTATCGGAGCCACTATTCTTGTAAAGGGTACTACCATCGGAACGGTAACCGACGTTGATGGTAATTTCTCTATCGAAGCTTCAAAAAACAATGTACTGGAAATTTCTTATGTCGGTTATCAGGCTCAAAGTATCAAACTGGATGGCATACAACGAGTATACCGCATCGAACTGAGTGAAGATACACAAAATCTGGACGAAGTTGTGGTAGTCGGTTTCGGTACCCAGAAGAAAGTCAACCTGACCGGGGCTGTTGCCACAGTCGACACAAAAACACTGGAGTCACGCCCGGTAACTTCTGTTGCACAGGCTTTACAGGGAGTTGTCCCGGGATTGAATGTCAGCGCCAATAACCGTGGAGGTAAGCTGGACCAGTCACCGACGATGAACATTCGTGGTACAGGGAACCTCGGCACCGGTTCGAGCGACTCTCCACTGGTATTGATCGATGGCGTGGAAGGCGATATTAACTCGCTCAACCCACAGGATATAGCGAATATATCAGTATTGAAAGATGCAGCTTCGGCATCTATCTATGGTTCGCGTGCTCCTTTCGGAGTTATATTGGTTACGACCAAATCCGGCGAAAAGGGGAAAACTACTATTCAATATTCGGATAATTTTCGTTGGGCTCGTCCTACGAATATCCCGGATATGCTCGACTCGTATCGCTTCGCCAAGTATTTCAACTATGCCCAGGCTAATAGCGGACAAGCTGCATCATATCTGTTTGATGACGATACGATCGATCGTATACAGCAATATATGGCCGGTACTTATCAGTACACCTCCGATCCTACCCAACAACAGGGAGCAAACTTCTTCCAGTTCAACATGCGGTCGAACGACAACCAGAACTGGCCGAGAAACTTCATCGACAAAACAGCATTCGGACAGGAGCACAACCTGAGCGTATCGGGGGGTAGCGACAAAGTTAAATATTATATCTCCGGAGCATTCCTCTCACAGGAAGGACAGATGAATTACGCGGATGAAAAGAAGAAACGCTATAACATCAGCGGAAAGATCAGCGGAGAAATTACCAAATGGCTGACAATCGAATTCAACACCCGCTTTATCCGCACGGATATCGGTATGCCTACTTTCCTGAAAACACAGGGCGACCGTTTCTTCCCGGAAACAACCAAGCTGTATCCTATGATGCCATTGTATGATAACAACGGCCATTATACACGTAACCCCAAGCTGATGCAGCTGACTTCGGGCGGACGTTCCAACACATCAAAGGATGAATACTTCACACAGGGAGGTTTCACTTTGACCCCGCTGAAAGGACTCTCGATAAAAGGACAAGCCTCATTGCGTACGGAAAGTTTCAGACATCAGTATGCTATTAACAAGGTATACCTTTACACCCGCGACAATGAGCCGGTAGAAGAGGCATGGCTGGGCGGCGACCCGGACCTGGCAGCCGGTAAGACATATGTACGAAGCGAAACCCAGCAGGTTTCAATGATGACTACTTCACTTTATGCCGATTACGAACACTCCTGGAACAAGCATAACTTCAAATTCATGGTCGGTATGAACAGCGAGTATTACTACGTGAATGACCTGATGGGAAAACGCTTCGATACGATCGACGAAAACGTACCCAGCCTGAACACAGCCAACGGTATCAGCAGCAACTCCGGCAGCATGAAAGAATGGGCTACCCTCGGTTACTTCGCTCGTTTGAACTACGATTATGAAGGACGTTACCTGTTCGAAGCTAATATCCGCCGCGACGGAACATCCCGCTTCAGAGGAAGTGAAAAATGGGGTAACTTCCCTTCCGTATCAGTGGGTTGGAATATTGCCCGCGAATCTTTCTGGGAGCCGCTGGAACAGTATGTAAATACTTTGAAACCACGTTTTTCGTATGGTAGCCTCGGCAATCAAAATACAGAAAACTGGTATCCGACCTATTCCATCCAGAATATTACGGTAGGTAGTGCCGACGCAGGAGGCCGTTGGCTGCTCGACGGAACAAACAAATCCAATATCGCATCTTCACCCGGACTCGTAAGCGCGTTGCTGACCTGGGAACGTATCATCAGTTACAATGTAGGGGCAGACTTCGGCGCCCTGAACAATCGCCTGACCGGTTATTTCGATTATTATATCCGTGATACGAAAGATATGGTAGGACCCGCAGAAGAAATCTCTCCGATCATTGGAGCCGGGGCACCTAAACTGAACAATACCGCCCTGCGAACCAAAGGATGGGAGTTGCAGATCGGATGGCAGGACAGAATCGGAAAGGTAGGTTATAATGTCTCATTCAACTTATCGGATGCGCAGACAGAAGTAACAGACTATCCTAACCCGGACAAATATCTCACTTATAAAGATGATAACGGAAACACACAGGATAACTTCTGGAAAGGTAAAAAATTGGGAGAAATTTGGGGATTGAAAACATTAGGCATGGCGAAAACTGACGAAGAAATGGCTGCCCATATCGCCCAGCACGACCAGAGCAAACTAAAAGGCGGAGGACAGAACATCTGGAAAGCCGGTGATATTATGTACGCCAACCTCGATGATAATCCGGAGATCGAACAGGGAACAACCGCTTCCGATCCAAAAGATTTAACTATAATAGGTAACAGCACTCCACGCTATCGCTTCGGTCTGAACCTGGGTGCAAACTATCAGGGCTTCGACTTCAGTATGATGTTTCAGGGGGTTGCCAAGCGTGACTACTGGTTAGACGGTATGATCTTCTGGGGAGTTAACGGCGGACAATGGAACTCTACCGGATACGAAGAACATTGGGACTTCTTCCGTCCGGAAGGCCACGAACTGGGTGCAAACATAAATTCCTATTTCCCCCGTCCGATCATCGGCAGTACACAGAACCAACATAAACAATCAGGCTATATGCAGAATGCAGCCTATATCCGCCTGAAAAACCTGCAGGTTGGATATACGATCCCGAGAAATGTAACAAACATGATCGGTCTGGAGAAAGTTCGTGTATTCTTCTCTGGAGACAATTTATGGACAGGAACTAAGATCAATAAGAACTTCGATCCGGAAGCATTATGGCAGAACGGTATGACCTATCCGCTGAGCCGTACGCTCTCCTGTGGTGTAAACATCGTATTATAAACCTAAAAAAACAATGACAATTATGAGAATCAAAAATATATTATCCGCAGCTGCAGCCAGCCTGATACTTCTATCCGGTTGTAGCGACTTTCTTGACAGAACTCCTCTTTCGGACAATGTGAACGAAGGGTTCTTCACCGAGGAAAACCAATTGGAGCCATACTGTAATAAGAAATATGAATTATTACCCGACTTCAAAGATGTCAATCCGTTTACCAAAGATAACGACAGCGACAATCAGACAGCCAACGATCCGAATGATAACTTCCTTCCGCAACGTATTGTCGTTCCGGAAAAAGACAGTTACAATAAACACGGCCACCTGCGCGACTGTAACCGCTTCCTGTATTACACAGCAGAGAATCTGGAAAACGGCACACTGACCAATTCGGTCAAAGTACAGCAATATATCGGCGAGATGTATTTCTTCCGTGCTTACGTCTATTTCGATTACCTGAAGAAGTTCGGCGACTTCCCAATCGTCACCACCGAACTGAACGACGCCGACTATGCAGCAACCGTAGAAGCCAACAAGCGCAAGCCTCGTAACGAAGTAGCCCGCTTCATTCTGGAAGACCTGGACAAGGCAGCCGCCCACATGGAATCGCGCAGCAACGCTATCACGAACCATCGTTTAAATAAGGAAACCGCTTTACTATTCAAATCGAGAGTAGCCTTGTATGAAGGAACCTGGGAAAAATATCACCAGGGAACTGCCCGCGTACCGGGTGGTCCGGGATGGCCGGGCGGCAGTTTCAGCGGCAATCTGGATGAAGAGATCAACTTCTTCCTGACCCAGGCAATGGATGCAGCCAAACAGATAGCAGAAGCTATCCCATTGGAAAAAGCAGAAGATTATATCAATATGTTCAACCAGCACGATCTGTCGTCGAAGAAAGAAGTTCTCCTGTGGCGTATGTACAGTGCCGATGCCCAGGTACAAAGTCTGATCGAAGGCGGCTATCACGGGATCAATGAAGACGATGGTTGCGTTGGCGGCGGAGGCGGCTATACACGTTCCATGATTGAAACATTCCTTTGCACGAACGGGCTTCCTATTTATGCAGCCGGAGACCAGTACAAAGGCGATAAGAACACAACCGACGTAACCACCAATCGCGACAACCGCCTGATAGCCTCCATCTCCAAACCGGGCGACCTCATCTGGAGAGGAAAGAATATGGATAAGGAAATGAGAATGGTATATCCCAATATGGTTCATGGCAAATACAATTTCGGAGCAACAGCCACAGGTTATGTAGTCCGCAAAGGATGGGTAGACAGCAACGTCTCCGTCAGCGACAATTCTCCTTTGGCTTACATGATCTTCCGTGCCGCCGAAGCATACCTGAACTATATGGAGGCAGACTATGTAAAGAACGGAAATCTCGATGCTTACAGCCAGAAATATTGGAAAGCTTTAAGAGAACGTGCAATGGTAGACACTGACTTCCGGAAAACAATTGCGGCAACCGATCTAAGCAAAGAAAACGACCTGGCAGTCTGGTCGGGCAGCGATATGGTAGATCCTACCTTATATAATATTCGTCGCGAACGCCGTAGTGAATTCATCGCCGAAGGTATGCGTAAAGACGATCTATACCGCTGGCGCTCGCTGGACAAGATGAAAGATTTCTACGTGGAAGGATTCAACTTCTGGGAAGAAAACGCCCAATTGCCAGCTTATCAGGAAGACTTGAAAAACGGTCTGAAAGTAAGTGAAACGAAATATGTACGTCCCCATTTCCAGAATGCGCTGGTGATACAGAACAACGGATATCAATTCGAAGAAGCAAACTACCTAAGCCCGCTCTCTTACGACATATTCCGCCTGTCGACACCTGAGAAGGGAGGAGATATCTCTACCTCGGTTGTCTATCAGAATCCGGGATGGCCGGTCGATAAGGGAGGTACTGCTCTAAGATAAAAAAAGGAAACTAATAACCAGAAAGAACAAAAGTTCTAATCCCAACGTCCCTATCTTCTATATTTTTGACCTGGGTCGAAAACGTTTATCACCCAGGTCAAAAACATTTTCTACCTAGGTCAAAAACGTTTACTACCTGGGTCAAAAATATAAAAGGTCCCATACAAAATATTACAAAGCAGAGATGAAATACTTACCGGAATACTTACTTTTGATTACTTCCTGCCTATATGGCGGTAATATACAGGCCAAGGAGAAAGCTTCTTCCCCTAACCTGGTCTTCATCATGGCCGACCAATGGCGCGGACAGGCAATGGGTTGTCTGGGACTGGAACCGGTACAAACACCCAACCTCGACCGTCTCGCCGCCGAAGGGGTCTATTTTACAGATGCCATCAGCAGCTATCCCGTCTCCTCCCCTGCCCGGGGCATGCTGATGACGGGTATGTATCCGACGAACAGCAAGGTAACAGGCAACTGCAATTCAGCCACGGCTCCTTACCATGTGGAGCTACCCACCGAAGCTCGTTGCTGGTCGGATGTGCTGAAAGACCAGGGATATGAACTCGGATACATTGGAAAATGGCATCTCGATGCTCCTTATCAACCTTATATTGACTGTAATAACAACAAAGGAAAAATAGCCTGGAATGAATGGTGTCCCAAAGAACGCCGCCACGGTTTCAGCCACTGGATCGCCTATGGCACATACGATTATCATCTGAAACCCATGTACTGGGATACGGATGCTTCGCGCGACGAATTTTATTTCGTCGACCAATGGGGACCGGAATATGAAACCGACCGGGCCATCGACTATATCGCCAATCGAGATAATAAATTACGCGACGCAGGCAAACCTTTTGCCCTGGTCGTATCCATGAACCCGCCTCATACCGGATATGAGCTGGTTCCCGACAAATACAAAGAGATCTACCGCGACGTAGATGTCGAAACAGTATGCAACTCCCCCATCATCGCCCCCAAAGGGACAAAAATGGGAGACTTCTACCGCAAGAGTGTGTTGGATTATTATGCCTGTATGACAGGTGTCGACGAACAGGTCGGCCGTATCATCCGCCAGTTGAAAGAACAGGGATTGTTCGACAATAC
>QAMK01000013.1 GCA_003149915.1 Bacillota bacterium
AGAAGCATGGGTTCCGGCACAGATGGTACTGCAGCTGTCTCTTGGAATCGGCGGAGGTGAAACCTACAATGCGATCAGAAGCGGAGAAGAAGTATGGAACAATGAAGTGTATATAGAAGCTGCAGCAGATTTCCAGGAAATGGTAAACAATGGCTGGTTTTCAGAAGGTATGCTGGCAATGTCCTACGATGAAGCAATCATGGAATTCGAAGCTGGTGAAGCAGCAATGTATTATATGGCATCCTGGGATGCATCCGGATTCATAGTGGACAGATGCCCAATCAAAGATAGTGTTGGTTCCTTCAATATCCCTGGCAAGACAGAAGCTGGTCAGAACTGTGTAGTTGGTTCTGCAGATACAGCATATGCACTTTCTGCTGAATGTTCCAATCCGGAAGCATGTATCGCATTCCTGAAATATATCACATCACAGGATTGGCAGTATAGAGATCTGATGGCAAATGCGAAAATTCCGACTGTGAAACTGGAAGCCGATCAGAGTGAAATGAGCCCGTTGGTAGCAGATATTGTAAACAATATGAAACCGATTGCAGTATACCCGTGGCTTGACAGAGTATTTGGTTCCGGTGAAGGTGAAGAATTCAACAATGCATGTCTGGCTGTAGCCGGAGGAGAAGATGTTCAGGAATCATTTGATAATCTTCAGGCAATCATCGAGATTAACGCTGAAATTTAATTTAATCGAAAAGCAATTTTGATCATTGAAAATCCCAGACCTTCTGCAAAGAGGGCTGGGGTTTATACATATAAAAATTAGACACAGGGGGCATATATGAAGAAGGTATTTAGTGATAAGAAGGCGATAATGATCTTTGTATTGCCGGCATTTTTGCTTTATGCAGTGTTTGGATTGGTACCGATTATTTATAACTGTTATATCAGTCTGTTCAGTACTAATCTGCTGGAACCCGGTACATTTGTGGGCCTTGGAAATTATAGGAATCTGACCAGAGACCCTGTTTTTATAAAGGCACTGAAAAATAATCTTCTGATGGTAGTTGGGTCTTTAATTGCCCATCTTCCAGTTGCTTTGTTATTTGCCAATTTTTTGGCGAAAAAAATGACTGGCAGCAGATTTTTTCAGATTGTTTTCTTTTTCCCAAGCGTTATCTGTGGAGTAGCCGTGGGACTCTTGTGGAAATTTGTGTATCACCAGGAATTCGGACTTTTGAACAGTCTTTTGCAAGCTGTCGGTCTGGACGAATTTGCCAGAGCATGGCTGGGGGATAAGAATACAGCATTGATCTGTATTATTGTGGTAGTCATGTGGCAGTTTGTAGGCTATCATATGGTGATTCAGATTGCTGCCATAAAAAATATTTCAGCAGAAGTGCTTGAGGCGGCAAAAATTGATGGAGCCGGTCCATGGACGACATTTCGAACGATTATTCTGCCGCTGATTAAGAATATTTTAAGCATCGATGCAGTTTTGATTATTACCGGTTCTCTGAAATATTATGATCTGGTAGCGATTATGACAAATGGAGGTCCGAATCACGCCACAGAGCTTATGTCTACATATATGTTCTTTCAGGGATTCCGAACTCTGAAATATGGGTATTCTGCATCCATTGGTGTAGTTCTGTTAGTTCTGTGTGCATTGTCGGTGTTTATTTCCAACAAAGTGTTTAAGACAGAAACCATTGAGTATTGAGAGGGGTGAGCATTGATGAAATCGAAAATTGGTAATATACTGAAATATACAGTACTTGGAATATATGCGGTGACCTGTCTGTACCCTATGATCTGGCTGTTTTTGTCATCGTTTAAATCAAATGAAGAGTTATTTGCAAATACCTGGGGACTTCCTTCAGCGCTGGAACTTACCAATTATGTAACAGCAATTGTACAAGGAAGTATCGGACGCTATTTTATCAATTCTGTGACCACCTCTGTGGCATCGGTGGTGATTTGTGTCGTATTATCCAGTATGGTGTCGTATGCCATTACCCGAATGCAGTGGAAATTATCCAGGACGGTAATGAGGCTGTTTATGCTCGGAATGATGATTCCTATGTATGCAACGATTATTCCGCTGTTTGCCATGTTTAATAAACTTGGTTTTCTGAATTCTCATATTTCGGTCATCATTCCTCATGTAGTATTCGGATTTCCTATGGCAATTTTTATTTTGACAGGATTCATGGAAGGGATTCCAAGAGAGCTGGAAGAAGCTGCTGTGGTAGATGGAGCAAGTATCTATCAGATTTTCCGGAGTGTGATCACACCGATTGCCAAACCTTCCATTGTGACAGTTGCAGTAATTACATTCATAGATTCATGGAATGATCTTTTGATTCCGCAGATTTTTCTGACTTCTTCTAAAATGATGACCCTGCCGGTTGGTCTGACGGAATTTGAAGGACTGCATACTACCAATTATGTGGCAAGTATTGCGGCAGTTGTAATTACGGTCATTCCAAGTATTGTGGTATATGCAGTTCTGCATAAAAATATTATGGATGGTATGGTAGCAGGAGCAGTAAAAGGATAGGTGAGGATATGAGATTGCTTGTGGCAGACGATGAGTTCATGATTCGAAATGGAATTGTTTCACAGGATTGGAGGAGCATAGGGATTACGGAAGTGTTTATTGCTGCCAACGGGCTGGAAGCAAAAGAAGGTATTGATCAGGGGAAGGTGGATATTTTGCTCAGCGATATCAAGATGCCCGGTATGAGCGGACTGGAGCTGGCAGAATACGTCTACAGGAATGAACTGCAGATAAAAGTAATTCTCCTGACAGGTTTTGGGGAATTTGAATATGCAAAGCAGGCAATCCGAAGCCATGTATTTGATTACATTTTAAAACCAATTGTGTCGGATGAGTTACTGGAATCCGTTCGACGGGCTATGGAGGAATTGCAAAAGGAAAAGAATGCAGCAGATATTGTGAATGTGTTTCGTGAAAAGCAGGCGCAGGATACATTGGAACAGCGAGTGCTTGACAGCTTTCGCCATCTTGATGCGCAGATAACAGAGATTGTACGGTATATGGCAACTCACTATGAAGAAGATATTTCGCTTCCGGTTTTGGCGGAAATGTATCATTTTTCGCCGGTGTATTTATCACGATACATTAAGAAGGAAACAGGATATTCTTTTGTGGATCTGCTTCTGTGCATCAGAATGCTGCAGGCAGTGAAAATGCTGGAAGAAGAACAAACACGCGTCCAGTTGGTATGTGATCTGTCAGGATTTAAGGACCAGCGTTATTTCAGCCAGATTTTTAAAAAGATGTTTGGATGTAAGCCTATAGAATATAAACGCAATAAACTGCTTCAGAAAAAATATACTCTGATTGAACTGTTAGAAAAAAAGAGTTATGTGATGGAAAAAAAATGATGAAACAATGGGGATTTCGAAATAAACTGATACTGGGTTTTGGTGTACTGGTCGCTATCGTGGGAATTGTTCTCACTGTGGGTTTAAATTATTATTTTACCAGTACCTATAAGACACGTGCGCAGCAGCATATGTATGAAGTGTCATCAATGGCGGAAGAAAGCTATGAGATTAAAATACAAAAAATCAAACGGATTACTCAGGATATTCTTTCGAACTCGTCCATACAGAGTAATCTGAAACGTCTTAACAGAGAACAAATGACGCCCTATAAAAAAAATATCATTGAGAATCAGGTGAAAAAGATTCTGTCAGAGCAGATTCTTTTTGAAGAACACATTTCTTCTCTGAGTGTGACATCCAAAACCGATTTAACAATAAGTGTGTCCAAATCTGTTTTGGGGCATCGGAAAAGCACGTTTTTGACAGAGGAACTCAATAAGGCGAACGGCAGTCTTCTGTGGAGTCAAGTGTCAGATGACAGTCAGCGGGTGGAAGCATCCCGTGCGATTCTGGATTTGGAAACTATGACGCCTATTGGTTACGTTACCATTATGTGCGAGAAAGAATATTTCGGGAATTTATTGAATGACATTTCAGGAATGAATGCAAGCCTGGGCTTTCTGGTGGATCAGGAGGGAACGGTCATTTGTTCCAATGCAGCAGAGGCGGGAATACTGCCGGAAAACATTCTGAAGACGGATAAGGAAATAGTTTCTCACAATGGACAGGATTACTATTTATATGTAGGAAAAGAGATGGACAACAGCTGGACACTGGTAATGCTGTTGTCGGCAGCACTGATTGAAGGTGAGCTGGGAGATATCCGGGGAATTTTGATTCTGATCACAGTTGTTTGTGTGGCGGCGGGAATATTTATGATCATTGTCATTACAGGTCATATGACAAGACCGCTAAGAGATCTCCGTGATGGAATGGAATCTATGGTGGCAGCGGACTTTGCCACTCGCATAGAAGTAAAGAATCAGGACGAACTGGGACGGCTGGGACTTCAGTTTAATCACATGGCAGAGAGTATCGAGAATCTGATCGATCAGGTTTATCAGATGGGAATTCTGCAAAAGGAAGCAGAGATTGAATTGTTGAAAATGCAGATTAATCCGCATTTCCTTTACAATACGCTGGATGTGATTAACTGGATGGCCAGAACCGGTATGCAGGAAGAAATTGTGGAAGTGACAACTGCTTTGGCCTATCTTCTTCGCGCTGCAATTAAGCAGGGGAATTTTGTGACGGTAGAAGAGGAAATGACCAGTGTCAAAAACTACCTGTATATTCAGAAATATCGTTTTGGTGAAAAAATTCAGGTAGAATATCAGATTGATAACGAGCTTATGCGTTATATTATTCCTAATTTTATTTTACAGCCACTGGTGGAAAATGCCATTATTCATGGACTGGAACCGAAAATTGAGACAGGGATGCTTCGGATTACCCTGAAAATGTGTGACGGGATGCTGTTTGGTTCTGTTCTGGATGATGGTGTGGGAATGAGCGAAGAGCAGATACAGGAAATTTACGAAATGAGCGAAAACAAAGATTATCGGAACCATATCGGGGTACGTAATGTTTTGCTCAGACTGAAAAATTATTATAATGGGCAGGCCGTTTTGAAGATATGGTCTTCTGTAAATAAGGGAACGGAAGTGAAATTTACTATCCCATTGGATCTGCTTACAGCGAAAAAGGAGTGATTTTATGGAAAATACGAAAAATAAGATAATCTGCGGCGTATGTTATTATCCGGAACACTGGCCAAAAGAGATGTGGAGGAAAGATTTGCTTCGCATGAAGGAAAATGGGATAGAGTTGATTCGTGTCGGAGAATTTTCGTGGAGTATCACAGAACCGGAAGAAGGAATATTTGATTATCGTTTCTGGGATGAGTTTTTGGATCTGACAGATGAAATGGAGATGCCGGTCATCTTTGGCACACCTTCCGCTACTCCGCCAGCCTGGCTCAGCCACAAATATCCGGAGATTTTGAACTGCAATCGTCAGGGTCAGGTTTATTCCCATGGCGGCCGCAGGCATTACAACTACAATTCAAAAGTTTATCGGAAATTTGTAAAGCGGATCACAGAAAAATATGTGCAGCATTACGGAGCAAGAAAATCCGTCGTGGGATGGCAGATTGATAATGAATTAAACTGCGAGATTGATGAATTCTATTCTTTGGCAGATGAGGAAGCGTTTCGTGTTTTTTTACAGAACAGATATGGAAGTCTTGAAAAATTAAACCTGGCATGGGGGACTGTTTTCTGGAATCAGACATACTCTGACTGGGAACAGGTACACATTCCGGCGAATGTGCCTCCAAATACGGAAAATCCACATCAGAAGCTGGATTATTGTCGGTTTGTTTCTGAAAGTGCATGCTCTTTTGCAAAGATGCAGAGTGATATTATCCGCAAATATAAGAAACCGGGAGATTATATAACGACGAATGGCTGGTTTGAAAAATTAAACAGCCATCAGCTGACCAGAGAATCACTGGACTTTTTTTCATACGATTGTTATCCCAATTTTGCTTTTGAGTTATGTGAGGATCCATTGAATAATCAGACCCTTAATGATCGAAAATGGAGTAAATATCTCAGTGAGATTCGTGCTATTTCTTCTAATTTTGCTGTCATGGAACAGCAAAGCGGGGAAAATGGATGGACAACTTCTATGGAAACAATTATGCCAAGGCCGGGACAGATTCGATTATGGACGCTGCAGAGCATTGCTCATGGAGCAGATAGGATCGTCTATTTTCGCTGGAGAACCTGTACTTTTGGTACAGAGATGTACTGGCATGGAATTCTGGATTACAGTGGAAGAGAGAATCGGAGACTGGCAGAGGTCAGAGAGACCGTGAAACTGGTAAAAAAACTGAATGAAATGTCGGGAGCGAAATATCAGGCCCGATTTGCTGTTTTGATGGATTATGACAATCTGTTTGATACAAAGGCTGACCGTTGGCATATGCTGATGGAGAAAGAGAGTTATAAAGGGATTTTTACAGCGGCTCAATTATTGCACATTCCTATGGATTATCTGTATCTGGAACCAGATGTTACGGTGAATGATCTTTTAAAATACCCGCTGCTGTTTTATCCCCATGCTTTGATTTTAGATGAACGTAAGGCCGGGCTTTTACAGGATTACGTACGTCTTGGCGGTACTCTGATCCTTGGAGCGCGGTGTGGACAGAAAGATATAGATGGACACTGCGTGACAGAAATGCTGCCTGGATTTATGAGAGATTTTTCCGGTGCGGATGTGGTGGATTTTACTTTGGCACAGCCGAATTATCCGGAAAACTATATACAATGGGGAGATGCACGTGTTCCCGCAGCAGTTTTTCATGATATTTTGGAACCTCTTCCAGGCGCGAAGGTAGAGGGTGTTTACACTGGTGATTACTACAAGGGAAAGGCTGGTTTTATCAGCCGCAATGTAGGAAAAGGCAGAATTTATTATTTTGGAGCGGCGTTTTCGACAGCAGCAGCAGAAATGATTTTGCAGAAACTGGGATATGCGACGCCTTATGCGGAAGTGCTGGAACTCCCAAGATGTTGTGAACTGGCGATACGAAAAAAGGGCAAAATGAACTACTACTTTGTGTTGAACTATTCGGATCTGTCGCAGGAAATTCTGGTACATTGTTCTATGCTGGATATGAATACAGGGGAAGAAGTTTGTGGAATACGAAAACTGAAAGCATATGAATGTTTTGTGGGATGCTGTGAAAAAGAAATATAAAAAGCAGGAGGAAAACTGTGAAAAAAGAATATAAGCAGGAAATTAGGAATTTACTCCAAATTACCGTTGCGTCCATGATTTATGCAGCGGGAATCAGTTTGTTTTTGGATCCGAATAAACTGGCGCCGGGAGGGATTACCGGTATTGCGGTTATTTTGAACAGATTGCTTCCGGTTGAAACCGGTACCTTATATTTTCTTTTGAATGTACCGATTGTGCTGCTTGGAATCTGGAAGTTTGGAATTCGATTTATTGCAAAGACAGCCTATGCGATTACATTGACATCTGTATTTACGAATGTCCTGACACCGATTGGAGCGTTAACAACGGATCTGTTGTTGGCCGGGGCAGCGGGAGGTGTTTTGATTGCAATAGGAATCGGTTTGATTTTTAAGGCAGGTGCAACTACTGGAGGAACAGATATCATTATTAAAATACTTCGTCAGAAATATCGTCATTTGAAGACTGGTTTTTTATTTTTGTGTACGGATGTGATTATCGTTACTATTTCCGGATTCGTGTTCCGTGATCTGAATGTGGCATTTTATGCATTGGCAACCGTCATAATTAGTGGAAAAGCATTGGATTATGTGCTTTATGGAGGCGATGAGGCAAAAATGTTTTATGTCATTACGGACGAACCGGATCAAATTGGAAGACGTTTGATGAAAGAATTAGAGGTGGGAGTTACCTTTCTGCAGGGGAAAGGCGGATGGACTGGCAAAGAAAAAAGGGTGATATTCTGCATGGTGCCTAGACGCCTTGGACCTCAGGTGGAGGAGATTGTAAAGGTGGAAGATTCCCGGGCATTTGTTGTGGTCACCAGTGCAAATGAGATTTACGGAGAAGGATACAAAGATTTTTTTGGTGAGGTAGTATAAGTGGCGGCTGTCTTGATACGTGCAAGGATGCGAGTCGGTCTGCGTATATTGTACCAAGCCGCTAGCGCGGCGGCTAGCCCCAGGTACGTTTTTCCACCACTTTTTCAAAAAAA
>QAMK01000016.1 GCA_003149915.1 Bacillota bacterium
AAAAATCCTAATATATGTGAATATGCTATTATTGAAAGTGCTTTGGTAATTCCAATGAACTTTACCTATAAAATGATAGAGCCAATATTTAATTTATCATATTGTTTAATAAGTAAAAAGTGGTTTTCAAAGTTACAATTTAAAAGTTTGAAACTTAAAAACAGTTTGTTTGATCTATATTATGAAGATACTTGTAAAATTACAAAAGATAATTTAATTGCTTTTATGAAGTCAAATTCTAATTATGAAGCAAAAGATACTCTATCGCATACTAAAGCAAAGGCTCTCGTATTAGTTGGAAGTAAAGAAAGACCTATTATGAAAAAATCAGCAACTAAAATTGTTAATTTAATACCAAATAGTGAACTTGAAGTATTGCAAGGATATTATCACGGAGATATAAGCATAAATCATGCAGATGATTATGTTGAAAGAGTAAAGAGATTAATCCGTTAAATTACATTTGATGACTAGTTAAATAAATAGTAATTTGAAAGTGAGAGTGTAATATGAAAATAGAAATTGGAAAAGAGTTTCCTAAATATTTTAAATCGTCTTATCCTGAAGAATTTGAGTTGTTTTCTCATTTTGAAACAACATCAGCCATACCACAAGTTTTATTTGCTATTACTACTTGGAAAGAAAATGGAAAACCTAATGTGTGTTTTCACTCTTGGAGTTGTTTTCATGGCGATAAAACAGCTTTCTTTGTAGTAATGGGTTGCTTATATCAAAAGACACATACTTATTCCAATATAAAAAGAGATAAATGTTTTGCTATTAATTTCTTGCCAATAAGTTATTATGATAAACTAGTCAACACTATTAAACATAATGACTATGAAGATGACGAATTTAAAGTCGGAGATTTTACATTAGAAAAAGGTAAAACAATAAATGCCCCTATTATTAAAGAAGCCTTTATGAATATAGAATGCACACTAAAAGATATACAAGATTTAAGTGGAGCTGGTATTACTTCAATGGTTATAGGACAAGTGGAACACATTTCTATTGATGAGGAGTATGCACAGGGATATGAAAAACGATATGGTAAAGATGGATTTATGCTACTCGTACCAGCATCACAAAACCTAAAAACTGGTGATTCTGGTCAGTCAGGTATTGCAATAGTAGATATAAAAAAATTAGATTAATAAAACAAATTACAATTTAGTGATTTGTTTAATAAATAGTAATTTGTAAGGAGGTATTGTATGTTAATTACAGGAATTTTAATTACAATAGTTGCATTTTTTATGATTTTAGTTCCTCAATTTTTTATGGAACTTAAAAGTCCTAGAATACCAGATAAATTATTAAAAAATCCTAAAATGAAAATTGTTCTTAGAATATGGGGCAGCATTTTTGTAATAGTAGGAATTTTATTAATTGTTTTCTCAATTATTTAATAGCAAATTACAATTTATGGAGTTGATAATAAATGAATAAAGAAATATTATATATCTAATATAGATAAAGTCCATACTACTGAAATGGGTATTGATAGGATTAAGAGAAATCTTAAATTAGATACTAATGATGTAGTTGAATATTGTAAAAATAAGATATTGGATAAAAACTGTGCTATTTATAAAAAGGGAAAGAATTGGTATTGTGAAATTGGTAATATAAAAATAACTATTAACTCATATAGTTACACAATTATAACAGCACACATTTTTAACTAAATTAC
Organism: Bacillota bacterium; assembly: GCA_003149915.1. GTDB lineage: Bacteria > Bacillota_I > Bacilli_A > RF39 > UBA660 > Faecenecus > Faecenecus gallistercoris. Next base: position 1,697 of record QAMK01000016.1, read on the forward strand.
GATTTAATGATTTGTGAAATAAATGGTTATTTATCAGAATAGTATCATTCTTATTGGAATTTTCTTAACTAGGAAAATTTAAAGCTATTTACTAATGAGTTGGAGTAAAAATTATAGATAAATTGATTGATATAGAAAATTGTTTTTTATGACATAATTATCTAAATGATAAATAGTAACTGAATAGAAAAAAGTAGTATATGAATAATTGGGTGATTAAATAATGAAAATAAGTGATTTGAATCCAGAATATGACAAATTACAACAAGAATATGGTGCTAAAGAATTATCATCAATATATAATGGTGGGTGTACAAAGAATCCGGACATTTGCTTTGTGTTTATGAATCCAACTGGAAGAAATGTTGCTTCTGCCCCTAATTGGAAAGGTAGAAGATCTCCATGGATAGGGACTAAAAACATATGGAAATTATTTTATAGAATCGGATTATTAAATGAAAGAATATACGAAGAAATTCAAAGAAAAAAACCACAAGAATGGGACGAAAAGTTTGCTGATTTAGTATATGATGATGTAGAACAGCATAAATATTTTATAACTAATCTTGGAAAGTGTACTCAAGTGGATGCAAGGGTATTACCAAATTTAGTTTACAGTCAATATCTTGATTTGTTGTGTAAGGAAATTGAAATAATTAATCCTAAGATAATTATAACTTTTGGAAATCAAGTTAGCTCTATTGTATTAAATAAAAATGTATCAGTATCACAATGTAGAAAACAAAGTTTTTCTAAGAAGATTGCAGAAAAAAATTATCGTATATATCCGGTTTATTATCCTATTGGAAATGGCACGATGAATATAGACAAAGCAATAGAAGATTTAAATTATATTATAAAAACGAATTTTAAAAGTTAAAAAGCTGTCGATTATTCTGGGAGATAATCCAAGAAATTGTGTAGACCGTCTTATAATTTATAAAGTAATTTAAGAGGGGAAAGTTATCATAATTTACTGTTGGAAAATTGTACAAGTCAACGATTGAATCAGTATCATATGGAACCAACTGGTTTTGTTGAAAAGAACGGGTATCGTTTTTCTTGTGGTTGGCAATTAGAAATGCCTGGTATTAAGGACGAACACTATAAAATTGTGCCAATTATCGATGGTCAACTTAATTTGGCTTATTTTGAACAATTGTGTTATATTTACGATAAAGATAGTCGCGAAGTAGGTATGTGTTTTGTTGAATTGTTACCGGGAGTTTACAATCGAAAAATCGATGGTAAATTATTACTTAAGAAAATTTAAATAGGAAGTGGTTGTTATGAAAAGATTATTTATCGTTACAGGGGCTAATGGGTTTTTGGGAAACAATATCATTCGGCAATTGGAACAAAATCCAGAAAATGAGATTCGTGCTCTTGTTTTACCAAACGATAAGGTTCATTCTTTGGAAGGTTTGCGGTGTCAAATTTATTATGGTGATGTTACGAAAAAGGAAACTTTACAGGAAATTTTTTCGAATCTAGAAGATAGGGAATTGTTTGTGATTCATTGTGCTGCTATCGTGTACATTAAGTCTAAATACAATCCGATGGTTTACGAAGTGAATGTGAATGGGACTAAGAATGTTATCGATTTGGTATTGGAAAGTGGTGCTAAGATGGTATATGTCAGCAGTGTTCATGCTCTTCCTGAAAAGCCGAATCGGGAAGTGATTACAGAAATTACTGATTTTGATCCGGAGAAGGTAAAAGGAGAATATGCCAAAACGAAAGCAGAGACTGCCGCTTATGTTTTGAAAATGGTAAAAGAAAAGAATTTGAATGCTTGTATTGTTCATCCATCTGGAATTATTGGTCCTTACGATTTTGGTCGTAGTCATTTGACACAAATGATGATCGATTTTGCAAATGGTAGACTAAAAGCATGTGTCAATGGTGGATATGATTTTGTCGATGTTAGAGATGTTGCAGATGGTGTTATTCGTGCTTGTGATTTAGGAAGACCGGGTGAATGCTACATTCTTTCTAATCGTTATGTTCCGGTAAAAGAGTTATTGGATACGGTCAGTGAAGTTCGTCATACCAAAAAGATTCGGACCGTTTTACCGATGTGGTTAGCAAAATTAACAGCACCATTATCTGAAATTTACTATGCGATTTTGAAACAACCACCACTTTATACGAGATATTCTTTGTATACGTTAACTTCCAATTCGAATTTTTCTAATGAAAAAGCAAAACGAGAACTTGGATATCAAAACCGTGACTTTCATCAAACAATCGCTGATACAATCGCTTGGTTAGAGGAACATCATAGAATTCGTTCTTAAACAATTGCATAAATTTGGCAATTGTTTTTTTTATGAAAATTGTTTATAAGAACAAATGTTCGTGGTATAATAATTTTGGTGATAGAAATGGAACGGTTGTATGCTTGTATCGATTTGAAGAGTTTTTATGCATCAGTTGAATGTATCGAAAGAGGATTTGATCCGTTGACTACAAATTTGGTTGTGGCTGATTCTTCTAGAACGGAGAAGACCATTTGTTTAGCGGTTTCTCCCTCTTTGAAACAATATGGGATTGGTGGTAGGGCAAGATTATTTGAAGTCGTTGCTAAAGTAAAAGAAATCAATCAGATTCGAAAACGAAAAAATCATAACCGGTCATTTTGTGGTAGTTCTTATGATGACAATGTACTAAAAAAGGATACCACTAAAAAATTAGATTTCATTATTGCGCCACCTAGGATGGCACATTATATGGATACTTCTGCTAAAGTTTATCGTACTTATTTAAAGTATTTAGCGCCGGAAGATATTTATGTTTATTCCATCGATGAAATTTTTTGTGAAATTACGCACTATTTAAAGTACAATCATTGTTCGGCTACAGAATTTCTTACTAAGATGATTTTAGATGTCTATCAGACGGTTGGCATTACGGCTACGGCAGGGATTGGTACGAATCTGTTTTTGGCAAAAGTAGCGATGGATGTTGTGGCAAAACATGTCGAAGCAAATGAAGCGGGAGTCCGTATCGCTTTTTTAGATGAGGCATCTTATCGGAAATTGATTTGGTCGCATCAACCGATTACAGATATTTGGAGAGTAGGGCGCGGGACTGCTAAGAGGCTTGCTCGTTATGGTCTATGCACGATGGGAGATGTTGCTAGATGTTCTATACACAATGAAGATTTATTGTATCGTTTGTTTGGTGTCAATGCCGAACTTTTAATTGACCATGCTTGGGGCTATGAACCGTGTACATTGGAGCAGATTCGTTCTTTTCAACCATCCTCTAAAAGCATTCATTCCGGTCAAGTTTTACAAGATCCATACGATTATCAGAAGACAAAATTAGTCGTTCGCGAAATGGCGGATGCCTTAGCACTCGAGTTGGTGTCGAAAGGTGCAGTAACAGAGCAACTTACTTTGACGATTGGATATGATGTAGAAAATTTAACGAATCCTAAAATTTCTTATTCTGGTGAAGTTACATATGATGGATATGGTAGAAAAATTCCGAAGCATTCACACGGAACGATACATCTAGAAAGAGCGACTGCATCTTCTAAACGAATTATGGATGGATTCGTATCTTTGTATGATCAAATTGTCCAAAAAAGTTTATTGGTGCGGCGGATTTATCTGAATGCCGTTCAATTGGACGAGAGTTCCACCTCTTCCTCTCAGGAACATTATCAACAACTAAATTTATTTACTAGTGCCGAAGAGCAAGTGCGTGACTTTGAACAAAAGAGAAAGATGGAGAAGGAAGAACAGGATTTGCAGGCTACAGTTTTAAAGTTGAAGGGAAAGTACGGAAAAAATTCTATTTTAAAAGGAATGGATTTGGAAAGTGGTGCTACGACGATGATGCGAAATCGTCAGATTGGAGGACATCATGAATAGTTACGATGATATTATTAATTTGCCGAGACCAATTTCTAAAAGGCCACCGATGTCGATGAATCAAAGAGCGGCACAGTTTGCTCCATTTTCAGCCTTGATAGGTTATTCTGAAAAAATTGCTGATGTCTCTAAAATTTTGGATTCCAAAATTGAACTAACAGAAGAAAGAATGGCAGAGATCAATCGTAAGATTCAGATGATTCAAGAAAAGTTGGATTCAAAACCAACCGTTACGATTACCTATTTTGTGTCTACTCGCAGTAAAGAGACGGGATTTTATCAAAGAAATTCTACTAAAGTTAAAAAAATCGATTCTTTTCAGCAACAACTACTTTTAGACGATAATACGTATGTTTCTTTTGCGGATATCATTGATATTACTGGCTCTTGTTTCGAGTAGTTGCCATACTAACTATATTTGCTTGTGGTTGATATGATATAATGGAGATACCGATTGGTTGGTGATATTGATGAGTAAGAAAAAAGTTCGGTTTCTATTATTGATTGTTTTCCTTTTGATTGTGTTGGTACTCGGTTACTATGTTTTGTATACAATCAACTATATCCCGCATAAAAAGTATAGCAATGCTGATTTTGGAATCGAACCATACATTAGTAAGGTCGATATGGATCAAGATGGTTTAGATGATCAAAGTGATATTTTAGAGGGCGTTCGGGAATATATTGCGACGAAGCCGCATTATCAAAGTAAGTATTATGATGGCGGGTATCCCGATGATCGTAATGGTGTCTGTACGGATGTCGTTGCCTTTGGGCTACTTCATGCTGGCTATGATTTGAGGAACCTTGTGTATGAAGATGTTCAGGAAAACCGCGATGCATATAATATTGAAACAATCGACCGAAATATTGATTTCAGAAGAGTTCGAAATTTAAAAGTTTTTTTGGCAAGAAATGCGATTTCTCTTACAACAGATGTTTCCGATATTGCAGAGTGGCAAGGCGGAGATATTGTCGTGTTTGAAAATCATATCGGAATTGTATCCGATTATAGAAATCGTAACGGGGTTCCTTTTCTCATTCATAACGGCAGTAATTTTCAAAGATACTATGAAGAAGATGTCTTAGAAATTAGAGACGATATCGTCGGTCATTACCGGATGTCATAAAAAAAGAATATCATGATTCGATATTCTTTACTTGGTATTCACTTTTGATGATTGCATCGATTTCTTCTGGATTTTCTTTGTTATGGATAAATTTCTACCAATTAGAAAGATGAGAGAGCAAGATAAAGATTGTAAAGTGCCTACGAACTTGGTTCCTCGTTGTCCTAGATGTCATGAAGTGATGGAAGTAAATTTACGAAAAGATGATACGTTTGTAGAAGATGCACATTGGCATACTCAAAACGAACGATACGAACAATTTTTAAATCGTTACCAAGACCGCAAACTCGTTTTAATGGAACTGGGTGTCGGTTGGAATACACCGGGAATTATTCGAATTCCATTTGAAGAACTTACCAATCAGCATTCTTCTGTTACTTTGATTCGAGTCAATCAAGATAGTTTACAATCTTTGTATCCGTTATCCAAACGATTGATTGCGACTTCAGAAGATTGTTGTGAATTTTTACGTAAGTTGGTAGAATATTAGAAAATTTCTTTCGTTTTTAAAACGTTTATAGTATACTGATATTAAGAAAAAGGTGATTACGAATGAACAATCTATTTTGGAAATCTATTTTAAACCATGGAAATTAGATTGTTTTCATTTTATGTAACTTATTTTATCGATTATAGAACACTTTCTATTCCATTAGAGTAGAAAGTGTTTTTTGGGAGGTGGGAACATGAGAATAGATAGGAGATAAGTTTGGCATAAACTTCGATTATGCCAGAGAGGAAGGCATAAGATGTTTGAAATAAAAAATTTAAGTATTCAGATTCACAATCAGTATTTTATTCGCAATTTGTCTCTTACCCTGAATGCTGGTGATAAACTGGCTATCATCGGGGAAGAGGGAAATGGAAAGTCGACGTTGCTCAAGGTCATTTTAGGGATTTGTCCTTATGCAGAAGTGGAAGGAACGATTTTTTCTAAAAATCATTCGATCGGTTATTTGCCGCAGATGTTAGAAAGTAACGATTTGCAAAAGACCGGGTATGAGTATTTATTCAAGAGTTTGGAAGATTATTATAACCAAGTGAATTTTCTTTATCAAAATTTAGAACGGCTTCATATCGATGATTCGTTGTTAGAACGGACGTTATCTTGTATGTCCGGAGGAGAAAAAGTAAAACTGAGTATTTTAAAATTGCTGTTAGAGAAACCAGATATTTTATTTTTAGATGAACCCACGAACGATTTGGATATCGAAACATTGGAGTGGCTTGAACATTTTATTGTAGAGACGAAATGCCCAGTTGTGTATGTGTCGCATGATGAGACGTTACTTTCCCATACAGCGAATTGCATTTTACATTTGGAACGAATTTATCGAAAGACAGAATGTAAGCATACGTTTTACCGCACGACTTACGATGATTATGTTCGGATGCGTCGTGAGTCCCTTGTGAAAGAGACGATGATCGCAAAGCAAGAACAGAGGGATTATCAAAAAAGAGAAGAAAAGCTTCGGCAGGTGATGCAGAAGGTGGAATACCAACAAAATACGATTTCACGAAGCAATCCACATGGCGGACGTTTGTTAAAGAAAAAGATGCATTCTTTGAAATCACAAGAAAGAAAGTTACACGATACCAATTTGGCAAAAGTTCCAGATGTGGAGGAAGGAATTTCTTTTCGTTTTGAGGATGTCACCATTCCGCGATTTAAAAAGATTCTCACGATCGACATTCCAACGTTTCAAGTAGATACTAGAGTGTTAGCAACTAATCTTCATTTGGAAGTTATGGGAAATGAGAAAGTATGTATCATCGGTTCGAATGGTATTGGAAAAAGTACGTTTTTAAAAACAATTTATGAGACTTTACGAAACAGGTCCGATATTCGTGTCGGATACATGCCTCAAAATTACGAGGATGCTTGGGATGAGAATCAATCTGTATTGGAATTTTTATCTTCTATTGGCAATAAAGAGGAAATGCAAAAAGCAATGACTTATTTAGGAAATATGAAATTTACAGTAGAAGAGATGAACGGCAGTATTCGAAATTTGAGTGGCGGTAGTAAAGCAAAGTTGCTTCTTACTCGCTTTGTATTAGAAAAAGTAGATGTATTACTTTTGGATGAACCTACTAGAAATGTTAGTCCGTTATCCAATCCGGTTATACGCGATGTGTTAAGAAAGTTTCAAGGAACAATCATCAGTGTTTCTCATGACCGAAAATATATTTCTGAAGTTGCTACTCGTGTATATCGTTTTACCAAAAACGGATTGGTTTTAGAGAGGTAAACTGTTGGTTTCCAAAAAGAAACTAATAGAATATCACTGGTTTCCTTCTTTTGTGTTATGATGATATCAGGAGGACGAATATGGAAGAAAAAAAGTTTTGTGATGTGATTGTTGAATTACGAAAAAAGAATGGATTTACCCAACAGGAACTTGCTAGCAAGTTGAATATTACCGATAAAGCAGTTAGTAAATGGGAGAGGGGATTGTCTTATCCAGATATCACTTCCATTTCTACTTTAGCAAAAGTGTTGGGGGTCGATTCTTCTTATTTGATTGATTTATGTAAAAAAGAGGGAAGTGAAAATCCGTATCAAAAAGAGGATGTTTCTCATTTGATTCATCTCATCGGTACCGCTCTCGGTATCGCGATGGGAGTAGCGGTTATCGTTCTATCGATTTTAGGAAAGTTACAAACGAATCAAGCCATTGTGTTACTTGCAATCGGACTATTCGGCATCAGTTTGGCATCACTACTTCAAAATCACAATTCAAAATCGGAATAAACTAGATAGAAATATCTAGTTTTTTTGTAGGTATTTGTTGTATAATGAAGAGGATAGGGAGAGGGCTTTATGAAGAAGAAAAAATCTGTTTGGCTTCCTTTGTATGGATATTTTGTACTTTACATATTGTTAGAAATTGCGTTTTGGATTTTCCGGGATGGCCCATTTTCAGTAGCAATGTTAGTCTACTTTTATCTGTTTCCAATTTCTATTTTTGTCGTTTCTGTTTTAGAAAGTGTGTGGCTTAAAAGTAAGAAAAAGTATTTTTTGATTTTGTTTTTCGGATTCTCTGTTTTGCTTTATGAATATACAACTTTCGGTCTTTCTAATATGATTCAAAATGGATTTCAAACGATTTGGATACCGAGTATTTTCTATTTTGTATTTTATTCCTTTCTATCTTTTGCAGGAATGGTTACCGGTTACTACATTACAAAAGTGAAGATGCTTTCTAGTAAGAAAAAATAAATTTCTATCAGGTCTTAGAATCTGATTTTTTTAACGAAATGAATATGATATAATGAATGAGAAGGTAGGTTGATGATATGAAAGTATTACTAATTAATGGTAGTCCTAGAAGTAATGGATGTACCGCTAGGGCTTTAGAAGAAGTAGAAACTGTTTTAAAAGAAGAAGGCATTGAAACGGAAACCATCGTGATTGGAGATAAAGATATTCGCGGTTGTATCGCATGTCGTAGTTGTGCCAAAACAGGGAAATGTATATTTGACGATTTGGTTAACGAAGTTGCACCTAAATTTGCAAGCGCGGATGGCATTGTTGTTGGAACGCCGGTCTATTATGCAGGTAGCAATGGTATGTTACTATCTTTCTTAGATCGTTTGTTTTTCAGTACGCATTTTGATAAGTCCATGAAGGTAGGGGCAGCAGTCATATCCTCTCGTCGGGCTGGTTCTACATCTGCGTTGGATGAAATTTATAAGTATTATGGTATTTGTAGTATGCCAATTGTTACAAGTTCTTATTGGAACGAAGTACACGGTTCTAAAAGAGAAGATGTAGAATTGGATTTAGAAGGATTACAGACGATGCGCAATTTAGGAAGAAACATGGCTTTTATGCTTCGCTCCATTGCGCTTGGTAAAGAAAAATACGGGTTACCGAACATCGAAAGGGGAACATTTACGAATTTCGTCGATGGTTTAGAGGAGAAAAAATTATGAAAATTGCAATCGTTTACAGTAGTGTAACTGGAAATACCAAAATGGTTGCGGAGGCAGTTTACAAAGAGGTGACGCAGCATCATGATTGTGATGTCGTCTATTTTGGAACTGTTTCTGATTCTATTCCTAAAGCAGATTTCTATATTTTGGGTTCTTGGACGGATAAAGGCAATGTTGCTGCCGGTATGGGTTCTTTCTTAGAATCATTAAGAAATACGAATATTGCATATTTCGGTACGGCTGGGTATCAAGGCGATGGTGAGTATTACAATCGTCTTTGGAGTCGTGTTCAGTCACATATTGATTCTTCTAATACTATTTTGGGACATTTTTACTGTCAAGGAAAAATGCCTATGGCAGTGAAAGAGCGTTATATGGCAATGATTCAAAATAATCCAGAGGATAAACAGTTGCGGGTTAGTTTGCAAAATTTTGAAGATGCTTTGAATCATCCGAACGAACAAGATTTACAGAATGCCGCTAATTGGATTTCTTCTTTTTTACCATAATAGCTTCTTCATGGCTACGAACTGTCAATAATTTTTGAAAATGTCATAAAAAATGAACAAAATTAACATATGAAAATGTCATAGGGTGGTATACTATCGAAGTATATTGAAAAAAGAATAATAATTTGTTAAGATGTAGTAAGCAAAGGACTGTTTTGTTTGGCATCGTAAGAAAGTAAATGCTCGACAAAATTATTGATTTCTAAACTATGTTCTTTGTAAAATTGATTTAGGTTAAGTGTTGAATATTTTGCTGGAAGAGAATCAACACTAACCACTTTGTACTTGGTATTATTGTGTAAAACAATGATACCAATTTTTTTGCTCATATAAATTTCAACCTTAACACCTGGAGAGATATGATTATTAAGAATTTGAAACTTTTTGTTTTGGATGGTAAAAGTGCCAGAATTATCGATTACTCTAGCTAATTTGGAAGCAAGTAATAAATCTAAATTGACATAACTAGGAATAGGAACAAATTTGCTTTCAGTCTTAACAGCATCAATAGCAAATTTTTTATTATGTTTTTTGATGTATTTAGGTAAAAAATCATTTGCTTGTTCGATAGTATGAACGTCATTAATTTTAAATTCTGTAATTAAGCGATCTTGTAGAGTTCCCCATAGCCTTTCAATTCGTCCTTTAGCTTGGGAAGAAGAAGCAGGGAACATTTCAATACCAAGAAAATCCATAATTCTTCCAAATTGAGTAGTTGGTTTTTCTTTACCTTCTAGTTGTTCTTCAAGCGTAACTTTCTGAGACATAGCAGGGAAAAAGACAGAGTATTTATCAGGATATAAATACTTAGGACTTCCATAATTTGTAAGCATTTGTCTGAGTGCTTCTAAATATCCCAAAAGACATTCATGTTCACACATATAAAGACCTAATATTTTGCCGGTTGCATCATCAATAAAACCATGAATAGAATATTTATGACCGTTTTGAAACCAATCAAATGGTGTTCCGTCTGCCTGAACCAGTTCGCCTTCATATTCTTTTCTTTTTCGTCTTCTATGAGTTTTTCGATCTTTATGTTTCTTTTTGGATTTAATTCCCTGAGTAGTGAGAATATTGTAAAGAGCAGTATAAGAAATCATGATATTTTCTCTTTCTTCTAATAATTCTTTAAAATGAGTAAAATTAGTATCACAGTAATCTTGCGAGCATTTTAGTTCAATTATCTTCTTTTTGATATTTT
>QAMK01000003.1 GCA_003149915.1 Bacillota bacterium
GGTTCTATAATAAATAGTGTTGGTGGATAAAAATCATCAACACTATTTTTAATTAAAAAAGAGTCATATCAGAAACCTATGATACAATGTAACTTGAACAAAAAAACACTGAAGGGATCTGATTAAATGACTCATACTGATTATACTAAAAATATTCTAAATATTAAAGATGATAATATCTATTTTTATGAAAATTGTTTAGAAAATGTCAAAATTAACAATACTGTTACTAAAATCTTTCGTGGTTATCTAACTTATACACCAGAATTTTGTCCCAAATGTGGATGCGTTAATGAAGGTTTTGACGATATTATCAAATGGAACTGGAAAAAGAACTGTAAAATTAAGTTGCCTAAAGTTTCTAACTATAACACTTTGTTAATTTTAGATAAACAACGATTCTATTGCAAACATTGTCATTCTACTTTTACTGCTTCTACTAACATTGTTAAGTTTCGCAAACAAATTTCTATCAATACTAGAACAAGTGTTATCTTAGACTTAATGAATAAAGGAAGCGAATTAGAGATTGCTAAACGTAACAATATTTCCACTAATTCTGTTAATCGTATTTTACACGATATCTCTCAAGATAAATTAATAAAGAATAATGGTCTCTTACCTACCTCTTTTGGCATTGATGAATTTTCTGCCACCAAAGATACAATCAGCAGAATGGCTTTTATTATTGTGAATCATTCATCTAAACGTATTTTTGACATTAATAATAGTAGGAAATCTATAGATATTGAACATTATTTTAAAAGATATTCAAAGCAAGAAAGAGATAAAGTTGAATTTATTACTATGGATCTTTACAAGCCATACTACATTTTAATGCATAAACTTTTCAGAAATGCAACTATCGTCCCCGACCGTTTCCATATCGTAATTCAATTTAGAAATGCATTAGATAAAACAAGAATTCAATTATGTAAGAAATCCAATAAAAACTATAACAAATTCAAAAAATATTGGAAATTAATTCTGAAATGTGAAGATGACTTAGACACTTCAACTCAATTTTATTCTCATTATTTTAGAAAATATGTCACGGAAGATTATATTATAACTTATCTCATTAACACTAATCATGAATTGTTTGTTACTTACAATTATTATCAAGGTCTTCTAAAATCTCTTAGAAATCGTGATAAGAATAAATTCTTTTCTATTATTGATAATCCTTCTTCTGATATATCCATCTATGCTAAAAAATGTAATAAAACTCTATTGGACATGAAAAAGTATCTAGCTAATGCTTTTGATTATGACTTTTCTAACGGTATCGTCGAAGGAACAAATAATGTAATCAAACAAATTAAACATACTGCTTATGGATACAGAAAATTTTCCCATCTCAAAGCGAGAATTATGCTTATTAAAGGTTTATTTAATCCTTTAGCTGCATAAAAAAGGAAGTGTTATAAACACTTCCCATCAACAGTTCATTTATCATTAGTTTTTGGTTTCACCAACACTACTTGACATTGAACCCTTTTTAAGATATCTCCACAATAGATAAATGATCATTTTCATCATGCATAATTATCAATTTACGACTACTATCGTATCCCAAATCCGTTTGATAAGTAATCGCAACTTCTACTTGGTATGCGCTGTCATCGGTCGTCTCTCCGTACGTATAACTAGTCTGGCTAACGGAAACAACATCGACAGCTGTTACAATTGGAAGTTCTTGCTCACGATCACCATACAAATCACTTTCAACATACTTATAGATACTATCTTGCGCACTTAAAATAAAATTATCACGAACAGCCGAATAAAAATATTGTGCTCCCCCAACATCATTGTTGGTGACCTTGTTATCTAACGTATAAAAGTCAGCGATAAAAGAACGAGCAACAATCTTAGCATATTCTTCTTCGTTAATCGGTTCTGCATTTAACACTTGTTTTAACTCTTCAAATAAACTCTTCTGTAATGAAGTAGCATCACTTCTTAAAGAATATCCATAATCATCTAATGTTTCGACAACTGTTGCTGTCTGAGGTTCTTGCTTCTTTTCACCACGACCAAATACAAACCATAGAATCACTGCAGTAAGAATCAGTACAATCAATAATACGATGAGAAACCGCTTCACACCTTTTTTTAATTTCATAGTTAATTTTTCCTTTCTTCCACATATTCCACTTCAGAAGACAATCCTTCTTGCGTTTTCTGAATCAAATCAAATGTAATTAACGAATTAGAAGTATTCAATATCTCATCTGCATATTCGTTGTTTTTCTCAATGTAGTCAGCACTGATGGCAGCTTCAGCAAGAGATAAGTACTCTCCTTTTTGCGCATTGTAATAAATCGAATTCGTCACCCAATTACCATTTGGGAAGACGACGATATTATTACTTCCAATTTGGAAAATATCATGTCCTAAAGCGTATTTATTATAAACACCTAACATATTCCCAAGTGTTGGCATGACATCGTACATTCCCATGACATCAGAAACAGTCTTATGTAACTTTTCTTTCGTTTCACTACTCCAAATCATAAATGGAACTTTGCGATTCAACTCGTATTGATATTCATCAAAATTGATGTAATCTGGATCATCCGGACTCAAAATAGAATTCGTCTCTGGATCGTAATTGTAAAGTCTAACATAGTCGTTAATATCAAGTCTTGCATCATGGTCACCATATAAAACCAAAACGGTATTTTCTAGCAAACCTTCACTTTCCAACAGATCGATGAATTCTCCTAAAGCCTGGTCTGCATAATGAACACTCTTTAAATATTGTCCCAGTTTCGTTCCTTCCATATATGGATGAGAAACAGTCGTAACAGTTCCATCTTCTAAAGTTACTTCTTCTTTCATATCGACTTCGTAATCTGTCATAGCAGCACTATCGATAAATGGTGTATGATTACTAAGCATGATTAGTGTTCCATAGTAAAGCTTTCCCATTTCATTAATTTCTTTCAGTTTTTCAACGGATTGACGGAAGAAAGACGTATCAGATAAACCAAGTCCAACCACTTCGTCAATATCGTAATCATCTTTGCTATAAAACCTCTGATATCCTAAACTAGCATACATTAAATCACGATTCCAGAAATTAGCTTTATTCGCATGCATGACAAACGTGTAATAACCCTTATCACTTAGCAAAGATGGCATACTGACGTAAGTACGATCAAAGTAACTGACGAAAGCCGTGCCAGTATTTGTAGGCATCAAAGATGTAAGCGAAGTAAATTCAGCATCGGATGAAGTTCCAACACTAACCTGAGAATAAAAGTTATCAAAATAGATGGACTCACTAGCCAACTTGTTCAAGTTTGGTGTTAACTCTTCCCCATTAAAACTCATTCCAATTACGAATTGCTGAATGCTTTCCGCATGAATGACAATGACATTTTTTCCTTGAAAGATACCCGTATAATCATTCGTATAATCCTGTGTATCAGAAACTTCATCATAATGATCATGGAATGTTTTCACGGCTTGGTCATATCCAAAAATGGTCGAAAGTTTCGGTTCCAAACTTTTTACAAAATCGTTTAAATGATATGTATAAATACCAAAATGCATGACGATGTATTCACGGTTCCACATATTGGCAAACCGTCCGATTTTAACTGGCGTTAAAGAAAAACAAAATACAACTGCCAAACCAATGGCAAGACCGATACTCTTCTTAAAACGAATTCTCGTCTTATCATCTTTCTTTTCTTCTTGAAATTGATTGATCCCATTTCGCTTTAAAACATAGTAAACGATAAGCATCACAACCGGTTCAAATAAATAGACGAAATCTTTTACTTCTAAGACATTATCGACGACAGCATCTCCTACATCACTTACGAATCTTGAAGTAGACAGTAACGAAATCGAAGAAAACGAATTATAGTAAGAATAATAAATCGAATTAATCATACATATTGCTGTAAAAATAATACTTAAAATAAACAAATACGGGAATCGCTTCTTAGGTTTCATCAAATAACAGAATGATGCAAACAACGTCACAATCGCGGCATCCGCCAGTACTGGTGCAATGTTTAAAAAGTTATCCAATGTGTGAATCGTAAAATACCGTAATAAAAGCGCATTAAAGACAGAAGTAAGAATCAAAAGGAAAAACAAAACGTTACTTTTGACATACTCCCGAATACGAACCAATATATTAATTAAAAACAATTTCGGATTCTTCTTAAATTTTTGAAATCCATTGTGAAAAGTCTGTTTTAAATTGCGAAAAAATTTCTTCATATGTAACTACCTTTCTTAAGGTATATTATACCACGCAAGCAGTCATAAGGCAATTCAGATAAGATTACGAAATTGTAATCTCATCACCATTTACTTGATGCCAAATACCAGAAGCATTTAAAGCCATACCAAGTACCAAAATATAGGCCAGTAAATAAAACCATAACAATAAAATTAACAAATTGGATAATCCGCCATAAAACATATTGTAATGAGAAAAATGGACGATATAGAAAGAGTACACTTTCGATGATAAAAACCAACCAATGGCTGTAAACATAGCACCAAAAGTAGTATCTCTACTACGAATAGATGTATCTGGTGCCAAGGTATACAACAGTTTGATATTAAAGAATATTAAGAACAAAGAAAGTGGAATCTGTAAAACGCGGTAAATACTGTAAATGGTATCGACAAGGGAGTTATCATCAAATATCGTACGACAAATCTGAGCGATAAAGTCCCCAAGGGCAGGTACTAAAATAACGAATAACATCAAGGCAATCAAAATAATCATCATCACCAATGACTTCACCCGACGTTCAATAAATCCGGCATCTTTAATATGATAAATACTGTTCGATGCAATAATCAAAGAACTGGTTCCATTCGATGCCAATACAAAAGCCGAAATAAAAAAGATAAAATAATTCAATTTAGAAGACATCGTAAGCGTCGAAGAGGAAGAAAAAAAATCGATGACATAATCCGGAATAATATTGGCAAAAGCTTCCTGTAAAACATTTCCAGTCGCACCAAAGATAGACATCAGTGCACCAATCAATGCCACCATTGGAATAACAGAAAGAAGCAAAAAGAAAGCCAACTGTCCTGGTAAAATCTTCATTTCCGGAAGTTTGGTAACTTTAAAGACACTTTTTGCTAACTTATGAAGCCTGACACGAATTTTTTTAAATCGTTTCATAGAATCACCTTATCTTTATTTTACCACAGAACCACAAAATAAAAGAAGGAAAAACTATTTTCCTTCTTCTTTGTTCGTTCTCATATCTAAAACGGCTTCGTTAATCGCATCATCGATTGTCTTAATATCATCTACAATCATGCTGTAACCAACACTGGCACCGAATCCATATGGCAAGTCTTTCATTTCTTTATTTAACTTCTTAACGTAAGTAGCAATCTGACTTTCGCTATATCCAACCAAATAAACTAAGAATTCATTACCATCCGTTCGGATAATTTCACTGTTCTCTAACTGTGTATTAACTAAAATACCTGCTGCTTTGATAATCAAATCATCTCCTGCTTCGTGACCATGATTATCATTTACGTATTTGACACTATTTAAATCGACAATGACAATTCCTTGTGGATAAACGTTTGAATCATCCCAAGATTCGATATTCAAATTCAAATAGTTACGGTTTTTAAGTCCCGTCATCATATCCGTATATTTGCGGCGGTCTTCTCTCTTCACTTTAACAATTTGACGTTTCTTATGAAGATAGATATAAATCGCCAATAGAATCACGATTGGTAACAAAACGATTCCTAAAATAATCAAATACAACTGTTCAAAAGTAGAACGATCTAACACATTTGCATTTAAGTTAGTAAGTGCTTCATTGCAATAATTCTGATAAGAATTTGTCGTCATAATATAATTGAACAACTCACTGAACACCGTATTGTCGTTTTTAACCATAAAGTAATAATCGTTTGTAATCGTTCCTTCATAGAAGACTTCATAATTACTAAACTTACTGTTTTTATAATAATTATATACTTCTTTATCCAATACGATTAAATTATCATTAGACTTCAATGCATCTAAGGTAGTTCCTTCGTTTAACAAAGCCCTGCTATTATCCTTAAAATATTGGAATATAACGTTCGTATTTAATAAATTGACGTTCACTCCTTTTAAAGATTCAAAAGTAGGAACCGGTTCATTTTTATCTGCTCTACCAAGGACGACGTAAGACTCATTAAATGGAGAAATAGTCTTCGTATACTGATCGTTTGTAGAGCCATCATAATCAAAGTAGACGTCTACTTCACCATTTGCAATGGCATTCTTTAATTCATCGACACTCTTGTACTCTCTGTACTCAAATTCGATTCCCGTAAGTCTTGCTAAACGATTCAAATATTCACTAGCAATTCCTTCAGCCATATCTCCCATCTGTGCTTCGTAAGGAGCATTGGAAACATAGCCATAAACATAGTTCTTAGAAATCAAATCTGCTCGTGTCTTATCGTTGACATTATTTTGATCTGTATAGTATTTAAATAACGTTTTGTTGTACTCTGAAACATAGTATTTACTGCGCCAATTTTCATAATACTTAGAGATAATCGAATTGACTCTCGTATCTTCATCTGCCAAAGTAAGTACCAGACGTTTGTTCATCTCTGTCAAATTATAGATAATTTGAAAATCAGGATGTCCTATCGTCTGATCTAATGACAAGATGTAAGGTGCGATAGCAATTTCAATCTCACCATCGTTTAATGCTGTGAAAAGTTCACTATAAGAAGCGTAGCTTTGAATCGTAGTAATACCAGACTCTTTCAAATAGTAAGTAAGTTCTGCCACATCTCCCTCTAAACTTCCAACTGTAATATTATTAAAAGCAGAAAGTTCTTCTAAAGAAGAAACAGGTGAATACGTCTTACTAAACATCGCATAATTATCTTCGTAGATTAATAAATCTTTATTTGTAAGAGCCGTTTCATTATTTAAAATGCGAACGCGAAGTCCCGTTCCAGATGGAGCCGAACTTTGCGTATAAGAAATCTTATTTAATGGTAACGTTGTCGATTCCTCAAAATCATTTAAAAATTGAGCAATGATACCAGAACCATTTAAAGAAAAAATCGGAACATCACTCGGAATCTCGATATTGACACGAGTAGAATTATTGTCCTCAATCCATCTCTTTTCAGATATATTTAAAGATGTCTCACGGTCTTCCCGATTGTAATAATAGTAAACCCCAACAAAGGTTAAAACGGCAATTAAAATCGGTATAATAATGATATATTTCTTTTTCATTGTCCATTACCTCTGTCTTTTGTCCAAGAGAACGTCTCGCTTTTTGCATTCTTATAAGCAATTAAAGGGAAAGACATTTGATCTTCAATGGCCTGTAATTCGCTATTAGCAGCATCTAAAGATGCTTGAACACTCGTCTTTTCTTCGGCTGTAGCACTGGCAAGTTGATCTTCCAAATCATCTACTTTCTTTTGAGCGGCTTCTAGTTGTGGCAACAATTCCGTATATGGCTTCGTAAAGATTACTTGAACATCAAAATATGCTTTTTGAGCATCATCTAATTTAGATAGGACAACATCTGGAAATGATCGAATCGAATCAACACTCGTATCATCTGTAACAGTAACTGTCACATACAAGATTTTTCCTTTTAAATCAGAAACACAGTCGGTAACGAACGTATTCGTTTTAATTTCGTTGTTGATAGATGTCATTTGATCAGACGTAATCATAACTTCATCAATTCCATCCAACCGATCGCCATAAACAGCTCGGTTTTCATTTGGAACTAAAATACTGTAAGCTTGATATCCGACGATGACTAGAACGATAAATAAGACAATAAATAAAACTGTGTATTTATTTTTCTTTATGATTTCTAACATCAAATCACTCCTTTATAATGTACACTTATTATACAATATGATACGAGATTTGGCAAACGCTTATTCGGACAGTTGCTTGATGAGAAGTTCTTGAACAAGAACCGGATTGGCCTTTCCTTTCGTTTCTTTCATCACTTGTCCCATTAAAAATTTCATAGCACGATCGTGTCCAGAACGATAATCGCTCACACTCTGTGGATTGTTATCTAATATGGATTGAACGATTGGCATCAACGCACTCTCGTCGGTAATAGAAGCTCCACCGTGACGTTCGATAATAGAATCCAAATCATCAGTTGTCATGATGACATCCTCTAAAATCTCTTTGACGATTTTACTACTGATTTCTTTCTGATCAAATTTACGAGCCAATAACTCTAACCGTTCCATAGAAAGTGGCGTATCTTTTAACTCGATATGCTTAGCATTTAAATATCCCGAAATATCTCCTAGTAGTAAATTGGAAATCGTCACTAAGTTAGCGTCATCAGAAGCATCTAATAAAAAGTCACTAATCGTACGATTTTGAATAATTTTATCAGCATTCAGTGGACTGATGCCACATCTAATGTATTCCTTACGACGCATATCGGCAGAAACTGGCAAATTCTTGCGCACTGCTTCGATTTCTTCATCCGTTACATTGACATAAGGAATATCTGGTTCTGGAAAATAACGATAATCGTTTCCCGTCTCCTTTTTTCTCATTAAGATGGTCTCATCTTTTGCTTCATCGTAACGTCTCGTCTCTTCTTCTTGAACGCCACCAGACTCTAAAAGTGCAATCTGACGTTTCGTTTCACTGGCAATTGCCATTCCAACCGCAGCAATGGAACTGACATTTTTAATCTCAGCGCGAACACCTAACTGATCGGTCTTACTGACAGAAACGTTGACGTCACAACGCATGCTTCCTTCTTCGATCTTAACGTCGGAAACATCGCTATACAATAGTAACTCACGAAGTTTTTCCAAATATAACATAGCCTCTTGTGGACTATGAATATCAGGATCACTTACGATTTCTAAAAGAGGAACACCGGCACGATTGAAATCTAACAAAGCAGACTCTTTCGTATGAACACTCTTACAAGTATCCTCTTCTAAGTGGATATCGTGAATACCGATTTTCTTAATCTCACCATCATCTTCGATTTCCACATAACCATGCACTCCAATCGGAGTCCGTGCTTGTGTAATCTGGTATCCTTTTGGTAAGTCCGGATAAAAATAGTTTTTACGGTCAAAGTGCATATGATGATTGATCTGACAATTCAAAACAAGGCCAGCCCGAATACCAAGTTCGACACCGTAACGATTCACTTGCGGAAGCGTTCCCGGATAACCAAAATCGATTAAGTTCATATTCGTATTGGAACTAGCACCGTAATGATTGGCACTATTAGAAAACATTTTCGTCTTCGTCTTTAACTCGGCATGAACTTCAATTCCGACTGTTGTACGATACTCACTCATGATGTTGACCTCCTTTCGAATCTAAGTCCAAATTTAATTTTTTCTCAATAAAACTTGCTAGTTGATAAATCTTAGCTTCTTCAAAATCATTTCCAATGATATGCATTCCAATTGGCATATGGTCATGATCGAACCCAATCGGTAAATTAAGTCCTGGAAGACCAGCCATGTTGACAGGAATAACGAGAACATCGTCCATGAAAGATTTTCTTGGATCATCTAAAGATTCACTTTGAGAATATGCAACCGTCGTAGTCGTTGGTCCAATAATCAAATCGTACTGTTGAAATGCTTGCAAGAAGCTATCGCGCATGCTCTGTCTAATTTTCATAGCCTTGTCGTAATACTTGACCGCATTTTCTCCTGATAACAAGTAAGAACCGACCATGATACGACGTTTGACTTCACTTCCGAATCCTTCTGCCCGTGTCTTGGCATAAAGTTCTTCTAGACTAGTTGAATTTGGATGAGAATAACCGTAACGCAAACCATCAAAACGAGCCAAGTTACTAGATGCCTCACCCATTGCAATGATCTGATATAACGTCACTGCTTGTTCCAAATAATCGATATCGATGTAAGATACCTCGGCACCACAAGACTTTAATAGGTCTACAACTTGATTTAATTTTTCTAAGATTTCCGGATTTACAATATCACTGACAAAATAATTGGGAATTGCAATTTTCATACCTTTGATATCTTTTCCAATCAAACGCGTAAAGTCTTCCTCATCTTTCTTTGCAGAAGTTAAATCGTGTTCGTCATATCCAACCAAAGCATTTAAAAGTAATGCATTCTCATATACGTTACGAGACATCGGACCGATCTGATCTAATGAACTAGCAAATGCAATCAAACCGTAACGTGAAACTCTACCGTAAGTTGGTTTCATTCCGACAACGGCACAATAACTTCCCGGCTGACGAATAGAGCCACCGGTATCGCTTCCTAGAGCAAACGGGACAACTCCTGCTGCTACACTGACGGCGCTACCACCACTGCTGCCACCGGAGATGCGATCTGGATTCCATGGATTTAAAGGCGCACCAAAATAACTCGTACGAGAAGTAGAGCCCATGGCAAACTCATCCATGTTTGTCTTTCCAACGATTACCATATGATGTTTCTTAATTTGTTCGACGACAGTCGCATCGTAAATTGGCACAAAGGAATCTAACATATGAGAAGCACATGTCGTACGAAGCCCTTTTGTACAAATGTTATCTTTAACGGCAATCGGAATTCCATACAACAAATCATCTTCATCGATATCCGTAAGATGAGCAGCTTCCTCTAATGCCGCTTCTTCATTCAAAGTAATGAAAGCATTTAAATTACTAGATTCACGAATCGCTTCAAACGTATCGGTAACCAAATCTAAAACCGTAATTTCCCGTTTTACTAACTTTTCATGAATTTCTAAAATCGATAACTTACTATATTTACTCACGAACCATCACCGGCACTTCCACAAAATTTCCTTTGACATGAGGAACTCCTTCCTTCACATCAGGTAATCCAATCATCGCACCAACTTCATCACTTTCCAACCTCGCATCATGATGAACAGGCGCAATCAAACATTCCTCTGTCTTAACAGGAACATCTAAAATATGATCGACATCTGACAATAATTCCTGTAACGTTACTGCATACACGTCTTTTTCTTCTTCGCTCAAATGAATTTTAGCAAGCCTTGCGACGTGTTCTACTTCACTTTTCGTTAACCTTTCTTTCATATCTACACATCCTTAAAATTAATATCTAGTATTATATCACAATACTCTTTTCTATTATAACAAAAATAGATTATTTTTAGAAGAAAACTACAAAATAAAAAGTAGCATGATGATAACTACTTTCCATAAAAGAATATTATTCGGTAACAATCCAAGCATTCGGAAGAGCCCGATATGTGGAACGATTTCCATTCCAAGTCGTCAAAAGATGCTTACCATTTTCTACCATAGAAGTAGAAGCACCACTATCCATAACAGCTGCGTTATAGGCGCCATATCGTTCAAAAAGCAAAGCCAAGTCCTTGTAAGTTGTACCAGAGCTAACAGAAGGATGCCCACTGATGACGACCATTAAAATAATGCCATCTTTTCTTTGACCAATTGCGGTACGACAAGTTTCCCACAAATAAGAGTTAGAAGTCTGTTGATTGACGCCATTGACGATTAGATATGGTCCCCAATCAACTGCATCTCGAACACCTGCTTCGATTGCCTCTTCAGCACTCATTCTTCCTAAAATCAAACGATTGTCATAAGTAAGTCCGACGATTCCTCCCGTTTCAATTCCTCTTCTAAAATTCGTAACAATTTCGCCATTATGAATCAAAGGACCATGCGGAATGCCACCATTGGAATTCCAATCTGGATCGTAAAATCCACCTGCATTCATCGCAACCAAAGCATCGTTATTTCGTGCTAATTGAAGTAACGTTTGACCGTATGTACCTTCTCTCGTTTCCCCAACACCAGGAGATACTGCCAACGTCACTTTAGAAGGATCATAGATAACAGCCATATATCCCGTATACTTGGTACCAGAAACAGAATTCGTTCCTTCGATTGGAATGATTTTGTAAATCTGATCTTCACTATCTTTCGTGAATATTTCTTCTTCCTCTTTGGAAACGTAAGTCGTCTTCGTATAATCCATCTCATCGAACACAATCAAATCACTCATCAAAGAAGGATCTTGAACCATATTTTTATTGACTACTTTCTCGATTAAAGAATCTGGATATAGATACGTTGCAATATCTTGATAATGCAAACTATTCATACTTTTCGTAATGACGAATTCTCGAAATGCCGAATAATCACCATATAACAACAAATCGAATCCAAGTCCAAACAAACAAATCCCAACCGCGATACATGTAATGGTAAGAGTATCCGGAGCAATCAAGAACACCTTTGGTGGAAAACCACGTCTCAAAAACAACAAAACGAAAAAAATAAACGACAAGATGACATTAGCCAAAAAAATCCATAGAAAAATAGAATGCAAAGAACTCCCATGATATAAAGATCTAGAATAAAAAAAACAAGTGAATGGCAATAAAATTAAACTAACTAAAAACAAAATCTTAATGATTTTGTTACTTTTCTTTTTAGAAGTTTTTGGTTTCTTCATAAGGAGACCTCCTAACGGAACTGTTCATAATAAATAGAAGAATACGGTAAAATTTGTTCCTGATTATTTTGCATTGCCCAAGCATTGTAACCGGCCACAACCTGGTTGTAACTATCGATAATTCTAACGTAAGTAGAAGTTAACGTCTCGTAATTCTGCTCGAAAATCGCACACTTTTGAGCAGTCAAAGAATCGATATCACCATTTTCAGCACATTTCGCCCGTAAAGATTCAGCCATGGGAACCAAAGTATCCATCATACTAGTCGCATTGCTAATATGCTCTAGTGTTTCCTCATTCGTTGTCAACATCGTATCGTAATACGTTCCAATCGAACGATTAAAAGATTCTAACTCGTTTCGTAAAAGAACCGATTGATCTGCAAAAGACTCGTATTCTTGACTCATCTGACTGACGATTGTCGTTTTTAAAGAAACATCTTCACGGTAGTTAGATATAAAAGAAAGACCGTTTCCTAATGTAATCAGGAAGATTGCAAAGACCATACCTAAGATGCACATTCTCTGTTTAAAATTCATCCTGATCACTCTCCTAGTATCATTATAATAGATTCTAAAAAGTTGTAAACAAGTTGCCAAAAGTTTTCCAAAAGTTGACAACAAAATTTGACAAAAAAAGACGTCAAAAAAAAGATGGCTAAGCCACCTTATCTCCTAATTTTTCTAAAAATTCTTCTTCCGTCCAAATCGGAATTCCAAGACTTTGCGCTTTGTCATATTTACTGCCAGGATTGCTACCGACGATGACTGCACTCGTCTTCTTACTTACAGATCCAGAAGCTTTTCCTCCTAACAACTGAATTCTACTTTCCGCTTCATCTCTGCCCATCGAGCTTAACGTACCGGTGACGACGAATGTTTTACCGGCAAAATCCTCGTTTTGCACTATCTTCGGCCCAGTGTAAACTGTATTCAATCCTAAATCTACTAACTTATCGACAACTTGACACTTTTTAGGATCCTGAAAATAAGAAACGATACTTTTAGCAATGACAGGACCAATATCAGGAATCAAACTCAACTCTTCTTCGGTAGCCGCACGTAAATTGGCAAGGTTGTCAAATTTCATAGCGAGTGTTAGAGAAGTCTTCTCACCGACATTTAAAATTCCTAGTGCAAAAAGCAAACGTTCTAAAGAATTCTTTTTTGAGTTTTCTATCGCTGCCAACAATTTATCGACTGACTTTTCACCGTATCCCTCTAATCTCGTCAAATCATCACGATGTTCACTCAAGTGATAGATATCTGCAAAATCCTTAATAAATCCAAGGTTGTAGAAGTCTTCCACAATTTCATCGCCCAAGCCTTCGATATTCATGGCATGACGAGATGCGAAGTGAATGAGACTTTCGATATCTTTTCTAGGGCATTCTGGGTTAACACAATAATAATCGACCTGTCCTTCTTTTTTTACAAGTTTACTGCCACAAATCGGACAGTTTTCAATCATGACAAAGTCCTTCTCTTCTCCAGTTCGTCTTTCTAAAATGACTTCACCCACTTCAGGAATGACATCACCCGCTTTATGAATCGACACAGTATCACCAATCTTCAAATCTTTGGCTTTAACGTAATCTTCATTGTGAAGAGTCGCCCGAGCAACCGTTGAACCAGCAACAATAACTGGTTCCAAAACGGCATTGGGAGTAATTTGCCCCGTTCGACCAACCGTAAAAATAATATCTTTTAATTTTGTTAATACTTGCTCAGCTGGAAACTTATATGCAATCGCCCATCTAGGATACTTAGCAGTATTGCCAAGTCTTGTCCAAGCAGCAACCGAATTTTCTTTGATGACAATTCCGTCGATGTCATAAGGAAGTGATGCTCTCTTTTCCTGATACTCGTTAATGTAATCCAAAATCTCAGAAAAAGTATGAACGATGCGATTATTCGGATTGACTTTAAAGCCTAATTTCTTCATAAACTCCAATGCTTCAAAGTGAGTCGTAATTCCAAATTTTTCAGGCTCTGGCAAATAGTAAATCCAAGAATCCAACTTTCTACTAGCAGCTACTTTACTATCCAACTGTTTGATAGAACCACTCGCTGCATTTCTGGCATTTTGGAGTAACGGCAAGCCTTCCAAAGCACGTTTCTCATTTAGTTTCTTAAGCGTGTCTTTAGCCATGTAGATTTCGCCTCGAACTTCGATATCGATTTCTTCTTTTAATTTCAAAGGAATCGTTTTAATCGTTTTAACGTTGTTGGTAATATCTTCTCCAACCGTTCCATCGCCTCTAGTAGAAGCACTGACAAGACGACCTTTTTCATAAACCAAAGAGACAGAAAGACCATCGATTTTCAATTCACAAACATAAGTTGGATTTCCAATTTCCTTATGCAAACGCTCATCGAAAGCAGATATCTCACTTTCATTAAATACATCCGGAATAGAAAGCATCGGTACGTTGTGCGTAACTTTTTGAAAACCAGTTAAAACTTCTCCACCGACACGCTTCGTTGGAGAATCATCTCGTACCAAATCCGGATAGGCGCTTTCCAAATCTTCTAGTTCTCGTAAATACTTATCAAACTCTTGATCGGTAATCTTAGGATCACTCAATGTATAATAATGATAATTGGCGTCATTTAATAATTCGACCAATTCATCCATTCGCTTCTTAACATCTTCCATATTATTCCTCCTTGTGACATTATCATTTTTTGAAATTCAAATTTCTATGGATTGGTTCCAATTCTTTGCAATTCTTCTTTTTCTAACTCTCGAATAGACTTTTCTGGTGTCGGCAATGTTTCCGGCATATTGCCACCTAATTCTTGAATAGCTTTTCGAACTGTTTTGCCAACATGATAATGCGTCAAACAGGCGTCTTTTTCATTATCGACAGAATCTTTTTTTAATTTAGCTTCTGTTTGAGTAATTCGGAATAAATTAGCACCTAATTCCTCACTTCCCATATAGTCTAAAATATCTTCATTTTCATTAATGCTCTTTCGTTTTGCTATTTGTTTAGCTGTTTCACCATTATAAAGGCCTTTATATCCATAATTATTAAATTTACCAAAATTTTCTACACCTGAATCTTTTGCAGTCTGAAACAAATATTTATTTTTATTATTAACAAGAATTCTAGTATATAGTCTTTTCTCATCTTCAGATAATCTAGAATATTCTAACTCCGTAATCTCTTGTTTTCTCGTCTGCACAGCAAAATACGTCTGTCCAAGTGCCACTGACTTCTTTTTGGGATTGGCATTTTGAACTATCAAATAACATGCATATCTTGATAATTTATAATCAACTACTGTTTTTGATGCACCTTTAGGCATTGCTATCGTTTTCCTGAACTCAGGAAAATGATCAGAAACATTGTTGTTACTAGTTTCACATGCCAACATCGCGCGTTTAATAACCTTATGAAAATTCTCCCATTTACTATATTCCAACAAAGGCATCAACTCTCGAGCATCCCAATATTCATTGCCGAACTCATCAATATGTTTAATATTCTCAAATATACTTTCTGAATATGTTTCTAAATTGTTCATAACACCAAACCTCCTCTCTTAGAATTTTATCAAACGTTTGTTCAAATAGCAACAAAATACAAATAAATCATTAAAAAAATTAATAGGTTGTCGCCCCGTCTGGCATAGAACCAGTCTGTATCAAAGTTGGTGCTTCTGTCACACCGATATTTTCTAATATGACATCTCGATTATCTAACGTAAACGGTCCTGTCACAGCATCCGTCTCAGAATCAACCAAATAATACAAAACAATAACGGTAGAAGTATCTTCATCATTCGTATAATTTCTAGCCGTCTGTAAATACACATATCGGTCATTTAACAAAGCAAATCCTGTGATATATTGTGATACCACAACCTCTTTTTCACCATTTTCTTCTTTGACTAATTGAATCGTTTCCACATTACTCCGATCGATAGCATACTCGTTTGGTAGAGAATACATCCAATTTTGATCTTTGGTGCATCCCGTCACAATCACAAGCAATAACAATAATCCTATAAACTTCCGCACATTATATCACCAGATATATTATACCAAAAAAAAGAAATAGCCGTAACTATTTCCACAATGGAAGTGGATATTTTTTATCATCCACCATTTTCTGAATTGCTTTCACAACGGTATCTTTATCTTCACGATACGTTACACCATACCAAGTCGCTTTTGTAGAAAGTATTTTTACATCGAATATTCCATCTTGAATTGCATCTGACACCACTTCTGGAATTAAAAATTCACACTTCAATAGGTTATCTTTTTCGCGTTTGAAAAAACGTTCCATATCCGCTGCTAGAAACGAAAAAATATCAGGAGAAAAACAGAATAAATTCATAGATACTAATCGGTCGGCAGGAATTGTAAATTCTTTTGCACCAGAAAGAGGTCTAGCAACGATATATTCTCCTTCTCGTTCTACTTTGGACTCAGTAATTCCTTTTAAATATCCGTCTTGAATTTCACATACGCCACGTTTTACACTACCATTTTCACTCATCGTTTTACTAACTTCATAACAGATAACAGCATAACTTTTTTCTTTCTCATGAGCAGTACGTAAGAAGTTTGCTGCTACTTGATAAGCATCTGCGCCATAAAAATCGTCGGCATTGATGACCGCAAACGGTTCGTGAATTTCATCTTTTGCAGCAAGAATCGCTTGACCAGTTCCCCAAGGGGCTACGCGAGAGGATGGAATCTCCACAAACGAAGGAACATTTTCCATTTCTTGAAAGACATACGAAACATCGATATGCGGTTCTACTCTTGTTCCAATCGTGCTTCTGAAAAGGTCGTAGTTCTCTCGTTTAATAATAAAAACCACTTTATTGAATCCAGCTTGAATCGCATCATAAATTGAATAATCGATGATGAATTCTCCCTCTGGTCCTACCGGTTCAATCTGTTTAAGTCCTCCAAACCGGCTGCCCATTCCGGCAGCCATAATCAGTAACGTCATGTTTTTATGCTCCATAATTTCTCCTTTATCTATACTTTTTGAATACTCTTGTGATTCTTCATCAATTTTTTAATACCGTACGGATGCTTGAAAGCAATCGTAAGCAAGTTGTTAGAAACTTCTGTCACACGCCCAGCACCGAACACTTCGTGATAAACGTAATCTCCCACTTGATAAGAGACGTCTTCACTGCGGTACATTTCCTCTTTCTGAATCGGAGCCTTTTCTTCTTTTACTTCCGGTTCGCTCGTCTTCAGTAAAGAAGAATCAATCTCACGAATAAATCTACTAACTGGATTGATTTGCTCTTTACCAAAAAGCATTCTCTGTCTAGCATTTAATAAATACAACTTCTTCTTAGCACGTGTAATTGCGACATAACAAAGTCTTCGTTCTTCTTCTAGTTCACTCGCATCCATCAAAGAATTCATATGTGGAAAAATTCCTTCTTCTAAACCAACGACAAACACGTATTCAAACTCCAATCCTTTGACCGAGTGAGTTGTCATCAAACTGACCCGATTAGGATCGTTCTTATAGTCTTCCACATCACTAACCAAACTGACTTCTAAAAGGAAATCTTCTAAGGAAACAACACCCTCTCTATCTTCAAATGACTTTGTTATAGACTTAAACTCTTCCAAGTTTTCTAATTTGATTTCAGATTCAATCGTCTTCTCAGACTCTAGTGCAGCGCGCATACCAGTCGCATCTAAAACTTTATCGACAAGTTCTGTAAGAGTTAAATCTTCACTGACCCGTTTTAAGTCTTCAATTAAATTCTTAAACTCTAACTCTTTAGAAGAAGTAATCGCTTCATATAAACTGATACCCAATTCATCAGCACGATCTTGAATATTCTGAATCGTTTTCAAACCGATGCCACGTTTTGGTTCATTGATGACACGTAATAAACTGACGTTATCGCGGTCGTTGTGAATTAATCTCAAGTATGCCAACAAGTCTTTAATTTCTTTTCGGTTGTAGAAATAGAAACTTCCGATGATTTTAAATGGTACATTCGCTTTCAAAAACTCTTCTTCTAAAACACGAGATTGGGCATTCGTACGATATAAAACAGCAATTTCAGAAGGAGAAACATCGTCACTTTCCAACTTTTTAATCTCCTCAATACAAAATCTTGCCTCATCCCGTTCGTCGTTAGCACGATAGTATGTAATGGCATCCCCAACTTCTCCCATACACTTCAAATTCTTTTCTTTCCGGTTTGGATTGTTACGAATGACACAGTTGGCAGCATCCAAAATCGTCTTAGTAGAACGATAATTTTCCTCTAGCAAAATCGTCTTAGCAGACTTGTAATCTTTTTCAAAATTCATGATGTTTTTGTAATTAGCACCACGCCAAGAATAGATTGCTTGATCGGGATCTCCTACTACACAGATATTTTTATACTTAGCGGCAATCATCTTCGTCAAGATGTACTGTGCCTCATTGGTATCTTGATACTCATCTACCAATACATACTGAAACTTATCTTGATAGTGCTCTAACACATCCGGATGTTTTCGAAATAACTCGATTGGTAAAACCAAAAGATCATCAAAATCCAAAGAATTATCTTTCTTTAACTTCTTTTGATACCGACGATAGACATCTAATACAATTTTTTCGAACTCGGATACCGCATATCGCTCATAGGCATCCGCAGAAATCAACTCATTCTTACAATTACTAATCTTGTTGCGAATCGCATTCGGATTATATTGTTTCGGGTCGAGATTCATCTCTTTCAAAATTCTTTTAATGACTGATAACGAATCATCACTATCTAAAATAACGAAGTTACTATCGTATCCCAACTTATCGTAATTCTCACGCATGATTCGAACACCTAAAGAATGGAATGTCGATATCTGCATGTTCTTAGCAACAGGACCAACTAAATTTGTAATTCTATCTTTCATTTCCCGTGCTGCTTTATTCGTAAACGTAATTGCCAAAATTTGGTAAGGACTGACGTTTTTCTCTTCAATTAAATAAGCAATTCGCATGGTAAGAACTCTAGTCTTTCCACTACCTGCACCTGCTAAAACTAACAATGCTCCATCAGTAGTCGTAACTGCTTCTCTTTGATTTGTATTTAAACCCTCTAAATTCATACTTCGTGCTCCTTTTTTAAACTGTTCTACATTTGATTCGATGAATGGTTCTCCTTTTGGTCTTGATACACAATTCCTTTACGAAACTGTTTTTTGACACAATCTTCATCAACTGTCATTTGATAAGTAATATTAGAAAGAACATCCGCATCCATCCTATCCCAACGTAGTTCGACATCTGGAAGTTGCAACTTATCGTTGTTGTATTCCACGAACTCTGTAAAATATTCTTTAATGGAACGACCATTCCCTTCTCGAAACGGATGAATGTAAATCATTCTTTCAAAATAAGTTGCTAACCAATCGGCATAGGCATCCTTATCAGAAAATTGTTTATATGGTAACGTCCTAACCATATTAGAAAGTGTCATCGAAAGTTCCATCTCAATATCGTAATGTGTCATAAATTTAATGATGTAATCTGCTGGTGCAGGATGTCTACCTTTTGCCACAATATCCATCGTACGATATTCTCCTGCAAATGGATAAACATCATGAAAAAGATAATAGTGAATTCTTTTTAAATGTTCCGGGCCAAATTGGATACTATCATCTGTTATCAAACCTTCCTTTTGAAAGCATCCCAAAGCATCTGTACGAAGTTCGTAAAGACGTTCCAAACTAATTTTTTTATCCATTTCCTTTAATTGTTCCCCATCGGTTATTCCCAATTTATTTTGTAATACATCTGTCCCAGGGATTAAATAAGGATCCATCCCGATTGCTGTCAAATCCATTTTATCGATATTCCTTTCTCTTAACTTTACTAGTCGTACTCCTATGTTCAGAAGAAGTCAACTGATGTCTATAGGAAACTTCTTCTTGAGGACTAATTTCATATCCTTCTGAACGCATGATTGCAACAGCTTGATTCCATGCCTTTTCTCGCGCTAAATCTGCTCTAACAACCTCTCTATTCATATACATACTACTCCTTTACTGCTATCCTATTCATCTTTGAATGATTCTGTCCATAAAACAATACAAAAAGTATTTTTTAAATACTTTCATCTTACGTTTATTATAAACGAAAACAGAAATACGGTAAAGAGAAAAAGCCGCTCAAAAAAAGAAAAATTTCGCCCAAAAGCGAAACGAAAAGAAATATAAAAAACTATTTCATTTTTTTACTTGTAGCAACTTTTTCTAGATATCGATCAATAACACTAACGGCATTTTTACCCGTACCGCGCAAAGTCTGAGAATCGAAGAACCCTTCATCATACTGAATATCATAATCGATACGAACATCGTTGTAATCAGCAATCTGATTTTGAAATTTTTGAAGTCCCACTTTCTGTTTTTCAGTCAACTCTTTCGGCATCATAAACGTACCGATTCCAACGTGAGATTTTGGATTAGCACCTGTCGCATCGATAAACACAACATCTCCTAAACGAGTAAACACATAACATGCCGTTTGAATTGGATGTGTCATTTTTAATTGTTGCAAATTCTGGTCATCTTTATAGTGCCTTCTTAAAAAATCTACTAACGTAACAATATGTTGCTCGTGTTCGTCCTCTGTCTCTAACCGCGTAATCTCTCCATCCATATCTTTACCATCCATCGGATTTGGGCCATGAATAATTGCTATTTTTAACATTCTATCACCATCTTCATTATATGTCATTTTAAGAGGTTCTGTAAAGAAAAACATTCCCTACCAAAACCAGAAAATAGTCATTCATAACAAGCAATTCCAACAAATGAACATATAATACCCTGAAAGGAGAATATATGAAAAAAAGATTAATCATAACGGGAATCATTCTCTTACTCATCGGAGTGATTACCATATTGACAATGACATTCTCTACACCAAAAGAGGATGATAACCTAACCACAATCAATTTGGCAGAAGTATCGCACACGATTTTCTATGCTCCTCAATACGCTGCCATCCAAAACGGTTACTTTGAAGAAGAAGGCATGGAAATCAACTTAATTTTAACACCTGGTGCCGATAAAGTTGCCGCAGCATTACTTTCCAAAGATGCAGATATCGGGTTATCCGGTTCAGAAGCGACCATCTATGTATACAACGGTGGCGAACAAGACTATTTAAAAACGTTCGCCCAATTGACACAAAAAGATGGATCGTTTTTAGTATCGCGTACACCGATTGAAAACTTTACCTTAGAAGATTTACGGGGAAAAACAGTCATTGGTGGAAGACGAGGTGGAATGCCAGAAATGACATTCGAATACGTGTTACGCCAAAATGGAATGGATCCGAAAACGGATTTGACAATCAATACGAGTGTCGAATTTGCTGCCATGGGTGGAGCGTTCATCGGCGGAGATGACGACTTCGTAACGTTATTTGAACCAACTGCTCTAGAAGTAGAGCAACAAGGATACGGCTACGTCGTTGCTAGTATCGGGGAATTAGGAGGAGTAGTGCCATACACCTCTTATAGTGCTAGAATTAGTTTTATTGAAGAAAATCCAGATTTAATTGCAGGATTTAATCGCGCTGTACAGAAAGGACTTGACTATGTACACTCTCATAGTGACGAAGAAGTTGCAGAAACCATTCTTAGCTTTTTCCCAGACACTTCTTTAAACGACTTGACAGAAGTTGTCGGACGCTACCGTGAAATCAATGCTTGGCCAACGACAACTAGCTTTACAGAAGAATCATTCAATCACTTACAAGATATCATGATAGACGCTGGCGAACTAGAAGAAAAAGTTCCTTATTCAGAACTGAGTTATCCAATCAGTGAATAAAGAACTTTTAAAAATCAATCATCTTGCCAAACGATATCATGATAAACAAGGAGAAATCGAGGCCATTCAAAATATCACGTTATCGATTGAAGAAAAAGAATTCGTTGCCATTGTCGGTCCTTCCGGTTGTGGAAAAAGCACATTATTATCCATATTAACTGGACTAGAAGAAAAATCGGATGGCACCATTACATCGAACCATTCCAATCTATCATTCGGGTACATGCTACAGAAAGATTCTCTATTTCCTTGGTTAACCATTTTAGATAACTGTCTAATTGGACTAAAAGTACAAGGAAATTTAACAGATGAAAAAAGAAAAGAAGTAATTCAATTATTACAAAAATACGGTTTAGAAGAATTCAAAGACAAATATCCGAAAAGCTTATCTGGAGGTATGAGACAAAGAGTTGCTTTAATCAGAACTCTTGCTACGAACCCTGACATCTTACTGTTAGATGAACCGTTTAGTTCACTAGATTATATCTCCCGTTTAAAATTAAGTGATGACATCTATCAAATCATCAAAGAGGAAGGAAAAACCGCTATCATCGTTACCCACGACATCCAAGAAGCAATCGCCCTAGCTGACCGGGTTATCGTCTTAACCAAAAGACCAGCGACAATCAAAAAAGAATACAAGATACATTTAACCGATAAATCCACTCCATTTCAAAACAGGAAATGCAAAGAGTTTAACGACTATTACGATGCGATTTGGAGGGATTTAAATGAAACCTAGTATTGAACATCAAACTTATTTAAAGAAAAAGAAAAGAACAAAAATCTTAGTACTTTGTACACAACTTGCGATTTTAATTGGATTTCTACTTCTTTGGTACGCATTAGTAAAGACAAAAACCATCAATGAATTCATATTCTCTTCGCCACTAAACGTCGTACGAGTCATTGCTGATTTAATCCAAGCCGGAAATTTTTGGAATCATATTGCCATCACTTGTATGGAAACTGCTATCAGCTTTATCCTAGCAATCGTCTTAGGGCTCATCATCGCCACCCTACTCTGGTTCAATTCCTTCTTTGCCAAAGTAATGGATCCTTATTTAACCATTTTAAATTCTCTACCGAAAGTATCTCTAGGACCACTCATCATCATTTGGGTTGGAGCCAATACCAATTCGATCATTGTCATGGCACTGATGATTTCCTTAATTGTAACAATTATCACCATCTATGAGGGATTTATGCATACGCCAGACGAGTACCTAACGGTATTAAAAAGTTTCAAAGTAAGTAAATGGAAACAGTTTTATTACAGTGTACTTCCAGCCAACAAAGAGACCATTTTACAAAGTATGAGAGTCAATATCGGAATGTGTTTAATCGGTGTCATCATGGGTGAACTTTTAGTATCCAAAGAAGGAATTGGATATTTAATTATGTATGGCAGTCAAGTATTCAACTTGGATCTCGTCATTGCTGGAGTCGTACTACTAGCAATTCTGTCTGTAATTATGTACTACATCGTCATTATATTTGGAAAGTGGATCAACCAAAAAAAGGACTAAAACGTCCTTTTTCTATGCCTTTGTCTTCACATCTTGAAAATTCAAAACAACGAATGAAATACCTAAAACAAGAACAATTCCAATCACACATGGAAGAACAAAGCTCGTTCTGCTAATACCATACACGACTTGGGAGTAAATAAAGTTATCGTTGTATTGTAACACGTATCGCATATTTAAATATGGGAATGGAGTCCAAAAAAACAGACCAAAATCAACATCTCTTAAAAACGATACCAAAGAAAAGAAAAAAACAGAAAACAAAGAGACAATACTCAAAAGAGAAGCAGTTAAAGCAACATTAGACAGAAAAGATGACATCCCATATAAAAAGCAAATAAAGAAAATGACAGGCAAACTGCTAATAAGCAACTCTCTAAAATAGCAAATTAAATACGGAAGTTCGACAACAACTCCATTCACATAAAGTAATTTGGATGAAATTAAATCTCCAAATCCGTAAAATAACCCAGAAAAAAGAAAATAAAAAATAGAACCGACAATCCAAAATAAATACATCAAAATAATAAGATAACAAATTTTTGCCAATAATATTTCCCAACGAGGAGCCTTTTTAGTATACAGTAACTTAACTGTCCCTTCTTCATATTCTTTGGAAACAATGGAAGAGTTTGTCAAAATCAATAGAAATAAAATAACGACACCAAGTGATAAACCATAATTCATATAAGTTTGTGAAGTTTGATATGGAGCATACAAATTATTACCAACTATTGGAATATCTGTCTTTAATTGATGCTCTATTCCGTACTTAGTTAATGCCATTCCTTCCTTCCAATATTCATGCATGAATTCATAATACTGAACAGTTTGCTCGTATGTATCCATACGATATGCTAAAGTATCACCAGAACGATATTTTTCTCTACTAGGAATCGGATTGGATTCAAGATTTTGTTTAAAATCTTGGTAAAATTGGTAACTTAACAAGCGAATATCCTGGTAATCATCTATTTTATTTTCTACTGCATAAGAAAATTCAGGTCGAATGACAACACGGTCTTCACTTACAAACTCCCTTTGTAAATCTTCTGACAAAACCACGTATTGTGCATAATGATAATAGGAATCATTTTGCACCGCTTGGTGCATATGATTAAACTCTTGCTCGTAAAAGGAGAATAATTTTGCAACCCTCTCATAATCACTTTGAGAATTATTTTTTAGCGATATATAAAAGGTATCACTTTTCTCACTTTCTGATGCCGAATCTAGTAAATTGGTAAGTTCAGGTTGATTAAAATGTTCTAAAACATACTGATATGAATAATAATTTTGATACAAAAAATACATTTGATCTGCTACTTTGGATTTAGATAGATGCTCTGTCTCCATCAATTTTGAAAAATCATCAAAAAATTGTTGATAGTACATAAGCTTAAGTTCTCGGTAAGGAGTTGGATCCTGTTCGTAACTATTCAATGCACTCTTGTACTCTTGTTCGCGTGATACAGGAACAGAAGTTCCTATATTCATAATATAAAAGTTCACAAATATTGTGATAAATGCAACTATGCCCAAAATAGCACAAGCAAAGATGAACTTTCCTCTCGTAAAGTTTTTTAACCACTCACAATAAACTAACTTCCCAAAATATTTCATAAATTCACCTAATTTTTAATATCTTTTTTCTGGTAAAAAATAATCGTAGCAATAAATACCAAAACAGCACAAACAAGAGATACGACAAGACCATAAGAGCCCATAGGAACACCTGTCCTAGCAACCGAATACATGTAAAATGAACTTTTAAAATACGTAAATGCATATTCAATATAAGAAAACGGTAAAAATGCAACCGCACTAATATCGACACTCCACATCAAATTAATTAGAATCCAAATAATAGAAAAGAAAATGGTTCCAACTGTCATTAAAACGGATGTAACTGCAGTAGTTGGAATAAATGCCGAACACAAAACCAAAACTGCTACGTAGAAAAGCAATGGTAAAGAGCAAATGAGCATCGATCCAAAATACCAAAGCAAATAAGGAACAGACATCGTATTACCAAATAAAATGATAACCCTAGAACCAAATAAATCAGCAAATCCATATTGAGAACCTACTAAAAAGAAGAAAATAACAGATGCAATAATCCATAACACATATAGATTCATAATTACATAAATCAATTTAGCAGTAATAACTTCGAAACGAGTCGCTTTTCTCGTATAAAGCAATTTGACAGTTCCCATTTTATGTTCGTTAGAAATGGTTCCCGCATAGCAAATTGTTAGTAAAATAATGACTGCAAAAGCTAAGTATAATCCGTAATCCATATAGGTTTGAGAAGTTGGTTCAACATAGTCGTAACTCTCACTTGCCTCTACAATTCCATGTGGGACATTATGTTCAATAGCATACTCTACAATTTGTTTATCTTGGTCAATTTTCTCATTTTGAATTTCGTAATACCGTGCTACTTGATCATAAGTTTCTAACCAAAAATACTGATACGGATCGGCATCCATAAACTCTTCTAACGTTGGAACAACAAGTTCTTTTTCCTGTGCTTCTAACTCATAATAAAAGCATTGATTTTGAATTCGCACATCATCTTCATCTACAATTTTATTGTCGATAATGTATTGATAACAACGATTTAGATATCCATTAGAATCAGGATTGATGTATTGCCAATATTCTGCGACGTGATAATATTCACCAGTTGTAATTACTTGCTCTAAAATACTGCAAATAGTCTGTTCACGAACTAACTCTTGATTCAAATCTTCTAATGTATACGAACTATACTTAATAATACTATCGTAACTATTCGAACGGTTAAATTCCGGATCGTCATCCAAAATCAATTGAGTCGCATAGTCAGTACCATAATGTTCAATCAAGGATTCTAGTACCAACTGATTCGAATAAGAACGAAGAAACAAAGTCAAATAGTACTCAATAAAGTCAATCGGATTATCTAATGCATCCTCATAATAGGGAACCATGTAGGTATAAACATCTTCTGATAACTGATGATAGAACGTAGGCTCTGCTGCATTATCTGCAATCGCATTATCCCGTTCCTGAATAATATAATCGACGTTTTCTTGATAAAACTCCCTCGGTGTTTCATGATAACGATAATAAATGTTAGAAACAAAAGATAAAAAAATCCAACTAACTAGAAACAAAATAACTCCACAAAGGGCAATCTTAACGAGTGAAAAGTCTTTTACAAATTCACATCGAATTAACTGTAGTATTCTTTTCATGTTATCCCCCTATCTTATGTCTTTGGAAGCCTTGCTTAAATACTCTTCTTCCAAACTAATATTTTTTGCACGAATTTCATCCATAGTGAAAGAATCGACAATCTTACCTTGATCAATCATAATAATTCGATCACACATTTGCCCAATCTCTGCCAAAATATGACTAGAAATTAATACCGTCATTTTATCTTTCTTACTAAGATCTCTAACAATTTGACGAAGTTCCATAATTCCCTGAGGGTCCAATCCATTAATCGGTTCATCTAAAATTAACAGCTTGGGATGATTTAAAAGTGCAGAAGCTAATCCCAAACGTTGTTTCATACCAAGAGAATAGGTTTTTACTTTATCATCAATTCTACTTTCCATACGGACCAAATGAACAACCGAATCAATATCGGTATTTTTAGGCAAGTCATTCATTAAAGCACAAATTTTCAAATTTTTACGACCTGAAACATTTTGATACATATCTGGATTTTCCACAATACACCCAACTTTAGACAAAGCATCACGATGCTGTTTATAAACATCAAAACCACAAATTTTTACATCGCCTTCATCGATATTATAAAGACCTAGAATGGATTTAATAAAAGTAGATTTCCCTGCTCCATTTGGACCGACTAATCCAACTACTTCTCCCGCTTCTAAAGTTACACTAACCTGATCTAAAATGACTCTTTTACCAAACTTTTTTGTTAAGTTCTTAACTTCTAATACGCTCATAATCATTCTCCTCTAGTATCTATATTTATAGTACCACAAAAAATCCAAAAAACATATAAAGCAATCCAAAATCGTTTATAAATAGTAAAATTATATTTTGAAATCAGAATAATCATAAAAAGGTGCATAATTAATTAAAAAGCACAAAAAAATTAAGCCTAGTAGCTTAATTACTTTTTCATTTTTGTAACCATACCAGCATCAAATTCATAGACCTCATCTGCTAAGATGGCAATATCTTCTTTAATATGAGAGGCAATAATAATTAGTTTCCCCTTTTTTTTCAACTTCAATAGTAACGTTCTAATTTGCTCAGCAGTTTCATTTTCTACACCATTAAACGGTTCATCTAAAACAATAATCTCTGGATCTTCCATAATCGCTTGAGCAATTCCTAATTTCTGCTTCGTTCCTAATGAATACTTATGATACTTCTTATTTCTGTCTTCATTTAAATGAACCTCATCTAAAACCTTGTTAATATCAGAGTCATTAATTTTCTTCTGAATCGAAGCTAATAACTTTAAGTTTTCAAAGCCAGTTAAATCAGCAATAAAATTTGGCTTTTCAATTAACGCACCCATAGATGGAGGAAACTTTCCATCTTGATTATAATTTTTCCCATCCAACAAAATTTCTCCCGTAGTAGGAGTATAAAATCCACAAATCATTTTTAACATAACACTCTTACCAGAACCATTTCGTCCTATAAATCCATAAATATGTCCCTCTGTTAAAGTAAGCGAACATTTTTTTATCACTTCTTGATGATCAAATACTTTTGTAACATTTTTAATTTCAATTTTCATAAATCTAACCTCCTAATAAATTCTCTCAAAAATTTTCTTACTAATGATTTTTAAAATCAAAAATATCAATACGACAATAAAGAAAATAGAAACTACCCAATAACGCTCAAAAATCAAAATACTTTTTGAAAAAAAGAAAAAAGTAATTAAAATCGATAAAATAGAAAGCCATCTCACTTTACTAAAAGAAGAAAGAATAGCAACAAATAAAATAAGAAATTGTAATAAAACGGTATATAATGTATCCGTTATAAATAATTGCAATAATTCTAAAACTGAAAAAGTTATTGGACCTTTCAATATCAAGAAAGTGAGTACAACCAATAGATATTGAAACAATTTTAAAAAAAACATAACTGCTATAAATAAGAATGTCTTGCGCATATACCATTTCGATAAAGACATACGCATAAAAATATTATCTAATTGATATAGTATATCTTTTAAATAAAGATCAATTACTAGAAAAAGCGCAAAGAAGACAAAATACAAATAAGAGATAATTTCCATTGGACTATACTGATTTGTAATGATGTTAAGTCCCAGAACAGAAATAAATGAGTCGACAAATCCCGCACTCGAAAAAGAAATTAAAAAAGTACTGAGAATTGGTAAAAGAAAAAAAATCAATAGATATAAATAACGTTTTCTTAATAAATAATAAATATCGGATAACCACAAATACATCATACAATATCAAATCCTTTATTTTTTCTAGAGTAAAAATATAATAGAAACAAAGCCATAATTAATACGATAATGAAACTAATCGATAAAATGAGTTGGATAGAAAAACTAGGAAATTGCGCATATGCATCCAATAAACTTCCCGGAAAAAACAAATACTGATATGGTACTAATAGATAAGAATAGCCTAAAATGGCAACTAAAAATACGCAAGAAAACACATAGGATAATTTCACTTTACTTATCAAATATAAATATGACAAAATAATGCACGTTAAAATCCAAATCATAAAATAGCGAAAGAAGAAAAAGAAAAAATATCCTAAGTCAATCTCGCCATTAAAGGAAATTCCTGGTCCTAAAAAGTTATAAGCAGTTAAAAACATTAATAAAAATAATAACAATAAATATAAATTAGATAATATACTTAAACGAATAGAAGAATTAATATAATTTGCTTTTGAACCTAATCGATAAATATAATTATGCAAATCCCTATTAACAATTGTAAGTGTCATATAAGTATTATAAAAAAACAGAGCAAAAAACAAAATTTGAAAAATAGGGAAAGAAAATGATAACAAAAATGCCGAGAAAACATTTTGGGTATTTGTCACTAAAATAGCTCCACCATAAACAGAAATACAGATAGCAAACAAAAAGCAAAGCTTAAAGTTATCTTTTGATATAATATATTGAAACATTTCCTTATTTTTCCACTTTTGTTTCATAATCTAAAATCAACTTCTCTTTCTTCGAATATACTTTTTTGATAATCAATGTACTAATTAATGAAATAATAAATGAAATAATCATAACTCCAATCAATATTGGAAGAGTTTCATAATAACCATCACAATAAGATATAAAATTAAAATATGGGGCTAACTTTGTTAAACCAAATGGAATACTCAATCCAAAAGCAAATAATAAATACATAACTAAAGCAAACAGAATAGCTGTAATAAACGTTTGAATAATGGCAACAAACATATTTTTGTTACGTCTAACAAAAAACAGAGCAATATTGGCATAGAAATAATTAACGCAAAAAATAACAAACAAGAATCCAACAGCATATAACAATGTATGATTATAAAGAAAATTATAATAAGTTTCGCTAAAAAATTCATGAAATTGCATACCAAAATTAAAATCGGTATAGATAAGTGCTATTAAAAAAATAATAATCCATGAAATAAAAGGAATCAACGCGGCTTTAAAAGCGATTGTTTGATAACGGCGAACATATTTCTTATAATTCATACGCATCAACATATTTTTAAACATTCCCGACGAATACTCTTTGTGAATAGTAACAATTACAAGAATTGCTACTAAAAGAGGAAATAAAAGTGGCAAAGAAAATAGAAATTCGAATCGCAAAAGAGAGACAACATAACGAACATCGAAAGATTCATAAATTTCAGTTGGATCATTTGTAGTTAAATATTCTTCCAATTTCTCAGGTGTATCGTATCGTTCACAAAGAAAATAATCCAAATCTTTACCTTCATAGCAATTTTCTTTAATTAAATTATAAGTCCTAACATATCCAAAGTACTCTTGATGAAAATTCTTAAACGCTACAAATATAATCAATAACATCAATACAAAAGCGATAATAAAATATTTATTTTTCTTAAAATACATTACATCAACACTCCCAACCTACACACAAAATAAAGATAAAAACAGAACTGCTGCATAATGTATTAGCTATAATCATTACCTAAGTTTTATCTATTCACCACCATTATATCATACCAATCAAAAAAGACAACATTAATTTGTTGTCTCTTTTAAGTTCTTACGAACTTCATTTTTATAAGCTTCTACACCCGGTTGATCAAATGGATTGACACCGAATAAATAACCAGAAAAAGCGGCACTAAGCATAAAGAAGTAAATCGCTTCCCCAATTGTATACTCGTCTAAACGGTCCAAAGTTATCATAAGAGTTGGTGTATGTACTTGATGTGCTTTGGCAACACTGTCGACCGTAATATTATTCACTTCGTGCATATCCCTACCTGCAACCAGCAACTCCGTTCCCTCTTCTACTTTCAAAACCGTTTCAAATAAAAGCGGTGTCCCTTCTTGAATGAATTGTCCTAAAGAATGCAAATCGCGAGTATAAATGGTGGAAGTTGGAAAAATACCACGATTAGATTTTCCTTCCGTTTCTCCAAATAACTGCTTTAACCATTCTAAGAAATAATTCATTTTTGGTTCATAACTGACGAAGTTTTCGACATAGCGATGATGATTAAACAAACAGATTCGATTTACCGCATACAAGTATGCTTGATCGATGTAGCGAATTGCACTTTTGGCTCCTCGCAATAACTCTCGAATATCGATGATCGTTGCTAAAGGAAGTAAGCCAACTGGCGATAAAACACTGTATCTTCCACCAATATTGTCAGGAACAACGAAAGAAGTATAACCCTTTTGATTGACTTCTTCACGAAGTGTTCCTTTTTCTTTATCAGTTGTGACGATTACTCTTTTTTTGAGTTCGTCTTCTGAATACTTTTGATGCATAACTTCCATCACTTTTTCATAAGCAAGCGATGGCTCCATCGTCGTTCCAGATTTTGATATGACGTTTACTGTAACACGTTTATCAGAAATGTATGCTAGTAAGTCGTTCAAATAATCAGAAGATAAATTCCAGCCGGCATAAATCACTTCAAAATGAGAGTCGTTATAGTAACGTCTGAACATTTGATCCAAAGCATATGCACCCATGAAAGAGCCACCAATTCCGATTACCAATAATAGATCAGAATTAGTTCGAATGTAGTTTCCTGTTTCTACTAATTGATTTAACAAAGATGGATCCAAGTCTGGATTAAGCCATCCAGTCATGGAATCCTGATATAGTTTGTTCTTTGTCTTTTCTTGATTCCCCAAAAACGCCTGAATTTCATCTTCCCGAATATACGAATTCGTATATGTCGCAAAATCAAATTTTAACATAATCACGCATCCTTTGTTTGAATTTCTATCTCATGAGTTTTCTTATCGTTTGTTAATTTAAATTCCATCTTTGTATTCTTCTTACCGTCAATGGTAACTTTGTTCTCTTTACCCAGTTTAACGATAATCTGATATGTCGTATCCAAATATCGATATTGAATTTTATACTCTTTCCAACCAGCTGGTACATGTGGAGCAATGCGAACGATATCTCCTTCTTTATAGAATCCTAAAATATCGCGCATACCAACTTTATAGAACCATCCAGCAGAACCAGTATACCACGTCCAACCACCTCGTCCAGGATATCTAGGACTAGAATAAATATCGGCAGCAATCACATATGGTTCTACTTTGTAACGGTAAACCGCTTCGTTAGTAGCAGTCTTGTTAACCGGATTAATCATATGGAAGTATTCGTATGCTTCATCGTATTTATGAGCTTTAATCAAAGCCATTAAATACCAAGCAACAGAATGAGTATATTGGCCACCGTTCTCACGTAACCCTTCTGGATAACTCATAATGTAACCAGGATTGTTTACTGATTTAGAGAATGCTGGAGTTAATAACTTAACCAAACCATTTTCCTTATCGACTAATAAATCATGAACAGAATTTAATGCCTGTGTTTCACGTTCTTTTGGAGCAACACCGCTCAATACAGCAAAACTTTGGCTAATTAAGTCGATTTTACATTCCGTATTTTCATGGCTACCTAACTTCGCACCATTATCGAAGTATGCACGTAAGTAATACGTTCCATCCCAAGCATGTTCGTTTAAAGACTTGGCCATTTGATTCATTGCATCTTGATAAGGTTTCACGTTATATTTTGGATTAATCTTCTGCATAAGAGGAATATACCGAGATAGAATATCGCAGAAGAATAAACCTAACCAGACACTTTCACCTTTTCCTTTAACTCCGACGCGATTCATACCATCGTTCCAGTCTCCGCCACCCATCAAAGGTAGACCGTGAACTCCTAAACTGTTCATCGTTAAATGAAGAGATAGTTCCATGTGTTCTAATAAAGAAACTTTTTCTTTGCTGTAACCGAACGTAATTCCTTTTTCGTGTTCGCCTGGTTTCAATTCTTCTCCAGTTGCAAACGGAACTTTTTCTTTCAAAATGTCGTAATCTTCTGTAACCGTCAAATATTCGATTGTCGCATAGACAAGCCATAGATAATCATCTTTATATAAACTGCGAAGTCCAAAATGATTACTTTCG
This sequence comes from Bacillota bacterium, assembly GCA_003149915.1. GTDB lineage: Bacteria > Bacillota_I > Bacilli_A > RF39 > UBA660 > Faecenecus > Faecenecus gallistercoris. The sequence continues at coordinate 33,556 of QAMK01000003.1, forward strand.
TGCCACCAATGTAGAACATCTCCTTGTTCAAATTGATGCGCAGCATTCGTTAAAATCTGACGACGAGTAAGTTCTGGTAAAGCATAGACGATATTCATAGCATCTTGCAATTGATCACGATAACCAAAGGCACCACTTACTTGATAGAATCCTGCTCTAGCAAGCAATCTAGAAGAAATTGTCTGATATAAGTACCAACCATTTAACATGAAATCTGTACTCTTATCCGGTGTTTTAACTTGTAATACAGAAAGACGATCTTTCCATAAATCTTTAACTGCCTTCAACTCGTTTCTAGCAGCTGTCAAATTGTTATATTTGTGAATTAATTTTAAATTCTCAGCATCGCTCTTTGCACATCCCAGAGTAAAGACGACAGTCTTATCTTCCTGTGCATCTAATTCTACTGAAACATCGATTTGTTTTAGTAAAACCTTATTATCGACGGCATGAATAATCGGTAAAGAAGAAGACATAAATACAGAAACATTACTGTAATTAATGCTGTAAACATTCCTCATCTTCATGTAGTTATCAGCACCCATAAATTCTGTTAAAATATGGCGACTTGTTTTTTCTTCAAAATTACCGAACGTTGGATTTAACCAGAAACTGACACGCAATTTCTGTTTCTTTTTATCTTTATTGGTCATCTTGAATAAGAAGAACTTAACATTATCTTCTGTTGCCACAAACTCGGTTAACTCTTGTTTTAATTTACTTGTTTCACTTTCTAAAACACTGTATCCAAAGCCATGACGACAGACCGTCGGATCGAAGATTTCGCCATTGACTTTAATGCCTTCACTCTTATCGTTCGTTACCATATCGTTTGTCCAACTCGTAATCTTGAATTCACCACTGTTATATGCAAACGTATAACCACAACCATTGTTCGTAATAATGGTTCCCATCGTGCTATTCGCAATGACGTTAGACCAAGGAGTCGGAGTGTTTCGATTATAAATCACATACTCGTTACCATTTCTCGTAAATCCACCGAAGTCAGTTTTATAATCCAATGAATAATCGTCCGTAGAAACTGGTAAATTGTGTTGCAATAACACACCGGAATAATGACTGATTTTATTCTCTTTTTGAAGTTCATCCATCTTTTCTTTCAAAGACTTATGATCATCTAAGATGAAACGCAATCTCGGTACAACATTCAGTACACTGCGATCTTCTTTTGTAATATCTTCGTTATTGATAACTGTAATTGTTCCTGGCGTATGATAGAAATTGTTGACTGTATACATCCGATATTTTTCTTCATCGATGGCCTTTTGAATTAATTTGGCATATTGGGAATTTTCACTGTTGATGATGATAATATCAACGAAAATAGAATTGTTCTTGTAATATTCGAAACATTTCAAAATATCCATAACGAAACTGATATCTCCAATATCGTTAATTTCTACTAAGATAATTGGATAATCTCCAGATACACCGAACTTCCATAAACCATTTTGAGCCAGTGCATTTTTCTTTAAGAACTCTTTTCTCTCTTCGTTAACAGCAATCTTAGTCGTTTGATATAAGTAGTTCAACATGATGTTATAAACACGCATCTCACTACCTGTAAGGTTCATCGTTTTCGTATTGACGATGTTCATTAAATTAGCAACTTCGAATGCCTTCTTAACAGATAAGTTATCATCATAGGAATGAACAATATCCATAATCTGCTCTTTACTACGACCGAATCCATTAATCAAACAAACAGTAGTAGAATCATTCGGTAAAACCTCAATTTGATTTCGTAAACTCATAATCGGTTCTACATTCGTACCTGCCGTATTAGTAAGCGTTTTGACAAGTGCCTCTGGATTGGAAGCATTATGATTTCGTCCTAAGAAATAGAAACGATCTGTCTCATATTGATACTCTTCTAAAGGGTCTTCGATAACCATGCGGTTGACAACGTAAACGTTCGTCTCATTATCATTACGGGCTTTCCGCATTGTAATCAAAGAATGAGTATCTTCATCGTAAGTGCTCTCTAAGAACATACTGTTGAAAACACGATGACTGACATCTGCCATATTTTCACAAATAATCGGTTCCATATAAGAAGTAAGTTCTAATCTCTTTACTTCATCACCACTGTTCGTAAATGTAATCTTACGAATTTCAGCATGATGCTCTTTCGTAACAGCAATCTCAGTTGTCGTCGTAATATCGCCATCGGTACGAATGTACTTAATTTTATCAGAAGCAAAAATAACTTCGTATTTATCTGGTGCAATATTGATTGGAGCATAGGTATTAGACCAAACTTTACTAGTATCCAAATCTTTAATATATAAGAAATAACCGTAATCTTGTTCTGTTATTTTACGATAACGATTCAATTGAATAGTACGATAACGACTGAAAGAATCACCACGGTCGTTCATCAACAAACAATATTTCTTGTTAGATAAAACAGAGACTTCTGGCATATCAGAAACATAGTTGAATGCTCGAATGTCGTTTTCAATTTTTTCTTTAGCATAATCGTATTTCTTATATTTTGCAATCTTCATATCGATATTTGCTTTCAATTGAACTTTTTCTTTCAATAGAATATCGAATGTTTGAACAGATACATTGTCATGGAAATAATTTTGAACCAAACCATCTTTCAAATAGTTAGCAATTCCAATCAAACTCATACCTTGATGATGAGCAAAGAACGCTTTGACAGGATTTCCTGTCTCTACATCATATGATTCATAAAAACCATATATACCATACATGTCCAAATCACGGAATTTCAACATATTCCGGTAAACATCTTCTGGGAATAGACGTGTTGCCATGAATGAAGAATACGGTGACAATACAATTCTAGAGTCCTTCTCTTCTTTCGCTTTCAAATACGGTGTAGAGAAAGCACGATATTTATAGTTTTGGGCATTATCTAATTCGTCGTATGCACATTCAGAAATTCCCCACGGCAATGCTTTGTCGATACTAGCCATATACTCTTTCTGACACATATGTGCAAAATGATACGTTTCATCCAATAACGTATTCGGATAGTTCTTCATAAACAAATACGGCATGTAATACTCAAAAGAAGTACCTGACCAAGAAATCAAACCTTTAACATGATTGAAACTCGTTAATGACTTATCCAAACAGAACCAATGCTTACTTGGAACGTCTCCCTTAGCAATTGCAATAAAACTCGTCAGACGACTTTCACTAGCAAATTTATTGTAATTGTAAATTGACAAGGCAGCTTCGTTTACATCATATCCAATACTGAATACATCTTTCTTATTATATAGTTTCTTAAAGTTCGTATTGCGAACCAAGCGTTCGACCTTTTTAGCAAGTTTTTCATCATTCTTTGCTAATAAAAATTGTTGAACGACCATCAAAGATGCAACGAAATTACCGGAATCGATAGTAGAAACAAATTGCGGTTGCATTGCACTCATCGTCTTAATACTATACCAGTTGTATAGATGTCCATTCCATTTCTCTAAATCTTCCACAGTGTCGATAATATTAGATATCAAACGAATCGCTTCGTTTGTCTTAATAAAACCAAGTTCATCGGCAGAAACAACCGCCAACAAAGAAAAGGCAATATCTGTTGGAGAAGTTCTCAAATCCAATTTATCTTCACGGTTTTCTTGATAATTATCTGGAATTAAGTAATGGTATTCGGGTGTCAAATTTTCCTCAAAATAATGCCATGTACGACGAGCAACTCCTAGTAATTTATCTTTTTCATCATCTGTCAAATTTTGTAAATTACTCGGGATAGGTTGACTAACATTGTAAAGCACAAAAGGTGCACTAATAAAGATAAGTCCAAAGATAATCGCATAGAAGTTAACAGTAAACAAACCGACAACTACTAAAACGATTCCCAAAATTAAATTGAATAAGAAATTGCGAATATAGGTTGGCAAATCGGACTTCATCGTCTTTTCTGCTTCCTCTGCAGTAATCCAATTTAACAAATTCTTATGACTAATTAACAATCGATACATCGTTCTAAAAAATGCATCCATATATAGTTTAGAATAGAATGGAATCGTTGCTAAAACAATATAGGAACGTAATAAAATTGACTTACTACCATTCATTAAATTTTTATAATAAACGGTCAACAAATCATCATGACGATCGTAAATCTTACTTTGTAAATAGAAAATAATCGGTAAAAAGATTTCTAATAGAATAAATAAAATCCACCAAATCGGAGAAGTTTTACCAAAGAAGATAGCAAGAATTAATACGAGCAACATAGCAGGTTGTAAAAACATACGAGCAACGTTGTCAAAAATCTTCCATTTACCTAATGTATTAACTGGATTTTGAACTCTTTTACCATCTTGATTTTTAACTCTCGGGAATAACCAACCGATAATTTGAACGTCGCCTCTTGCCCAACGATGTTGACGAGTAGAATCCGTCAAGAATTTAGCAGGGAAATCATCGATCAATTCAATATCTCCAACATAACCACAACGCAAATAATTTCCTTCCAATAAATCGTGACTTAAAATTAAATTATCTGGGAATCGATGATTCATAATTTCATCGAATACTTTCAAATCGTAAATTCCTTTTCCAATGAAACTTCCTTCGTTAAAGGAATCTTGATATGCATTCGGAACAATTGCAGTATAAGAATCAAATCCACCGATACTAGCAAAAATTTGTGAGTAAAGAGATTTGTTTGTAGACTCGATATCAACACTGACACGAGGTTGCATCAATGCATATCCGCGAATAACTTTACTCTCTTTTTTATTCAAAACTGGATGATTCAATGGATGAGCCATCGCACCAACTAAATTCAAAGCTGTATTTAATACAAGTCTTGTATCCGTATCTAACGTAATGACATATTTAATACTAACGTGGAAATCTTTCAAAGTATGAATGACATAATATTTTTGTTGATCTTCTTTAGACATCGTTCGCAATAACAAACGATTGAACTGTAGTAATGCCCCACGTTTTCTCTCGTATCCTAAATAGCAACTCTCTTTTGGATTATAAAAACGTTTTCGATAAACGAAATGGAAAATCTCTTTCTTATACTTTTCATTTAACTTCTTAGCATACATCACACCGTACTCACTAACTTCTTTATCGTATGGCATGACGGCTTTCTGCTCTGCCTTTACATCTCCTAGTAACGTAAAATAAAGATTGTTGGTTCGATTAACCAAGTAGTATGTTTCCAAAGTATCGAACATTTCTTTAATCTTTTTTGTGTTGCTGATGATAGTAGGGATTACAACCATCGTTGCATCTTTTTCTGGAATTCCTTTGGAATAATCCATCTTAGGAATTGGTTTTGGCCTTACAAACCGGGTCATCAAATGATTGACAATTTGAATTACCAGTTGCATAACTGGAATAATCAAAATTACGAAACTTAAAATCCAGTTAGAAAGGAAATGTGGTGCAAGGAAATACGTAATAATTACAGAAACAATTACTACAAATAAAATGTATAACCAAACACGCCCCATATAATTCTTCTGTTCAAACAGATAGAATCCAATGTGTTTTTCATTTCTTTCTCCTTCTTTAATGAGTCCTGAAATATATTCATATTCAGATAACTTGGCTTTCTTTGCAAGTTTCACAATGCGATTTCGATACATATTTTTGGTTTCTACCGTCATATGATCATATATTTCATCACGCATTAACCGTTTTTCTGCCAAACTGATGTTTTCAAACAATTCCTCACTCGTTAATTCAAAAAACTCTTTTAAATCGTTAAACAAATTAGAAATTAAAATATTATTATCAATTCTAGACTGATATGCTTCGTTTAAAACTTCTTTTAAACTAATTTGGTGAGCTTCCAAAATTTTATTTAACTCTTTAAATGCTTTATTAGATCTCGTACCAAGTTCTTTTAACTGATTATTCAATTCGTAAATATAATCAAAATTTTCACTAAAATCAAAATCAGTTGTAATAAAATCTTCAATCGCAATTTCTTTGTTATCAACTTTTTCAACTGCTTCCGAAATAAAATCCTTCGTAACTAATTTACTCTTCTCATCCTCACATAACTCTCGCAACCGTTCAACATAGTTAAACAATAATAAAATTGGTATAAACGTAATTTCCTTATAAGAAAAGAAATAATGGTTTTCGTGTTGATAAGAATTCAACTCTTTCACCAATTTATGAAAATCAATATTATAATTATTTTTTGAAATGATTTTCTTAATAGCATTATTCATATACAAAGAATGTTTCACCTGTTTTGCTAACTGTTTCTTTTCACGAACAATGTTATTTTTATGTTCAACCAGCAAATAGTAATTATCAATTAACCATTCGTTTGTAATTCCAACATATTCTAAATTTTTGGTTTTGGCAATTAAAAAATTATAATAATCTGTAATTGCATCAAAATTCTCAAAAAAATGATTAATCATTCCCATACCTCCCATTTTCTTAAACTTATTATAACATTTAAAAACGATTTTGACTAATAAAAATATAGCAACAAAAAAAGTCGGATATTTCCGACTCTTTTTAAGCAAAGACAATAACGATACCAATCATCAAAATTGCAACCACAAATGCCATAATTAGTATATTAAGATTACTGAATGCGGACTCCCCTTTGGAAGCATCATTCGGGAGTGATGATATATTTTGATTCGTATAAACTTTTACCATCGTATCTTGTTTTACCATAGATTGTTGAATGGCATCCACTTCGGCTGGTGGAGCAGATATTACCGTAATGGTCGTCGGATCATTGATATCTTTGGAAGCCATACGATAATTCATTGTCCCGTCAGAATTCTTATTAGAGGCAATTGTCCCAGCATCCATTGACTGCAACATATCTTCTTTGGCTTGGCTAAATTCATCTTTGTCACAAGACATGGTAATGGCAGGCTTATTTTCTTCGCCTTGCTCTTTCATCGTAACATTCACTTGTTCTGGATTGTTAGGATCATCTTGAATGACAATATCTAAACCCGTTCCATTTTCATTTGCACTAGCACGGAACATATTAACAATGCCTGCAACTTCCATAGCAGGAACTTGTGTCTTAACTGAATTAGAAACAGTTTGAACCGCTTCATTAACTACTTCAGCAGTTAAAATTGCCGTAGTCGCAACAGCAGCAGCAACAGTAGAAGCAGCAACCATACCTGCGTTCGCACCTGCTAAACTAGCCTTTAAATCGGCGGCCTCATCTGATTTTTCTTCTGCAATTACTTCCCCAGTTTCAATATCGGTAATCACATTTGTATCACTAATACCGTCAGAATCGATTGCATTCTCTTCTACTGCAACCCCAGAATTATCGGAAGCATCTGTCAAATCGTTAATCATTTCAGCATTGTCATTGTAAACTTCCGTCAAAGACTCAGATGTATAATAAGAATCGATAACTTCTGGATGTTCTACCATAAACTCAATTTGATCAGTTTGAACATCTTCTGGCAATCCTTCTAAATAATCAACATCATCACGTGCAGTTGCAATAACATCAGCAATTTCTGTAAATAATTCCTCAGCTTCATACCCATTATTTCGATTGTAAATATTTAAGTCAAATCCTCCTGAAGAATTGTATGAAAATTGCATCTCACATGTTCCACCCGAAAAATTGGCAATTAAAGCATCGACTGCTGCTTGGTTTTGTGCTTCAACTCGAATCGAAAACGTATCAACTCCATATTCAGATTCTGCCGCATGAACCGCACTGTATTGAATCTTCTCCCGATCACAGACGTGAGATAAGGAAGTTAGCCCATCCAAAGACTGTTCTTCTTGAACATATTCCTCTACTCCCTCTGCCTCCGGAATCATTTCAGGATCCACTATTTCTTCTGGTTGATCAATTGCTACATCAGTATCTTGAATTTCTTCCAAAGCATCAATAGTATAATCTTCTAACTCTCCAGACGAAATTAACTCGCGGATATACTCTTCTACATCTTCTAACGAATCAACTCCAGAATAATCTGGCATTTCTACTCCAGCTTCTTTTAATTCACGCGCAATCATAGTCAATTTGGCATAAACTTGTGCACGTACATTTTCAGTCATTTCAAACACCTCACTTTAATTCAGAACTAGATACACTATTTAAAGTTAAATCGGCACGTCTACCATCCAAATATGCAAAATATCCAGCGGCTCCAATCATAGCAGCATTATCCGTACAATACTCAATTGGTGGAAACGAACAATCAACATGATTTTCTTCACAAAGAACTTTAAGTCGTTCCCGTATGCCACGATTGGCAGCAACTCCACCTGCTACAATTAACTGATGAACATCGTAATCTTTTAAAGCCTTCATCGTTTTACTTGTAATGGATTCCACAACAACATTCTGAAAAGATGCCGCTAAATCATCGGGACGAATTGCATTTCCTCTTTGTTCTTCATTATGAACCAAATTGATAACAGCGCTCTTTAATCCACTAAAACTAAAATTATACGAATCATCTTGTAAAGGAATCGGTAATAAATAACTTGGATCCCCTTTATGAGCCATTTTATCCACAAGTGGACCACCTGGATACGGCACATTTAATACTCTAGCGACTTTGTCGTAGCACTCACCTACTGCATCATCTAACGTACCACCTAATTTTTGAAAGGAATAATGATTTTTCATGTAAATTAATTCTGTGTGACCGCCACTAATTACCAAAGCAATCAACGGGAATTTCATTTCATGAACCAAACTGTTCGCATAAATATGCCCTGCAATATGATGAACCGGAATCAAAGGTTTCTGATGTACAAAAGACAACGTTTTTGCAGCCTCCATTCCAATCAACAAAGAACCAATTAAACCTGGCCCATATGTAATAGCAATGGCATCAATATCATCCATCGTCATATTTGCTTTTAATAAACATTCTTCTAAAACAATCGTAATATTTTTAACATGTTCACGGCTAGCAATTTCCGGAACAACGCCACCATATTCTTTATGAATATCAATCTGTGAAGAAACAACAGTCGCAATTTCCTTTACACCATCTTGTACAATAGATGCACTCGTTTCATCACAACTACTTTCTATTCCTAAAATATTCATACTCAAAGTACATCAACTCTTTTTCTATTCATCTTTATTTTTTAATCTGTTTTCTTCTGCTTCTGTTCTCTTCAAATATTCTGGTGATACCAAATGAGGATGAATTTCTTCTAAATTCTCATAACGAGTAATGATCCGCTCATAATTTGGTCGATATGGATAAACAGGAAATTTATCATTAGAAATGGTATCGTTCGTGACAATACAAACTTTACCAGGTAACTGTTCCATTGCAACTTCCAAAGTCGTTTTCAAAATATACTGATTGTTCATAACAGCAGTTCCATTTTGATCGTAAATTCCAGCAAAAACGTAACCACGACGAGCATCAATCATCGGAACAATATAATCGTAATGGTCAATAGAAGAAGCCATCGCCTCTAAACTAGATAAAACTGAGATTTTTTTGGAAAGAGACCAAGCATATACCTTTGCTATCGTGACACCAATACGAACACCAGTAAATGATCCTGGACCATTTACAACCAAAATTTTATCGACTTCATTTGGAGTCAAATGCGCTTCTTCAAAAAGTTCTGCAATCGCAGGTAACGTCATCTTAGATAAATCTTTATCCATTTTCTTTGAAATAGATGCAATTACCTTATCATTTTGAACAATTGCTGAATAAAGGTAAGAGGAAGAAGTATCTAAATAAAACACTGTCATAATACTGCCTCACAAAGTTCTTCATACTTTGGCCCAATCGGATTAATCGTAATAATACGACCATCTTCATCCGAATCCATCGCACGAATTTTAATTTCAAGACGCTCTTCTGGTAAATAATCCCGAATCATATCAGCCCATTCGATAATAACAATGCCACCTTTATGAAAATATTCTTCTAGTCCCAATTCATCAGTACGGTCTTCAACTCGATAAGCATCAATATGAAATAAAGGTAATTCTCCAGAATAATATTCTTTAATAATATTAAACGTAGGAGATGTAATATCTTCTTCAACTTGCATTGAACTAGCAAAGCCCTTCGTAAATACAGTCTTTCCCGTCCCCAAATCACCATTTAAACAAATGACCATATCTGGAAATTTTTCAGACTCAATATTCTGCGCCAATTCTATTGTATCAGCTTCACTATAAGATGTTATTTTATACATTCTCTATCACCTAAATAGATTATACCCAAAAAAAATGAGTTGTACAACTCATTTTTAAATACTTTTATTAGTTTGCAAACTTCGGTTGTAAATATTTTGCTAATAAGTCGAATAGTTCAGGGTCTTCGACAGAAGCAAAGAATAATTTTTCCCCTTCTTTTTGTTCTTCGACAATATCAACATCATCATTAACGTCTTCACCATCCGGAGTGATTCCTACTAATAATAAATAATTTTTTCCATGATAAATTGCTTGGTTAATAACGATGTATTGTTTGTCGTCATCAAATGTCAAAGTTTTGTGAATATAATTAGTATTCATAGCCTTCCCCTCCTATCCTACATATGTCTAGTAGACTCATCCGTTTTAGCTGAGTCACCTGAGGCAAAATATTTAACAAAATGCTCTCTGGCAGCTTTTTTTGCAGCATCAGATAACGAATTATAATCAATTCCTATTTCACTTAGTTGGCGAACTGTTTGATCTTCATAAGCGGAATAATCCTCTTTCGGTGTACTCTCTTGTTTAGTAACATCTTTTGAATCTTGAGTAGGCATAACAGTTTTAGCAGAATCTCTTTCAAATTTGTCTGCACGAGCCTGTAATCTAGATTCGTCTGTTCCTAATATTGCTTTTGGTAAATCTGATGCAATCGTTGATTCTTCTGAAGTCTTCTTTGAAGGCCGAACAACACGAATTTGTTCTGGACGTTGAGGTGCCTGAGTAGAAACTACAGAAGGTTTTACTGGCAACCCAACTGGAGCATTTTGTGACTTTTCAATAGGTTGAATTGGAACTGAAAAATCTTGTTCTTCGCTAGGTTCTTTAGGAGACTGAGTAGCAGGATTGTTGCTAGTGATAGATTCTGGTGAATTTTCCTTTGGATTACTATCTAATTCACCTGCATTAGCAAAAGCATATTCAGCTAGCTCTTCGTCTTTATTACGAGAAAATCTTTGTTTTAAACCGTCAAACCAAACGGAGAAACGATTTTGTTTTGGAACAGAAGATTTAACTTTACGTTCTGTCAATTCGTCAGGATTCAATTCAACTTCAACAGGAGTAATGGTAGCACCATTTCTCTGAACATAGTTTTTGAATTGATTTAATTTTTTTTCAGCAAGAGCACGATCACTTGACAAAGTCTCAAGTTGTGAATAATCAAAATTCTGTTGTTCTTCTTTTGCTTTATCCAAACGAGTCGTAATTTGAATTTCAAGATTCTTAGGATCTGTTGCCGAATCATAACCATGTTGTTTAAGACTTTGATGGTATTGATTCTTCACATTGGCTAATTCCTCAGCATCCTTTTTCATAGCATTATTTGCTTTTTTCATCAAATCTGCATATTTTTTTAACTGTCCTAGCAGTTCCTTAGACATTTGATCAGATTTAGTTTCTAACATCTGCCTTACTTCAGTTTCTGATATCTTTCGTTTCTGATCATCAGGAATGTTCAACAAATCCAATGATTTTTTAAATAATGCTACACGCCGTTGCATTATAATTTGAACAGATTTTTTTTCATTATTAACTTTTAGTTGTAACTTTTCAAATTCTAACTTTTGATCAATTAAATTCTGCATATTACTAATTTCATTAGCAATTCGATTATAATTTCCTTCAATACGATTATAATTAGCATTAGCTACATCATATACTTCTTGAAGACAATTCAATTTCTTAGCATATTTTTCTGCTCTTTTAGCACGAAGATTATCATATATTCTCTTGCCAAAAGCAGTGCTTGTTGCAATCTTTACCAAACCTTTTTTAGCATAACCTTGAAATTTACATTCCCAACGAGTTGCTTTAATAGTAGCAGTTCCTGAGTTATCAAACGGATTGACAGGTGGTTCTGCTTTTTTATCTTGTTCCTTTTTCTTAGCAATTAACTCATCCAACTTATTTTTTGCTTCATCGATTTCTGCTCTAGTTTTATTTACATCTCCAATTAATTTATTGTGTTCTTCTTTCGCCCTGTTTAATTGATCTTCTAAATCAACATCACTGGAACTAGTAGCAGCTGGTGGAGCAGGAGGTTCTGGTGTAGGAGTTACACCAATTTCCTTATCGCGATGATGAATATGCAAATAAGCTGCACGTTCAATTTTACGCAATGCCGCTAAATCTTTTTCAAATTCAGGATACATATCATCAGAATCAGCTTTAGCACGCTCAACTCTTTCGCGTAACTCATGATATCTTTGAATTGGATCTTTGAATTTAACTTCAAATTTAGATAACTGATCATTAATTGTAGTCAGATTATTATTTTGATCTTTTAATAAACCACTTATCCTTTGAATTTCACTGTAGTCTTCATCTTTTGTAGCCTTTTCTAGTTTTGACTTATTTGTAGCAATTTCTTTATTCAATTGATTTCTTTGCTGAATCAAAGCACTATAAGAAGATGCTTTTTTTGTAGAATGAGCATTTTTTAGTTGCTCATCAATCGAATGAATTTGACTTTGAATCTCACGATATTCATCTGTATTTGGTACAAATCTTCCAATATCTCTATTAAAATCATCAACAGTGCGACCAAATAATCTTCTTTGATCTATTAATTGCATTCGACGAGATTCCAGTTCATCAGGACTTAATTCAGCATACTCTGCAAAAAGTGCCTGGGTGTGAAGTGTATTTTTAATATCATCTATTTCTCTTTGTGTTTTAGAAAAATCCGGAGAATCAGGGCTCATATGCTGTAGAAGAAATTCTAACGAAGTTTGTTGCGCCACAAGTTTATCAATTCTATCACTCAACATTGATGTCAATGTAGTATTTGATACTTCTGCTTCCTTTTCCATAGCAGAAGACTTAGCAACAAATTCCTGCAATGCATTAAACATGTCATTAGCCTCATTAAGACTAGATTGATAAGTATCTCTTGTGTTAACTAAAGTCAAATATTCAGGAGAATTTTGAATCATATCACGAGATTGTTTTATCAATTCGTTTCGTTTAGTATTCAAGTCGTCAATTTCAGTCGTAGATATACCCTGTGGTTCTATCATCTCATTCGGAAGTTCTTTACTAAAAAGGACAGCCAAACTATCTATAAATTCTTTATCAGCTATAAAATCATCATATGGATGTGCAATACCATCATTAAGACGATTGATAATAAAATCCAATTGCGAAACTTCGACAGGTTTTATTGCATTCATTCGGTTTTTCAAATCATTTAATGCTTGTTCTCTAGCAGTCTTTTTTTGATTTAACTCTGCTAATTTTGTATCATATTCTGGATTAGGACCATATACAGTATCCAACTCAAGTTTTCGGACTTCTTCTTCTAAAACTTTAATGTCTGCATCGTCAGCTATAGTTTGATATTGTTTCTCTAACTCACTATATTCTGCAGGAATCATAGGAATCATTTCCTCGAAATCATCAGAACTTGCCTGTACTACAGGTTGTTGTGCCTCTGATTCATTTGACGCAATTTGTTTCGTTAAAGACTCAATACGTGCACTAGACTCTGGTAACCGAGTTTGTAATGATTGCATATTAGCTTCTAAATTACTAACTAACTCTCTCTGTTTTTGGATATCCTCTTCCGTAATCAATGTATTGGTTTCAGCCATGCCAACCACTCCTTTTTATGAATATACAATCTTATAATACCACAACCACAAAAAAAAGACAACAAAATTAAAGTTGTCTAAGAAATAAAACTGTAAATATTTATAAACAAAAAAAAAAATCCTTGGCAACGTCCTATTTTAGCTTTCACTATCGTCGGCGCTAAAGAGCTTAACTTCTGTGTTCGGGATGGGAACAGGTGGACCCTCTTTGCTATTGTCACCAAGGAAATTTTATTCTATTTTTCGAATAATTCTCTGAAAACTTAGATAATATGCTCATCAAATTATTTAATAATGATTAAATCCTCGATCGATTAGTACTGGTCAACTCAACGTATCGCTACGCTTCCATCTCCAGCCTATCAACCTCATCGTCTTTGAGGGATCTTACTTAATTAATAATGGGAAAACTCATCTTAAAGTTGGCTTCCCGCTTAGATGCTTTCAGCGGTTATCCATTCCCTACATAGCTACTCTGC
>QAMK01000027.1 GCA_003149915.1 Bacillota bacterium
GTGTCTCAGTCCCAGTGTGGCCGATCACCCTCTCAGGTCGGCTACGCATCGTCGCCTTGGTAGGCTTTTACCCCACCAACTAGCTAATACGCCGCAGGCTCATCTCAAAGTGAAGCTTTAAGGCTTCTTTTACTATAGAAAAACGTATCTTTCTATCTCTCATCCGGTATTAGCTACCATTTCTAGTAGTTATCCCAGTCTCTGAGGCAGATTACCCACGTGTTACTCACCCTTCCGCCACTAAGTAGTAATCCAAGTCCGCTTCGTGCAAGCACTCCACTTCTTTGGGCTACTTCGTACGACTTGCATGTCTTAGGCATGCCGCCAGCGTTCATCCTGAGCCAGGATCAAACTCTCCAAAAAAATTTATTTTTTGTTTGTTTATTCTTATTTCCTGACTTCAAAGGTTTTGACGTTTTGCTCAGTTTTCAAAGATCTTGCAATCTTTTTTCAAGTTGCCTACTAAATATATCAAAATTATATGTTATTGTCAACATCTTTTTTGATATTTTTTTTAATTTTACTTGAAAAATCAACACTTTTTTGCGGATTGCTTTTCTAATATAACACCCACATTTCACAAAGTCAACACATTTTTTAATTTTTTTACAAAAAAAGTTACTTATGCGTAACTTTCTTCTTTAACTCGACATATTTGTTATAAAAATGTTCTACTATACCAGTAGAAAACGGTTCTTGATGTTCCTTTGCCATCTCAATTAAATTTCCTAATTCTTCTTTCAAAACAACATCAAGTTCTTTCGAATAATGCATCAATCCTTTGTGATAATTGTATTCACCTCGATCTAACACTTTAAACGATCCATCCGGGAAAACACGTAAATCCAAATCGTAATCAATATATTTAATCGTCGTGCCATCTAAAATGAATGGAGAGGCAATATTACAATAATAATAAATGCCATCTTTCTTATATTGACCGATAATATTGAACCACTTATCTTTATAAAAGTACATAACTGCAGGTTCTTTTGTTTTCCAACTTCGGCCATCCGATTCAATGACTCTCGTCTTATCATTACCGAAAACCATATAATCGTCGTGGATTTCTAAGAGAACGGCTTCATCCCATGTTCTATGAATGCTACCATCATGTTTATAACAATGTATGTCGAACTTTGTTCCGACCTTTACATTCATTAAAATTTCCTCTTCTCTGTCTTTATTATAAACTCATTTTACAAATTTGCCAAACATTTTACGTATAAATCAAAAATTGAAAAAATTTAGTTGACACAAAATTGCAAAAAAAGAATGCCCTGCAGGGCACTCTTTGATGAATTCAATATTATTCGATTGAGATAAGTTTCTTAGTTTCAACTTCAGTTTTCTTAGGAACTGTGATATTAAGCATTCCATCTTTGAATTCTGCATGAACTTTATCAGCCTCTACATCTCCAAGATAGAATTCTCTTTGGTATTTACCATAAGATCTTTCACGTCTAATGTATTTTTTACTCTTATCTTCTTCTTTATCTTCAGAATGTTTCTCAGCTGTAATTGTCAAATAGCCTTTGTCACATTCGATTTTAATATCTTCTTTCTTAAATCCAGGAACATCCATTTCAATGTGATAATCACCATCTTTTTCATAAATATCACATTTCATATTACTTTCCTCAGGATCGCTTAAGAAATTATCAAAAATGTCATCTAAATAAAATTTTCTTGGGATTAAACTCATCATATTTCATCCTTCCTTTCAACAATTATAGTTATACCACTTTATTTAGCACTTGTCAACAGAGAGTGCTAACTTTTTTATTTTTTTTAAAATTTTACTTTTCCCTCAATGAAATCTTTCTCATTTATAGTATAGGCAACATTTTTCCAATTTATGTCATATTGAATAAATTTTTGTTGAATGACTTTCGGATCATCATGCCAAACACGATTTCCATATACTTCTGATGCATGGAAAAAAGTACCATCTGCTTTCATGTAATTATCCCGTTGCATCACGAAGCATCCGATACCAGCTATCTTATTATAAATAACATCGTTTGCTTCATACCCTTTTACAATCGTCGTCTCCAAATAATATTTTACTTGTAAATCATAATTAGAAAGAGTAAATGTCTTTCTTACCAAATAATCTTTTCCATCTTTCACAGAAATATGAAAACGGCTTCGATCAATCTTCAAAGTGCCAGCCTTTCCTTTATATATACTAAGAACATGCCGAACGGTATTACAACGTACATTTTTTTTCGCATCTAATACTCGTTTTTGATATTCTTCCTCACTAATCTGTGTATAAAAATAACTGTGATCATAATACATAATAGCTCAACTCCTCTACTTATCGTTAGTATACCGAACAAAACGATAAACTCATTCAAAATCCTTTGCAAAAATATCAGAATTTCGCACATAAAATCCAAATTTTTCATACAACGCATGCGCATCCAAACGATTTCTACTCGATGTTAGGAAAATTCGAAAAATATGATTTTCTTGTGCAAAATCAAATACAAAATGCATCATTTTAGAAGCAATTCCTTTACCACGATATTCCTCATCTACACATACATCTTGCAAATAGTATTGTGTTCGATTTAAAAAAGGATCAACAATGGGATGAACCAAGATTTGTCCTACAATATTACCACCGACGACAGCAACAACTGAAAAATCGCCCGAATCCAACCTCTGTGGAACTGCATCATACCCAAATACCCGTTGCACTAGACGAGCAACTTGGGAAAGTTCAGATTCTTTCATCTGTCTAATTTCAACGTCCATATCGTTCACCTCTATTTTTATTATACCATAACCTTAAAATATGATAAAATGATTCTAAAGGAAAGGTGAAGATATGAAAAAATTCAGATTCTTATTAGGAATCGTATTAATACCGCTTCTATTTCTAACTGGATGTAGTAGCGACGAAGAAACATTGACAGGAAAACATCATGCCGAGATTGTAGTACAAGACTACGGAACCATTAAAGTAGAATTAGATGCTGATCAAGCTCCTATTACCGTTCAAAATTTCATAGATCTAGCAAATTCTGGATTCTATGACGGCTTAACATTTCATCGTATCATTGAAGGATTCATGATTCAAGGCGGAGACCCAAATGGTGATGGAACAGGTGGCTCTGGTCACACGATTCGTGGAGAATTTACTCAAAACGGAGTAAACAATACTCTATCCCATACGAGGGGTGCTATTTCAATGGCACGTAGTAGTGCAGTGAACAGCGCCAGTAGCCAATTCTTCATCGTCCATGAAGACTCTACATACTTAGATGGAAGTTATGCTGTATTTGGCTACGTAACAGAAGGAATGGACGTTGTCGATGCCATCGCTACTAGTGTAACGGCCGAAGACTCAAATGGTACAGTCGCAAAAGAAAATCAACCTGTCATTGAAAAAATTACAATTATCGATTAAAAAAGACTCTTTTGAACGAAACTAGTTTCTATATCAAGAAACGAGATTCAAATCATTTGAGTCTTTTTTTATACAATCGTAACACCTAAAATTTGAGCCAAAGATGCCGCTTGTTCAAAACTTACCTTTGCACCTTTCAAAGATTTCAAATCCGTAACGATACCAGAAATAGAGGAATCCGACAAATCGACTTGATTTAACGAACTTTCTAAAAATTCTGTCTCATCCAAACAAGATTCTGAAATTGACAAATCCTTGACGTCAAGATAATGAAAAGAAGCCTGCAAGCAATCGGCCTTGACAAACGAAATGTGTTGAAATTTACAATTAGCAAAATTACTGTAACGCATTAAAGACGAATGAAAGGTAACATCTAACAAAGTAGAATCAATAAAAGAAGTACCGATCATTTTACAATCGATAAACTGACAACGAGTAAAATTGGATTTATAAAATTCCAAATTCGAACAATCGATATGTTCAAAAATACAATCACAAAAAAATACGTTTTTAAAATCTAACAAATGAAAATCGATTTTTTCAAACTTGCAAGCATCAAATGTAATATCACAGAAGGAAACCACACCAGTAGGATTTTCGGAAAATGACAAATGATCGTACAAATCCATATCCTTTGCATGAACAAAAGTAGAAGGAGTGAACAGTTTAACACGAGGTTTTTGAACAGGCATATCAAACACTCCTATAGCAACTGCTTTTTCAACTCTTCTTTTTCCTCATCTGGTAGAAAAGAAGCATTGATAGCATTGATATTAAATTTTACAAAATCGACATCAGTAAAACCAAACGTGTTGCGCAGAAGGTCATACTCATATTCTAAGGAAGTATTAGAAACCGTACGATTATCTGTATTGATTGTTACAAGCACCCCAGCATCAACCAACCTACGAACAGGATGTTCGTCGAGTGATTCATAGATACCTGTATCTAAATTACTCTTCGGACAAACCTCCAAAGTGACTTCATTTTGAATCAGTTCTTGAACGACATCATCACTTTCGATACTGCGCACGCCATGACCAATTCTTTTCGTACCAAACTTTATGGCAGAGTGAACGCTTTCAGCACCATCCGCTTCGCCAGCATGAATCGTATACGGAATGCTCTCTTTTTTGGCCAGTTCAAATAACGGTTCAAAAGCACTCGTTGGATAAGATGCCTCATCCCCAGCCAAATCGATAGCAACGACATGTTGATTTCGGTACTTTTTGGCAAGACGAATCACTTCTTTATTTTCTTCTATAGAAAAATTACGCATCATACATAAAATTAAATTGATTTTTACTTCTGGAACACGACGAAATCCCGCCAAAGCAGCTTCGATAACTTCATCAGCAGTCAAAACTCCGGTATGAAGAAGTGGACAAAAACGAACCTCCGCATAAATGACCTCATCGCTTTCCAAATCTTTCGCCAAAAGACTAGCAAACGTCTCGATATCTTCCCGTGACTGTAAAAGTCTTACCGGAAGCGTAAATTTATCTAAATATTCTGCCAATGACTTCGCATGAACAGAAACAAGTTCGCTAGTGACATCCCTGCCCATCAACTTAGAGGCATAAGGAATACTAAGCGAACCATCAAAATGTAAATGTAACTCAACTTTTTTCATTTTATCATTCCTAACAAAAAAGAGTATAACACAAATCTCTGTTATACTCTGAAAAAAACAATCTCTTTCATAAAATCTTTACAATCCGGTTTACTTTTTGATAGACGCAATAGCATCATGAATCAAATCGATTGACTTTTGTAACCGATTAGTCTCTTCTAAATTTAATGTAATGTAGATTTTCTTATCGGCACCGTTACGATTTAATACTGTCGGTAACCCTACGTAAACATCGTTATCTTTATCATAAGTAGATACTGTAATGATGGTATTTTCATCTCCTAAAATTGCGTTAGTAATTCGAACTAAACACATTCCAATGCCATAGTAAGTGGCTCCTTTTCGTTTGATGATTTCATAGGCTGCATTCTTCACTTCATCAGCGATTGCATCCATCTCTTTTGCTGATAAAAAGTTTTGAATATTTTGTAATCCAATCGTCGCATTACTCCACGGCACAAATTCGGAGTCCCCATGTTCTCCAACGACGTAAGCATGAACATTTTTGGGACTGACGTCGATCTTTTCACTAATCAAATAACGAAGTCTAGCCGTATCTAAGCTCGTACCAGAACCGATGACTTTAGAAGGCTCAAAGCCAGAATAACGATACGTCAAATACGTCATGACATCGAGTGGATTCGTAGCAACCAAAAACACACCGTGAAATCCACTTTCGACAACCTTAGTAACAATGCCTTTAAAAATCTTGCTATTTTTATGAATTAAATCCATCCTTGTTTCACCCGGATTTTGATTTGATCCCGCCGCAATCACAACGATAGAAGCATTACTACAATCTTGATAATCGCCTGCTTTAATTTTAATTTTAGAAGGAGCAAAAGCCAAACAGTGATTCAAATCCATTACTTCCCCAATCACACGGTCCTGATTCAAGTCAATTAATACAAGTTCATTGACGTATGTCCGCTGATTTAATAATGCATACGCATAACTCATTCCTACATTTCCACAGCCAATAATCACTACTTTATTATTTGTTTTCATAAATCCTCCATTATTTTTAGTATATCAAAAAACGAAAAAAGCATACTAATGCCCAGAATAGTCTCTTAAAATCCAAGTCATAATTACTTGAACAATATAATGAACTTCTTCCGTAGTCAAATCATGATCATCTGCAATGTGATGCCATTTTGCTAAACAACCTCTACAACAAGTAGCAGTAGCATGTTGAGCGATAAAGACAGGATGCCCTTTCATCGGTGTCTGTTTTCCATCATGCAATGGATGCATGGGAGCAAGACGCTTGTTAATAAAATCATAGGCATGACTTTGAATAATATCGAACCCTTTTTCTTGAATGTATGTGCGCTCCTTCTGTTTCAAATGAAAACTACTTCGAAATTTGGAATGGGAAAGCCTTTCCAATATGTCATCAATCTTCTTCTCGTTCACGAACGGCACCTTCCATTGCTAAATAAGAATCCAAATCGTAATAAAAACCGTACTCTAAATATAGCTCGTCACCAATTTTTGCTTGTTTTACTTCTACGATATTGCCACCCAACTTGCGATAGAAGTCGATTCCTTTTTGATTATCAGAAAGACACCAAACAATCATATTGTGACATCCTTTTGAAGAGAGTTCTTTGACAACTGCTTCAAATAAAGCTGTACCGATTCCCTGTCCCACTTGAGAAGGCTTTAAATATAAACTTACTAATTCCGAGTCGTATTTAGATTCTTCCGCTTTAGGATCAAAACAAGCATACCCTAATATTTCATCTTGCCTTGCAGCAACAAAAACCAAATCTCGATATTCATCAAAACTAGCAATATAACGACTCGTCTGTTTTTCATAATCGAGTTGATTCAAATACCTAGAAGCGATAATTCGGTCATAAGCATTGCGCCATCCATCTACTTTGATATGTGCCATCTGTTCTTGATCTTTCAATTCGTTCTTTCTGATAATGTAATCATCTTGTCTCGTCAAATCTTTTAATGCATTGTGCATTTTATAGAAAGAATCGATTAACACTTCATCATCTAAAGCAAATGTTACACGACCAACCAACTCATCTGGGTACGGCCAACTAATCGATTGACCAACCAAAAAACGAATTCGACACGTCTTGTAGAAGAACTGCAACAAATCGCGTTCCGTCAAAATACGATGACCTTTGTACTTCATTCCTTTTAGTTCCGTAAAATCTAAAATGGCAAAAAATCCAGCATCCGGTTCCAAATTAGAAGGAAAACTTGTATACAATAACCCTGTCAAAGCATCATTCGCGTTTTCAGTTCCCAATCTAGCAGTCACTTTAAAGCGTACCATTTCACGATAGTTTTCTGGCACTGTATCAATTCCCTCTACCAAAGCATACAATAAATAATATTTTTCTAAATATCGTTTTCTTAAATCTGCAAAGTACGTTTCGTATACTTGTTTGCGGTCTAATGAAGTATTGAATGCACCTGCCAAAGCACGACCAACGATATCAGGAGCAGAATCCATTTCCTGAAAGATACGGTTAATCACTTCTCTAATGACAATTTCATCGGCAACGACAAAACCTGCTCGAAGACCAGCCATTCCGTAACTTTTAGAAAGCCCAAATAAAGAAATGGTATTGCGAAACATCCCCGGAATACTAGCCATCGGTTTGGCAATATTTTTTTGTTCAAACACTAAATCCCGATAAACCAAATCGTCTATTACAAACACACCACGCTCTAAGCACACACGTCCGATTTTCGTAAGTCGATCCGTTTCTGATTCACCCATAACTTTTCCAGTTGGATTATTTGGATTGGCATTGACAAATGCTACCACTCTAGGAACATAACCTTTTCTTCTATGATAAACGTTTTTTAAACTGGCATTAATTTCATCGATTTTAGCAGCAAGCTTATCCGGATCCACCAAAAAATGGTCTTCCTTCGTTACCGGCAAAATCTCAACTTCTGCACCAGCCCGTTCGGCCCGAATAATAAACAAGCCATAATTCGGCCCCGGCATCAATACGACGTCACCTGGTCTAGAAATAATATTAATGATTAAATTAAACGTAATAGAAGTAGATGGCAAAAATGTCAAGTTGTGAACTGACAACCCCTTTTCATCGACATCAGAATAAGAATACGGTTCCGTATTGATAAATCCTTCCTGTTCGATGTAATCCAAAAGGACTTTTCGAATTCGGTCATCGCCCTCTGTATAAGGATAGCGATACATCTCTTCATCCAAAGCCTTACGCATCTCGGCAATTGCTAATGGGAAAGGCTTAGAACGAATCGGGTTGCCGCCACCTAAATCGATATCTGGTATTACAGTAATGTTTTCATCCCGCACTTCGTAACCATAAAAGTCGATTGCATCCGCAATGGCTTGCACTGTCGGATTGAATTTCTCGTGATCTAGCCTTCTACCAATATCTGGTAAACCAAACCTTCTTTCTCGCAATTGTGGATTTTCTTTCAAAAAACGATCGATTGCTGCAGATTTTCGAATCATAAAATCACCTTCTGATTCCATTATATCAAAAAAATCGCCATAAAACATGACGATCAAATCAAAAATGAATATTCAAAAAACGAACTCGATTCATTTACTCTATATATGTTCTTCAATTAAATTTTTTAAAGAGTCGTATTCTAATGCACCAGGTACTTTTACTTGAATCTCACCATTTCGAATAATGAACGTATTTGGATATGATGTGACACGATAAGAATCAAATGTCTTAGCATCTTGATCAAATAAAACTGGGAATGTATATCCATGGTCCTGAATGTAAGAATGAATTTCTTCATTACTTGCATGACTCATACCGGCATCAACAATCGTCAATATCGTAACCTCATCTCCTAGTTCTTCCTGCAATCTTTGAATACTATTTAACTCTTCTTTACAAATACCGCAAGATAAAGACCAGAAGTTAAGAACGACTGTCTGAGAAGAATAATCGGATAAACGATAGGAGCTACCTTGATAATCGGATAACTGTAAATCTGGTGGAGTTGTCAATTCGGATGTACTAGAACTGCTACCACAACTAGACAATCCTCTATCATCCATGGAACAAGAATTTAACGTCTTACGAGGAATACTATCGATACCGTCATATAACAGGAAAGCTCCAATTCCAACTAATAAAACACCACCTACTTTTACTAAATTCATCAATGCCTTTTGATACTTCTTTAACAAATTCAATGCCTCTGTCGTAAATAACCCTAATACTAAAAATGGGACAACAAAACCTAACGCATAGAACAAAACATACAAGTTTCCAATCATCGCACTGCTACCACTACTTGCCATCATAAGAACAGATGATAACGCCGGTCCAACACACGGTGTCCAAGCAAAACTAAATAAAAATCCTAAAACAAATGCAACACCCGGATTCATCTTTTTTAAATTAATCCTGGCAGACAGCTTCCTTTCTTTCTGTAAAAATGGAATCCGTATCAAGCCAATCTGAAATAAACCCATCAAAATAATTAAAACACCACACACAATCAATAAAATATGACGAACATCTTGAAAAAACAATCCAACGGCACTAAAGGATAACCCTAATAAGAAAAATGACATCGAAATTCCAAGAACGAAAAACAAAGTATGAAATAGTGTCGTTTTTCTTTTGTAGACGACTGTTCCATCCTCTAAAACGGTTCTAGCACTTCCAGCCAAATAACTCATATAAAGTGGAATCAACGGAATAATACACGGAGAAAAAAATGAAATAATTCCTTCTATAAAAATCGTAATAAATTGAAATCCTTCTAACATGTTACCTCCTATAAAGAATATGAATTAAAATTAATTTATACCAAAGAAAAACACGATTTCAAAAAATCAAAATTCGTTCTTTATTTCTGTTTTTGTATGAATTATCATACCCTAGATGATTATATCAAATAATCATATTTTATACAAACATTTTTAAAATAATAAATAAATATAATACAAAGCGAATATCACTAACATGACAATTGACTCTTTTTTATTGATGACCCGTTCACTTCTAGCAAAGATAAATAGAAGTGTCGACGATAAGAAAACCATACCGATATCAATTAACCCAAATCCAGTCAATGGAATATCTCCATAAATTAAAATTGGAAGTCCTAAGACAATACAAATGTTAAAAATATTCGTACCGATAATGTTACCGATAGCCATATCAAATTCACCTTTACTAGCACTTGTAATCGTCATAATCATTTCTGGTAAACTTGTTCCTACTACAATAACAAACATTGTAATAATTTTTTCACTAATATGCATTGCTCTAGCAATATTCTGAGCAGAATCGACAATCAAATCACTACTTAGTGCAATTAAAATAATGGAACCCAATAAAAGAAGTGCGGAAACAACAGGTGGATACTTAATTCTAACATCTTCTATATTGTTAGAATCACGACGAAATAACATTTGAACTAAATATAATACAAACATCAAAAAAAGTAGCATCAATATCAAAGCATCTGCCCTAGAAAAAGAAGATCCAGTCAAAGGATTAAAAACACGATCCAACATCAAAATAGAAAAAACAGAAGTGACAATCGATAGTAGTGGCAACTCTTTTTTAATGGTCGCATGTTTCACTCGAATTGGATGAATAAAACTTGCCAAACCGATGATTAGTAGAATATTCACGATACAACTACCGACGACATTACCAAATGCAATGGCACCATTTCCAGCCGATACACTTTGAAATGAAATCGCAACTTCCGGAGCACAAGTTCCGAATGCAACGATTGTCAAAGCGATTAACATCTTTGGAATTTTCAATTTAAGTGCCAAAGAAGAGGCCGCATCTACTAATATATCAGAAGACTTAATAATGACAATAAAGCCAATCAACAACAAGATGATATCAAAAAACATAGCATCACTTCCTAACAAAAAGGTATCATACATTAATATGATACCAAAAAAGCAAAATATAATTAAGAATGTTTATAAAAACTATACAGGTTATTTGTCAACTAAAATGAAAACAAATTAAGACCAATATCAGAATCGAATTTACGATCAACTTCGCCATCTATTATATAGATAACCATCTCACAAGTGGCACTGACAATCGCACGATTTAAATGACCTCCAAATACTGTTCCAGTTTCATCACCTGCACTCATATGTAAGTGAGAGTAAAATTCTCCATCCATCGTATTGATAGTTCCCGTTAAAGAGACGATTTCATAATCTCCTTGAAAAGAATTGGAATCATATTTTTTCTCTTTGGTTTTAAAAACTCCGACAGTAAAGTCTCCAACCGCACCTAAAGCATTAATGTTCGCTAGTTTAATTTTTCAAGTTTAGCAATATGCTCAATTTCCGTTAAAATCTCTTCACCCTTATCGATACGAGCGACAATTACTTGATTAAATTTTTTATATTCCATAGTATTTCCTCTTTCTAACTATAAATGTTCCTATTTTTTAAATTGAACAGTAGATTCGTAAATCAACTCATTCTGAATACAAAATGGAATAACCTCATTCTTTAATGTGTTAGACAAAATCGAAAAATCATCCTCAGGACCAAACCACATAAATTGTTCAATCTCATCGGAAGTGGAAAGAGTTCCTTCTAATTCTCCACGATACAAAAAGACATAAAAATCAATTTCGGTTTTTTGGTCACTGGTTGCAATCTCACGAAAATTCATAGCAGGTTCTAACTTTTCTGGATCAAAAATAGCATTATTTCCTAACTCCTCGTGACATTCACGAATTGCAGCATCTAATACACTTTCTCCTTCTTCAACAGAACCACCAATCATTTGAAAAGTAGGACGCTTTCGCGGTTTATCAATCAATAATTTTCCATCTTTAAAAAACATAGTCCCGACAACTTTTTTCATATTTTGTCACTCCTTAAAAAATAGTATAGCAAAAAAATAGACAAAGAAAAAGGACCAATGTGACGGTCCTATAACTTATGATGTAACTTTAATAATTCAATCAACATCTTATCACGATATTCTGCTAAAGATGCATCATCGTTACCGATTTCTGCTGGACGATTTTTCAAAGACGCCTCTACACCTTCTCTAGCAATTTGTGGAAATTCTTCTGGGAAATCCTTGAAATCAGCCATATCATGTAACCATAAACTGATAGAAGGATTTAAGTGCTTCATAAGACCATCAATATGACCTTCACCACCACCAAGTTCAAATACCAAACTTGGTCCCATAATTGCCCAACGAAGACCAGGTCCAAACGTAACCGCTTTATCAGCATCTTCAATCGTACAAACGCCGTTCATAACTAAACTTGCCACTTCCCGATACAAAGCCATTTGAATTCGGTTACAAATAAATCCCAATGCTTCCTTCTGTAACACGACCGGTTCTTTTCCAATCATCTGATAAAATTCTTTTGCTGTTTCTAATACTTCTGGACTTGTTTTTTCTCCTTTCGTTAATTCGACAAGCGGAATTAAATGTGGTGGATTATAAGGATGTGCTCCAATAAAACGTTCTGGATGTTCTGCAACGCTCGCAATTTCTGAAACGAGTAATCCAGATGTAGAAGAAGCGATAATCGTCTGTGGTGACGTATATTGTTCCATCTGTTTTGCCATCTCTTTTTTGATATCGTAATTTTCTGGTCCAGATTCTGTAATAAATTGTACGTTTTTAACAGCTTCTTCCATTGATGTTGTATAGTGAATACGATTTTCAATTTCAGTAATTTCACTTTCCGTTACAACACCATTTTTCATTAAGTTTAATAAACTTTCATGAATTCTGTTTCTTGCCAAGTTCAATTTCTCATCGGTCAAATCATACACATAAACAGTTAACTTCTTTAATGAAAAATAAAGAGCCCAACTGTAACCGATTACACCTGCTCCAACACAGGCAACACTTTGAATATCTTTTGCTTCCATATTTTACCTCCACTATTATTGTAGTGCCAAACCAAATTATGAACAATAAAAAAGACACATCAAAAGTGTCAAGAAAGTAAACAATTACGAACGTTTTTTAAGTGAATAATGGTAGGAATCGAGTGTCTTTTCATTTACGATAACGATTTTATGACGATACTGCTCCAAATTCTCTAATCTACTGTGATTTTTCTCTTTTTTGGCCCAACCCAACATTTGGCGAAGAGCATGTAATGTCGGTTTAACTGGTGCCTGATACAAACCGACTTTCTGTTTCAACCATCTTACAATAATTCTACGATACAAAATATCTTTTCGTAAATCGATGTATATAATCAGATCAGCTTTCTCATATGCCTCAGAATACATCTCTTTTCCAACATTTTCCATAATCCAATCTGACTTAGAAAGAATAGATTGAAATATCGATTGAACTTCTTCTGGACTCCTTCTTCTATCTGGTCCATGCGGATGATATTCCCAGGTGACAGAATCCAGTTCATAATACGGAATGTTTAATTCTCCAGACAATCTTTTAGCCAAAGTAGTTTTTCCACTTCCAACCGAGCCAATAATGTATATTTTAGCCATTCACAACCACCATCAACTTTTTTATCATACAAATTCATTATACAACAAGTTATAATTTATCTTTCAAGCTTTTTAAAGACTATGTTAAAATAGAATAAAATAAAGGTGAGAAGAGATGAATTATAAAGATTTTAAAATTATAAAAAATGGTCAAACGATTCAAATAAAAGACATAAACGATAAAATGGTATATTGGAGTGGAGTTTATACAAACGATGAAGCAGAAGTTTACGCAATTGGACAAAAAATAATTGATACAGCAATGACTTTATTAGAAGAAAACAACGGAAATCTAAAGAATGCATTTTGGGCAATCGGTGAATTAGATGAAAACAATCAATTTACTCCCTATACAAAAGCGGACAAGGAAAAAGATTGTAAAAGAAAAAAAGCTATAAGAAAAACGTATACTAAAATGGCAATATTACGGTTTACAATTGATTTATTAATTTACGTACTAGTTTTACTTTGTACAATATTCATGTTTTCAGAAAATTTGTTAACACTAATCACTTTTGAAAGTATTGTATTCTTTTTTTCTTTATTAGGTATGATAATGTCGCTATTTAAGAAAGATAATTACAGTCTAAGTGAATTTTTAAGTGAAATTTTTTTCTTAGTATGGATTATTGCTATGATTGGGAATAAAAGGTATTTACAAGGTCCTGGAGAAAAGATTATTGTAGCAGGACCAGCAAGAAGATATGTACTACCCTTGGTATTGTTTTGTAGACCACTTTCTTTGCTCATGTCAATTGCTCTAATATCAGAACTAGACAATATGCTATGGCTCTATATAATTGTAACAGTAAAAAACATAGTTCTATTTTTCTATGATATTAAAACAAATAAAATAGTAAATACATACCAGGAGATACCAGTCTCATTAGATGATGAAATATAAACAAGTACTTCATAAAAATGACACCCTTTTGAGTGTCATTTTTATGTGTTTCCAAATAGAAACAAAAAAGTCCAAATATAAATATTTGGACTGAATCTCATCATGGCAGGGGCGGAGAGAATCGAACTCCCATCAAAAGTTTTGGAGACTCCTATGCTACCATTATACCACGCCCCTAAAACACGTGATAAATGAATTATAGCATAGGCTTACTATTTTTTCAAGTGTGAACCTTGTGTTTCTACACTTTGTTCTTGATAGACCGAAGTAGATTCCTGTAAGGCTTGCCTAATATTCGCAACACCAGTTAATTTTTGATAGCCATCATGAGTCATTGCATATTGATAAAATTTAGTCAAAAACTTATCTTTATTATCCAAAACAAAATCTTTTTTATAGCCACTGTTATAAAAGGCATCTGCTATTTTCCAACCAAAGTAACGATCAATTGTTTTACGCGAACCATTATACAATGTATAAAAATCTTGCTGTGGAATTTTTTGACATGCTTCAGCTAATGACAATGCGCTAGCTGAACTCAAAGAATAATACCTTTGCGCATTACTCTTATCAAAATTTGCTAACTCATTCTTAACAACGTTAGCAAGTTTTTTTTCTAAAGGTGAAAGAGAATCTTCTTGTGCAATAACATAATCACCAAACGACATACCTGCTTTTCTAGCTTCTTTTTCCATATCGGTCGTATAAGTTTGATATACAATACTTGAATCTAATTCAGATGCTGGTTTTGTTCGCGAATAAATATTGAGTTCTCTTCTAGTACTTTTAGATATTTGAACATCATACGTTTCTTTTTTCATCAAATCGATACCATTTGCTCTAGCTAAAAAATCATATGAAATCCCGTCGCGCATCTGATTAAAATAATCTTGTGTCAAGTCCAAATATAGAGAAAAACGTTTATCTTGATCTAACTGTGGTGTCATAGCAGCACTATTTTGAAGCCCCCTAGCATCGTCAGAAAACATTCCAATAGCAGAATTGAACGATTTAAAGTATTGATCCATCATATTATTGAGCATTCTCGGATTAATTTTTTCAGGTTGATTCAAAGATAAAAGCGAATGAGCTCGTTCCGTTAATAAATTTGAAACCAACTCTGGGGAAATTTGAGACAATTGTTCTTCCGTTAATTGGAAAGCATCCTCCCCAACCAAAATGCCAAGATAAATATCTTTTAATCCCTGCAAATCCCATGTTCTTGGATTAGTCCCTGGCATAAATTTAGAAACAGTATCTTCAATTCCCCGCTGAATAACCGTCTTCATAACGTCGATTGGATCGTATTCTGGATTATAAATCGCATCTCGTTCTTCGCGAAAGTGATCTCCATTTTTTTGAATGACATCATAATATGGATCCGTCTGCATGATAGATGCTGCTTGATTCACATCATAACTACGACGACATTTATCTATCAACCGTTGACACTCTTTATAAATTTTTCCCATCGATGGTGTAATGGGAGCATCTTTATCATAACCAGCTTGCACTAGCATATTTTCAATTTTTTTAACATCATTAGAACTCAACAAGGAACCTTGGAATCCCTCATCTTCAAACGACACAAACTGTACTGTTGTACCATTATCACTTTGTCTAGCAGCACGAGAAAGTAATTGTCGTTGGCCACGTTCACTGGAAACAAAATCGGTACTGATTACGCACAAACCACCCAAATTGTTTACTTCTTCTTTTTGACCTTTCATTTCTTCAGAATACTTTTGATTCAATTGTTGATACAAAGAAACAATTTGTTGATTTTTTGGATTTGCAAAAAAAGCTTGATCATTACTATCTAAATTTGCACGAATTTTGCTTAATGTTGCATCGTCAATTTTTCCAGTAGCCTTTAGTTTTGCACACACTTCTGCAGATGCTGCTTGCGCAGGAGCACCACCCAATTTAATATCAGTACCACGGCCAGCCATCAAAGTAGAAATTGTAATGGCACCTTTTCGACCACTTTGAGCAAATATTCTCATTTCTTCATCGCTATTATCTGCAGTAATCATTCGAACATCTTTTCCCAGAGAGCTTTTCGATAGTACCTTATATAGAGAATCAGCTTCTGTTTTAGAAGTAGCAACAATCATAATTGGAGCATCAGGCTGATATTTTAAATTATCCCCCATATAAGCCTGCTTATATTTACGACCTATGATATCCTCATAAATATATTGTTGTTTGGCACTTTTATGTAAAAAATAGACCGGTGCTTCATTAATTGCATTGCTAGGCGGAGCAGGAATTTCACGTACACATTTTCCAAAACGATCCTCAAAATAATCATTTAATTCACGAACAGTACCACTACAACCTGAAACTTTATCAAATTTGCGGACCATATCCAAAATAGACATTTCATCGCCGTTTACACTCTCAGTATGAATTTGCAATCCTTCTTTTGCTTCCAAAGCCTGCTGAATTCCTCTACTATACTCACTAGATTTGGCTTTTCTACCAGAGGATGCATTATAAACAACAATTTTGCCATTTTCGACAACGTAATCGACATCACGCCTCATAACATACTTGGCATGTATGGCATTCGGAACATAATAATTGATAAATAATTCACGATCATGATCTGTTAACGTTCCAAAAATTGGATTTCTTGCCATAAATTCATCAAGGTGCTGATCACCTAAATCCGTCATTTGTGGCGTTCTAGTTCTGACATCAAAAACCATATCAACTAGAAACTTACCTGTTTCGTGATCGTAAATCTTAGTAGAAGTTGCATCTTTTAAATCTTTAACATTATCCAATCCTTCTACATTTTGTACCTTAAAATTTTCAGAAATAAATGCCTGCGCTAGATGTTCTAATCCATCATTTAATTTAACATTAGAATCGCTAATAACGAACGGAGCTCTAGCATTATCCAAAACAATTTGATCGATCTCATCGATACTAGCAGACATACTTTCAGAAGGTAATGCTCTCTCATCTGGCTTGGCCATACGATCTAACAGCATAGAGTGAGCAATAGAAGCACTCGTTGCATAAACAATATCTTTATGAGACTCTTCTTTTACTTGCTCTCGCTCATGAATATTTTCTGGCATAATCCCAACACTCATACCAAGATGGTCGAAAACTTTCTTAGCCTCAATATATCCTTCATATTTCAAATAGTCGTTTGGAGTGATAACAAAATGATGATCTAGTGTAAGGGTATTAAAATATGCTGGCAAGAATTGCATGATTGTTTTTCCACCACCACAACGCATCTCAGCAATATTTTCATCACACAATACCAAAGCAGCATTGATTTGAGAATCGTGCAAATCAAATCCTTTTTCACGTTTAACAGCAGCGGAAACAATGGCAAAAGCGTCATCTAACAATTGTTCTTTAATTTCAGCATCAACTTGCTTGCGAATCTTATTAGCAATATCCGTTTTACCATTCGCTAATGCCTGATCTAAATCTCGCTGATACTTTCTAACAATTCCTTTTGCTCGTTGATGTAGTTCCAAATTCTGTTGAGCAAGATCTTTATCACTCAGCGCATCGAATTTATGAATGTTCTCTTTGATTTCCGCAACTCTTTTCTCACGTGAACGTTCTTCGCGTTTTACATCACGATTAAACGGATCAAGTTTCAAATGACCCGTACGATCGTCCGTAATATATTGAATTTCATGTTTACTGTGAACTGTACTATTTTTTTCTTCAGCCATATTTTCACCACACTATACTATGTTAATTATATCATATTTTTTTAAGGAACCAACAACAATTGACCAATTTGTAAAAAATCAGATGTTAAATGATTAATCTCTTTTAATTTTGCTACAGTGGTATTAAATTTCTGAGCGATACCACTCAAAGTATCACCTGTTACAACGGCATAAGTTTGATATGTGTTTTTTGTAGGAATGATCAGTTCTTGCCCAACTGTTATCACGTTTGAAGTCAGTTGATTGGCATTTTTTAAATCACTAACAGTAACATTATACTTAGCGGCAATACTATAGAGAGTGTCTCCTCTTTGAACAACATAAGTAGAAGAACCAGAAGTATCTTTTTTAGGAATCTTTAGCTGTTCGCCAATTTGTAAAACTGTACTCGTCAATTGATTGGCTCGAATTAAATCATCGACACTAACACCAAATTGCATTGCAATACTATAGAGAGAATCTCCCTTTTTGACTGTATATATCGTATCAGAAGGCGTCGTTACCGTATCGGAAACAATCAACTTCATTCCTGGTGTAATTACTGTTGTAGCAAGTTGATTCCAATCGATTAATTGCGTTACAGTTGTACCAAATTTTTGAGCAATAGCATACAAAGTATCACCAGATTGCACTACATAAATGTTTTCTTCTTCAACGACAGGTGGAATTTGTGTACCAGGAATGACCAGAGATTGCCCTAATTGTAACAAGTTATTGGTAAGGCTATTAGCAGCTTTCAATTCCTCTACACTAATTCCATATTTTTTAGCAATTGACCATAACGTATCCCCAGATTGAACGATATACGTAGAAGGATTGGGAGAAGTAGAAGAATCAGGTGGAGTATATGGAACTCCTATGTATTCAGCAACTGCTTTGACAACGGCCTCAGCATACTTCTCAATATTTTGATTGAGTCTTGCAACATCACTAGGAGTGTCGATAAAACCATACTCTATTAGCAATGGCTGAGTATTGCCAGTTTCTCTCATAATGTAATAGTAATCTCTGCTTGGATCTTCGGGAAGACGCCTTTGATACACTCTTCTAATCTTTTGTCCTGCTTCACCAATGCTGTTTAAAACACTCGTTGCCAATGTATCATCATCGCGTAAAGAATAGACAATTTCAGCACCTTCGCCACCTCGCGATGGTCATTGTGTAATTAGTTAAATATTTTTTCTATTATTTTTCTTATTTTACTAATTGGTAAAGTATTTGATACAATTTGCTTCTTTTTTAATTTTACTTTATTTTTATACACATCTATAATAAAATGAAAATTTATAGTAACTGAAAATTGTTCCGATAAAGAATTTGATTCACAAAGAATCACATAATATTTACCTTTACCGATATCTTTGAAACTTAATGGTCCTCCACCACCACTTTTAAATTCTACATTTTTATATTTATTTTCTATATATTTAAATAGCTTGTTCTTATTTAACCATTCATCCAACAATTTATGAGCTTTTAGTTCATTTTCAAATATATTATCATTATTATTAATGCAATTTTCCAATTTATTTTCAGTTGTTTTTTCATTATTTTCAAAATATCTTTTTAATTCCTCTATAAGTAGTTGAAAATTTTCTTTATATTCAGATTTTATCTCAAAATCTTTCATATCTTTTACTAAACCAACCTTGTTAACAAATTTAGAATTAATTATGTTAAATATATCTTTTTTTATATCATCATTAAACTCAATTTTTTCAATACATTTAATAATATCATCGATTTTCTTGTCGCGTTTTTTGTTTCTAACATCATCGGCAGCAATTGCAAAGAAATGATAATTTGGATATTCCTTTTCTAAATCGGCAATGATTTGTGTCTGATCATTATCAAGTATTATAAAAACATTGTTATATCCCAAATCTTTTAATATATTAAGTATATAACGCATATTTGTAGCACCACCTGCTCCCCAACCAAAGAAAGAAGCCGTAGCAGAATAGTTAGCTCTTTTAAATAACTCTTTATAGCATAAAACATCATCCTGACCTTCTGTTAATATTACATTGTCATTCAAAAAAAATATTTCATTTGCATTTAAAGATAAAATATGCGGCTTTTGATAATCATCTAAAATTTTAGAAATGCCATTTTTGGTTGTTTCGCTCAATTCGAATAGTTGTATAGAGTCCAACTCTTTTTTTAATCTTATTATTTTAGTTTTGTTTGAAAACAAACTCCAATCTACAAAATAAGGAGAATGCGTACTAACTATTATTTGCTTATCTTTAGAATATTCAACTAGTAAATTAAATAATTTTCTTTGTAAATCTGGATGTAACGATATTTCTGGTTCATCTATTAAAATTACATTATTTTCTACTGAGTCATACAAAGAATCAACTATATTAAAGATATTAATATATCCATCACCAGCACCTTTACTACTATGTTTTATCTTATCAAAAGAAAATTCTAAATATAAATTATTACTATCAGATGATTCAATAGTCCATTTTGGAAGTGGTTTGATAACTTTTTCTAAGCAACTATCAAACTTATTTCTATTTTTATAAATTGTCAACAATCTACCACCAAAATTATTATTTATATTATTTTCACTTCTATAGTCCAAATCACTTATATTCCCCTTATAACTATCTCTATTTTGATAACTATTATTGTGAAAAGTTGAAGAAAAATTTCTTTTACTGGACAGAATAAAAGTATTCATATTATCTGCCCAAAAATCAATATCTTGATTATTATATTTTTTTTGAACAAATGCACCATTATTATTAGTAGATTCAATTGTTCTAATATTCCCATTCAAATCTTCAGCTTCTATTTTTATTTTACCAGCATTTTTAATATTTCTTGATGAAATTGGTATTATATCATTGTTAGAAATTAATAAATGAACAGCTTCTATTATAGTTGATTTTCCGCTATTATTAGGACCAACTAACACAGTTAACCCGCTTCCAGGGGTTAAATTATCTGGTATAGCAAAATGAATATTTGTTTCATCTGAAAATCCTCGTAATCCATTAATTGTTAATCTTTTTAGTGACATTTTACCACCTACAACAATTCTAAATATTTCTTCAGCATCTCTACTTCTAATTTTGTAACTAACTTAACAAAATCTGTATAATTACCAGTAGTATGTGCCTTATCTAATGCTTCATAATATTTTAATCTTAATTCTTTTTTTATAATTACAGGATTATATCCACTATTCATTAAATCTAAATTCATAAGTAATCTTGATGTTCTTCCATTACCATCAACAAATGGATGTATTTTAACCAATTCTCCATGCAATAATGCAGCTTTAATTATTGGATGATATTCGTTCCAAGTATTGTAATTAAGTATTAATTTTTCCATTAATTCAGGCAGTTTTAAATAATCTGGTGGAATATGAGTTGCTCCTTTTATAGTTACGTTTTCTTTTCTATATCTTCCAGCATTCTCATTATCTATATCTTTTAAAATTAACTGGTGAATATTTTTTATATTCCATTCAGTTATTGGATTTTTATCTTTTACTAAATCATCTAAATATAAAATAGCTTTCTCATGATTAATTGCTTCTAAATGCTCTTTAATAGACTTTCCACCTACCGTAATACCTTCTAAAACAACTTGTGTCTCTCTTAATGTTAAAGTATTTCCTTCAATTCCATTACTATTATAAGTCCACTCTAAATTAATAGACTCTTTTAAAGATTTCAAAGTTTCTTTTGGTATTGGTCTTTTTCTATCTAATTCTTTTTTTAAGCTATCTACTTCATCAAAATAATTATCATCTAAATCAATTATAAATTTATTATCATCTGGTTTAATTATTCTTTTATCAACAGGTTTATCAGCATCGATTGGAATATTCCAACTATTACCTACTTTAACAGCACCTTCAATTCTACCATCTTGTAATAATTGTCTAATTCTTCTTTCGCTAATATTCCATTTTTCAACAGCTTCTTTTGTAGTCATAAACCCCATAATTTTCACCTCTGTTATAATTATACCGAAAGCGGTAGCTTATGTCAATTGATCTACTTAATTATTTAAACTATTATATAAAACTAACCCATAATAAATTTATTTTAAAAATTCTAATAACTCTTTTATAAAACTATCTCTATTTTCTTCTATAGCTACTTTTAGCTCATTTGATTCAAAACTAAGTTTTTCCATACTTTTTTTATCATTTTCGAAATATTTAGTATTTTTATCAAAATATAATAATTCATTATACTTTGATAAATCTAACTTATAATTTTTTATTTTATTATTAATAATAAACATTAAAAATAAATAAGTAAAACCGACATTTCTTAATTCTAAATAATGCTTATTATCATTCGTAAAATATTTCAAACATAGAAATAAAAGCATTTTTAAAAAATAATAATTTTGATACATTAGTAATTGAAATATTTCTTTTTCTTTTTTACTGTTAATTTCTATCATAGTACTTACTATTAAAGTACTATGTGTAAAATTACATAATTTATCATATAATTCTGTTAACATAGATAGTTTTTCTTTACGATTTATATCTTTAAAAGCTGTTTCAGAAATTTCATTCATGTGTGTTCTAAATTTGTCAATTATTTCACAAACTCTAGTTTTATCACGTTCAATCCCAAGTATTGTGAATTCATTATAGACATTCTCATCAAATTGAATCATCATTGCCATCATTATATATTCAAATGAAGCTCTTAACAAAGTATTAGCATCAACCAAATTATATATATTTAGATTATATTCAACATTTATTAATGTTTCGTGAGCTTGTTTTAATAAGCTGATTGTTTCGTTATGTTTTGTTCTTTTTTCATTATCTAATTTTGAAATATTATAAATACATCCATCTTTCAATGGCCTATGAAATTTTCGATTAATAGCTCTATTAATAGTTTTAATATTTATTTGCATATTATCACCGCCTAAAATTGATAATTACTATTATATCACTGATTTTTAATTTAATTATTTATAATAGAACTAATTATTACTTCAACTTAGTACATAGTTATTAAATCAACTACTTCTCGACATACTGTCGAGAAGTTAATATTTTTACTTATGCACATTGTGTGCATAAGTTTTATACTAGATGCATAATAAAATTTAATTTTATATTTTCGTATCAAATTAGATTTAAGTTATTATTTTTTAAAATATTACTTGTACCCAAATTGGTCACAAGTTAATATTTGCTATAAACTTCCCACCAACTCGGTGGGAACTTTTTGAAATTTACTAAAAATAACTAATTGAATTTTTATATCACTAACTTTGTGCTAACCTACCACAAAGCTAATAAGCAACTAAACTTTCTCATTTTTATTATCTCGTCCTTAAATGTATGAAGTTAGTATAGAACTAACTTCTATGAATCAAATATTATTTAACAAACT
>QAMK01000006.1 GCA_003149915.1 Bacillota bacterium
TTTCAATAAAAATATTATATCCATAATCACAAAAAAATGGTGGTTTAATCCAAAATATTCCACTGGTGTTTATTAATTTTCTCATTAATCGTGATCTCATATTTATCTCATTAAAATTCCTTTTATTATACTTATTACATATTCTATTTGCTCGTGCTCGTTCAAAAACAAGTTTAGGATTAGCAGGATTGTATTTTTCTCCAGAAATCATTTTTTCTTTTTCTGTTTTCAATCTTATCATTCCTTTTTATAATTTCAAATTACTGCTTATCTTTTTTAATTAAAGATCCTATTCCTAAACCAACACATAAACCTATACTTATTCCAAAACATATACATATAGGGATATTATCAGCGAACACTCCTATAATCACTCCTAATGATGTTCCGATACACATTCCTACTGACATTCCCTCTAACATATATGTTTTAGTTTCATCTTTAATTTCTTTCTTATTGACTTTTTTGTTTTCCATAATATTATCTCACTTTCAAATTACTATTTATTGTTTAGATAATTATACCATTTATTAATAAAATTAAAAAGTTGAGAATAACTACTAAAGTGTTTATATTAAAAAAAACTAGACACAAGACCTGTATCTAGCAATAATTTTATTATTAAAAATAATTATTTTTTCGTTTTTTTAATTTGTCTGTTATTGTAAAAATAATAAACCCTACAAGTAATAAGATAACAATTCCTAAAATGGTAATCCAAATTGGAGAGAAAATCCAAATCCAAGACCAGTTAATTTGTTTTGTTAATTTTAAAGTGATAAATATAAGGGTTAGTGCAGTTGAAAAGCCCATACCTGTATTTTTTACTACTTTATTATTTATTCTTTTCCATTCGGTTAATTTTAAAGATGCACTAATACATAATAAAAATAATGCGATAGAAATAGTAATAATTGATAAAGTTATATCAAATCTTTTAATTGATGGTATAAAAAGTAAAGTAATAGCAATAACTAGAAAAATAGTTGATACCATTTGAATAATTACACTTCTTTTTTTATTTTCTACCATCTCATATAATACTTCATCAGTTTTTTGAATAGTATTTTCTGGCACAATTTTCTCGCCATTAAAAAATTCTGTTAGGTTAATTCCTAATATTGAACATAAAGGTTTATATAAAGAAGGATCAGGTAAACATTTTCCGTTTTCCCATTTACTAATAGCTTTATGTGTAACTCCAAGTTTTTCGCCTAATTGTTCTTGGGTTAAGTTTTTTTCCTTTCTTAATTCTGCAATAAATTTTCCGATTTTTTCTTGATCCATATATAATTGCTCCTCTCATAATTACAAGTATATATTTTATTTATATGTTTGAACACCTACTAAAAGTAGAATCAAAGTAATATACAAATATTAATACTATTATACCATTTTTAAAATTAAAAAGATGGGAATACCTATTAGATACTCCCAACAAAAAACTAGGTAAAAACCTAGTAAAATAATCAAAATTGGTAGCGAGAGGGGGGATCGAACCCTCGACCTTTCGGGTATGAACCGAACGCTCTAGCCAGCTGAGCTATCTCGCCATAAAAGTTAGCAATATAATAGTACCATATCTAAAAATATTTGGCAATAACTTTTTTGATTTTTTATACAATTATAATTGCTTTTTTCTAATTAAAAGTATTTCATAAAATGCTAACGCCTACAATTTAATCTGTGTTGGCCGATTCAATAATCTCTTAATATCTTCAGAAGGAGTACAATAAGTAACCACAGCAATCTTACGATCTCCCATATCTTCTCCTTCTAATATTTGAACGGAAATATGAAATTTTTCCAATACACGGTTCAAATATTCTTCATCATACAATTCACTTTGATTTAATGTTCTATCCTTGTCGAACTCCAAATAAATTCCTAACCCATGCTGATTTAAAATTGCAATGGAACGCTTATCCTCTCGATCTTCTTTTCGATAAAAATTACCAATTACTTGACTGCTAGCTTGAAATGCAAATACTTGATTTCGCTGTGGAATTTCATTAGCAACATCGGAAACTAGTTAGACATAAGCTTTAGCCAATTCATCATTATAATCAATTTTAATTTGTCGTTGTTCATTCTCATAGGAACCAATCGCTTCAATTCTTCCTTCAATGGATTTGGTTACTTGACTAGCATCATTTAAATTAATTTCTATTTATTTCTCCTCTTTTCATTATCATAATTTATTTTTTAACAGCAACTTTTACAAATGCTTTTTTAGATACCTGAAATAAATTTCTTGGTGCCGTTATCAAAAAATTATCGTCTTGTTCTTCTATCCGAATACCTAAATCATCCAAAATATCTTTTGAATAATTCATCTTAGGCATCGAAAACTGTAATACATCTTCTTTCTCATCTGTAATTACACTATAAACTGCAGTGGCAGCAAGCAGTAAACCAGTAGCGCTTCTTTCTTCTACAGGACACTCTTCCAAAGTGAAAGTTAAAAACTCCTCTAAATTCAATCAAACCACCCTCTTAGCAATTATTTATTCTACCACAAAAGTAATAAGACTACAAATAAAAAACTATAAATGAATACCATTTATAGTTAAAAATATAATTATTTATGCTTTTTGCAAAATTGTTGAATATGTAAATCATCGATAAATTCATCTAATGAATTAACAGCATCACGGCAATGATCTAATTGTTCACCTACAAACTTTATAGACTCATTCGTTCGACGTTCAAAAGAATCCTCAAAAGCAATGTATTTTTCGATTTGATCTGCTAATAACATATGAACTGGAATAGCCTGTCCGATACGATTATAAGAAAAATGTTTCTCTGCATAATCTTCCAAATCTTCCAATACTGCACGGTCAAGTCGCTTTACTTCTTCTTTACGACTAAGTATCGCATCGAGATTCTCATAACGTTTCATAAAATCATCATAATCATTCTGATGACTTTCCCGACGAGACTCTAAATACGATAATCTCTTAGTAATATCCTGTTCTGTAGAAAAACCATTTTGCTCTTGAGATTCTGTAAGTCCAACTTCAAAAGGTTCTTGGTTGTTTTTTTGGAATTCAGCTTCTAGTATATTTAGTTGTACAACAAGACTCCAATCAAACGGTTCACTGTAATGTACATTCATTAAAGAACGATACAAAACTTCCCTTTGAAAATTATTTTCACATCTATTCCATTGCGATAAAATACGTCGAACAGCAGCTTCTATCTCTTGTTTCGTTACTGTTTTATCTAAATCCATTCTCATAATATATCCCCCTTTTTTTGAACGCACAAATTATATCGCATTTTTGCACATTTGTCAATTTTATTGTTTCTACCTCATCATCAAGAAAAATTTCTCACTCATTTGAATAATTCTTTTCTGATAAAACAAAACATTGTATAATAAAACTAGAAAGAAGGTTAAATATGAACGATTGTATTTTTTGTAAAATTATAAAGGGAGACATTCCTTCCTATACAGTATATGAAAATGACGATGTCAAAGCATTTTTAGATACTAATCCAAATGCTGATGGACACGTTTTGGTAGTACCGAAAACACATTATGAAAACTTATTTGATACACCAGATGAGATGCTTACAAAGATGATAGATACTATCAAAACAGAAATCTATCCTCTCTTAAAAGAAAAGTTGCATGTCGATGGTCTTACTATTTGCCAAAACAACTTTCACGGTCAAGAAGTAAAACACTTTCACATCCATCTAATTCCAAGATACAAGCAAGATGCATTTAAGTGCACTTTTGACGAAAGTCAAGTACATCCAGTTGCTGACACATATGAAAAATTAAAGGATTAATCCTTTAATTTTTTTTGGAATAAATTAGAAATCGTTACACTGGCTAAGATGGCCTCTAGTATTTGAACAGAATACGCATACCGTGGCATGACTTCTATGAGTAAATAAGTACCTACATAAAATACAATCGTAATCGTTAATAATATTTGCAAATAATTTTTTTTCTTTAGAAAAAGCAAACTAGAAAGTGCCAAACCGTGAAACAGTACAATCACCATTTGATTGATAAAATTAGAAATAGAAAATAACACCGGATACTCACCAGTATTAAAAGTCCAAGATAGATCAGACCGAAACCACTGAATGTAGATTTTCTTAAGAAACAATAACGGCATCTTTTCTACTTCACGAAGTCGCTCTTTTAAAACTTGCTTAGAAAGAACAGAATCTGTTGCATAGAGACTAGAATCCTCCTTACTGTACATACCATCGGTATCGTAATTAAACCCCTCTACAAATTTCCAAGTCGGATTTCCATTTTGAAGACCGTTCGGGCTAATCCCCGTTTGTACTAGACAAAAAGAAGCCAATTGAAACGATAGAAAATAAGTCAGTAACAAAATGCCAAGACGAATGGCAATGAACCGAAACGAATCCTTTTGAAATACTAAGTAACCTCCTAATACCACAATAGCGCCGATGATGACAATCGTCTCTGTTCGTAAAATGTTAGAAAGAGATAACAATAACCCACTCCCGATACAAAGTGGAATTTGTAACTTTTTCTCATTCAAACGAAATCCCAAATAAATGGCAATCAAAATGAGAAGCATCGGTAAATGTTGATTCGTAAGAACGGTGTTTAAAAACAATGGAAATGGAAAGATCGCATACAAAACACTAGCAATTCTTGAGCCTTTCTCTCCTCCTACTTCTCGTCCCAATAGATAGACAAAGACGACGATTAAGGATGTCACCAGAGCATTCACAATCTTTAAAAACGTAACGCTCTCAAACATCGATAACAACAACGCTTGATAAACGACATGTCCCATCTGATAAGCCCACGTTAAAAAATACACGTTATTTAGATAATCCCTAGTCCCAGAAACGAGTTCTAAACTTGCCTTGTACATCAGTCCAAAGTCAGAAACAATATCCGTATGAATACAAAGAACAACCAAAAGTCGCAAGAAAAAAGAAAACAAAAATAATCCAATTACAAAAGAATGGCGCTTTAAAAACTCTCTCATACACTTCACCAACTAATCCTAGTATAGCAAACGCCAAACAAAAAAACTAGACTTTATCTAGTTATTCAAAAAACAAGGCATATAAATGTAACAGAATTCTCGTACTGAGTGGGGCGCGATAAACTCGTTTCATCTTAACAGCACGACAAGCCTTCACATATTTTTTAACGATACTCTGATAAGAATCTCTGCCAAAAAAACGGAATAACTTTTTCTCGAGTTGTAAAAAAGAAACGTTAGGAAGATAATCCGCATAATCGATCATCCAATCGTTAAAACCTGTATTAAAAATACCAGGTTCCACAATGGTAATCTGAACGGGACTATCTGTAAGTAAAAGTTCCTGTCGAAGAGTCCAACATAAATAAGAAAGGGCCGCTTTACTACTACCATAAAAAGATAGATAAGGAACTCTCATATGAGCAACCATGGAAGACGTCACGATAATTTTACCGCCACCTTCTTTTTGCATTTTTGATATCATACATTTAATCAGTTTCACAGTAGCAAAAAAGTTCGTTTCAAAAATGCGTTCCAAATCTTTCATCGAAGAAAACGGAAGACTCCCTGCCATCCCGATAGCCGCATTACAAATGATGATATCGATTTTCATAGAAATCAACTGACTGACATCTTTCTTAGATGTAATATCGAGTTTCATAACTTTTACTTGATGAAGTCTCTTACATTTTTCCTGAAGACGTTTTGCTTCTTCCTCCCGATGTGTCGTAAAAACAACATCGTATCCTTCTTTTAAAAGTGCCATTCCTACTTCATATCCCATTCCAGAAGCAGCACCTGTAATTAAAACAGTCATAATATCACCTGTATTAGGATGGCACAAAAAAAAGAATCTATGTAGATTCCTTATCACTTTGCTTTGGTTTTGAAATACTCTTTTGCAACACTTTAGGATGAGAAGATTCCTGTGAGACTTCTTTTGTATCGTCTCTAGTCGAAGTATCAGTCACCTGTTCTGATTTTTCTTTCGTCTTATCATCCAAAGCAGAATCTGATTCTAGCAATTTATGAATCGAATCTTGACATTGATCGATATTATTTTTAGCACATTCCAATCCTATTTTATTTAGCATAGCATTCTTACGAGCAAGTGCATCCACTGCTGCTAGCTGGGCAATTTGATCCAATATTTGCTCTAGATGTTTTTCTGATTGATCAGTTTGACTTTTATTCTGAGCAAACTCTTGAAAAAAGAATTTTCCTTTCATAGCATAGAAAACTTCAGAAAAAATTCCTGTGAGAAACGCAAGAGAATACAAACTTCTAAGAACTGGAACTGTCATAATAACAGCCAAAGAACCAAATATGATTCCAAAATAAATTGGTTCTCCTACTTTCGGATACTTACGTAAGAACTTTTTTGCCCATCTTCCAAATGGCCTCATAAAATGAGGGAGGATCGTATCAACTGCCTTATCAGAACTTTCTTTATACTTTTGAAATGTACTTTCATAATCCTGTTGCAATTGTACTTTGTATTTTTCATGTTCTTCTAACTGATTATCTAAATTTTTTCTTTGTGTTTTCAAGGTATGCATAGTCTTTTTATACTGTTCTAACAAAGAACGGTAATAAATTAACTTTTCTTTTTTCTCCTCATCAGATGAAATACCATCAAACTTTTGTGGTGGCTCTAAATGAAGTGTAGAAATATATTCATTGTATTCTTTTTCTGTAATAATAAGATTCTCAACAGTTCTCTTGATATCTTTTAAAAAACTTATAGAGTTCATAATCTATCTCGCCTCAATTACACTTCATCAAAGGATACAATATCCTGATAAATCTCCATAATATTCGTAACGATTTCATCATTTTGATAATATTCTTTCAAAATTTTAACAGCATCGAAGTTACTTTTTGTCATCTTGCTCTTCTTCATAATCTGTTCGATCTTTTCCATCGATTTCTCTATACTTTGCAAATCTGTAAGCGGTATAGAAGAAGGAATTTGCATCACTCCGTAAGTACTTTGCTTTCTACCAAAGAATCGTTCCCTAACATAACGTACAACGGGTGGATGTTGATAATTTTCATACACCATCATCGCATAGAAAAGAGGAACTAACTGTTTATTTTTAAACTTTGTTACCTCATCATGATATTTCATTTTTAATTTTGCGTAACTAGTTACG
The DNA here is from genome assembly GCA_003149915.1 of Bacillota bacterium. GTDB lineage: Bacteria > Bacillota_I > Bacilli_A > RF39 > UBA660 > Faecenecus > Faecenecus gallistercoris. The sequence goes on from QAMK01000006.1 coordinate 7,154, forward strand.
ACATACTCTTTCTTTTTGGCAAACGTAGTCGTCGATTCTTTCATAAAATCCAAACGAACTTGGTCCTTGAATAAAAGATACAAGAACAGAATAATCAGTAACCAAACGACCGTTTTCATTTCATTTGCATCTGGAAATACCGTTTCTACTTTAGAAAGGAAAGAAACATCTAATAAATATGCCAAAAGAATTGTAATGGCAAAAATCATAAGATACGCTTTGCGATTAACAAAAGATTCTCTCTCCCAAACATAATGCAAATAAATGAATCGATAGATTGCTTCAAAAAAGACAACCAAGAAAATATTTTGGGTAAAATAAGAAAGTCCTAAAAGTCCTAACATACCAGTAACGAGAACCAAATAAATTAAAGAACAGCCAATATGAGCTAAATTGATTTCGAAAGACGTTCCATTCTTTTTTTGTTCAAACCAATTTAATAGAAAAAATAACGGAACTGCTAAAATCAAATCAAATAAAATTACAGTAAACTCCATACTTATTTATCTCCTCTCTCATTTCTCTTCTTTTGATAAGTTTTAGGTTCTGAGGAAGAATGCTGGGAAGCGTTTGGCTCCTCTTTCGCCTCTTCTCTTTGCTGATTGCCAGAAGTATGAAAACTTTGTTTTTTCTGCTTCAAAAACGCAAGGTTTTGATCGCATGATTGCATCAAATTAGATGCTTGTTCTTTTTGAAATTTTACAAATCTACGATGCTTTTGATAGGATGCAATTTGAGAAGAAACAAAATTGCTACGTTCACCAATCGATAAGAACTGATACTTGGTTCTAGTTAAATTTTCACGTGCTGTTCGATATCGATGCCATACCGATTGATGAGAAAGTCCTAACATCCCTTCTAAAGCAAGGCCAGTGATACCATACCAGCAAGTACCTACCAACATAGACACAGGATTAGCAAGTGTACCCAAACCGATGCACGCCATAACGGCAAAAGAAGTCAACTGAGTTAACTTAGGATGATGTTTTTTACCATATTGATAAACATCGTAAATAGGTAACAAAATCGATGGCACAAATGATCGTTCTAATTTTTGGTTTAAGTCAAAAAGTGCAGTTTGATATTGTTGTAACTCTTGGTGCAATAAGTCGAGTTGTTGTTGCAACCGCAAAATTTCTTCTTCGTATCTCAAAACCAAAGATTGATAATATAAAAATGCATTTTGACACTCTACCTTTTTTTGTTCAAAATAGTGAATTGCCGCATCTACTTCTGCCTCTGTTTCAAAATGCTGATGATATCCTTCTTCAGTAGTCTGTGACGAATCATAGTTCGAATGTTCTGTTCGTCTAGAAGAAGTAGAAGATTTTATCGTTCCTTTCTCTATATCGCGAAAAGCATTGCTAGCGGCTTTGAAAATGTCCTCATCCACTCCAGGATTAGAGTCAGGATGATATTTTTTGGAAAGTTCACGATACAGTTTCTTTCTTTTTTCATCATCTTGACAAGCTAAAAATTCCTGAACAAATTGTTGATAATATTCTTGATAATGGTTCATCATACCAGCCCCCTTAAAACAGGCCTTATTATATCACAACTGTCTAAAATATGCAAATCAAATAAAAAAGAATGTTACTTAAAGAGATAAATGCAACTTATTCTCTAAAGATTTTAAAACTTGCATTTAATGTTTGAAAGCGCTTTAATAACTAAACGTCAATTGTTTTCTTTAAGGTGATAAACAGAAAGGTATGAAAGCAATGAAAAAAGAAAGATTAACAATCGAAAATCGTATTTTGATTGAAGAATTGTTAAGACAAAATTATAAATTAAAAGATATTGCAAGAGCAATTAATGTCTCTCCATCAACTATTTCTAGAGAAATAAAAAACAGAAGATTAGGAAATGAAAAATTAGAAATCTGTTTAAAGACAAATAGATATCCTTTCGTCTGTTATAATTGTCCTAAAAAAGTTCACTGTTACAAAAAGAAATATTACTACAATTTTAAAGAAGCTCAAAAAGACTACGAAAAGAAAATGAAATATTCAAGAATTGGAATC
>QAMK01000010.1 GCA_003149915.1 Bacillota bacterium
TTAGCAGTAATTGCATACTTTCTTACGGCATCGATAATGTTTGCTCCTGTTGAAGCAAATGAATTCTTTCTTGAACTCGTAATGTAACCTGTAACAGATGGAATTGCGATTAACATAATTACACCTAAGATTACGATAACAGCCAAAAGTTCGATTAATGTAAAACCTTTACTTCTTCTCATAATAGTTTATTTCCCTCCTCTATTATTCTTCTTTATCATATCAAATTTTATACATCTAGTAAATATCATTCCTAAAACTTTGACATTTTTTTGACAAAAAAGAGACTTTTATAAAAGTCTCTAAATAGTTTTTTTAAACTCAAAAATATTACTTGCAGAGATTGTATGTCCATATAAACGGTTTCCAATTTCTGCTTTACCAGTAGTAGGTACAAAATTCTTTTTAACTAGATTAAGCGCCATATCTTTACCGAGCTCTACTTCGCTAGTAAGTGGTACTCCACGATTACCACGTGCATCAACGCCTACTAATTGAACCCAGTATTCAATATAATTATCATCCGTATGTTTTAATGCTACATAAGATTGCTCAGAATCATATGTTCTTCCTTCTGGATCTGTTTCAATGTCGCCATTATCAATATAACTAAAATATAAAATAACAACTTGATCAGGATCTGGATATGGAATATCCGTGTTAGTTCGTAATGCATATTTAGCCATCGTAATTAATTTGTTAGCATCACTAATATAAGAGTTTTTTTCCTGTTTTTCGACAGTTGAAATGACATTAGGAATTGCAATCATCATAATAATTCCTAAAATGACAATAACCGCCAAAAGTTCAATCAATGTAAATCCATTTCGTTTCTTCATACTAATCGCTCCTATTATCTAATATAAATTATAAAACATTTTAAAAGCGATGTAAAACAAAAATTAGAAAATCTATAAAAAGGAAACGAGCATAAACTATTTTTCATAATTTTTTAATGGAATTTGAATTTTCACCACTTAAAGAAAATGGAAAATCGGAATCTTGAGATATCTTGTCTTCCTCTGTTAAATCTTCAAAAATACTTTGAATAGATACACTATTTGTTTTCCATCCATTTTTTAATAATTGATAAATATTTTTAGGAGTGGTTTTGTTTAAACCAGCTGCTCCTGTATAAAGATAAAATAAATTGACATCAGAAAATCCATAAACAGAAACCAAATTAATACTATCTGTATTAGAGTATGACAAATTATATTGTTTCAAACTACGTAATTCTTCTGGTTCTAAAACTTCGGTTAAAACTTTATAAATATACCTAGATCCCTCATGGCAACCGACAAAATTCTTTGATAATTTTTCTTTGCAGTAAGTAATTTTATACTCGATAATTTCTTTCGGTGTTTTACCAGAAAAATCAACCTGTGATAATTCTGATTTAACTCTATCAATGTCATCATTTGTGTAACCAGATTGAACAAAACCTAATTTTCGATCCATTTCCTTACATTCTTTTTGAGAAATAATATCATATTGAGATACGGAATCCGTTTCAAATCCAAAATGTTCTGTACGTAAACCAGCTTGAATGTTATATAAATCAAGTGTCAAATCAAACAAAAACTTATCATGATTAGGCATTTCTACCTCCGTTGCAACATGCTCTTTTGAAAAATGTCTACCTGGAATCGTTCTTTCAATAATTTTTGCTTTAGCATTTGGAACAAAATTATTTACCAATAGTGTAAATATATCACTTATTTGGTAGCAAGTTTTATAACGACCAATCATATTTCTTTCATAATCCAAAGGCTCACTAGCAACACTTTCGTCAGAAATAATTCTATAATCATAACTAAATACTTTTCCTAATTCAATATAAATATAACGAATTTTTTCTAGATCAGTTATTTCATCTGGAATATTACACATAATTAAGTTAATAAAAGGAATAATATTATCACTATTCTTTTTTACACTAGAATCCATTTAATCACTTCCACTTTGATTATATCAAAATTAATAATACAATTACTAGTATTAATTTTGATAAAAAATGGACTTTAAATTAATAAATTCATCCGACACTCCTCTATAAGCATTATCGTACCGAAAAATAGAAAATCCATGATAATTAGAGAGGTTGCGTGACAACAAAACTTGTCGTTTTAAAATATCACTTTCTTCTATCCATTCAAGCTTCCCGTTGCCAGCATACTCATCCTCTGTATCTTCTTTATAGAGAGCAAGTGCAATATACATCGGGATTCTCTCATTAGGAATCAATGCGTTCCATTCGTTAACTGTTTCAATAAATGGTTTAGCCTCATTACGAAAACCGTAATAGATCTGCGGCATTAAAAAATCAACGTATCCATCTTCCCTTGCCCAAGTCGCTACATCTGCACCAATACTAGAATAGTTATTTTCAATATTGCCAGACGGACTAATACCGAATACTTTTTGATAAGAATGAACGAGCTCATAAACTTGCTGAACCATTTGATTAATGACTTGCAAGTGAAACTCTGACACATCCTCCATTCCAGACGAATGATACTCTTGTTGATCGATATCCATACTAGGATAAAAATAATCATCAAACAAAATGCCATCCACTGGATACTGTAGTACTTCTTTAATACCTTCTAATAATAGATTCGTAACTTCTTCTTTGGCCGGATTTAAATAAAGAGTATCATCTACTTCACAAATACTATTTGAAATCAAATCGTAATAAGGATATAGAGATATCTCTTCCTTACTAACTTTACCAATACGATAAGGATTGATCCAAGCATAGATTTGAATAGAAGACGCATGACACACTTCAATAAAATAAGAGAGCGGATCAAACTGAGTCAAATCGACACCTTCCAAGTAAGATGATTTAGGAAACAATGAAGATGAATATATCGCATCCATATGACTTCGAACTTGTAAAATCAATAAATTGAATCCATCCCGCTTCAAGTTCTGAACCATCTGATCAATTTCTTGCCTCACACCGGTTTCCGACTGCTGTTCAAAGTGATTTTCCAAATCAATGTAAGACATAAATACACCTCGAACTTCATGTTCCTCATTCACGGTAGGAGATGCTTCTGCCTCTTTCGTTGTAACATAAATAAAAAAAAGAATAGTCACCACTACCAGCACTACTCCCAAAAAGGTTGTCCTTTTCATATCATCACCCGATAAAATGTATGTAAATTAAAATAAAAACATGAACTTTTTGAAAAAAATATTTCCATATAAATTCAAATCTATACCAAAATCAAAAATAGTACAGAATACTGTACTACTTACTGTTATAATGGCAAATTGGGTTGAGACTTAATAGATTTTACCATTGGATGCGATTTTTCTACCTGATTCGCAGAAAAACAAGCTTGATCGACAGCATTCAAACATTCTTCGTTTCCTTCTATCGTCTTTGCAACAACTTTAGGAAAAGGTTTATGATGTTTATGGTAATAACCAATCATTTCATCCGTAATTTCTTGTAAGTGCTTTTCCGTAAGTAATAAATCTTTCATCTGATTGTTTTTCTCCTGGTCCGAATCGAAATCGACACATCGTTCTTTTACATACTGACAAAATGGTTTGTGAATAATGCCCCACTTGCTGCGCAAAGATGGATCTGAAAAAGAATACAACTGATCGACTACTCTACTTTCGTTTCCAATCCAATATGGATCACTGTGTACCAAATAGACACATCCATCATTCTCTTGAGTTTGAGAACGTTCGGAAGACAAATGATTATCTAACACTGTGATGACTCCCTCTTGAGCCAACTTGCAAATTTCATCAAAGGAATATTCACGTTCAAGATCCAAATCGACAGTAGGATTTAAAATTGTATAATCCAAACGGCGATAAACCGGATTCTTTGGGTTCACTGTTGCAAGAGAATCCAAGTCATGTAGAGAGTTCATGGAACCGGTTACATCATAATAATAAAGATTAGAATGTAAAACTGTCTTTTCATCATCTGGAACCTTCGCAACAACCTCTTTTTGAAAGTCAACCAACATGCTTTGTAAAATATAATCAGAACAACTATAGTGTTGTAGTAATTTTACTAGGTAGTCATAAGAATCCACACTAGGATCATATTGATGTTCTTTTAACCAAACAAATGAATTTAAAATATTGCGACAATGTTTACTGTAACTTTCAAATTCCCGTGGATGTCTCGTAAAATCCTTTAGTAACGTAGATATTTTTTTATTGGATGTAGATACCATTGATAACATGTTTATTCCCTCTTTCTCCTTCATTATAGCAAAGAAAAAAGACTATTGCTAGTCTTATCCTTGAATTTGAGACATTACTTCTTGAGCAAAGTTCTCTTCTTTCTTTTCGATTCCTTCACCAACTTCGAAACGTGTAATAGAAACGATTTCACAACCGTTATTCTTAACGTAATCTCCGACAGTCATACTAGAATCTTTAATGAATTCTTGTTCTACTAAGCAGTTTTCTTTGAAGAACTTATTCATACGACCAGCAACCATCTTTTCGGCAATGTTTTCTGGCTTACCTTCCTTCATAACTTCTGCTTTGATGACGCTTTCTTCATGTGCTTTTACATCTTCTGGTACATCTTCTCTTGTAACATAACCAGGATTCATTGCTGCAGTATGCATTGCAACATCCTTTGCAACTTCTACATTGTTACCTTTTAAAAGAGCGACTACACCAATTCTACCACCCATATGAGAATATACACCAATGCATTCATCAGTACTCTTAGAAATGCGAGCAAATCTTCTGAACGTTAACTTTTCACCAATCTTAGCAGTCAAGTTTACGATATAATCGTGAACACTAACACCATCAATTGTAAGTTCGTTTGCTTCTTCCATCGTCTGTACATCGCTATTTAAAATAGCATTTGCAATTTCATCAACGGCAGTCTTAAATTCTGCATTAGAAGCAACGAAATCCGTTTCAGAGTTCATTTCAATAATAACAGTTGTGTTATCATTTTGAACAATCTTTGTTGTTCCTTCAGCAGCAATTCTAGCTTCTTTCTTAGCAGCTTTTGCTTTTCCATTTTCTCTTAACCAGTCGATGGCCTTGTCCATATCACCATTAGAAGCTTCTAAGGCCTTTTTACAATCCATCATTCCAGCATTAGTTCTTTCTCTTAAAATTTTAACGTCTTCTGCTTTAAACATAAACGGTATCTCCTTTATTCTTATTTTTCTAAAGCTTCGATTAATTCAGCCTTTTTCATCGTTGTATAACCAGCGATTTCCTTTTCTTTTGCCATTGCTTTTAATTCAGCAACAGTCATTTTAGAATAATCTGCCTTCTCTTCTTTAACTGGTTCTGCTACTGGAGCAACTTCTTTCTTTGGTTCAGAATGTTCTTTTTCTTCTTTCTTAACAACGCGACGTTCTTCTTTCTTAGGTGCAACTTCTTCCTTATCAGAAGACTTCTTGTTCTTGTCATCATCCGTCAAGTAATCGATCATTTCGTTTCCGTTTACTTCAGCGATAGCATTTGCTAATACACCAATCATTAATTTTACAGAACGAACAGCATCGTCATTACCAGGAATAACATAATCAACCATATCTGGATCACAGTTTGTATCTACTACACCAAATACAGGGATACCTAAAATTCTTGCTTCTTTAATTGCATTTTCTTCTTTCTTAGGATCAACGATGATAAGTGCATCTGGAAGTTTTGTCATAGAACGAATTCCACGTAAGTTACGATATAACTTAGCAAATTCTTTCTTTAAACCGATAACTTCTTTCTTAGGTAATACGTCGAACGTACCATCTTTTTCCATATTTTCGATGTCATCCATTCTCTTGATACGACTACGAATTGTCTTGAAGTTTGTAAGAGTTCCACCTAACCATCTTTCGTTTACGAAATACATGTTTGTTCTAGTAGCTGACTCTTCTGCTGCTTCTTGAGCTTGTTTCTTTGTACCAACAAATAAGAACATTCCGCCATTTTGAGCAATTTGTTTAACTGCTTCGTAAGCTTCTTCCATCTTCTTTGCTGTTTTTTGTAAATCGATGATATAAATGTCATCTCTCGTCGTATAGATGTACTCCTTCATCTTTGGATTCCATCTTCTCTTTTGATGTCCAAATTGAACACCAGCTTCTAGTAAATAATTCATTGACACTACTGCCATAATATAATTTCTCCTTTTCGTTTTTATCTTCTATTAATTTCTACAAAATACCACCATCACTGGCACTCGGTATTTAAATTCATTAATATGTCTATTTTTTATTTCGTTTCTTTTTTCGTTGTTTTTCTAGTTGTTGTCTTTTTAGGCTTTTCTTCTGTCTCTGCCTTTGTAGATTCTTTCTTAGTAGTCGTTTTCTTAGTAGTAGCTTTTTTAGGTTTTTCTTCTACTTTTTCTTCTTCTACTTTCTTAGTTTCTTTTTTTGCTGCTTTTTCTTCTTTAGCAGGTGTTACAATAACGCCTTTCGTTTCTGCTTTAGCAGCAACAGTTGCTTTGCCTTCTAATCCTTTTTTAGCAATCGCAACGAATTCAGCAAATGCTTTTTCATCGTTAATTGCGATTTCACTTAACATCTTACGGTTTACTTCTACACCAGCTTTGTTAAGTCCTGAAATGAATTTAGAATAACTGATATCGTTCATACGGCATGCTGCGTTGATACGAGTAATCCATAATTTTCTAAAGTCACGTTTTCTATTCTTTCTATCTCTGAATGCATATTGACCAGAATGCATCAACTGTTCTTTAGCTGTCTTATAAAGGGTATGTTTGCTTCCAAAATAACCACTAGCAGCTTTAATAATCTTTTTATGACGAGCCTTTGTAACTGCTCCGTTCTTTACTCTTGCCATGTTTTACTCCTCCTATTTTACAATGATATTCTTTAATCTGTTGCGATCAGCACTTGATAAACTGTTTGTCTTTCTCATGCTTCTGTTATACTTAGCAGTCTTACTACCAGTATTGTGTCTACTACCAGGATGTCCCATAGTAACAGTGCCACTTTGTCTTACGTTTAAAACTTTCTTTAAACCTTTATGTGTCTTAATTTTTCCCATAAATTACTCCTCCAATTTTATTTGTCTTTATTTGGTGTCAATAACATCGTCATGTTGCGACCTTCCAAAGTTGCTTCTTGATCAACTTTTGCAATGTCTACTAATCTACCAGCAAATTTATTTAGGATATCTTTTCCTAAATCTGTATGAGCCATTTGTCTTCCTTTAAAACGAATCGAAAGTTTGATTTTATCACCTTTCAACAAATACTTTGTAACTTGTTTTAACTTCGTTTCGAAGTCGCCCACATCGATTACTGGCGAAAGACGAAATTCTTTTAATTCGCTATTAGCAGCACGCTGTTTCTTTAATGCTTCTTTTTCTCTCTTTTGTTTTTCATAACGATACTTGTTGTAATCCATAACTTTGCAAACCGGTGGATTACCATTTGGGTTAATCAAACATAAATCTAATCCAGCATATTGTGCGAGTGTCAAAGCATCAGAAACCGTCTTCACACCGACTTGTTCGCCGTTTGGACCAATTACCAAAACTTCACGGGCACGAATTTGCTCGTTGATTAACATTTGGTTCTTTGAACTAGCTATATAAAACACCTCCATAAAATATAAAAAAGTGGACACAATCTGTATCCACTTTTTTGCCTAATATATTTCTTTGTTGTTGCTACCTAGGCATTGTTACCCAACACTATTCGCGTTCAGGTGGATGGATACATCGCTTTCCTTTTTTAATTTCTCTAGTAGTATATAGAAAATATATGCATTTGTCAAGTATTTATGATAATTTTTTTTTAAATGGCATTAAAGTATTAGCCGTTTTAGAATACTGCTACCTTTTTAACTGTATTGCCGTTGTAACCTTTTTTTCATCATCTCCCATAACTGCTTGATAAAATGACGTATCCTTTACCTCTTCGATGGTAAGGTCTTGATCGATTGGTGTAAAAAGAATAGATAACAATTCGTCTTTTCGTTCTTCTAAATCGACTGCATATAATAACGAATTTGAACTTGGTCTACTAGGTGAAATGGAAAAAGTATCGACACCAGTAGGATTTGGATAATAATCGATTTGTAAGAATTGATTGCCTTCTTCTAATCGAATGGAATAACAACTTTCTGTTCCACTTTCATCCCTCGTATAAGTTCTGCTTCCCTCGTCTGTCTGAATGCGGATTTGATCATAATATGCACCAACTAAAACAGAAGAAGTGGTAATCGAATCCTCTCTTTGACATGCTACAGGAATATTTGCTGCATTTGCTCTACTCGCTAATTGAGTAGCAATTCCTAATTCGATTTCGTCTTGATAACGGGATAAATTCTCTTGAATCATTGATTTTTGACTAGCATCCTCTAGCATTTCGGTTGATAGTAAATTCAAAAATTTCTGTGACATATCTAAATTCACTTGTCGCTTAGCTAGATTTAATTGTTCTATCATTTCATCATACCGACTGTATTCTTGTAAGAAAGCAAGTGCGGAAGAAGAAAGCATCTCTTTTGATGTATATCCGTTCCGATAAGCTTGAACTGCAAAATCACATAGTTCTTCTACTTGTGAAGGATCTACCTCTTCCTCTAAATAAAAGGTGTCGCCAGTACATGCTACCAAAGGCGCAGCCCTGTTAAAGATGCTAACCATGAAAGTTGCGCCATCTGGGTCTTTCGTCATAACGTGATAAGATTCTTCCCCATTCTCATACTGATGTAATAAAATATTGGATTCTCCGATATATGGATTCACGTCATAAAATGCTTGGCCAAAGGCACTTAAATAGATGTTAGTAGCTGGAATATTATCATTTTGAACTGTATAACCAAAAAATTCTCCACTGTAATTAGCATCTTCCGTAATCCCGTTACTCTCTAGTGCATGAATGAGACGAGCATTTTCGTTTCTGACAGAGAGTAGAAACGACTCTTCTGCATATTGGCTTAGCACTCCTGCTAAAAAATTAGCCTGATTTTCACTGGATTCTATATCCCCCTCTGGCACAAGATTAACGATAGCTGCATCATAAATGGAATACAAATCATCTGTAGTAGACAAAATACCAGAAACTGGTATCCGATTCAAAATCAACGTTCTGATTCCTTTACCAATAATAGTTCCAAGTGAGATACCTGCTAAAGCACCGGCTAGCATGCGAATCCCTTGTTCTTTTATCTCTTTTCTCATAACAAATCAACTTTCTTTCAACGTGAATTATATCGAAATTTTTATAAAGTGTCAAAAAAAAGCATCCTAACGATGCTTAATTTTTATCTATGACTAACTTTCTGATATTCTTGTTGTTCCTGTTGTTCATCTTGTTCTTCTACAGGATACGGTACTTCAATATACTTTGGACGATTCATCCGTTCCTTTAAAAATTGGTAAGCATGATATCCAACATAGACAGTACCTGCTGCAATAGCAAACGTTAAAAGCGAATGACTGCGATTCTTTTTTTCCATAAAATCCTCCTTACTTGGAATACTTGTTATTATAGCACTCACAAGAAAAATAGTAAACTACATGATGAATGATTTTACGAGACGCAAAGCATGGACATCTTCTTTGGTACTCGTTTCCTGCGTTTCTACAGATGGATAAATTTCTTCGTTCATGTAATCTTTATGATGTTTCCGAATCAACGTTTTTTCCTCATCACTCAATTCTTCCACTTGAAAACTAGCCTTAAAACACTTGTTAGCAACTGATACAGATACAGCGTTATAAAATTGTTTTTGCCGTAAATCGTAGAAAACTGAAAAAGGAATTCCTGCTTCTCTAGCATGTTCTAATTCATCTGTTGGAATTGGCCAAAAAGGAACACCGCATTCTTTTCCTACCGCATCCAAATATAAATATTGCATTGCGATGCGGTAGTTATCACTTTCTTTTACCAAAGCAGTAAGTGCACTTTCCGCATTGTGATGCATCACACTAGCAACTTCTGAATACGATAAATTTTGCAAAGCTTCATGACACTCGTATACGAAATGAGATTGATGAATCAAAGCGGGATACGTTGCACTCATAATTAAAAATTCTCTTTCGATGGCTTCTAACTTACGGTCACCTGTAAGGCGAAGAGAATCTACAAATTGTTGATTCTTAGCATTCAGAATTTTACCTTTCATAATATCGTATTTATTTTTCATAAGAAAACATCATTCCTTTCGAAAGTTAACTTATCATATCAGGAATGATGTCTCATGTCAATTTATTCTGTTGTTTGAATGTGTAATTCTTCTAATTGCTTACGGTCTACTTCACTAGGGCATTCGCACATCAAGTCGCTTGCAGAAGCAGTCTTAGGGAATGCGATAACGTCACGAATGTTTTCTGTTTTGGTAAGAAGCATAACCATACGATCTAGTCCAAAGGCAAGTCCGCCATGTGGAGGAGTTCCATATTGGAAAGCATCCATAAACCAACCGAATTTGCTTCTAGCCTCTTCTTCTGTAAAGCCAAGGGCATGGAACATCGTATCTTGTAGTGCGCCGTCGTGGATACGAATAGAGCCGCCACCTGCTTCATACCCATTGATGACAATATCGTATGCTTTAGCATAACATTTTTCAGGATTCGTTAATACATACGGAATGGATTCATCTGTTGGCATCGTAAATGGATGGTGGCATGCAACGTAACGGCCTTCCTCTTCCGAATACTCAAATAGAGGGAAATCCGTGATCCAAAGAACAGCATAATCGTTCTCATTGATTAAATTTAGTTCCTTAGCTAGTTTGACACGAAGGGCGCCTAAAGATGTCTTAACGATGTTGTACTTCGTATCGGCAACGATTAATATCAAATCGTTTTCTTCTAGAGAAAGTGTATCCGTTAAACTCTTAATAACAGTATCTGTTAAAGCTTTGTTAATGGAACCAGACATGCCCTCTTTCGTAACCTTTACAAAAGCAAGGCCAGATGCACGGTACGTCTTAACAAATTCTGTCAAACGATCCAATTCTTTTCTAGAGTAATGATCGGCTGCATTCCGAACGACAATAGCATTGATGATACCATTAGAATCCAAAACCGTACGGAATAACCCAAACTCCGTATCTTGGAACACATTTGTAATATCTTGAATCTTCATATCGAACCGTAAATCCGGTTTATCGCTACCGTAATCTCTCATCGCATCATCGTATTTCATACGCATGAATGGTCTCGGTAAATCCATTCCCAATGTATCGTGGAATACCTTCGTAACAGCACCTTCAGCCATATCCATGACATCGTTTTCATCGACGAAACTCATCTCGACATCGACTTGCGTAAACTCTGGTTGACGATCGGCACGTAAATCCTCATCACGATAACACTTTACGATTTGGTAGTAACGTTCCATGCCTGCTACCATAAGAAGTTGCTTAAATAGCTGTGGTGATTGTGGCAAAGCAAAGAATCGTCCTGGGAACGTACGAGAAGGTACTAAGTAATCTCTTGCTCCTTCTGGAGTCGATTTACATAAAGACGGCGTTTCGATGTTGATGAAACCGTTATCCTCAAAGTAGTCGCGGAAACTTCTCATGATGTGACTACGAGTGATAATCTTATTCTTGATTTCGTCGCGACGTAAATCCAAATAACGATACTTTAACCTTGTATCCTCCAATGCTGTAATATTGTCGGCAATTGGAAATGGTGGTTCCTTGGCCTCGTTGATAAGTGTCATCTCTTCTACATCAAGCTCAATATCACCAGTTGCAAGATCTTTATTTTTGCTTTCTCTTTCTACGACAGTACCAGTAACAGAAATAACGTACTCATTATGTAGCGAACTAGCAAGTTCGTAATTTTTATTTTCCGGGCGGACGACTAATTGAATGATACCGGAACGATCTCTTAAATCGATGAACAAAAGTCCACCTAAATTTCTTTTTTTAGAAACCCACCCTGCTGCTTCAATGTGTTCTCCCACATTTTGAATGGAAAAATCTGTATTCATGTGCTTTTTCATAAACTACTCTCCTTCATGATGACAAGAACCATGTTTACCACAGTGGCAATGACCGTGTTCACAGTGATCGTGATTACAATCGCAATCTTCGTCATCTGACTCAATTTCGCCACCTAGTTTAGAAATATCTTCTAAATCGTTCAATTGTTCATCTAAATAATACATCAAATAATCGATATCGACTTTCTCTTCTTCTTTCGTTTCGTTATTTTTAACGTTAACCAGATTAGATGCGATGTCGTCACTATTTAAAATGACTAAGAATTTCGCATGTAACCGATCGGCTTGTTTGAACTGTCCTTTTAAGCCACGACCTAAATATTCTGTTTCCACTTTAAATCCTTGCATTCTAAGGTCTTGGGTCAAATTGATGGCATATAACTTTTCTTCATCATTGACGTACATAACGAATGCATCGATCGTATCATCAATCGGAAGTTCGATTTTCTCTAAGTCTAAGGCCATCATGAGTCTTCCCATACCCATCGCAAAACCGATTCCTGGTGTCTTTGGTCCATCTAAAAGTTCAACTAGACCGTTGTATCTACCACCCGCTGCTAAAACGTTATTGGAACCGAATCCATCTACTTTCGCTTCAATTTCAAATACCGTATGGTTATAGTAATCTAGCCCTCTAACTAGTCTAGAGTCGACGACAGTCTCAATTCCCATCGTACCTAAATACTCTTTTACTTTTTCAAATCGTTCTTTTGATTCCTCATTCAAATAATCCAACGTCGTTGGAGCATTCTTTAAAATTGGATTGTCCTTATCTACTTTACAATCTAAAATCCGTAACGGATTCTTTTGAAATCTTTCTTTACAGTCGTCACATAACTCATTGATATGTGGTTTAAAATATTCAATTAAAGCCTCTCGGTAAGCACGACGGGATTCATCATCACCAAGCGTGTTGATATTAACTCTGATTTCTTTTAATCCCAAAATCTTAAATAAATTGACAGGAATGGAAATCACTTCTGCATCGATAATTGGATCATCGCTTCCCAATACTTCTGCTCCAAACTGAGTTAATTCACGGTCTCTACCAGATTGTGGACGTTCGTAGCGATACATCGTACCGTTATAGTAAAGTTTGATTGGTTGAGTCGCATCTCCATACATCTTATTTTCGACGTAACTTCTGACAATACCAGCTGTTCCTTCTGGACGAAGTGTCATATCGCGGTCACCACGATCTTTAAAATCGTATGTCTCTTTGGTTACGATATCGGTTGTATTCCCCACACCACGATGGAATAAAGACGTCTCCTCAAAAATTGGTGTACGGATAAATCCGTAATGATACTTATCCATCAAAGCATCGATTACCGTTCCGACATATTGCCATTTTTTTGCTTCCATGCCATAAATATCATGACATCCCTTTGGTTTTGTTATCATAAAATCATTCCTTTCTACAAATAAAAAAGTGCCACCAACCGAAGGACGGGAATCCCCGTGGTGCCACCTTACTTTTTTCTCTTAACTTAATATCGAAAGTTAACCGCTTCTATTCACGAAACTGTGTCTTCCCAATTTCTTTCTCATGTACTTTCACCAACCGTACACTCTCTAAAGAGTTCAAAAAAGGTACTCTTCAATTTCTAGAAGATACATTTATTATGTTACAACATTCTAAGTCTTTTTTCAAGCAATTAAAGTATTTTTAATGTGTTTTCTCACGTACCAAAGCCGCAGCAGTCAATTGATTGATTTCACTTTGTAATGGGCTTTCTGGAAGATCATTGATGAAATCAGTAACATCTTTCAAACTTGCATAATTTTCTTCATTTAACGCATGACTATCAACGGCATAGATAACCTTATCTTCCGGTTGCAATGCTGGATACAATGTATTGCCATTCACGTATTGTAACTCGTAAAGGCACGGATGATGAAGAACTGGTGTTCTATAAGAATACATCGTAGATTGCATCGGATGTTTTAAATAGCAAGAAAAATCCAATGAATGAATTGGAAAATCTTCTAATTCTGGAATCGCTAAATTACGAACGCGTCTTTCCTGACCTATCTCTGCCTCAAAATCATCATCTTGAGATTCAACGACAATAATGGAACCAATCGAAACCGTTCCTAACTTTGTAATTTTCATTAATGGTACTTTGTAAATATAATCGTATGTTTGCTTTTCTTTTTTCATGTCTCTCATCTTTCTATTTAAGGGTACATATCACCCTTAAGTGCAGTTATTGTATCATTGATTTAAATTTTTGTAAAGAGTGTGCAAATAACCAATCGATGGTTTCTGACTCCGCTTGGCTGTCTTTGAGTTCCGGTAAAATTTAGAAAAAATAAAAAAGTGAAACTGTTTTTATCCACAGATTCACTTTTTTTAGCAAAAAATAAGGAAAAACCATCCAAAATTTAGTAAAATTTAATTGGATCAAAAATTTGATACTAAATAAAAATATGGAAGTGTTTCCCTATGAATAATTATACAATGGATTGTTATGAAACGAAAAGAGAAATTTTGAATTTTTCCAAAAAAATGACAATTGGATTAAATAAAACAATAACTAAGTTTGTGATAGATATGCAATATGGATTATCAAGAGGAAAAAGTTGTTTAATATCAGAGATAGCAAGATCGTTGGACGAACAAATCAAATTGAAAAATACAATAGAAAGATTGTGCGATAATTTAGTAGGAATAAAAGACGAAGAAAAAGAGCAAATCGAAAAGAATTATCAAAATGAGATAAAAAAGTATTTTGGAGAAGAGGCAATCGCAATCTTTGATGATAGTGATATAGCAAAAAGATACGGAAAAAAATTTGAAGATTTAGATGAAATAATAGATGCATCGAGTGAAAAAAAAGAAGTCGTAAAAGGATATCATGTGTGCGAAGCGACCATACTAGGAGAAAAAGAGAAACAACCATTTAGTGTTTATAGTAAGATATATTTATGTAAATCAGAAGAATTTAGAAGTATGAATCATTATACAAAAGAGAGTATTCAAAGAGTAATCGATGTTTTAAAAAGAAAGTGTAATATGGTGTTTGATAGAGGTTATGATGATAATAAAATCATAGAATATGTAGATCAAAGCGATAATTATTTTGTGATACGCATGAATGATAAACGAAACTTCTTATTTAAAGGAAGAAAAAAGAACGCTTATCAGGAAGCGATTAAAAGAAAAGGGAAAGTCAGAATGATACTTTGGTTTGAAGAAGAAAAATATGAAGTTAGTGTATCCCATACAAAAGTAACGTTACCATATAATAAAAAAGATTATGAGTTAGTGTTTGTATATGGATTAAGAGAAGAAAGACCTTTAATTTTATTAACAAATCGTGAAATACATTCAAAAGAAGATGTCATAAAAGTAGTGAGATTATATTTTTATCGTTGGCGAGTAGAAGAATATTTCAGAAGTAAAAAGCAAGAATATGGCTTTGAAAATATGCGAGTAAGAAGTCTAAAGGCCATGAATTGCTTAAATTTAATGTTGATGATACATATGGGACATTTAGGAATGCTTATAGAAGATATAAATCAAAAATTATTGACCATCAAAATTCTAAATCGAAGCAAATCATTAAGAAATAAAGTTCTAGTATTGTATTATCAAATGGCAAGAGGTATAAAGGAAATATTAAGTTATGCCAAAAAAGGTATTAAGGAATTGGAAAAGATAGAAAAAAGAGAAAAATATAAACAAATGACATTACGGTTATAGTGGAAGTACGAACAGAATCATTCATAAAAGGACATTATTTCAATGCCCTGTATTAGTGTGTGTAAAAACTAGGAAAATGACTGGTGTTCAGCGATTTTATATTTTTTCTTTGATTGTTGATGTAATTTTGAACACAAGTCTACCTTTTTTTCGTAAAATACCGAAACTCAAATGGCTGTCCCGTTGAACAAATACAAGATTTATGATATACTAAAAAAAATGGAGATGAAAAAATGAGAAAAGATACTACAATTATAATGCAATATCCGTACGATGAAGAAGGCAAGAATCGTTTATTTGATGGAAAACAACATACAATCAAACCAATTGCAATTAGACCAATTCAAGGAATCTATTCTGTTTCTGTAGACAAAAATCGGCACAAACAATTAGAAGAACAACTTTACGTCCTAGCATATTATGACGTTAGTATGAAAAAAAATTGTGTTACAATTATTGAAAAAAATTCATTAGGAGGCGTAAAGAAAATTCCATTAAATGATTATAAACTATTAAATCAATACTTAAAAAAGAAGCCATTTACACCAGACGAACGGTATGAAAATCAAACTTCCATTTTTCTTCCGAATGTTATCGGTTTAGAAGATACTCTCCTTGCCAGCCAAATATTTTATTCAGATGGAACTCCTATAAAGCAAAAATTTACATACAATTTTGATAATTTAAGTAAAAATCAAGCAGATAGAAATTCACTGTCTATAGCAAATCCAGCAAGCCCACCACCAACACCACCAAATTTCCCCCAAAAAGAAAAAAATAAAACAGAAACGGAATTACCAGAACGAATTATTTGTGTCGTTCCTTATTACATAGATGAGCAACAAAATAGCTATGTTTCGGATTGTTTCTTTACTTATCAAAATTGTAGTGCCAAACCTGATAGTATGTCCTATCATTATGCAGGAATTTACGATAAGACTTTAAAGGAAAAAATATTGAGTGATTTCCGTGACTTTGATTTTCCTAAATTCAAAAAATATCATACAACAACATTTAAATTAGATAGTACAGGCAAAAAAACACTGGAAGAACCACATAGTATATCCTATTATACAACTTTAGTTCCATGTGATTCGTTGCAGAAATTAGAAGCAATATCAAAAGCAAATAAAATTATTGTAGATATTCCATACTCACATTCAGAATTCGATGCGACAAACATTTTAGAAGAAGCATGTAATGGCACTCTTCCAATGAAAACAACAGAAGCACTTTATGAAACACCAAAAAATGGAAAGATAGCAGCTCCAAACTACAAAACAACAACTTTTGAAACCAAAAGCAAACAGTACAGTTAACATCAAAACAAGTAAGTAGAAAATGACTTACTTGTTTTTATTTTACTAAGTAAAAAAGTTACATTTTTTTAGATGGAAAACCTTATCATGACGACCTTCTTCCCGTCCTTTCATTTTCGCTATCGCTTTTTGAAAAGCAAAATTCCAGTCTTCATCCGTTACGGGTTGAAAAGGACCATCCAATACAGATATTTCATCAAAAACGTCCATCACTTCTTTGGAAACAGGAAAATAAGAAATGACATAATCATGAATTCCAGGCGCCATATAAGCAGAATATCGATATGTTTTCTCGCCATCTTGATAAGAAACCGAAACAACCTCCCCTTCGGGAATTCTAATACGATGTTCGGAGTGCCTCTCACCCGAAATATAATTTTCTAACGAAGTTCGCACACTATAAGAAATGTAGGAATCTTTGATAAATTGACAACCAGATTCATCCTGTGACCGCGTATAAATATTAGAAATAAACCACTTCCCTGCATTTAAGATAGGAACATAAAGATGTTGAACGTATTTGGAATTTGAACCGATGGTTTCTTCTGAGGCAAGACTTTCTAATGAAATAGGTTGACCAAGTAAAATGGTCCCATTGGGAAATGTTTCATCTGTAACCGAAACTCGATTTTGTAAATTTTCTTCATAATACTTTTTAGAAAGTTGCTTTTCCATCTCTGCCCGTGCCAAATCAATTGGAAAATGAACAAAAACATCATTCACTTTCGTAAGCAACAAAGACTTTTGCAATTCATTCTCAACTGAAACGAAAATTTGATAGAAATCCCGTCCAAACAGACGGTGCTGAATCATAAACGAATCTGTTTGAAAGGGTTGAAAAAAAGAATTGGTGCCAGAAACAAATTCTGGCATTTGTACCATAACTTTTGACATAAACTCCTCCTTGAACCATGATATCAAAAAAGAAACGGAGAACCCGTTTCTTAAGAATCCATCATATCTTCTAATTTATTTTTAATCTTGCCACCAAAGAATTCATAAGCAGTTTGAACCAAGATGTATGCTGGAATAGCAACGATGATACCGATGATACCGAACAGTGCTCCAAAAACGGCCACAAAGAAGATGATACCAACCGGACTTAAGTTATTGCTCTTTCCGTAAATAGCAGGACTGATGATGTAACCATCGACATTAGAGAAAATGACTGCCACAACAATCGTTGCAATTAAAAGAGGAATCGAATAGACAGACGCCGTAATAATCGAAACGATATTCGTAAATATTCCGCCGAAATACGGAATCAAAGTTGCAATTCCTGCTAAAACACCCAATAACATCCAGTTGGGATGACCGATTAAACGATACAAAATCGTATATTCAAGAACTGTTACAAGCATTAATTTTAAAATACTATGAACGTAAGTACTCATCGCCCGATCTAATACACAGATAAACTTGTAAGACGTCATACTAATTCGTTTTAAAAGTTCTTTTACTGCTTTGCGAATTTTCTTCATATCTAATAAGAAATAAATACCAACTACTAAGACGATAAACAAATTGGCAATGTAATTAATTCCTTTGCCAACGAAAGAAATCGTACCCGTTGAAACCGCTCTTCCCATCTCTTCGATAATCTGATTAAAGATGTCGGTAATCTTAAGTTCCATACCACCTAAATTCAAATTGAACTTCGTCGATACATCGTTGATAAATTCCATAATCGACTTCGCAAAAGCGACAAATTGGTCGTATAACAGTGGCAAAGTAAATGCTAAAATACCACCGCATAATACCAAAACAACGATTATGACGATAGCAACTGCTAAACTACGCCGGACTCCTTTTCGTTCCAAGTACTTGACAAAGGGATCCAAAGCATAGGCAAATGCAAATGCTAAAATGAATGGCACCATAATCGAAAATGCCCGTAAAATAAACCCTAGCCAATATTCATTGGTGATGATTGCCAAATACGCAATCGCACATAAAATTAATAAATTCAGTAACTTATAATTCAATCGATCCTTTAACACGATATCACCTCTCTAACAAAATGGTCGTAGGACCTAAATTGGTAAATGACACTTCCATGTCAGCACCAAACTCCCCTGTCTGAACGGAAATAGATTTCGATAGTTCCTGGTTGAAGGAATCATACAATTCTTTTGCCCGTTCTCCATTCAATGCTTTAATGTAACTCGGTCGATTTCCTTTGCTCGTATCTCCGTATAAAGTAAATTGAGAAACCGATAAAATACTGCCATCGACATCCATTACCGAACGATTCATAACACCGTTCTCATCTTCAAAAATTCGTAATTTCAATACTTTGTTGACGAGATAAGAAATATTGGAAGAATCGTCGCCTTCAGTAAAACCGACAAGAAGCATGAGACCAAAATCGCAACGACCAACAATCTTACCAGAAACCGAAACACTCGCATTCCGACATTTTTGTACCAGCACCCTCATTATTTGATAATCCTTTCTACCTTTAATATATATGGTAACTTTTCCAAATCGAGAATCAAACGATTGACATGATTGGTATCGCGAACGTAAACGTCCATCTCATAAATGGCATCATCGCCACGATTTCTCGAAATGACATTGTCTGCCTGCACATCTAATAAACTCATCTTTTGAATCAAATCTAATAAACGATTTTCTCTCGTATTAGAATAAATCACAATCGTCGTCAAATACTTCTTACCCTTATTTTCGTTCCATTTCACTTGGACAAGTCTCTCTTCTAAGAAAGCAACATTGTGGCAATTCGTACGATGAACCGTAATTCCGTTTCCACGCGTAATGTAACCAACGATGGCATCTCCTGGAATCGGATTACAACAGTTCGATAACGTTACTTTTACCTTGTCGATTCCCTCCACTAAGACATCGGCGTCGCTTGCCTTTGGTACGACAACTTTCTTAGGTTTTTCCTCATCTTGCTTATAAACCGTATGAATGACAGATGCAGCACTCACTTTACCATTACCGATTTGTAAGTAAACGTCATCATCGTTCAAAGCCTTTAGCTCATGATAGATTGTCTTCCGGTTCTCATCGCTCCAAAAATCATTAAACGAAAGTTTCTTTTTACGAAGTTCCTTTTCTAAAGTATCTTTTCCTCGTTCGATGTAAACTTCTCTCTCACTCTTAGTAAAGAATGCTTTAATTTTACTCTTTGTCTGAACACTCTTAGCGATGTTAATCCATTCTTTAGAAGGAGTTGAATTCTTGTTTGTTAAAATCTTAACGATATCGTTGTTATGAAGTTCATAGTTTAATGGAACAATGGCATCGTTTACAGTTGCTCCGACCATCGTCTCGCCAACACGAGTGTGAACTTTATAAGCAAAATCGATTGGCGTTGCACCGATTGGTAACTCGAACACATCTCCTTTTGGTGTATATACATAGATGGAATCGTTCAAACCTTCTTCTTGCATTTCGCTGACGAATTCCTCGTTCGTTAACTTGTGATCGTTCAACTCCATGACAGCTTTAAAAAATTGTAACTTCTGATCGGTGACGTTCTTTAAAACTTGGTTAGCGGCTTTGTGTTCTTTGTATGCCCAATGAGCTGCGATACCGTTTTCTGCAATTTCGTTCATATCGTATGTACGAATCTGGATTTCAAATAGGTTGCCATCTTCACCAAACACAGTCGTATGAAGAGATTGGTACCCATTTGCTTTCGGATTCGCAATATAGTCCTTAAACCTCTTTGGCACTGGTTTGTATTTCGAATGAACGAGTCCTAATACCAAATAACACTCTTGTTCCGTCTGAACCAAAACGCGAAGCGCTAACAAATCGTAAATATCACTGAATTTCTTTCCCTTATCCATCTTTTTATAGATAGAATAAATACTTTTGGAACGACCTTTAATTTCATGTTTGATGTTGTGTTCATCTAAAAGTTCGCTGACATCGTGAATCATTTCGTTAACGGCATTATCCCGTTCTACTTTTGTGTTATTTAACCGTTCGGCAATATCGTAAAACACATCCGGTTTTAAATACCGCAAACACAAATCCTCTAACTCACTTTTAATCTTATGAATACCTAAATGGTGAGCAATTGGAGCCAAAATTTCCAATGTCTCTTTGGCAATGTCCTTTTGCTTTGCTTCCGGAAGTGCCCAAAGAGTCCGCATATTATGTAAGCGGTCGGCAAGCTTGATGACAATGACACGAACGTCCTCACTCATTCCGACGATAATCTTTTTATAATACTCGATTAAATAATCATTTTCGGTTGAAAAATTGATCCGTCCTAACTGTGATACAGCCATGACAAGTTTTGCTACTTCTGGACCAAAATTCTTTTCAATTTCCTCTTTTCCAACACCAGCCTCATCGACAGTCTCATGTAGTAATGCCGCCATAATCGTCTCTTTATCAGAGCGAATTCCCGTTAAAATAAAGGCTACATTCAAAGGATGCGTAATGTACGGATCACCATTTTTACGAATTTGATCTTTGTGGGCATCATTCGCATACTCGTAGGCCTTGCGAATATCTTGCAAATCGTTTGGATCAGAAAGATACGTACTAACTTTCTTAATTAGTTCCTCAATTGAATGATTTTTTTTATCGCTTGTCATAGTATCAACTCCATCGTGTAATCAAATATCTACTTCCATTATACTCTAAAAGAAGAAATTTTAAAAGTAACAGTTCGCACAAAAAAGAAAAAGAACCATTACGGCTCTTCAATAATATCTCCAGTATCGATAGAAACGTTAGAAGAATCGGTAGAAACTTCTCCATTTTGTTCTATAGAAGGCAATGTAACACTAGTATTACCAAATCCTTCAAATGTATAAGTGAAAGATAGCCCGCCGGATTCAAAAGTGATGCTAGAGAGATATCCAAAAATTGATAACCGAACGGTTGCAACAGCATCTGTAAATGTTTCTGCTTCACACGTTCCATAACCACAGACGATACTTGCCTTATCGATTAATTCTGTTACAAACACATCTTTTGGAATCGTAAATTCGTAAGTTCGCAAACCCACTTTTTCCTTGTTAGTAGCGTTCGCTAACGTCTCTAAAATAGAAGTAACGTCACTAAGACCAGAAGTATCTAACCTAGTTACCATCTCATCACTTACCAAATACATATCTTCATTTGGATAATCCAAATAATATTGGCTTAACGTTTCACTAGTACTATTAGAGATGACAGAATCCACTTTCTGAATTCCATTTTTCTGATCGATATCGAACGTAAAGACAAAATCCCTTTCACCATTTTCAACTTGCAACTCCATATGATAATTATTAGCAGTTGCCGTTTTCACAACGACTTGCTCGACTGGTACGACAGATAAGAAAAAGAAATACATGAGTCCCAAAACGATGATAAGAGCTAAAATCAAAATAGCAAATAAAATCCATTTTTTCTTACCAGTAACTTTCTTTTTTTGTTTCAATTTGTTTCCTCCTCTACAATCGGTTCATATGTTTCCGTAATTCCAACACCCTGATTTGGATGCTGACACGAATAGATAAAATCGATTACAAATATGACGGTAAGTGTAAGACAAAGAACGGTCTGAACGGGTTTGGAAATCTTCTGATAGACACGATATAAGAAAGGTGCCACGACGTAAATGCAAAGAGAACCGCCCAATCCAAAAAACAACGTTCCTTCTAAACAGATTCTACCATGCAAGTTTAAGAAGTAACCACTGTAATCCCACCACTTAGCATGTTGAAATGTTTCCAAAAACCATCCTGTACTATATTCTATTGTAGCACAAATTACCATAATAATCACGAAAGTTAACATCGGATTTTTTAAATATGGTTTAATTCGTTTACTAAACAATAAAAGTAATACGACGACACAACCAGTTCCATAAATAGGAAGCCATGGTCCTTGTAAAACACCACGATTGACAAACACACCATGATTGATAATGAAAAGTGCACCTTCCCAAAGCCAACCGATAAAAGAAAAGGTAAAGAAAAACAAAATTAAAGTTCGTAAATCATAATGATGATAAAAAACTCCATCCCGGAAATAATTGGTCCGAAACCGATTCCAAAATTTAAAAATCGGTTCCAAAACAGATACTTTGGTAAGAGCCACATCAAAATATTCCTTTTCTTTCCTACTGACTACTTTCCGCACCGATGCATAAAACTCCGCATCTGTAACGCTCTTATACGGGTTCCCAAACAAAATTCCTACGAGTCCAAACGTGCATACGTCAAGGATATTCCACGGTAAAAAAGATAAATCTAGCAAAAATGCTTTCCATTTCTTGCCATGCATCATCTGTCTAGATAATAAAATTGCTTCTTTCGAAGAAATATTTTTCCCCTCTGCTAATAAATATGGCACAAAACGGTACGAATAATACTTGATTACTCCCCCAATAATCGTAAAACTCCAAAAAAACAAATAAAGTTCCCGTCGAAACATTCCCTTTACAATGGAAAAATACCGTTTTCTTTTAAAAGGAAAAAACGAACGTAAAAAACTAGTCTTCGGATACAGTCTAGATTCCATAAAGAATCTAGCAATTCCTACTTCTAAAACACTGGCAAAGAAAACACGGTAACAGAATACCAATAAAACACCGATGAGTAACAAAACGGAATCGTCAACAGAATCCGTAAATAAACCCGTTATTCCTTTCATCAAACGTAAAAATGTATTCGAGGCATCCGTCAAAACGTCGAAAATAACATCGAAGACTCCACGAGTAACATGAAACTTTTCATTTAAGTCGACGGATGAATCCTCGCTTGTAATCGTATGATAGATTGTCGTAATAATCGCAGAATTGGAACTGTTGTTATGAGTCAAATCGAAAAATGGCGAAACGACTTGTAAATTTCTAGTCTCAATGACACGAATGGTAAGTGAAGACGTCCCAACCAGAAAAATCGATAAAAGACAGATAAAAACACTAGACCAATAATTACGCTTTAATCTTTTTCGGGCCTCTCTTTTTAAATTTTTGATTTTCATTGTACTTCATTCCTTTACTAATGATGATAAATCCAAGTGGTATCACACCGGATACACTACAAATAACGCCAAGAACGATACCGGAATCCTGATAAACAATCGTTACTTGATGCGTTCCAGCAGAAATAGGTGCTCCTAAAAATGCCGTATTGACAATTTCCGTTTCGACTTCTTTCCCATCAATCAAAATGCGATAATTACGGTCATATGGAAGCGTACTAACTAAGTATCCGTCATCGTCACTAGAAATTTCAAACGACATCTCATTACCGTTCATTTGAAAATCAGACGGATGTCCGACAGAACGAACAAAACGGGTTACATCATTCATCGAAATTTTCCAGAGACGAATATTGGTAATCGTATACTCTCCTGCACTCATCGTAACAGAAAACTTTTGCTCATTATTTAACAAGTGATACGCAAAATGAGTATGATGTCCACTATAAAGGTAATCCTTACATGCGACAAGATTGGACATTCCGTTAATCGTAATGACTTTCCCCGAATCGTTGCTACAAGCATCTTCGTTCACGTCGAACGAAAGAATGAAAACATCATCATCAGAACCCTCTAAAACAGGTATTTCAAAACTTGTATCTTCTGTAAAAGCAATGGTGTATTCCGTATCAAGTCCTAAAACATCGGTTACAGAAAGCTCTTCTACAACCGGAAGTAATTCCCCCTCTTCTGCGATGACCCCAGAGAATAAACTGGCAATTTGACTACCGTAAGAAGAAATATCAAAGGAATTTCTAGAATAAACCGTGTTAGTCGTATAAAACGTCGGTAAGACTTGTTCATTTTCAAAATATCCCAGTTCATCCAAAGAAGACTGGAACTGATAACCTGGATACTCTCCTTCTAAGTCGCCAACTAAGTACCTCTCTCCCATCAACGTTTGAAATAGAATACTCCGACTCGGTCCCACCATCAAATGATTCGCAAACGTAAAATCGTACTTCCAAACATCTCGTAAGAACGCGTCGTAATAGGAGTTTGAAGTCGAACTGTAAATATTGCTACTCCAATAATCACTCGCATAAACTTGGTTGAGACTGTACTGTGGATCTAATAAATTTGTACTCCGGTACGGTAACTCTCTTTCCTCACTCTGAACCAACGTCCGCACATCTTCATCCGTTTTTAAAACATCCGTAGGAAGATAAGATTCTTCCAAATTAACTGCTAAGACACTGATACAAGCACTAAGACAAACCGCACCTAATAAAATTTCTTTCTTATCCCACTTCCAAAACGAAAGAAGCCCAATCAAAAATAAAACAAAATCTACTAACATCAAAGTGCCATAAGATGATGTTCGGTAAACTACAAAATAAGATATGAAAACGATAGCAAAGAAAATCACAAATTGATAAGGACGTAACTTCCTACTCTCCTGCCAATCTTTGATCATGACGACACATAACAAAATCGCTAACGGTAAAAATGGAATCAACGCTTTACTACGCGTATACAAAAGTCCATTGAAAAGATAGACAAATAAACTAAAACAAGAAAGACAAATCAAAACAATCGAAAGGCGTCTTTCCTTCTTTTTCCCACGAAATAGTGCAAGAAACAAAGAAAATAAGAAAATGATTCCCATTCCCAAACCGTATGGATTATAAAGAGAGGTCCAAAACGTCGGATTTGGTAAAAACAAAGAAATCAAAATGACGTTAGAAGAAATTCCTCTCGCCCCATCTAGTAACGCAAAGAATGTCGGAATGACCATGAAACCACTTAACAAACAACCACTGACGATACTATAGAAAAACTCTTTGTCAAAGGAGTCCTTCTTCTTTCTAATATAAAGGTAGTAAAGAACAATCGAAACCAAACACGGAAAAGCAAAAAAATAACTCGTTAAAATGATGAGAAACATAGAAAGAGAAAGTAACCAACCGCGCTTCTTTTGAATGGCAAAAAAGGCTAAAAACAAAAATGGAAAATAGTTAACGAACATGTACTGGCGATGAAAATGAAATAAAACCGGTGAAGCACACGCAAACAAAATACTACCAGCAAGAGAAATAGAAGGAGACGTATGAAACTGTAAAAACCGGTAACAGAGATAACAACTGATGAAATATAAAAGTAAATTTAAAAATGACAAATAAAAACTCATATCCAAAAACGGAACTAGCAAAGAACCATATAAAAGTGGATTAAACAGTCCGTAATAAGACAGATGAAACAAATTCATTCCTGCTCCCAACTGAACTGCTAGCGAAGATGACATCGTGCCAGTTGATGCTAATAAACGAAAAAAATCGGCAAATACGACATGTTGATTGTACCAATCAGTCGTAGAACCAAATAGTCTACTTCCCTTACAAAGCATGACTAAAATCATTAAAAACGTAATTAATAAAATGCCGTATAATCTCTTTCTTTTCATCCTTGTCGCTCCTTGTTTCTTTTATTATATCGTAAATCATCCCATTTTAAAAGCAAAAGAAAAACGAGCAAAAAATCGCCAATACTGACATAAGATGAAACAGAAACGGAGGGTCTCATGAAAGAACGTTTCATTAAAAGTACCATCATTTTAATCATTGGCGGTGGCATTACCAAAATACTCGGTATGGTTATCCGTATTTGCATGACACGCCTAGCAGGACTAGAAGGAATCAGTCTCTATATGTTAGTCAATCCAACGTTTTCTCTTTTCATGACGATGTCCCAATTTTCTCTTCCAAACTCCGTCGCTAAAGTAGTAGCAGAAGATAAATACAACAACAAAAAATTGGTCCTAGGAGCGATTCCTTTAACACTCGTTCTAAACATCATGCTAATCATTATCATCATTCTAGCCGCACCGTTTATCACGACGTACTTATTAAAAGATCCACGTTGTTACTTACCGATTCTTGCCATTGCTTTAGTTCTTCCTTTCGATGCCATCTCATCTGTAATTCGCGGTTATTTCTTCGGAAAACAAAAAATGCTCCCGCATGTACTCAGTAACATCCTAGAACAAATTGTCCGTCTTACTTTAATCTTATGGATTACACCATCTCTCATGAAGACGAGTGTCACGAATGCTGTCACTTGGTTCATTATGGTAAATGTATTCAGTGAAAGTTTGTCGATTACGATTCTCTACTTCTTCCTACCAAAGAAAATAAAAATTGAAAAAGAAGACTTCATTCCTCAAAAAGAAGAAGTGAAAGATTTACTGCAAATTAGTATTCCAACGACGACTGGTCGTTTAATCTCATCCCTATCCTACTTTTTAGAACCGATCATATTGACTCTTTGTCTAACCAAAGCAGGTTACAAAAATGAATTCATTACAACCGAATACGGAGTGATTACCGGTTATGCTCTACCGATGTTAGCACTTCCAAACTTCTTCACCGGTGCCATATCAAGTGCCCTTTTACCAGTTCTCACAAAAGAGTATGCTAGAAAAAACAAGAAAGAATTAAAGAAAAAATTGCAATTAGGAATCTTCTTTTCATTATTAATCGGCATTCCTGTAACCATTCTTTTAGTAACCGTTCCAACCTTATTTTTAAAACTAATCTATCACACTTCGCACGGTGCCAATTACTTGCGAATCCTTGCCCCTATCTTCTTACTTTCTTATATCGAAGCTCCTCTTGGAACACTACTTCAAGCGACCAATCGAGCAAGTAAGTTGATGGTGTACAACTTATGTGGAGTCATTTTAAAAACGATGACTCTATTCTTAACCTGCTTCTTAAAAATTGGACTATATCCACTCGTAATTGCTCTTTCTGTCAATATTTTACTGACGACGTTTCTCCACTTACGAGAAGCCAAAAAAATTCTCACATAAAAACATCCCTAAGGGATGTTAAAGACTGACATTAAAATTAGCGTAATAAGAAACGGTCCAACCTACTGGTAAAACGAAAATGGAACGTAAAAGGCCAATATCACTGCCGAACAACGTAAACCAATAATTGTACGCTTTAAATATCATTGAAAAATCGATTCGATATGTGGAACCAGCATCTAAAGTATCTGGAATCGTAAAATCAAATTCCATGCGAGATGCACGATGCGTCGCTTTTACAAACTCTCGATGTAAACCGGTTTCATCATAATAATTGATTGCAACATTTTCGCCCTTATCTGGAACTCCATCTTCTACCATGCTAATAGGAAGGATGTTTTGCTCTAATTTCTTATCGAAATAACAATGAATCGTCTCTCCTGGTTTTACAGATAATGGTTCCTCTACATTTGTCTCCTGAATTTGTTTCGTACTTTCTAAAGAAGATAGCGAAAGCCACTCACCTGTGATGTTCATAAAAACCGTTTGATCTCCTACTTCACAATAAAGTTTCGGCGGTTCCGTTCCAATCGTACCATGGTAACGAATACTACTAGTAACGAGCCATACTATAAAAATGATAAATAAAGCAATCACTATAATTGCCCAAATAGGCTTCTTTTTACGCGTGTTTGATAAAACTTCACTCGTTTCTTTTTTATTTTCTTGTTTAGAAGAAATAGATTTATCTTTTTTCTTCTTATCAGAAGAAATTGTGCTTTTTGAACTTGCTGTTTTTGACATATTATTTTACTCCTTAAATGATTTACTAATCTGCTGACAAACAAACAAAATTTGTTTCATAATGACTTGTTAATCCTTCTATAATTGTAGCATAACTTGCCAAAGGTGTAACATTTAATGAAGGACCTGCAAAGAAAGATGTTTGATGATTAATAACTGCACATACTTTATTGCCTGAAACAATATTACGTAAATAAAAATTATAATAATATCTTAACGTTTGTATACTACCGGTTGGCATAGCAAACTTTGCTGATGTTGACAATACAGAATCAGTCGGCATATCCCGTAAGCCATTAGCATTCCCTTGCGGAACAGTTGCATCAGAATAAACATTAGTACGGTGTGATGTACCACTTTTTGTATACTCCAATGCAGTTGAATAAGTACCAGTTGGAACGCCAGAAACACCATATGTTACTGATAAAATATCGTATTGTTGCAATAATTTTGCTGCAGGCGTTTTCTTATCCCAATTAATATCTGCTTGTACATTTCTTACTCCATTCAAGTTCTGAGCTACTAAAATAGAAAGTGTATAATAAGACGTTGATGTTGAACTGGCTGACATAGGACTAATACCTTCATCCATATTTGCTAATTCATTTTCATAATCTTCTTTACTCATTTCTACCGTATGAGTTTCATATTCTGGTAATCCAACTGAACGAACAGATGTTGCAGGTACGGAAACCTCCTTAAAATACTTGGTTGCTTTGGTATATTCATCAGTACGTTCGATTTCAGTATAATCTACAGCAAATACATTACTAGTAGAAAAAAGAATTGCAACTACAATAAAACTAAAAATAAATTTTTTCATTTTTTCCTCCTCATTTAAATCCACGACTATACAACTAAAGTTAAATTATCTTATTTTCAAATACACAATCACCCTTTCTCTTACTACACATTATAGAAAAAGAGCAGTACATCACAAGCAACTATCGTTACTTTACTGACATACTGCTCTTCAGTAAGTATCTTTATAATACAAATATATCACATCCAGTTAACCAAGTAAATAGAATTTATCTTTTTTTCATAAAATAAGATAAAACTCCTAACGAAATAAGTCCAAGTGCAAATCCTGTCAATACATCGGATGTATAATGAACACTCAAGTAAATACGACTAAATCCAGTTAAGAACATCAAGATGACAAATAAAACAATTGCACCATTTCGGTACCAACTAGATGGATAATACCGTTTTAAAATCAAGATCAAAATCCCGTAGATCATAACCCCATTATAGGTATGCATACTAGGAAACGAATACCCTGTCTCTGTCACTAAATCAAATACTGGTCGCATCCGATGGAAAAAAGTTTTTAAAGAAAAACCGAATCCATTGACTGCCACCAAAGAAACGATAATGGCAGGAAATTCCGATAACCGATGACGAAACTTCAACAGTAAGATAATAAGAAACAATGGAATTGCTAAAAAATATGTCCCAATCAAATTAGAAATCAATAACAAAATCGTCGTTAAAAACGGACTTCGAATTGTTAAAACAAACGATGCCATAAAAGAATCGATACTGCGATAGAAACCCGTCAGGTAAAGAACGAGTAACAAGATGAATAACACAAATCCTGCCAATACAAAAAAAATCGTATCGCGATTTTGACGTATCCATTTGACATCTTTCTTTGTCATATTATCACCATACTCAGTATAACACAAAACGATGATTTTTTCACTTTCTTTACACATTTTTATGTATAATAGAAGAAGGAGGTTTTTTCTATGAAACTATTAATTGTAGACGATGAAAAAGGAATCCGAGACGTCATCAAAGAATATGCAAAATTAGAGCATTACGAAATAATCGAAGCAAGTGATGGCGAAGAAGCAATCGAAGCCATTCAAAACGAAGATGTAGATTGCATGGTTCTTGACATCATGATGCCACATCTAGATGGCCTATCTGCCTTAAAAGAAATTAAAAAACAAAAAAATATTCCGACGATTATCTTATCTGCTAGAAGTGATGAATACGACAAGTTACTTGGATTTGAACTTGGAATCGATGATTACTTAACCAAACCGTTCTCACCAAAAGAACTGATGGCTAGAATTAAAGCCATCTTAAAACGAACCCATCCAGATCACAAACAATTCACTTATCAGACATTGACAGTCGACTTTATGGGACACACGATTACAATCGATGACAAAGAAGTCAAAGTGACTCCAAAAGAGTACGAACTATTGACCTATCTAATCGAAAATCAAAATGTGGCCATCTCACGAGAACAACTCTTAAGTGCCATTTGGGGCTACGACTTCTACGGTGATGACCGTACTATCGATACTCATATTAAAATGCTACGAAACAATCTAGGAGAATATCGGGATTTAATTACGACAGTTCGCGGAATGGGATATAAATTCGAAATTCCCAAAAAAGCAAACGAATAAAAGCAGCGAAATTGGGATATAAAATTGAAATTTCAAAAGAAAAGCACTAGTATCAA
Source organism: Bacillota bacterium (assembly GCA_003149915.1). Lineage (GTDB taxonomy): Bacteria > Bacillota_I > Bacilli_A > RF39 > UBA660 > Faecenecus > Faecenecus gallistercoris. The sequence goes on from QAMK01000010.1 coordinate 30,985, forward strand.
TCATAAAATTTGGCGTTACTTAATCGTATTTTCTGTTATCATCTTAGCACTATTATGGTTATTCCAAGTATTCTTTATCAATCAATACTACGAATGGTTCAAAACTTCAGAAATTAAAAGTGCGGCCAAAGAAATTATAAAGAACTATAATCCCGACGAATTCTCTTCCCTTTTAGATAGCATTTCCTACAATAACAATATGTGTATCGAATTACGGACAAGCCTAGGTGGAACATACACGACAGACATCAATAACCGTGCTTGTGTAAACGTTGGCACCAGTGCCTTCAACTACAAAAGTGATTTCATCAGTAGCAATAAAAATCATAAAACGTATAAAGTAGTCAATCAAAAATACGGAAATGAAACGTTAATTTATGCTCTGAAACTAGACGATACTACATATGCTTTCATCTCCGCATCTTTAGTACCCATCTCTTCTACGACAGACATTTTACAAAACCAATTGACAATCGTTACAATCCTCGTTCTACTCCTTGCCTGGGTAACGGCATATTTTATGTCCAAGAAAATTTCCAAACCGATTGAACAACTAACCAAATCAGCCAAGGAATTATCGAACGGAAACTACCAAGTGACGTTTGAAACAAACGAAAACATTACCGAAATCGACGAATTAAAACAGACCTTAAATCAAGCCAAAGACGAACTTGCGAAAACAGATGAATTAAGACGCGACTTAATGGCCAACGTGTCACACGATTTAAAAACACCGCTTACGATGATTAAAGCATACGCAGAAATGGTACGAGACATCACTTATAAAGACAAAGAAAAACGAGAAGAAAACTTAAATGTCATCATCGATGAAACTGACCGTTTGAACTTGCTCGTATCTGATATCTTAACACTTTCCAGTGTCGAAAGTAACGTCGGAAACTTAAAAATGGAAGAATTCGATTTAACGGAATTGATTAACACGATTATCAAACGATTCCAAATTCTAGAAATCACAGAAAATTATCATTTTATTTGGAAACAGAAGAAACCAATTTTGGTACATGCCGATAAACAAAAAATCGAACAAGTTATCTACAACTTAATGACCAATGCCATTAACTATACAGGCGACGATAACAAGATTTACATCGATGTTGAAGAACAAGAAAACGATATCAAAGTTAGTGTTCGCGATACCGGCAAAGGAATCAAAGAATCCGACTTGAAACACATCTGGGATAAGTACTACAAATCAGAGAAAAAACACAAACGAAATATGGTGGGCACCGGTTTAGGTCTATCGATTGTAAAAAACATTCTAAAAGCACATCATTTTGAATACGGTGTATCATCCATTCAAAACAAAGGTACGACATTCTATTTTATCATCACAAACCAAACAAAAAAGGAATCTGAAAAATGATTCCTTTTTATAATAGTTCCGGTTCGTCTTTCTTCTCCTCTTTCTCTTCTTCCTTTGAAAGATCCAAAAGTTTCCCCATCTTTTCTGCGTTTCTTGCTCTCGTATCCATCAGATCGAAAGAGTTTTCAGATATAATATCCATTTCCATCGCATGCTCTCTAACGAGCGAAATGCGGTACATCAAAAATGTAATAGCGAAGAATACAAACGGTGCTGCCTCACAAATGGAGTACCATTCAAAAGAAGGATCCAATTCACCGATACAAAACAAAACAGCAATCGCACAATTGCACAAAAAAAACAAAAGAGAAGGAATTGCAATGATAGTCCTTAATTTCGTAATGCGCTTGCTAACCGTCTTAAACTTCCGTAAAAAGATGACAAGTGGAAACAACATGACGAGTACATATATAATCAACATCCAAACTGGTTTTCCATTGAATTCAAAGAGAAAAATATCACAAATAATATCAATAATATCCATATAAAATCCCCTCTATTATATTTACATAAGCATACCATTTTTTCATAGAACGTTCAAGCATTTTTCACAAGAATGACACATTTCCTTATTATAATGATATACATAGAAAGGAGAGATGAACAAGAAGAAAAAAGAAACAATACTCTCAAACAAAAAACAATAAAATAAAACTCTCTTACCTCATATACAACTTTTATATATAAAACTTTAAAATATTTCAAAACCAGGTCTACGAGTACCTCTCACCCTTGTAGACCTGGTCTTTTTTTTGATATCGAATGATATAAACTTCCCCATCTTTATAAAATGCATAGAAAACATCTTTTAAATCTAAATGATGTTTTTTTAATAGTTGATAAACCCAAGCCGCATCTTTACCGATTTCATGAATCGTTTCGAACTGTAAAGCACCAGATACGATAATGGGCATCGGTACAACAGACCTTTTCTCTTTTTGGAATACCGATAACAGACCGTTATTTTCTAAAATTGCATAATCGACGTCTTCAATACTTTTCACACCTTGCCCTCGTAACTGACTGAGCAAATCGTTTAAGTTGTACCGTTGTTTAATCATCTCTTTAAAATTGACGATTCCTTTGCTGATAATAACAGAAGGTTTTCCTTCTAAAAAGCGCCTACTAAAGTTATTGATGAAGGAAACTTTGGCAAATAAAATTTGTAATCCCACTACAGTCGCAATTGCCGCTAAAGAAAGCCAAATCGAATCATCTAAGTTTTCGATAGACATCGCTGCCAACTCGGCCATCAAAAGAGAAACCATCAAATCGACGACACTGAGTTCGCCAACTTCTCTCTTCCCCATCACACGATACGTAATCATAATGATAACGTAAAATAAGATAGTCCGTGTCACAATTTTAAAATAGATCATAGTATCACCTGTTATATTGTGATAAATGGCATATTTTTTTATACAAAAACATATCGTATAGCGAGGTGAATTATGAACATTCAATTAATTCTAAAAAGTGGCGAACGAATCTTAATCATTTTACTAGTGGCAACTGTCCTCATATCCCTATTTAGTTTTTATAGTCTCTTATCGGAGTCCGTTCTATCTTGGTTAAAAGGATTCATCATGGGTGGAGCATTCGCATACGGTGGTTATTTCTTAGGAACGAGAATTCAAAAACAAGGTGCCATAAACGGACTCATTCTAATGGCAATCATGATTGTCATCAGTACGATTATCTCGTTACTTTTAAGAGAAAATCCATTGCAAATGCACAGTTTAATTTACAAAGGCCTTTCTGCTGTTATCATTCTGCTTGGAATGCTCATTGGATTAAAGAGAACAAAAAAATAAGAGTTTCCTCTTATTTCGTTTCGACGACTAATTTACCAAAGAAATGAGCTCCTTCTGTATCGATTGTTGTATCGTAATCGACCCAAATCTTTAATTGGTATTGAATTTTATTGTCTTCACCTGGTTCGATAACACCCATATCAATTGTATTTTGATCGTCTGCTAAAATAGCACTAGAACGCGTCCAATCGTTCTTTACGATAGAGTAACGAATTGCGGATGTTGGAATTACTTTGCAATCTTCACCATTGTTCTCTCGTTTACATTCTTCGATTTGATCCTCATCACTAATCAAACTGATGGTATATTTTGCATCTCTGTCCCCGTTGTTTGTCAATGTAAATGTATATGGAGTACTACTTAATCCACCTGCTTCTGTCTTTGGATACGTATCGATTAAGTCTAATGTTGCATCTTCACTATTAGAAAGTGCAATCTCTAGTTGTGTAACATCCGTCTCATACGTAACTTCTTTCTTGGTATCCATAATTAGCCAGACATAGACGAATCCAAAACATACTAATCCAGCCACTAAAATCAACAAAACCATTACCCAAAATTTACGAACCTCTAACTCGTCAAATTCAACCCGTTTCTTTTTTTGCTTTGCCATATCCATCGCTCCTATTCTAAGTTTAATTATACAATAGTTACTACTCTTTTTCAAGAAAAAACATAAAAGCATATCTAAAATCTAGATATGCTTTTTATCATTATGATTCTTGAGATGCATAAAATTCATCAAACTCTTTATCGCGATAGCGGGCCTTAAATTGATCACGATATTCTAATAGACGATCTTCTTTAATTGCTTCGCGAACTTCTTCCATCACACGAATTAGAAAGCGGATATTATGAACGGACAAAAGTCTTCCTGCCAGTGCTTCATTACAAAGTAGTAAATGGCGAATGTACGCTTTCGTAAAATGCTTACAAGTATCACAATCACAGTCGCTTTCAAGCGGAGTGAAATCTTCCTTATACTTGGCATTTTTCAAATTGATGCGGCCATCCTTCGTAAAAGCGTTCCCATGACGAGCAATTCGCGTTGGTTCGACACAATCGAACAAATCGACTCCACGAATGACACCTTCGATCAAATCGAGTGGTGTTCCGACACCCATCAAATAACGAACTTTATCTTCTGGCATGTAAGGAGTCGCATATTCGATCATTTTCATCATCGTCTTCTTATCTTCGCCAACAGATGTTCCACCGATTGAATACCCGTCAAAGTTCAATTTAGCAGTCTCTTCAGCACTCCATTTCCGTAAATCTGGAAATTCGCCACCTTGTACAATTCCAAATAAAGATTGATTTTCATTCTTGTGAACGGCTTTTCCACGTTTTGCCCAACGAAGTGTTCGCTCGACACTCTTTTGCATGTATTCATGTGTAACTGGAAACGGTGGACACTCATCGAAACTCATGGCAATATCGCTATCTAACAAGTTTTGAATCTCAATCGATTTCTCTGGTGTCAAAAACAGTTTACTACCGTCGATATGACTTTTAAAATGAACGCCTTCTTCTGTAATATCCTTTGGTTTTGCTAAAGAAAAAACTTGAAATCCTCCAGAATCTGTCAAAATCGGTCCATCGTAAGCCATGAACTTGTGAAGTCCGCCAGCGCTGCTAATTAGTTCAGGACCTGGTCGTAACCAAAGATGATACGTATTTGCTAAAATAATTCCCGTATGCATCCGGTGCAATTCATCCGGAGTAAGTAATTTAACGTTTGCTTTCGTACCAACCGGCATGAACATCGGTGTATCAAACGTACCATAATTCGTCTGAATCTTACCCAGTCTTCCGGCAGTGTTCTTATCTTTTTTTATTAATGTATATTTTATTTTCATGATACCTCCTAAAAAAAGCTAATCAAATCATATGATTAGCATAGCATCGCCAAATGAGAAAAAGCGATATTTATCTTTTACTGCTTCTTCGTAAGCATGTAAAATGTACTCTCTCGTTGCAAAAGCAGAAACGAGCATGACAAGTGTCGATTTTGGTAAATGAAAGTTCGTAATCAAAGCATCGACTGCCTTGTATTCATAACCTGGATAGATGAAAATACTCGTGTTTCCGGCATCTTCTTGAAACTTGCCATATTTACCCATAACTGTTTCTAGTGTTCTAACAGACGTCGTACCACAAGCGAAGATTTTGTGATGAGATGCTTTTACTTGATTTAGCTGTTCCGCAACTTCCTTGCTCATCATGTAATATTCACTGTGCATGTGATGCTTGGTAATATCACTCTCTTGAACTGGTCTAAATGTTCCAAGTCCAACGTGCAATGTAACTGGTAAAACCAAAACTCCTTTGGCCCGAATTTGGTCTAGTAATTCTTCGGTAAAGTGAAGACCCGCTGTCGGTGCCGCCGCACTTCCCAAATTCTTCGCATAAACCGTTTGATACATCGACTGATCTTTCAACTCTTCGTGGATGTAAGGAGGAAGTGGCATCGTTCCCAGTTTATCTAAAATCTCCATTAAAATACCATCGTAAATCAATTCGAATTTACGAATTCCTTCATCTAACACTTGAATACAACGAGCTTTCAAAAGCCCATCTCCAAACGAGATAACAGTTCCTTCTTTGACTCGTTTAGCAGGTTTTGCCAAAGCCGTCCAAATATCATCTGTAACGTCTTTTAGTAATAATATTTCGATAACTGCCCCAGTCTCTTCTTTAACTCCAATTAATCTGGCTGGCAACACTTTCGTATCGTTGATGACAAGTGCATCGCCAGGTTCCATATAATCGATTACATTGTGAAAAACCTGATGCGTAATCTCCCCTGTTTTTCGATTTAAAACCATGAGTCTTGCTTCGTCTCGTTTTTCAAGCGGCGTCTGTGCAATCAACTCTTGTGGCAATTCATAATCGAATTCTTCTAAATTCATAATTTCACTCTTTTCTACTAATGACCAAACTTACTTGCATCGGCATGACTAACCTGCATGTAAGGCTCGACACCTAAAATATCATAAACGCTCTTAGAACGCAAGAGAGAATTCATCTTTTTATGGAAAGACTTAACTGCTTTCATATCGTGATAATCTAGTTTCATCTTGCTTGCTTCCTTTAAAAGATAACGTAACAATTCCTTACGAGAATCGACATCTAACGTAGAACGTCTCACGTTCTCTAATAATAATGGAGACCCTAAAATCGTAATATCCTTTTCATAATCTTGAGTTGGCACTTCGACGAACAAATCGACCAACATATATAGACTGTTAATGTCAATACGACTAATAGCAATGTTACCAGATACCAGCATACTAGCTAACGTGTTAATCATCTTAATTTTACGAAGTTCATCCAAAAACAATTCATCGATATAAATGACCGTTTCAACAAACTTTTTCTTATCGACTTCACTTTCCAAAAAAACAGAAGGCAAATCGTTCCATTTAATCAAATCATCATTATTCTCTAGATAACTAATATTTTGATCGATATATTGGTTTACTTTCGTTCCAATATCATTAACAGTTAAATCGGCATGATTATTAAATAATCTTTTTTCCATAATGGCCTCCTAAAAAAATATACTATTCTGATATTCTATTTTTAAATGCTCATACGCTTTTGGCGTTACCATTCGACCACGACTCGTCCGTTTCAGATATCCTTCTTGTAACAAGTAAGGCTCATAAACATCCTCAATCGTCGTCACTTCTTCCCCAATGGATGAAGCAATAGATTCGATTCCAACCGGTCCCCCATTAAATTTCTTGATAATTGCAAGTAGCAGATCATGGTCTGTTTTATCTAATCCTGCCTCGTCGATTTTCAATCGATCTAACGATTTTTTTGCAACTTCTAAATCGATGGAACTTTTTCCTTCCACCAATGCAAAGTCCCGCACTCTTTTAAAAATACGATTGGCAATACGCGGTGTGCCACGACTTCTACTGGCCAGTTCTTTCGCTGCATCATCATCGATTGGCATCGATAAAACACGACTCGTCCGAACGACAATCTGTTTTAACTCATCGGTCGTATAGTATTCCAACTTCGCAATAATACCAAAACGATCTCGTAATGGACTAGACAAATCCCCTGCTCTAGTTGTCGCTCCAACTAATGTAAAAGGTGGCAAATTGATTTTGATACTTCTAGAAGAACCATCGGTACCTACGACGATTTCAAGTGTATAATCTTCCATTGCCGAATACAAAATTTCTTCAATGGCTCGTGGCAAACGATGAATTTCATCGATGAAAAGAACATCACCTGGCTCTAATGTCGATAAGACAGCAGCTAAATCTCCAGACTTTTCAATCGAAGGTCCAGAAGCAGTCTTAATGTTGCTTCCTAACTCATGGGCGATGATATAAGCAAGAGTCGTCTTACCAAGTCCTGGTGGACCATACAACAACACGTGGTCCAATGCTTCATCCCGCATCTTAGCAGCTTTGATGTAGACCCCCAAATTTTCTTTCACTTCATATTGTCCGATATACTCTTGTAACGATTCTGGACGAATCGATTCTTCAAATTGATCTTCTTCTAGCTCATCAGCAGAAACAATGCGATCATCTTCCATTTTTTCACCACCTTATCTCTTGTTACTATTATACATGATAAAAGGAAATAAATCTATTTCAAAAGTAATTTTAATGCACTGCGAATCTGTTCTTCCAACGAAATATCAGAAGGAACTTTCGGTAACACCGTCTTAATTTCTTTATCTTTATAACCAAGTGCTTTCAAAGCAGCAAATAACTCTTCTTTCGTATCTTCAATCATGGTAACTTCTTCTACTTCACCAAGTTTACCTTTCAAATCCAAAATCATCTGCTTAGCAAGTTTGTCTCCAATTTTAGGGAATTTCTTCAAATACAAGATATTTTCTCTTTCAATCGCGTCTTTAATTCCCATAATCGAACCAGATGCAATAATCGGTAAAGCCATCTTAGGACCAAGTCCTTTGACATTGATTAATTTTAAAAATAATTCTTTTTCTTCCAATGTTTTAAAACCGAACAACGCATGTTCGTCTTCTTTAATTTGTTGATACAAATACACTTTATATTCCGTTCCCGATTCAAACGCATACGGATTTGGTGTATAAACTAAATAACCGATACCACCATTTTCTAATGTAATGAAACTTGGAGTAATTTCAGTTACGGTTCCAATCATATAATGATACATTTTCTCACATCCCAAAGTTAATTATATAATAAAATCGAAAACATGGAAAGACAAACGCGTAAAAAACGAATAATTTCAAGAAATGCAAACAAAAAGGAAGACATCGAATCTTCCCAAAATTTAAGGCTGAAATTCCATCCAATAGGGACCAATTTCCATCCGACCATAGTGATTGAACCCGTCGGCATAAGCATTCACTTTGTAAAACAAACCGTAACATTCGTAAGAACCGCCATCCCAGTATTCTCTCACCCTCTTACAAAAAATGGGATGATCTAAATTAGAAACTCGTACAAAATCGATTAGAAAACACAAAACGAGAATCAAAACAGCAATCAGGGCACCAATGAAAACGTATTTAAGATAACTCTTTTTCATAAATGTTTATTCAAATATCGATTATTTATTTAATCGTCCTTTCCTTTAATTCTCTTTTTCTCTTTCTTATACTTTAATTTCGCCAAACGAATGGCATTCTTTTCCTTGCGAATTTCCTCGTCTCTTTTCAACTTTGCCAATTTAATTTCCACTTTCTTTTTTTGTTTCGTAATTTTATCTTCGATGCGGTCGATCATACTTCGAATATTATCGATAATCGCATCGCCATAATTGGTTCGAAGTTTTGGAAAAGCATTGATAAGACGTCCGACAAACAAATGACTTTTTTCTAATTCTTGCCGAACGGCTTTCGTAATTTCATTCGTGTTATCTTGCATGATTCGTGTCGTATGTTTAAACCTAGAAATAATAACAGTTGAAACGATAAAATCAATTACAAAAATAGCAAGGAATACAATCGTTAAAATAGTAATGACAAGGGATGACAAATTACCATAGATGAAGTCGAACAATGGTAAAAAGCCATAGGCAATCAAGATACCACCAATACCAAATAACAATGCTGTCTCTAAGCAAATTCGACCATTTAAGTTAAACGGTTTATCAGAATAATCCCACCATCTTGCATTGAATATTTTCTCCATCAAGAAACTAGTCGTATATTCCAAAACACAAGCTCCCACAGCAGATGCAACAAAGACGAAGAACGGATCTTCAAAATACGGTAAAATAAACAACACAAGACACAATGTTCCAACTCCGTAAATCGGACAGTACGGACCAATAAAGAAGCCTCGGTTTAACACAATTCTTTTTTCAATCAAACTACAATTGATAGATTCTGCAATCCACCCCAATATCGAAAAAATAAAGAATAACAAAAAATGATAACAAAACCAATCCATAAATCCTCCTAAAACAATACCGTTAAAAATGCCAAAATAATTCCCAAAACAAGGCCGATAAAGGACAATGTATTTTGTTTACTATTTAAAATTCGTGGTAAAAACTTTGTCATCAAAACGTAAAGGAATACACCGATAGTAAAACAGATCATCATTGCTTCCACATAAGTAGATAAAGATAATGACTTCAAACTGTACCCGATAATTGCCCCTAAAAACGGACAAAGCGAGATACTGAGCATCATCTGGATACATCGTTTGATATTGCCATCGATCGTAAGTAACAACGTTGCAATTAAAACATTGAGTGGCAAGGCACGAAGCAAAAGGGAAAAGGCCATCCAAACGCCAGACTCAAAGTGATCTCGTAACAAATAAATCAAAACGATTCCGGATGTAATGCTGTAAAATGCATACGCAAGAGACGTAATCATTCCAACATTTAGTAACTGTTGCTTACTCTCATTTGAGACGGATAAATCATCACTACCAAATGGAATAAACCGGTCGATCAAATAAATGACCAAACCACCCAAAAGCATACCACCGAACATCAATGGAATCATGATAAAACGATTTGGATAAACTAACAATTGATAAGCCTGTGGAAACAAATCTGCCAAAACGGTAATGGTAAGTAAAGAGAAAACCGCACAGAGCATAAAATGTAAAAAGCCATTTTCTTTATAAAAATGTTTGCTAATCCAAAGGCCAAAAATCCAAATCACGATACTAAATACTAATATTAAGAGCAAATCACCCATTTAGGCCCACCTAACTTCCTTATGCAAAAACACAAATTCCAATGACGAGAATACCCAATAGAACACGATACCACATAAAAAGGCGAAAATCGTGCTTCCGTAAATATTTTAGCAAGAATCCAATACAGAACAATCCCACTAAGAAAGAAACGAAAATTCCTATAATAAACGTAGCAGCATTAGCAGCAATCAAAGCTCTACTCTCACTCTTTAAAAGAGATAGTACAACAGCGCCACCAACGACTGGTGCAGATAAGTAAAAAGAAAATTTAGCGGCATCCTCCCGTTTTAATTTTAAATATCTTGCCATGGAAATCGTTGTACCACTACGAGAAAATCCTGGAATCAAAGCGAATACTTGAGCACATCCAATGAGCAATGCATCACGCCATGTAAGATCTTCCACTTCTCTACGCTGTTTTGATTTCGAATCGACCAAAAAGATGACAATTCCCATAAAAATCAACGCACAAGCAATCAAAATGAAGTTACTACGAATCATTCCATCGATGATATCTTCTAAAAAGACACCGGCAAGAGCTGCTGGAATCGTAGCAATGATTAAATAAAGACAAAGCCTGCCCTCTTTCTCTTTGGTTCCTTTTGTAAAGAAAGAGAAAATCATCTTCCAAAAATCCTTAAAGAAGAAAATGAAAATTGCCAAAAGGGTACCAAGATGCAACGCAATATCAAAAATCAGTTCCATATCTGCTGTAATGGAAGAACCAATTCCAAATAAATCACGAAACAAAATCAAATGAGCAGATGAAGAAATTGGTAAAAACTCTGCAATTCCTTGAATAATCGCTAAAATAACAATTCCAAAATCCATATTAACACCTTCCTAACTGAATCACAATAAAGTATCCGATTAAAGCCAAGACATCACCTATCAAAAACTGAATCCAAGATAACTGAACAAAGCACAACGTCCATAATGTCGCAACTAACATCGCTACAAAAAATCCAAAAAAAGCAAACGAAACTTTCATTTTATGATTCTGTAATAAATATTCCATCATCTTAGAAATTAGAACCATTCCAACGAAAAGTCCAACTAGATAAATCAAAAGATGACAAACGGACGATACATTCGAAAGGACAGGCCAGAAACTTGGAAACATGATTGATGCACACGGAATCATAACAGCAACGCTGGCAAGTCCACCACCACCGAAACTAGTTAAAATCGTATCGAGCGAAATAGCACTCGTCGGAATCGATAAAATCGGAATGCTAAAAAAAAGGGATGCAAGAAAGAAAATAAGAAAGCAAATCCAGTTGGATACACATTTCACACCAGTACGGATTTCCGTAAAGGAATGAAACAGCGAACCAGCCAAAATACCAATCATAAACATAAGAAGCAAAACGGGATACACGGCAAGAAAATCTAGCAAGAAAAACTGACTAATCGCAAAAGAAACTAAAATGCTAAGCCCTAAAATCAGAAGAAAAAATAAGTGTTTGGAAACATTTTCTTTCGGATGAGAAAAACAATTGATAATATCGTCATAAAGATGAAAAGAAGGAGCAAGTGAAGTAAGCGATAAACTGCATAAAAAAGAAGAAAATCCCATCATGAGACCCTTACAAAATAAAATGATATGACTCTGAAGAGAACTGCCTGATTTTTTTGGATTCTTTTTTTTCATAGTATCCCTCTTTTCCGATACTCTAAGTATATCAAATTTTTGCTTAAAAAAAAAGACTCGGTGTCTTTAACTAACATTTTTGACACGATTGTCTTATTTTTGGTATATCTTTGTTTTTCTGACTCTCTTGCAGAAACAGCCACACTAGCAGTATCAACTGTTTTCTAAAAGAAATTTCTTTTCTTTTACAGATTGATATCCTTCTCTTTTTAATTTCCAGAAACAGCATTTACAATAGCAGGAACAACTTGTTTCTTACGAGAAACACATCCATCTTGGAAGAATCCTTCCTGAACGGAAATGCCTGGATATGCTTCTTCCATAATAGATGTCAAATGTTCCGTATACAAGAAGTATGAACCATTTGCTAAAATATCTGTCACGACGACAACCATACCTGTATACCCATTTTTAGATAGTTCGTTTTCCATCGCTTCTAAGAATGCTTCTTTCTTACTTAGTACCGAATCGATATTGAACGTAAACACTTGGGCAATGGCAATCTTTTCATCCCCAATGGGATACAATTTGCAATCGATATTGATGATTTCTTCTTCCGTCATGCCATCGAAACTAGTACCTGCTTTTAACATATCCAAAGCATATGTAGTAGCGTCTACTCCTGCAATTGGTGCTAATACACGAACTGCTTCCCTATCCTTATCTGTCGTAGTAGGACTCGTCAAATTCAAAGTATCGGAAAGAATACCAGAAATCATAATTCCAGCGATATTTTGTGGAATCTCAATGTGATTTTCTTGATACATACAATAGACGATTGTATTCGTAGAACCAACAGCCATGTTACGGAAGTTAATCGGATTAGATGTCGTCAAATCGCCAATTCTATGATGATCGACAATTTCGACAATCTCTGCTTCTTCTAATCCAGCGACACTTTGATCAGCCTCATTATGATCTACCAAGATTACTTTTTTACGATTCTTTTCCATGATATCAGTAATTCGAATCAATCCCTGACAAATGCCTTTTTTATTGACAATCGGATAATTGTTGTGTTTTAACTTTCTACTTTTTTCTAAAAATTCAGAAAAAATCGTATTTTCATCAAAGCAAGTTGGATAATCTCCTGCCGTTACATTCTTAACATAACTACTTAAATCCAACAATTTAGCAGTATGGAAACTGTCGTAAGCAGTACGAATGATATTGACGTGATTTTCTTTGGCAATCTCAATATGTTCTGGATGAATCTCCCCATTTCCAACGATAATCAAAAGTTTTACTTTACTCATAACGGCATACTCGATAATACTATGGCGATCTCCTACGATCAAAATAGAAGAAGAATCCAAATGAACGCTGTTCATGAACGTCGTACTACGAAAAGCAGCCGCAATAATAGAACCATCAATCTCATCATCGAATTTTAAAATAGACTCTGCTTTTAATACATGTAAAATGTTTTCATAAGAAGTATGAAGAGAAGTAAAATTACCGTTTACTAATTCTTTTAAAATCATCTTGACCGTAATCAAACCAGAAAACTCACGATTTTCTTTTACCAAAGGAATTCCGGTGATACCTTTATCTAACAATGTTTCATACGTATCCAAAATAGAAGTAGTATCTGGTAAATAGTAATTTTTATGATACAAAACGTCTTTGATCTGCAAATATACATGATCTAAATACTTAGGTTCCTTCACATGAAAAGTATCCAAAGCATATTTGGTTTCTTTACTAATGCTTCCCAACACTCTAGGTTCTGTATTCTCACCTAATTGATTTTTTAAATAAGAAAGTGCAATGGCAGAAGTCACTGCATCGGTATCTGGATTTTTGTGTCCAAAAATATAAGTCTTTTCCATATTATCAACCCCAATCGCTGCTTTATAATGTAATTTATTTTTATTCTATTTACTTTTTAATATAAGAACCGTGTGATTCCGTTTCACAATGCAAAGCACTATTTTGTTTTTTAACCAAAGTATATTGACGATATAATTCTTCACCCGTCATATCGTTTACAAAACGCATGGCCTCTTCATTCGTGCGACCTGCCTTGGCAATCTGATAAGCAATACTATCTGCTTCTTTTAAAGCCCCTACTTTATCTGCAATCGTTTCATCTTGAAGAACAGAAGAAACCAATCCCTGCTTAGCAATTGTCGTCGCAAGACGTTGGTGTTCCTCTTCACAATAAGAAAGTAAAGTATCGACAAACAAAGCACGTTCTTTGACACTAAAGTTTTGAAAAGAGCAATCGGTTTGTTGTAAAAAATGAGAAACAATTCCAAGTGCTTTTACTTTCTGTGTATTATTATCAAATGAGATACTTTCCATAACTGCTTTATCAATTACTTGAGCAAAGCCAAGCATATCTAGTGCTTTTTTAGGTTCGATATCATCTAACACAAGATAAACAATCCATCCGATAGGAACAAAATCACTTGAAAACTCTTCCAAATGATGTTCTACATATCGAATACTTGTTTTTGCTACTTCTTCCGGTGAAGCATTTTCTGTAAAAAGTGGTGTATACATTCTAATTCCCCCTACATGGCAACCATTCTATCATCTAAAATAGAATACAAGTATGCCTCAACAGGTTTTCCTGTCTTTTGATAAATATATTTTTTATATCCGTCTAACTGTTTGCGATATGCTTCATCAGTTACTTCTTTCAATTTATAATCGATGATGACATACCGATTTTCATATTGAAGTAGTAAGTCGATAATACCATGTTGCATCTTTCCATCCAGTTCTGTCATGAACTCATATTCTTGATAAACAGCCTGCGGCGCATTTCTTACTATATCATGTTTTAAGAATAATGTCACTTTTTCTTTTTCAAATTTTGATAATTTTTCTAAATTTGGATGCAAAATATCGATACTTTCGAACACTTCATGCATATGTTCACCAAATTTCATCGCACGCAGCTCTTGTTTTGAAAGAATATGAGAAGTCGTTTTAGAAAACCGTTCTTGTCCAATCGGTTGCACTGAAATCGATATCTCTTCTTCTACGTAATGAGCGAAGCTCGTCGGGTATTCTTTTTTCGTAAGTGTATGATAAGCATGCGTAAGTGGAATCTCTTTTAAATCGATAGAAAATGTATAAGGAGATAACACATCGCGTATCGAATCTAACATATCGGCAAGACTACTCCAAGAAACTTTGCTATCATAATCCGTTCCTTTATCCCATTCCCTAGATGGCAAAACGAAAATCATCTTCTCTTTTGCCCGTGTGACAGCAACGTAGAACAAACGAATCTTCTCGGAGACTTCTTCCATCGTATATCGTTCTTTATAAAGTGATTTTAAAATCGTATCGCCGATTCCCTCTTTAAAGTACGGTGTAATAATACCCGTCTTATTATCGTATAAAAAGCGGTCATTCATATCTCGCATGTTGAACTTAACATCCAACGAAGCAAAGTAGCAAATCGGAAATTCAAGTCCTTTCGATGCATGAATCGTCATAATTTGAACGGCATTGCTTGCATCTTCACTCACTTTGTATTTTAAATCCAATTGGTCGTTTTCTGTAAGTTCCACTAAGTACTCTTGAAACATCGACGGCGTCATTCCAATCGATTCGAATCCTTTCGCAATTCGTTTTAAATTGTCGATACGAGCCAAAGCAGAATCGATATCTCCTACACTTAATAACTTCTCATAATAGGAGAATGCAGTCAAAATCCGGTCTAACAATTCCGTCGTCGAAAGACCATCTAACTCTTTTGCAATCGGTTCTGCTAACTGATAGATAGATGACTCTGCAATGCGTTTTCCAGTTATCGTCTGAAAGATTTCTTGATCGGATAAAGAAAGCAAGAAACTTCTAGCAATCGAAGCATACGTATGATAATACATCGTATCGTATTCGTGATGATAAATTTTGAAGATAAACGTTAAGATGTTGGAGAATAACAGTAAATCTGTCGTACTTTTAATCGATTCATCTTTCTTAACTGCCAATGGAATTCCAAAATACGTAAATATCTTTTTATAAAGTCCAAAATTCGTACTTCGATCCAACATAATGACGAAATCTTGATACTTACATGGTCGTGGTTTCGCATTTTCCTCTTTAAAATTGTATACCAAATATCCAGACTCTATCTTCTTTTTAATATCCTGAGCAATCCAAAATGCCTCGATTTCTTCTTTGCTATATTCAGAACTCTTATCGTAATCATAACGATATACTTCCATTTGATGAGAGGTATCGCTCTTACCTTGTTCTTCGTAAGAAGTGTTTCCAAACACCATGCGGTGACTAGCCTTGTAATCAGCCCCTCCTACTACCGAATCCATTAACAAATCGAACATCAAATTGACGTTATCCAAAACTTCTTTACGGGAACGAAAATTTTTATTTAAGTCGATTTTAAAGCCATCGATACCCTTTTGATAATTCTCATATTTTTCTTTAAAAATATACGGATTGGCATTTCGAAAACGATAGATTGACTGTTTGATATCGCCGACCATATAGACGTTATGATTAGCAATCAAAGAGATAAACGTCTCTTGTAAATCGGATGTATCTTGATACTCATCGATCATGATTTCTTGGAATGATTGTTTGACCTCCTCTTTGATGTCCGGATGATCTAACAGTAACTGAATCGCCATCTTACTAATATCGGTAAAATCGTACGTATCTTCTTCGTGTTTTAGTTCCATCATCTTTTGATCTAACTCTAGCAAAATCGATACGATTTCTTTTGCATATCCTTCTGTAGCCCAAATGGCATCTTTCATCTCTTGGTAAGATGGGTACACCAAATAATCCTTTGCTCGTTTGCGTAATTCAGACAATTTAGCGAAGTATGCTTTGACGTCATCTTCACTATTTCGAGGTGTTTGAGGGGCTCTCTCATCTAGAGAACCGACCATTTCGTCGTACGTTTTAGAGTCCAAGAACTTGCGGTAAAAAGAATACACTTTCTCACTTACTTTCTCTTCTAATAAAGGACACAAAGATTCGATGATATTTTGCATCTCTTCTTGTAAAGAAAACAATTTAGAAACGTACAAATGACAATAAGACTCAATGGTATCAGGTTGATAAAACGTATCGATATAAGAAGTCAAATACTCTACTTTATCGTATCGCAAATCGAGTGCGTGATTGATTTTTAAAATACTTTTTTTAAGCGAATCGTCATCTTTCGTACAGAAATCGTAAATTAACTTCGTAAAATCCGAAGTTGGATTTTCATAACGTCGCATCAAGATTTCATCTAAAAACTCATTTTCTCGAATGGTAAAAACAGATGCTTCGCCAATTTGAATGTTTTTGGATACGTTCAATAAATAATGGTACTTTTTCACCAAACTGAGTGAGTAACTATCGAACGTCGTAATGTAAGCACCATCTAACTCCAATAGTTGCGAAGCAAGATCCGGATTCTTTTTAATATTGGCCCGAATTCGCTCTCTCATCTCAGCTGCTGCCGCTTTTGTAAACGTCAAAATCAAAAGTTGTTTAATACCGACACCACTTTTTAGTTTCCGTAAAACTCGTTCCGATAAAACTGCTGTTTTACCAGAACCAGCACCGGCACTGACGATGATGTTTTCTCCTTCATGATTGATTGCAAGTTGTTGTTCATTCGTCCATTTCGGCATCCTCTTCACCTTCTTTCTCTACTGTCGTAATACGAATTAAATCTCTGTCATCGTGATAACAGATAGCCCGAAACGGACAATATCCACACGACTCGTTTTTGCCATTGATTACTTTTGGATTAATCGTAAAGTCCGCTTTGACAATGGATTCGATACACTCGTCGATCTTTTGGTCCACTAACGAAACAAGGGCATCCATCTCCGCATCTGTCTTCACTTTCGAATTGGATGAAAGTTCACCATTCTTCTTACATTTCAAGCCTTTTACGACACTGCTACTAGCATAATCTTGATCGATTTTCATCATCGCTACGGAACTAGAATTCGTATAACCTTGTAGCTTCAAATTATCCTCTTTCTGCTCTTGGTATGCTTTCCCCTTTTGAATCGTAATCTCGTTGTTTAAAATTTTCTGTAAATAGAAGCCCGTAAACTTCACATTAGAAAACAAGTGACTCTTAGAAACCAAATACAAATAGACAGGAAGTTGCAAAGAAAGACCATATTCGGCAAGTCTCAAGTTGAGTTCTGGATTGCCCGTCTTGTAATCGATGATGGCAACGTATGTCATCCCCATATCTTCCGTATACAAAATCTTATCGACGAAACCCTTAAACGTAATATCTAAACCTGGCACGTGCTTTGGAATTTCAATTCTCTTCTCACATAGAATATGATCAAAAGAAGAGACTGTCATTTGTTTGCGAATCGTTGCAATAATAAATTCCAAATCACTCTTTAATTTCATTAAGAAAAATTTTCCTCTCGCATCGAACGAGTACTTAGAAACTTCCTGTTTCCAAGATTTTTCAAAAGAAAAGTCGGGTTTACTAAAACACGTTGCTAACACGGCATGAAAAACATTTCCGACAATCGTATAAAACGATTCTTCAAACGCATCTAACTTTAAAATCTTACTTAAATAATAAGCAAAGGAACACTCGTAAAACTGATTCAAATCAGAGTAAGACAACGTCAAATGATGATTGCAATGTTCTAAGAAGTCAGAAACAGAAATCGATGTATAAGCATGTCGATAACTTTGATATCCGATATCTTGATAAAACCCAGCAAGTTCCTTTCCCTCTTGATCGATGATTCCATATTTTTGATGCAAATCGAACTTTCTAGCAAGATCTAACTTCTTAGATAACGGTGAATAAATCGTCAAAGTTGGTTCAACTTCCTTTTTCTCTACTAGTAACTCATCTAACAGAGAAGATGGATACATTTCTCCGTCATTGGACATTTTTCGGTACAACAACGTAATATTAGAGAAAGAATAAATATCGCGTATTGCATCGGTTCTACTATGTAAGTTCTTCTCTGTACTAGTCCATAATCCGAGTTCTTTTTTGACGTCATCGCGGAAGAAATCTTCATCTTTGTATGTCGTTGGAAAATCCTGATTAAAATCGAATAAAAAGACATGACAATCTTCTTGAATCAACGAAGAAAACGGTACAATGGAAACAGCCTCTTCATAATTCACTTTCTGTTTTTGACAATTTCTAAGTTCTTCTAATAAAAACTCTTTGATATCTTGAACGTTGCCTTCATAAAAAGAATAGCGATTGAGTACATTTAAAAACATCGGAAAGCACTCTTCTTCTTGTAAGGCCTCCTCAATTTCTTGAAATGTCGTCGCAGTTTCTAAAACTTTCTTTACTTTGGCTCCAAAATACGTTCCATATAAAGAAGAAGACTCCTGATTTCGAAGGGGAATGCCATAAAGAGAAAACGTCCGTTCTAATTCAAACGAAACTTCATCTCCTACATTCATCAAATAAATGGAGTTTAACGATACACCTTGTTTTACTAATTTCATCACTTCGTTAGCGACAAAGGAAACCATGAAAGATGCAGTTAAAAAAGAGTACATAGGAACAGAATGCGGAACTACCTCATCCTGATCTAAAATCGTAACGGATGTAATCTGTTCGACCCGTTCCAATATCTTTCTTTCAAAAGGAGAAACATCCCCTGAAACGACAACCCGATACGATGCTAAAATAGAAGGAAAAAGAGCATCACGGTGCAATAACCCTTTTTCGTCTAATTCCACCTTCTGCTTTTGTAAAAATTCAAGGGATGGAATATTAGCAGATTCAATATACTTCATATGTTCCAAATAAATTTTAGCAATCGATGGTTTCACATGATATGTCTTACTAAAATAGACGAGTGCTTCTTCATCATAAGAAAACAAAAAACGTTCTAAAAACTCCCCCATCGTCATGAACTTCAGTCGGTAAAAATTCCCTTTTTCATCGATAGTACGTAAAATTTTCTGTCTTGTAAAAGATGGCACAATAAACAACGTTCCATCTTGAATATAATCGTATAAATTCAAGTTAACCACCTCTTATCCATTATAACAATTTTTACTTTAAGAGAAAATAAAAACAGATACAAAAGTATCTATTTTCGCTTCCAAAATGTACGTGTAATATAAAATAAGAAAATACAGTAAATGACGAACAAACACCACATCAAAACGGTATTGATAATACCATTCGAATAACGATTGATAATTCCTACCATACTAGTAGGAAAGTATTTATCGATTAAACTAGATAGCTCCGGTACTCCTAAGTTATTGGATACAAACGTAAGAAGCCGTAAGAAAATATCGATGATGGCAATTAAATACACGAAACTGGAAAATCGTTTAAAAAACAATACAACTGCTACTACTAATAACAATAATACAATTAAATCCCAATACATAATACTACCCTCTTCATTCTAGCATAAATTTAGAATATCACAAATTACACATTTTGAAAATAATAATTGTACTTTTTTTCATGTCCAATCGTTGTATCTTCGCCATGTCCAGAATATACTTTACAATCATCTGACAAAGATTTAATCTTCGTAATGCTTCTAGCCATTTCGTTCATATCACCAGTTGGCAAATCCCATCTACCGACACTTTCCAAAAACAAGAAGTCGCCACAAAATAAAACATTGTCATCCGGAAAATAAAAACTGATAGAATCACTCGTATGACCTGGCGTATAAATGACAGAAAAGTGAAAACCACTTTCCTGATATTCTTTCTCTTCTGTATTGTTTTTATCAAAAACAGGAACCGAATAATCTGCTAATAAATCATCCAATGCGCCGACATGATCAAAGTGATGATGCGTAATCAAAACAAAATCGACGGTTCTCCCTTTTAAGGCCTTTTTAATATTCGGATAATCGCTTCCTGGATCGACAACAAACAGATGATTGGCACTAGAAACCAAATAACAATTTTCTTCTAATTCACCCGTTACAACACGTTCAATCTTCATTTCTATCACCTAACTTATTATATCATAAGCAGCAAAAAAAGTCTCTTAATAGAGACTCGTTTTTCCAGTCATAGTCATATTTCGATTATTCGAAAATTGGAATATCGTTCCAAGTGCTGTGAAAACTAAAGTTACGATGAATTGATATGGTTCTAATACTGGAATGTAAGAAACCGTAATCGTAGCAAGAATCAATGCACCACTCATTGCCGTCGATAAAATAATTAAAAGTTTGAATAGTTTTAAAGATAAGAACGCTAGTATGAGACCAACGACAATAGCAAGCAATAAATAATACCAAATTTCAATATTACAGAATGCTTGTACAAATTGAAATCCAGTCAAAAACATGTACAAAAATATGACAATTTTCTCAATACTAAAACTAATTAAAGCACAAATAAATCCTGCCACAATGCGAAGTGTTAACAACAAACTTCCATTATCGATAACGGGTGCTAAATATCTTGCAAGTGAAAACCCAAATGCAAAAAAGGCAACAGCAAAAACCAATTTGCGCATCTTAAGTCCAAAGAAACAAGATAAAAAACCAACGATTGCAATCACAAAAATCAAAAGTGAACTCATACTTTTCTCTTTTCCCTCTCTCTTTCTAGCCTAGAGTAAATACATCCACAATAATCTTGCCGGTAAAGTCCATATACATGTGACAATTCGATACTTCTCTTATAACCGTTTTTCTTTTTAAAATCAGCATATAAATATGGAACTCCATACTCTTTTGCTAGACTCTCACCGATTTCATTTAACCAAGTTGCGTTTTTATAAGGACTAATCGATAACGTCGTACCAAAATAATCGAAATGATGTTCTTTTGCAAGACGAGCAGTTTTCTCTAGTCTAAGCTTATAACAATCATAACATCTTTCGCCACCCTCTTTCAAGTCCTCTTTTCCTTTGGCAATTTTCAAAAACTCAGATACTTCATGTTCGCAAGGTAAAGTCGTAACGGGATTAGCAAGCGGCATCGTATGAATCAAACGTTCCACTTCATGTAAACGTTTCTGGTACTCCTCTTCATTCATAATATTGGGATTGTAATAAAGAATCGTAATTTGAAAATGAGATGATAAATACTCTAAGACATAACTAGAACATGGCGCACAACAAGCCTGTAAAAGTAAAGTGGGCATCCTATCTTTTTCTTTTTCCAATATCTTTTCTAATTCAATTTGATAATTCATAAACTCACCTACTAAAAAAAAGAAGACCTTAGTCTTCTAAGTTATGATAAACTTCTTGAACGTCATCGTTATCTTCCAAAGCTTCGATTAAACGTTCTGCTTTTTCTTTGGTTTCATCATCTAAAGAGACGTAATTATCTGGAACAAATGTAATTTCACAAGTCGTAAAATCTTCTACTCCCAAAGAAGAAATTGCATCTTTCACAGCTAAGAACACATCTGGTGTCGTATAAATTTCATATCCATCTTCTGTCGCATCGAAGTCATCTGCTCCAGCATCCAATGCCGTCATCATAGCTGTATCTTCATCGATATTTCCTTTTTCAAACGTGATGACACCTTTTCTCTTAAACAAGTAACTAACGGAACCGTTTGTTCCTAAATTACCACCGTGTTTTGAGAAATTTGCACGAACTGTAGAAGCCGTACGATTTCTATTATCAGTCAAGCACTCAACCATAACTGCAATGCCACCTGGACCATATCCTTCATATTGAATAGATTCGTATACGACATCATCCAAATTACCCGTTGCTTTGTCGATTGCTTTTTTGATATTGTCCTTCGGCATATTGGCAGCTTTTGCTTTTTCTAATACGACACGAAGTGCAGGAACATGGTCCGGATTTCCATCTGTACCACGAGCAGCAACGTAGATCTCTTTCGCAATTTTTTGGAAGACCTTACCACGCTCTGCGTCAATTAATCCTTTTTTTCTGTGGATAGTTGCCCATTTAGAATGTCCACTCATAATAATACCTCCAATTCCTACATCCTTTTTACTAGCATTAATATAATATCACAAAACAAGAAACATGAAAAGAATTTTTTATTTAGATTCTTGTATATCCCCTACCTTTATGATAAGATAAGCATGATTAGAGGGAAAATATGTACATCAAAATTAATCAATTAAAAATCAATCTAGAAAAAGTAGAAGGATTTTGGAACCGCATGAAATGTCTCATGTTTGTAATCGAACCACTCGATCATGGTTTTCTACTAGAGAAACGGAAACATTTTCAAACCTACTTTGCATGTCAACGAATCGATGCCATCATCACAGATAAAGATAACATCGTCTTAAAAGTATATCGTTCTTGCAAATCCGAAAAGATGTTCTGGTGGGTACGGAAGGGTTACTACACCTATCTACTTCCAGAAGGTTCCGTCCAAAATCTAAAAAAAGGAGATCAGTTGATCATCCGCGGTAATAAGGAGGATAAAAATGAAAGAAGAAGTACCAAACAAACTACCAAATCAAACCATTAAAAAATATGAAGAAGATGGCAACCGCATTCGGGTCGATTTCTTAAAAGGCGAATCGATTTATTTGCAAAATACACCAGAAACAAAACAAACACTAGACACCATGATGGCAAAAGACATTGCCACATACGACGAACAATTTAAAGATAAACGAAATCAAAGTAGATTCATAAAAAGCATCAGTGGCGGCATCGGTGCTGGTGCACTTGCAATTACTTCATACGGCGTTGCAATTGGGGCCACAATACCAGTTCTAGCAGTTGGCCTAGGAGTTGCCTTAGCAGGTGGCATCGTCTGTGCTATCTACATATCAAAAAGCAAGTATTGCAAAAAGTTACACTTATATCAAAGTCTAAAAGATGTTTTAGCAAACGAAGAAAAAATCAAGTTAGTTCGTCGTAGTGAAAAAGTTGCAACGACACAGCCGATCGGTCCAAACGATATCGATTTGTACAGTTTAAAAGAAATAGAAGCAATCGAGGATCGTTTAAACAAACTAAAAGGATTGGAAAAATTACTTCCTAGTGAACAACCAAAAAAGAAACTATTGCAAAAATAGTTTCTTTTTTATTCTTTAAAATCAAATGAGAAATCTAATATTTGAACGATGTCACCAGATTTAGCACCCATCTCACGAAGTTTGTCGTCGACTCCTAATTTCGTCAACTTTCTAGCAAAACGATAAGCTGCTTCATCCGTTGAGAAATTCGTCATGCGAAGAAGTTTTTCAAGGGCGGCACCTTTGATAACCCAAACTGCTCCATCTTTGGTTTGACGTTCTTTCGTAATCGTATAAGGTGCTTCTTTTTGGAACTTATAAAGAACATGACTTTCGTATTGATCATCTTCGTAGATTTCATCCGTTTCTTTAGACTGATCGATCAAATCGGCAAGAGCATCCAACACGTCTTCTA
Organism: Bacillota bacterium; assembly: GCA_003149915.1. Classification (GTDB taxonomy): domain Bacteria; phylum Bacillota_I; class Bacilli_A; order RF39; family UBA660; genus Faecenecus; species Faecenecus gallistercoris. The sequence continues at coordinate 55,326 of QAMK01000010.1, forward strand.
AACCCTCATGTTTCATCGCAGAAATTTCATAAATTGGAATTCCCGTTACTTTCTTTTTAAATTCTTTTAAACGTTCCTCTGCGCCTTCGACATCCATCTTATTGGCAATGATGATAGAAGGTTTTTGTAATAACTTTTGACTAAACTTGCCGAGTTCTTCACAAATCATAACATAATCGTCGTACGCATCTCGTCCTTCGACACCACCCATATCGATAACATGAGCGATGACTTTGGTTCGTTCAATGTGACGTAAGAAACGGTCACCAAGTCCTGCCCCTTCACTAGCTCCTTCAATTAATCCCGGTAAATCAGCCATAACGAAACTTCTGCCATCACGGGCTTTGACAACTCCTAAATTTGGAGAAAGTGTCGTAAAGTGATAAGCGGCAATCTTCGGTTTCGAACGAGATACCATCGATAAAATCGTAGACTTACCGACACTAGGAAGTCCGACAAGGCCGACATCAGCAAGTAATTTCAATTCGACATGAAGAGTTTTCTTTTCTCCAGGTTCTCCGTTTTCAGCATAATTTGGTGCCGGATTACTTTGTGTCTTGAAAGCCATGTTACCACGACCACCACGACCACCTTTGGCAACAACAACTTCATCGCCATTGTGTTTCAAGTCCGCTAAGATAAGGCCTGTTTCAGTATCGGTAACAACCGTACCAGGTGGAACTTTGACGATGACATCCTTAGCATCAGCGCCATCCATTCCCTTACCTTTTCCATTCTCACCTTTCGTCGCTTTAAATAATTTTTGATATCGTAAATCAAGCAACGTATGAAGACCTTCATCGACACGGAAAATAATACTTCCGCCACGACCACCATTACCACCGAATGGTCCACCCATCGGAATATACTTCTCCCGGCGGAATGCCAAACATCCGTCTCCACCATTACCAGCTTCTACTTTGATCGTTACGTCATCTACAAACATGCGACCACCTCCAAAACTGTTTCTAATTATACCATACAATTATAAAAAATAAAAGAGTGACTTACTCACTCTTAAATGATATTGTTTTATTGACGATACTTTCGACGTTCAATTCATTAAACGGTTTCATCAACACATCGACAATTGGATATGTAAATGCTTTTTCGATAATGTCTTTAGAACCTTCACCGGTAATAATAGATACTGGAACTTTCTTAAATAAATCGTTATTTTTAAAGTAATCCAATACTTCAAATCCATTTACATTTGGCATATTCAAATCTAATAACATACATGCCATTTGACTAGATGGTGTATTTTTTACGATGTCAAGTGCTTGCGCACCATCATTGGCAATTAAAACGTTATATTGATTATCGAATATTTTCTTAACGAAATTTACAATAATAGCAGAATCATCAACCACTAAAATCGTTTGATTTTTGCTTCCAGTACCGCTACCATTATCGTCATCATCTAGCAGCTCTACCGGTTCTTTTCCTAAATATTTTCGAACCAAATTGACAATTCGTTTTGCTTCGGTCATCAATTCATCAAAATGATCGGAAACATAGTAGAAATCATTGGCTTTACTCTTCATCTCATGATCGTAAGCAAGTTCTGCCAACTTATCGAAACCAAAGTATTTGGCATCACTTTTCAAAGAATGTACTAGAATTGCATAATTTGCCATATCTGCCTTTTCTTTGTAATCATCAATCTGTTTTAATTTGTTTTCAGCATCATTCAAAAATGTTACCAACGTATCATCGTATGTTGCCATATCTCCAAATAATTCCAATGCTTTGTTTACGTTAACTCCATTATTTACTAATAAATTTACATCCTTCATAATTATCTCCTATCTTACCATTTAGTTTCTATATATAACTATATCATAAAATATCGTTAATTACCCAACATTTTTTTAATAATCTTTGCAAGTTCTTTTTTAGAAATCGGCTTAGCCAAATATTCGTCGAAGCCATCTGCTAAATACTTCTCACGCATACCCGTAATGGCATTGGCAGTAAGGGCCACAACCCTCATCTGGAATCCCGGAATCGTCTTCAATTTTTGTAACGTTTGAACCCCGCTCATCTTAGGCATCATATCGTCCATCAAAATCAAATCGTACGTATTACCAGCATTGATTAAATCGATAGCCGCTTGACCAGACTGAACTTCTGTAATCTGAACTTTGTACTCTTGTAACAAACGATGTGCAACCTTTAAATTGATGACATTATCGTCGACAACTAAAACCTTCTTAGAAGAAAAGTCCATCGTCTCCAACTCTGTTAAATCCAAAGACGCCGTATCTTCTAATTTATGACCAACAGAGATTTTTTGATCGATTGCAACAGTAAAACGACTTCCTTTACCATAGACACTTTGAACGACAATTTGACCATTCATCAAATCCAACAATTTCTTTGTGATTGCAAGACCCAAACCAGTCCCTTCAATCGTTGCGTGTTCTTCAACTCCCAACCGTTCAAACTTCGTAAATAACTTATTGATGTTCTCTTGTTTGATACCGATACCAGAGTCTTCCACAGAGATAATAATCCGACAAATATCGTCTTTGATAACGGAACTTACCTTTAATTCGATATACCCTTCATGCGTATATTTAATTGCATTCGTAAGTAAATTGATCATAATCTCTTTGATTCTCGAATAATCTCCAAATAAAACCGGAGGAATCGATTCATCGTAAGCAACTCGGAACTCTAACGGTTTCTCACCCAATCTACCTTTCGCAAGCGTTACTACTTCATCGAATATTTTCTTAAAACTATAATCTTTATTGATGATTTCTAACTTTCCAGATTCAATTTTAGAAATATCCAAAATACCATTTACAATTTCCAATAAGTTGTCACTAGCCATCATGATATCTTTTACTTCACTCATTGCTTGTGGCGGCAAATCTTCTTCACTAAGCGCTTGTCCAAAACCGACAATTGCATTTAAAGGTGTTCTAATCTCATGTGACATATTCGATAAGAAATCACTCTTCGCTTGATTGGCTTTATCCGCTTGTTCTTTGGCAAGATTTAGTTGCGCAATCATACGCATATCTGGATTTTCAATCGTATGATACATAATAAATAGAACGAAAGACTCAATAACCGTAATTAACGTATAACTAGGATTAATCTGCTGCACAATAGACGCAAGAGTTAACCCAATCAATAAAAGAAATAATGGTAAATAATTTTTCATTTTGACTGATTTGAAGTTTTTAAACATATAAACCAAAGAAACTGCCAGTGAAATAGCAGAAAATACTACAATAGATGTAATAGCCGGTCCAGATGAGTAAAAATATTCATCAGCATGAATAGATAAAGGCAATAACGTTGTAACAACACCCGCTGCAAGCCCCAAAATAACCGCATTACGAATAATTTTTTTCTCTTCTTTCCGAAATCGATCCATCCCTAAAGAAACTGCAATGACATAAACCATAAATAACACACAAAATAAAATCAAATATAGTAAATATAATCGATTGAATAAAATATTAAGAATTCCATCCAAATCAAAATACAAGCCACCATATATGCACAATAATTCCAAAACCAATCCAACCAAATTAACTTTTAATAAATATCCAAAAATATTTAATTCTGGAGTATTAATATGTTGTTTATGCCAAAAAAGAAAATTTAAGAAAGCAATATAACAAATACTTAAAATTAAAAAATGCATGCTATTTGTCATATGAAACACCTCTATTATTCATTATAACATGAAAGAAAAAAATAGCAAATTTTTCTTTTATAAGCAGACACAGCAATTAATTTTTTACATAAAAAAAGCCATTGATTATGGCTTCAAAATAAGAGTTTTTCCACGTGTCGATTGACTCGTTTTTTCTTTTGGAAGATAGTCAGAGGCTAACTTACATTTTTCGGATACTCCTTCATCTGTCAATGCTTTGAAACTTCTCTTTAAAGTTGGTGTCAGTTCGAATGATTCTTCATTAGAATGTATTCTAAAATATAACCGATTCAAAAGATCTTCATTAAAGTTTGAACGACAACGAAGAGCAGCACCAGTTAAAACTTTGTCTTCATCAAAAGAAGTATCAATCTGAGGTTCGATATGAGCAACATATACAGGTTCCCCATCTACTTCACTATTTACAACTTCACAAGACATTATCTTTTTTGTATCTTTTAAAATCGATTCTGCAATTTGATAATTTGGAATGTCTCCTTTTGATAGATTCATTCTACCCTTTACATAAATATTATTAAACCGATCAATATAACCAAAAGTATTTAAGTTTGCCCATTTTTTACCGTTGGCATCTGTAATCCAAAATTCTTTTTCTGCTTTTGGATTGTTTCGATACCCTTCCATGGTACAAGGAGAATTAGCAACTAATTGACCCGGTTCCATCAAATCGCAATGAGTTCCATCCGGGCGTAATGCCTTCACTTGAACCATACCATAAGTTCCCATTCCTGCCGGTTCATGAATTCCAAACAATTTCATTTTAGGTGCTTGATATGCTCGGTACATAACAAGGAAAATTCCACCATGTTCAGAATCTCCACCTGCCAAGCTCATACAAGCAATTGGAACTTTTGTCAAGGCAACACCAGATTTCATACTTCTAAGCCAACGATTCAATTGCTTTTCTTCACCAGCATCTAAAGGTTCCCCAATACACATCGGTGCAATCAAATCATCAAACGTTAGATTCTTATATCTCGGTTCAGAACGCTGTCTTTTCATAACATCCAACCAGACAGAACGAGAAGTAATTGCAACAGAAGGTTTATTCATAGCAATACTATCTAAAACAAATTTAGAATCATTAATTGGTTCCATTGCAGTAGTTCCACTTTGTAAAAATAAATCAGAAACAGCAGACATAAAATCCGTATCAGACATCGTTCTTACAAAAGCAAGCATCGTTCTATCTTTCATAGAAGGAATACCAGATAATTTAGGATCATGATAACGTCCCATCGTAATGTAACTACGATTGCAATGGACTAATCCTTTCGGTCGATTCGAACTAGTAGAACCAGATGTGTATGTGATAGTAAATTCATCGTTCAATCCAGTACTTTCAAAAACTTTAGCGTCATCAAAAGATTTGCCAGAATTTAAAAATTCATCGATATCTACTAAATTAGAAATTTCTTGTTTCGCTTGTTCAAATGCAACCTGATCCAATTTATAATATTTTTCTGTCAATTCACGATACAAATTATCGCCATGAAGAGAATATTCTAAAGGTAATATAATAACCTTTTTGTTAGAATCGACTTCTTTTAAAGTCGGTGCAAATTCGACAAAATTCTTATCACTCACAAAAATATAAGGAGCATCTGCATTTGCGATAATTTCTTTTAAATATTCTTTATCCATATCTGCTGAAACTAAATTAACTTTAGCCCCAATGATACTAGCTGCACCCATTAAAAACGGAAATTCCGGAACGTTTTCAATACAACATACAAATTCCTGACCTTTTTTTACTCCATTTGCTTTTAAGGCCTTCGCATATCGATAAGATTGAATAAAAAAATCTCGATATGTAAATATATGTCCACGATATTTAATTGCCGGTTTATCTAAATGGGTGTTGCGATTGACATTCCACACTTCTTTAATCCAAGGATGATTACGATTTTGATCAATTTCTTGTAATACCTTCTGATTCTTTTTATCATAATCACTTACATCATAAGGCTCACCACACGGTACTTTCGGCAAACTTTCAATCCCTTTTACAAATTGCTCAAATAGTTTTTTTTCTTCACTCGTATACTTCTTAATTTGTTTTTGTTTCATAAAACATACCCTTTCCTATAATTTCCTAGATTATATCACGTTATCGATATTTTGTCAAATTTTAACGATATTAGCACTACTTCCATAAATATTTCAAACTCTTTATTTTAGGTAACGACTCCGGAAACTGATCGTTAGGATCAAACAAATAGCCTTTGCCACCACATTGATTCCAAAACATGACGTTATCTGGTCTATCGTCTACCAAAATATCATCCTTATCAGGAATATAAACTTCAGACTTTTGGATAGATGGCGGAACAAATTGAATTGGCAACGTAATTCCTTGGTTTCGTAAAAAATGAACTTTAGCAATTTCTTCTACAATCAAATCGACATTTGTCAAAATCGTCGTTCTAGCATCGTCCATTTGCGAAACCTCCCGTAAAAGAGCGATAGCATCATCGATTACTGGTGATGTTCGAAGTAAAAAATCCCAATCCAATGTATTTGCAAATTCATTCCATGTCAGTCCTGGATATTGCCGTTTCAACTCGATCATTCTAGATTCTGTATCTAAAATGACACCATTAAAATCAATAAACTTACGTTCTTTCATAAAACTCCCCTTACCTTCTTACCTTCTTCATTATATACCCAGAAAGTAAAAAAGCGAATAGAATAGACAAGTTTTTACACCGATTCTTCGTATTCCTTCGTACGGACAGTGACACCATCTATTTTTTGATACTCACGATGGCGATTCTTCTCGATTTTATGAAGCAACTCATGTTCCAAATCGATTCCTAAAATTTCGGATAAACCCAATAAATAGATGATGACATCAGCAAATTCTTCCCCCAAATCATCTTTCTTTTTGCGGTAAGCTTCGTATGCTTCAGCCATCTCGCCATATGCTAGACAGAATTCTTTTTCAATGTTCGTCACGTTGAATCCTTTTTCAATCTTATTTTGATAAACTTGTTTTTGTAACGCTTTCAAATCGACCATAATAGCACCTCCATATTGCTTTGTCTTTTATCATCATATCAAAAAAAGGCAAACAAAAAAAGTGGCTATTACCACTTTTACGGTTATTCTCCTACTGGATAGCAGCTTGCTTGCTTCTTATCCTTACCGACACGTTCGAACTTAACGATACCATCTACAGTTGAGTATAGAGTATCATCGCTTCCCTTTCTAACGTTTACACCAGGGAATACTTTTGTTCCTCTTTGACGATAAAGAATAGAACCAGCTGTTACAAATTCACCATCACTAGCTTTGGCACCAAGTCTACGACCGATAGAATCACGACCATTAGATGTAGAACCTTGTCCTTTATGGTGAGCAAATAACTGAATATTAAACAAAAATCTCATTTGGTATCCTCCTTACTAATTATTTTTAAATTCTTCGGATATTGGTCATGTAACTCTTCCAATAAAGAAATCATATTGGCAAGTAACGTTTGACAAACATCACTACTATTTTGTACTTGAATCAACACGCCTTTCGAATCTTGTCTCGCTAAAATCCAATCTTTATCGATTTCTAAAATGCCATTCACTGTCGTAATCACACAAGAACTGACAGCAGCACAGACGATATCTTTTCCAAAATCATCGTACATCGCATGACCTTGAATCGATACTTCTTGAATTTGTTGATTCTTTTTCGTTACAGAAACTTTAATCATAATTAACCATTAATCTTTGTAATTTCAACTTTTGTATATGGTTGTCTATGACCTTGTTTTTTACGGTTACTATTTCCTTTTTGTTTGTAAGTATAAATCGTAATTTTCTTACCTTTACCTTGTTTCAAAACTTTTCCAGAAACAGTAGCACCTTTTACAAGCGGATTACCAATTTTGTCATCAAGCATTAAAACTTCATCAAAAGTAACTGTATCGTTTTCATTTGCTGCAATCTTTTCTAAAAATAGAACAGTTCCTTCAGTTACGTAATATTGCTTTCCACCATGTCTAATAACTGCTTTCATGAATATACCTCCTTATTTTTTTGACTAGACTCACTCGGAAGGTACAAGAATAAACTTGTTTTTTAACCTTTTTGATGTGGTTTGAGCACTAAGAGGCTTCAAACATATAATATTTAAACATAAAACCACAAAATAGTCAAACAAAATCAATCGTTTCCTAAGAATTTAGACTTTCGGTACAAATCGACAGAAGGAACACCGCGCACTTTGACATACTCTTTCGGACAATCCTCTAAGGAATGATGTTCCATGAACGTTTCCACGTCGTCACGATGATCTCCAAAATAATATCTCGCAAGACACACACCATCATCTGTTAACAAAGGTTTGACAACATGTTCGACAACAGAATAAAAAGAATGTAATTCTGTCACATAATCAGCTGCTCCATACGGTCTAAAGTCACCCCAATCAAAGATGTTGGATAACAAAATGGTTCCATAATACCCTTTTTTATTCAAAATACATTGTGGTAACGATGAGAAATCAGCCGTATAAAACCGAATATTAATTTGATTTAAACGTTTTTGTAAATTGTCGTAGTTTTCTTCTGAATAGTAATTTGCATCCGAAATCAAAGGCACCATTTCCGTTCGAAATAAATTAGTAATTTTACTAGAATCTTTCACATTCCTATAAATAGAAAACCAAAACTTCTGTGCATCCTCTGGCATCTCATAAAAAATCTCATTACAAATCTTTGGTGAAAACGATGCATCGGGATTATCAGAAGTTGGAATAAATTCCAAAAACTCTTCTCTAGATAAACATCTAATGGCTGCTAACTTCAATTCCCCATAATATTTGACCAACGGATTCTTATCAAAGGCATCGATGGAAGAAGCACCATTTTGGGCTAAAAACAAAGCCTGATCCAAAGAACCAGTAATGGTAAGTGCCGGTTGATTCGCTATCGAAAAATAAGGTAAATACCCTGGAATCCATTCGTTACTAAAGGCAAAAACTTTACTGTAATCGGACTGAACTAAAAAACGTGGAACTGAAAAACCATTACGAATAATACGCAATGCTTCTTTAACATCTTTCTCTACTTCGTAATCTGTCACTAGCCATCCCTCTTTCTTGGCGAGTATTATAACAGAAATACGTTCAAAAGTAAATAAAAAGAAGTCCTTAGACTTCTTGAATGACAGTAATAATCATCGGTTTACATTCTGTTTCTTTGTAATAGTACTTTCCTAGAGTCTCACGAACTTCGTTCTTAATCTGACTATAATCGATACGATGAGCATCTGCCGCAATATTTTGATTGATAATATCCAAACAGATTTCTTTGGTTTCACTAATTAAGTCTAAATTATCACGAACAAAGATAAATCCACGCGTAAGTACTTCTGGTCCTGCCAAAATTTGTTTCGTTGCCCGGTCTAACGTACAACTGATAATGACGATACCGTTTTCTCCTAACATTTCACGGTCTTTTAAGACAAGTTCTCCAATGTCACCTTGACTCTTACCATCGATTAAGATTTCATCGACTGGCACTTTCTCAGGAGAGTGATCTAGTACTCCATTCGTAAAACTTGCAATATCGCCATTTTGTTTCAAAATGATGTTCTCTTTTGGAATTCCTAAACTTTCTGCTACTTCGGCATTAGCATACTGCTTGCGGTACTCCCCTTTGACTGGGAAGTAGTACTTCGGATTCATCAAATTAATCATCAACATCAAATCTTCTCTAGAAGCATGATGAAGTAAATGTTTCTTAGTAGAAAGTGCAACGACATCACAATTGTGCATAGCAATCTCATCCATGATTTCAGCACTTCTCTTCTCGATTCCCTCATAAGCAGGTTCTGTAATAAAGATTGTATCCGTTTCCTTTAATTTGATATATTTATCAAACCCGTTGATGATACGGTCCAAATTGGCAAACGGTTTTTCTTTTCCATCGGAAATCAAAACGACAACGTTCTTATCATTTAAATTAGATAAGTCACCAATTCGACTTCGATCAAACGTCAAATATCCCAAATCCAAACATTTATTGATCGTATCTTGTAAATTTTTTCCCATGACGACGACATTTCGTTTGGTCTTCATGACTTCATTAAAGATTTCTTGAATACGATAAATGTGAGCCGTAAAAATTGTTGCAATGATACGGTCGTCACTCTTTCGCAAAACTTCTCGAATGACAGAACAAACGCGGTTATTAGGACTTGTGTGGCCCTCTTTATCCGCATAGAAAGACTCGCTTAACAAACACAAAACACCTTGTTTGCCAACGTATGCAAGTTTACCAATATCGGTTTTATAAGAACCCATCATCGTTGAATCGAAGACGAAATCTCCCGTATAGACGATGGCACCATCCTTCGTATAAAGAACATATGCGACCGCATCTGGAATCGAATGTGTCACACTGATTGGGAAAATAGAAAGTCCATGACCAAAATCAATTTTATTATGAGGTCGAATCTCATGTAAGTGATTTGCTCGAATGTGGTTCTCTTCCAAATCCTGTTTTAAAATTTCCATCGTCAAACGAGTTCCATAAACCGGAATGTTTGGCATACTTTCTAGAATATCAGGAACTGCTCCCATATTCTCATCATGTCCATGGGTTAAAAAGATTCCTCGAATTCTCTTTTCATTTTGTTTTAAATACGTAAAATCAGGAATGATATAATCCACTCCTAGCATATTATCTGTTCCATGCTTTAGGCCAGCATCAAATATAAAAATATCTTTGTTTACGGATACGACATACATGTTTTTACCGTTTTCGTTCAAGCCACCCAAAGCAAATATTTTAATTTTATTCACAATAAATCTCCTTTCTTAATTTTTCATCGTAAATGAAACCTTTCTCATTATAGCAAAAAAAAAGATTTTTTTCAAATTGAAATCTCTTTTTATTATTTTCAACGTGGAAACCGTAACACTTTCACTCTTGTCGTTCTTGGATTCGGATTCATTATCTCATCATTACAATCTTGATAAGCATTGCTAAATGGAACAAAATTATCGTAAGTAATGGTTTTGTTTTGAATACAAAGTACAGATCCACCATTATAAATCATAGAAGAAAGAAATGCTGTACTGCCATAATTAGCCAAAACAAAATCTGCATTTTGAAATGCTCTACTCATCTTAACATCTTTAATTTTCATCGGTTGAACAAAAAATCGATTACCATTTTTTAACGACAATTCAAAAACATCAGTCGGTTCAAAATCAGAAAAAGAGCATTTGAGAGAACGACGAATAGTATCCTTTACTTCGTCACTTACAGAATCCGAAAAAACATGATTCAAATTACAAAAATATACAATCGGACCATCTTCCGTGTCTTTCTTTAATTTAACAAAAACGTTTACCAATTGTCCAAACCGATTAAAGATGGCAGCACAATTCATAAAATGATGGGGAAAACAAGAAATTTGGTCACAAGGAAGACAACTGTCATCAGAAATCGAATCGATTATAGAAAGTAATGATGAACCAAAAGAAAGTTCCTGTCTAAAATCTTCTAAAGTTCCACTATGAGAAACAGGAATATCGTGTGGAAGTACAGAGCCAAACTTCTCAAAATCATTAGCCAAACACGGCAAAGTATTTCGGTTTGGAAGATGTTTTAACTCTTCTTCGCTAATTGGACAATTGCGAACAGTTCCATCGATAGAAGATAAAAGATAAGTGCGTTTTTCAGGATTCCTAAAATCTGTAGTTTTTCCATCTAAAATATAGAGAGCATTCCCTGTCTTTTTATTTTCTTCTAATAAATAAAGTCGTTCAGCATCAACCTTTTCGTAAGATCCATCTTTTGCTAAATCTTGACGAGTAAAATCAATAGGCTTTTGAATCAACAAAGTAAATAATATGTTCATTTTCACCAATCCCCTTTTTTTCGACACATATTATAGCAAAAAAAAGGAAAAAACGCAAGAAAAAATGCCGATGTGGCATCTTATCTAGAATAACGTTTATGATATTTTAACTGTTTTTCTAACTCGTATTCATAAGTAGGCTTTAAAGGACGATAGCTAACGTTCTTTTGACCTTTCAAAAAGTTTTTCGTACGATTTAAAATTTGTTCTACCTGCTCTGAATCTGTTATAGATAAGCCAGCACTAACACTAGCAAACATCTCCGGTTCAAAAATACTTGCAAAACCATTTTTCTTTAATAGATTCAATACCTTTGCTCGTGTTGGATCATCAGGTCCATAAGAATAATCCAAAACACTAAACGATACACTTCCTGGTTGAATGGCAAGTGAAGCAACATCATAACCATTTACTTCATAACCGACATCTAAACATTCCGTCTCGTCAAACGTTTCCCCTTGTCTGCAACCATACAAAACATGAAATTTCTGATAACTCACTCTATATTCCTCCCTATGTGCCTATCATAACACACTAACTAAGAAAGAACAATGAATTTTAAAAAGTTTTGCGGGTGGCCATCTATTTAACGAGTTTTCTTGTCTTTTGATTCGTTAAGCAAACAGAGTCTTGTAACTCATCCATCTTTTGAGGTGAGACAGAAGATACATATAAATTGGACATTTTAGAAGGATTCGATTTCACATGTTGAATAATCGTTTTCATCATCTTTCGATTTGTAGTAGGTCTATTACTAAGTGTTCCAATTAGATATCCATCTTGGCGAGAACTTTTTTGCCAAACAGAAGAGTTGAAACTGAAAGTTGTACCGATACATTGTGGGAGAATCCACTTAGATAACAAATGCGTTGCTACCTTATTGTCTTCCCGTTTAAATAAACTAACTGACGGATCTACATACAAAGAGGCAATCTAACGACCGTACGTCTGTTGAATTAAAAAGATACGATTTGGTCAATCTAAACTCATCAACTCTTTCCAAATATACATGATAACTACTGGTTTCGTAATTCATAGCATTTTCTCCTAAAGTGACACCTATCGTAGCACAGCTTTCCTTATTTTGCAAGTTTCGATAAGGCAATCCGAGCCGCTTCTTGTTCAGACTCCTTCTTGCTTCCAGCGACACCCACGCCGTAACTGACGTCATCCACTTTTACTTCCGTCGTAAACGTACGATTATGAGCCGGCCCCTCTTCCTTCACAAGTTCGTAACTGACACTCTTTTGATCTGTCTGTACGGCTTCCTGTAAAGCACTCTTGTAATCTTCAAAAAACGTAACATCCGGATTTTTAATATATGGTACGACGATATGTAGGATGACCTGTCTTGCTTTGGCATACCCTTGATCGATGTAAATGGCACCCATCAATGCCTCAAAAATATCGGCCATGATGACCTTTTTAAATCTACCACCCGACTCCTCTTCGCCATGACCAACTTTAATATAGTCACTCAAATGCAAATCGATGGCATATTGATAATTGGCATTTTCACAAACGTAACTTGCTCGCACCTTCGTCATATCTCCCTCTGACTCGTGAGCATTGTTATATAAATAATCTGCCAATACCAAATCGAGTACCGCATCTCCCAAAAACTCCAAACGTTCATAATCAGCCTTTAAATGATTCTCATAAACATAGGAAGAATGTTGAAAAGCCGTCTCATATAATTTCTTGTTTTTTGGTTTAATTTTTAATCGTTCTAATAGTTCTTCCATTTTTCTTCACCAGAATCATTGTATCAAAAATGAGCCAAAAAGCCAACTATAATTCAAATCAAGTAACTTGTAAAAAAAAGCGAGGTATAGTACAATATTAATGGTGAAACATAAATGAAATACTTCCTAGTCGGACTCATAAAAATTTATCAATTAATTCCTGGCCCTTGGCACGATGCTTGTCGGTTCACTCCTACTTGTTCCAATTATGCCATCGAAGCCATCAAAATCCACGGAAGTTTAAAAGGAACATATCTCGCTACCAAACGAGTACTTCGGTGCAATCCGTTTAGCAAACCCGGATATGATCCCGTCCCACCAAAAAAGGAGAAAAGACATGAAGCAAGCTAAAAAAATATTTTTATTGTTATTATTAGTTGGAATCACATCGCTAACAACCGGATGCTTTAAAAGAGATTCCCTAGAAGATATTGAAATTATGACGACGGTCTATCCGATCGAATACGTCACAAACTATTTATATGGAGAACATTCCTTAGTAAACTCTATCTATCCAGATGATACGAATACTTACGACTACACGTTAAGTGAAAAACAGATGAACGATTACAGTAAAAAAGAACTGTTCATATACAATGCCGTTACCAAAGATAAAGACATCGCTCTAGACTTTCTAGAAAGAAATAACGACTTACTAATCATCGATGCTTCTTCTGGAATCGACTTAACCTATGGAACAGAAGAACTTTGGTTAAATCCATCACACTTACTAATGATGAGTCAAAATATCAAAAACGGTTTAGAAGAATACATCACGAACAGTTATTTAAAGAAAGAAATCGATGATCGTTACAAAGAATTACAAGTAACTTTATCCGAACTAGATGCCGAAATTAAATTGACAGCAGAAAATGCTACTTACAAAACAATCGTCGTATCAAACGACACATTAAAATTCTTAGAAAAGTATGGCTTTACGGTATATTCTCTAGATGATAGAAACTCTGCTCCGACAGAAAAGACAATTAACGACGTCAAAAATTTAATTAAGAACGGCCAAGTTAGTACCATCTTCATCTTACAATACGACTCAATTAATTCTACCATTCAAGGTATCATAGATGAAACGGGAATATCGACGACAGAATTCAAACGACTGGATTCAATTACCGATGAAGAACGTGACAACAAAGAAGATTATGTCACATTGATGAACGACAACATCGACTTATTAAAAAATACTCTATACCAACAAGAAGAGGCTTAATGGATAAGCCTCTTTTTTAATGCCCGCAATTCATCTTTTTGTTCCTTGCTCAAGCGATAGGAGTCACATGCTTTCGATACGGTCTTCTGTAAAATAAATTTCGATAAGTGATTTTCTTCCAAATAAACTTTTGTTTCGTCATAAAAATCAATCAGCAATACACTGAGTAACCAAGCAATTGCCATGCCGACATAATAGGAATCACTTTGATAGTGCGTAATCAAAGGAAACATCTGTTTAGGATAATGACCTGTCACACAATGCGTTAAGAAAATAACAAACCCAACTCGGGCGACAAACGGTTCCTTCGAGCGAATTAAAATCCGTCCTTTGCGAAAGAAACAGTTTCTCTCTTTCGACATAATCTTGGAACTGGAAACCAAAGTATCACAAACTGCCCAGTTATCAATTTTATCTAAAAAGGAATCGAAGTACGATAAATAAGTATCCAAATCTGTAATATTGGCAATGACGAGTGCTTCTAACAACACCTCTTCGTACGTATCGGAACAAACACAAGATAAAAACGACTCTGGATCATCACGACTAATTTTCTTAGCTTCCTTCTTTAAAAATGGCATCCGAAGACCGATGATGGGATACTTCGTAGAAACGATTTTTTCTGTAAACTCTCGGTACTTAGCATCTCCTTGACTCTTTAACTCCGCAATATAATTTTGATATCGTTCGGCTGTCCAACTCATAATGTCTTCTTTAACACCTCTACCCGGTTCGTCAATACCCAACCATAGTCATCTGATAAAACCAAGGCCCCACAAAAAGGACAAGTCGTTTCAGTATCTTTCGGTAATACGTTGCCACACTTTGGACAACGATCAACCGTCGTTCGTTTTGTAATATCCCGTTCGAAAGTAAGTTCTAATCCAAGTTGCAAACTTTGTGTTTTACTACCTGCTAAAACCGTACTAGAAAGAAGTGCTAAAATATAATCAAAACAAGTCACTTCCAAATACATCTCGACAGTTTCTTTATTGCCATCTAACTCCACCCGAATAATCTTTGACTGTACGGGCGCCAAATCCGTAATCATGTGTTTCTTGCCTTCGGTTTTAAACTTTGCCAAGTTATCACTATAAATATCGTATAACTTACTAGAAACTTCGTTTTTCAATGCTAAAACGTCCATCTCCATGTAATCTTCTTGAATCTTAGCAAACGCATGGTACAAACTAAGAACAAAATCTTTATCTAAAAAATCAGGATCCAATTTACAAAACTCTTCTTTAGAAACGGGAACCCCTTTCTGTAAATAAAGAGTTGGTTTGTTGTAATCTTTCGTCTTCTTAATTTCACCAGAGCGTTTCTTCTTATAAAGGAAAGCGGAAACGGAAATGACGACCAAAATCATTGCAACGAGCACATAAACCCACCATAAACTATCGAAATTAAACTCTTGAATCAAATCCTCAATACTTCTCATATGAACCCTCCAAGTATATTTTATCAAAATGATTATATCATAGAATGAAAACTTTCCAAACGAATGAGACAAATTTAGACAAAGGTTGACAAAAATAATGTTTTAAAAATTAAAGAGCAAACCAAATCAACCATAAAATTCGAATGAATAATACAAGCAAAACCAAAATAAGAATAGCAATTAACGTAGCGAGAAAAATTTTTTTAAATCCTAAATACTTCTGATAAACATGAGAAAAAATAGTAATCAACCAATACTCTAACCAAACAATTGGAATTAAAAAGATTCCTAAAAAAAACGAACCATATCGAAATAAGCCTGCAAACATCAGCCCAGCACTTTCGTAAGAACTTTGTGACAGAATCAAATCATCCCAAGTGTTTTGCATCCGAATCCAAAGATAAACTTCCAAAACAAGAAAGGCAATTGACAAAACGATGGCACAACGCTTCATAACTTTTTGATATTTCAAAGTAACTCCTCCTAACAATGATCGATGATAACAGTATATCATTTTTCTTTCATTATCGTCTAAGTTTTAAAATACTTTATATATTTCTTTAATCCAATATTGATTGTTAAAAAAAATGAATAATAAATAAAAAAAACTAGATATTCCTATCTAGTTAATTTCATTGGTAACCTGTATGGGTTTCGAACCCACGAATACTACCTTGAGAGGGTAGCGTGTTAAACCACTTCACCAACAGGTCATCTATTGCACTTGACTACATGATAATATCATAAATTCATGTCTTTCGCAAGTGCAAAACTTCTATTTTGTAGAAAGAATTTCTTCTTGTATTTTAAAAAAAGAAGTGCACATAAGTTGTGCAATAAGATTTATAACTGTATAATACCTTCCAAGCAATTTATTTGTCATTGAAGGAGGTATTGAAAATGGCAAATTATTGTCATCTATCTTATGAAGATAGAAAAAATATTGAAGATGGATTAAATGAAAATAAATCCATTAATCAAATAGCTAAAGAAATTAACAGATCTCATACAACTGTTTTAAGAGAAATAGATAGAAACAAAATATATTTTAAACCTAAACAGTATGGAACTTATAAAAATAATAATTATGATAGAGATATATCATGTTCCAGACTTGCTAAATCGCCTTATGTTTGTAATGGGTGTAAATCTAGAAGTGGTTGTAGAAAAGAAAGATATACTTATTATGCTAGAAAAGCAGATGATTCTTATAGAGAGGTTAAAAGTAAC
>QAMK01000005.1 GCA_003149915.1 Bacillota bacterium
ATTACCTTTCTTTTTAAATCTACTTTTATATTTTCGTACTTTGTTCCTTTATAAGTACTCGTAATATAATTTGTTCGATAACTTCTTTTAGAACCATACTTCCCTTTGAATTTTGGATCATTATTTTGATGCCTAAAATAACGGTTAAAGGCATCGTCTAAATCAAACAAACTACACCTCAAACTACAAGAGTCCACCTCCTTTAAAAATGGGTATTCTGGATATAAATTCGGTAACTCTTTTATCATATCAAAACCAGTTAAATGTTCTTCTTTTCTTTTTTCTAGATAATGGTTATAAACGAATCTTGTGCAGCCAAAAGTTTTTTGAATCATAATAATCTGCTGCTTGTTTGGATACATTCGAAACTGATAACTTTTATACATATGAATGCTATCACACCTCCTTTTTCGTTCACAGTTAACAAGAATATATCAAACAAATGTATGATAGTCAAGTAAAATATAAATTTTTTTGATATTTTTCCATTCCGATACGCTTTTTCTCATATGCGAAGCAATTTCCTAGTATATAAAAAACAATTCAATCACTTCGGTTGAATTGTTTTTATTAGTCGCTTTCCTCTTTGTTTTTCTTTACTACGATTCTCCAAATACTTACGATTGACGTAAGAAACTAAATCAGTACTTTCCTGCGATGGATGTTCACTTGCATAATACTCTGCAAAAGAATCAGCAAATAACTCACGTCCTACATAGTAAATTTCTTCCGAATCATGGCCAATTTGTCGTAAAATACGAAAAATTTCGGAATCTCTACTAATATCAAACGTAGCATCTAACATATGAGCAAACTCATGATAGACAATAGAAGATACGGTATCCGTTTCTAAAACAGGATTATGCTTGCGAATTTGAGCAATCAGAGAAACCAATTCTTCTTTCGTACAAGAAGAAAGACATGCTCCAAGACAAAAACAGTGCTTAACTTTCTTTCCTTCCCGCCAATGATAAATCGTCATTGGATTTTTCGTGTCCGTACGAGATGATTGAATAGATTCTTGAATTTCTTTTATCTTTCGCCAAGTAGACTTCTTACCTTCTTGCATCCGACTAAAATAACGAAGTAAAAAATCCGAATTGCCAATTGCCACAATCGATGCTTCCATATCGGGATACAACTCTAACATCGTCTGCAAACTAAGTGTAAGTTCGGAAAGTACCGGAAAATCAATACCAGAAAAATCAACATGAATAGAATGAAAGTTCATAGAAACCCTACCAATCATTTTCCAGAATATGGATTCTTTGGAACCTTACGATAACTCTGCCTAGTTTCTTGACTTTGTTCCTTCTCACTAGAAAATCCAAGTTTCTCTAACGTCGGATTCACTTGTAGTAAAAAAACGTGTTTGATAATCTCAGACCTTGCTTCTTGATAATCTCTGTTTGTTGCAAATCGAGACTCACCAATCATCAAATAAACAAAATCGTTATAGGTATTTGGATTTAATCCATCCACAGAATAATTATTATCACTGAGAAATTTAGGATCTACTTTGAAACCGTTACAGGCGAAATATTGGAATGACGTTATAAATTCAGTGGCTCCTAACGTTTTCATTTGCTTCACGAATTCTACAAAGTGACATGCATACGTAACATCGTATTTTAGAAGTTTTTTGAAAATGGAAACCAATTTCTTATCATTCAAATCATTCGTATTGACGCCACGACCAGAATAAAAACTAGGCATGGCAACAAATCCAGACGTAGATAAAATATGATTCGCAAAATCGTAAGCAGGGACACGGTTCTTTAAGTAAGAGGATGCTCCTTCTCCCTTTAGATGATACAAATAGTTAAAAAACGTATTGCGTAATTCATGAATTTTAGAAAACTTAGGCTTTTGTTCCAATCTATCCATCGCAGAAACAATGGCCGCAATCTCTTCTTCACTCATCTGATTAAATGATCTTTTAGCAATCAAAAGTCCTAATACATCAACAGAGAAATTTGTATCGGAATAAACGGTATCTTTATCTCTCATGAAAAAACATGAGATTCTATTTTTAAAATAGTCGGATAAAAACTTAGATTGTAAAAAAGCCATACCACCTTTCGTATATTGATAGACGAAAGTTCCATTCGAATCGCGTCTTAAAAAAATATCGATAAATTCATCTCCACAATCATCAATGAAAGAATAAGAGACATTTTTCTTTCCTGCTAAACTTTGGTACATCTCAATAATTTCATGTTCCGTTTTCATCAAATCGATTTCTCTAGCACATTGTTCAAAAAATCCATCCCAATCATTAAAACTAGCTTGTCTTGATTCTGTCATAATACCGCTTCCTTTTTGTAATCGCTATGATAACATAAACCGATTTCAAAGTCAAAAAAACTCCACTAGGAGTTCTTGTGTAAATTCATCTAGATATAAAAATTCGTTTTCTTTATTTGCAAATAATAACTGATAAAACAATTGAAAAATTATCCATGCCGTTTACTTAAAATGTTCTGAAGTTCAAATTTATTTTCTTGTGTGACATCCGGATATTTTTCATGATTCACTTTTCCTAAAAAATCTTCTACCGGGCAAATCCATTGTTCTCCTTCTCCATACAAAGCGCGATAGACGACATATAGTCGTAAATCGTCCGCATTTTTTGCAATTCCTTCAACCAGATAATAATCTCCTTTAAAATGACGATAGACACCGTGAACTTTAATTTCTTCCATATTTATAACTTCCTTTCTGAAGGCAAAACTTGAATATTAGAGTTTTTCTTTAATAAATAAGAATCCAGATGAAAAAATTGATTACCAACAATCCCAGTGGAATATGTAAGCAGTGAAAAATCCCCTTCTGTTGTAGAAATACAACAATATTCATTTTGGATTCCTCTACCATAATACTGATTTTGTATCGTTAATGACTGAATATCTTGATAAGAAAAAACATAAACTTTCCCATCCAACAAAACAATCATAAAATTTTCTGTCAAGAAATAATCTTTTTCATTCCAAAAATCGATGGTTCCTAATTTTGATAATAGTTTTTCATTTTTTAAATATTGATAAATCTTCTTTAAAGAAAAATAAACCTCAATACGTCCCAAAACTCCCACGAAAAATAGAACATCACATAAAACTGCTAAATACCACGGAATCTCATAAAAATAGCAGATTGCCAATAAAACACATAAAATGATGATTGCTACTGCCACATAAACCCAAATATCAGCTTTTGCAATAGCAATATATTCCTCTATGCTCCGTTCTTTTTGTTTCGTCACAAAATCACCAACTCTATTAAGAGTATATCACAAAACAAAGTTATCTTATCACTTCAAAATAAGTTTCTTTCCCTCTTCTGCCGCTTCTGTATTAGAAAACACTCCTCTTGCTTCCATGACGTACTGTTCTTTAGAAATCAAAGGCCAAAAATGAGTAAGCAGTAATTGATGGACGTTAGCATCTCTTGCAATCATGCCTGCTTCAAATGCAAACAAGTGCGTATCGCTACTTTTCACTTGCCCTTTTAAAAAGGTAGATTCGCAGATGAGTAAATTGGCATCTTTTGCAAATGTTGCAAGTGTATTTTTTAAATACCCGGTATCACTGGAGTACACGACTTTGCAACTAGAGTCTTGTAACCGAATACTGTAAGTCGTTAAGGGATGAGGGTTCTGAGAAAATGACACTTCTAAATCATCAAATTTAATCTTTTGATTTTGTTTATAAGGAACGACTTTTAAGAATCCAATCGATTCTAAATTCATCACGAAATCGTAGTCGATAAGATGCTTTGTTACTGATCTACTAACACCCCAACCCGCTTCATCGATGTAACTTTCATCCGTATGAATCACATCTCCTGCCGGAACGTAAACTTGAATCTTATTCGTAAGATATCCCAAACGATGAAACACATACGATAACTGGGCAATCGAAAGCAAATCACCATAGTGATCCGGATGAAGATGGCTAATGATAATAGTCATGTTTTGATAGTCTTCAGGCTGTAGATAGTTAGTAACACCGTTTCCACAATCCATTAAAATATTTTGGTCGTGATATTTGACTAAAAAACCAGGACACATATGTCCATCATAGCAAAAAGGAGATACCGTCCCTAGTGGAATAATAGAAAATGAACTCATAAACTTCCTCTTTTCTTTAAAATCATTTGTGTTTGAACATAAGGATCTACATACTTAGAAATATCCTTATCTAAGGAAAAGACTTGCTTCACAGCAGAAGAGGAAACAAATTGATACTCTTGATCAGCAAACAAGCAAATAGTATTCACTCTTCCATTCGAAATATCTTTATTAATTTGGGAAAGAGATACCTCATAATCATAATCACTAAAGCTGCGTAATCCACGAATAATTGCCTTACAATCGTATAACAATGCCAAATCAGCAGTAGCACCACTTCCTGTAACCACTTTCACTTTTTGATATTTTTCATACAAATGCTGAATCATAGCAACTCGTTCTTCTATTGAAAACATACCATTTATCTTAAGAGGATTTTGCAAAACGGCCACAATCACCTCATCAAAGAGCTCACTTGCTTGAGAAATAATGTTCATATGTCCCTTTGTAATTGGATCAAAACTACCTGGATAAAGAACACTTGTCATAGCTTTTCGCCTGCTCTTTGCAACGTTTCAATCAACATAAAACCACTTCCTTTACTTGCATTATACAAAGAACTTGAATATAATAAAAATACTTTATTTTCATGTCTATCATAACGTCTTGTTATGATAAGGAGGTCTCATGAATATCGATT
This sequence comes from Bacillota bacterium, assembly GCA_003149915.1. Lineage (GTDB taxonomy): Bacteria > Bacillota_I > Bacilli_A > RF39 > UBA660 > Faecenecus > Faecenecus gallistercoris. The sequence goes on from QAMK01000005.1 coordinate 4,770, forward strand.
TAGAACTTTACCGAATCTTTGAAGCAGTAGCAAGAAACCAAAATATTACTAAAGCCGCTCAAGAACTTCATATTTCCCAACCCGCTATCAGTAAACGAATCCATACATTGGAGTCTCAATTAGGTGGAACTCTATTCATTCGAACCAAACGGGCAACGATACTGACAGAAGAAGGAAAAATATTCTATGAATACATTAAACAAGCCATGCAATATATCGCCAGTGCTGAAAACAAATTTACAGAACTCGTCCACTTAGAAACAGGCCATATTAGAATCGGAACCAGTACGACTTTAACCAAAGAATTCTTAATTCCCTATTTAAAAAAATTTCATGAATCCTATCCTAAAATTCAAATCGATTTGGTTACAGAATTACCGGATGAGATGCTAAAAATGTTACGAAACGGTCTACTAGACATCGTTTTACTGAACTTAAATGGTAGAAAACAGGAAGAAGATATCGAAATCATAAAATGGAAAAAGATAAACGACTGCTTTGTAGCAAGCAACAAATATGCTAGTCTAAAAGAAAAAGAAATTTCCATTGCTGAATTAAACGACTATCCAATCATCTTACAAAGAAAGAATTCCAATACGAGAACATTTCTAGATGACTACTTAGAGAAAAACCATCTTACCATTACTCCTAATATGGAAGTAGCCACGATATCGATGGCCATCGCACTAGCCAAAGCAGATTTTGGCATCGCGTATATTACCAAAGAGTACGTAAAAAAAGAATTACACAATCAGGAATTATTTGAAATTCATACAAAGGAAAAAATTCCAAGCCGTTGGATTGGAATTGCTATTTCCAAAACACATCATCCGAGTTTTAGTACAAATCAGCTAATTATAGAAATGAAAGAAGGAAAAGAACATGACCAGAGAAGATAAATGGAAACAAAATTATATTGAAAATTTAGATTTACAAAATATCACTTGGCTCACCTTAGAAAAAGATGATTTTCTAGAATTTATCAATCAAAACTACTTCGATGAAGAATTAGGCGAATATGTAATAGGAGAAGATCCAGAAATCCCATTCGGAATGCATTATGTAGCAGACATTCAAAATCAAAGTACAAAATATTTATTAGGAATTGTCCCAAATTCGATTCAGAAATTCACCATCGTAGCCGCTTGTATGTATCAAGAAAATTACCATTTCTTTACCAATCAAACGATGCCTACAACTTACATCATAACTGCCGAAACCAATCAGTATTTTCGCAAGATGGGATTATATCACCAACTTTGCGATGCCATCAGTCAAACGATCAATCCCCAAATACCTGTCGTATGTAGTAACGAATCGGAAGAAGGAAAAATCTGTCATACCTTCCAAACATTAAAAGAAACCTTAGAAAAAAACGGTTTTAAAAATTTAATCATTGCCGAAAAAGAACTCGATCAAAAACCGAAACAGTACCAAAAATTATTCCAATAAAAAATTCTCATACGAGAATTTTTTTATAATTTCTTAACAAGTACATTAGAGTTTGTCTTCTGCATGTTTTCTGCCAGTTCATCTGGCTTGATGCCATGGATATCGCAACCATTTTTTTCGGTATAGCGAGTAAACATCTGCGTTGCATCTGATAAAGCATCATCGAAACAAAATCCCCATAATGTACCAATCGTATTCACAGTAGAGAAGCGAACAGGCGGATGAGAGCCAATCTTTCGATTTGGGATTGCTTGGAACAATTCTATATCGTTACAATTCTTAGCAACAAACAAAATACTTTTAGAAATTCCAACGCATTCACCAATTAGCACTGCAAAATCATCCATATAACAATTTCTTTGATTTCCAAAATGTTGAAACACCTCTTCGCTAGCAAGAATCGTTACCTCTCCCTTACTACCCTTTTTGGAAGAAAGGATAACTGGAAACGTTTTTAACTGATACGTTTCTTCTCCTGATTGATTGGCAACACTTTGAATTCCCTGCAATGCTACAATCGGATCTGTTAAAACTTCAGGACTTCGATAATCCTGTTTCATCAAATTGATACGTTTAGAAATTTCTCGACAAACCGAATCAATATAATCCACTTTTGCTACAATTTGACGACCGAGTTCTTTTCTAGAATCTGTATTCTCTTCGTACTGGGCACGTAATTCCATAAGTTCTTGATACTCATGTCCCAGCAATTCAAAATCATCTTGACAAACTGCAATTCCATGGGCTAACCAATTAGCATTCCCCTTCATAATATCTGTAAATTGACTCATATAAACACATCCCTTCCTTCTCAGTATATCACAAAAAGAAAAAACAGCACTCTGAAAACAAAAAAAGAAACGATTATTTTCGCTTCTTTGTATAAATGACAGTATCTCGATTATCAATTGGATTCAAAGTAAATGGTTTTACTTTTCCAGTCGCAAAGTCAAATTTCTGAGTAAATAATCCATTGAGAATTGGTTCGACAGAACAAGTTTCTAAATCAAAATGACGATCTAACAAATCGTAAGTATGTTGATAAATCTCTAACGTTTTCTCCTCTTCTGGATTAGTGGAAACATAAGAGGATAACTTTTCTGGTCTAGCACCAAACCAATAATCTAACATCATGACACCACCCGGATTTAAATGGTTATCGTAAATATCTTTTACTTGTTTGATTTTAGTATGAAACTCCTCCACATCCGAATTACAATCTAGTTGATATATAAACAATAAAGTATTGCTAAAATCGATAAAATCAAACGTTTCAGAAGAAGACAAAATACCAGAAATAATATCTTCATTGGAAATCGCAATATCCGTTTTTGGTAAATTTTCCCTAACGGTATAATAACGACTTTTGTTTTTTAAATAAGGAATCCCATAACGAAGTTTGGATAAATCGATACCAGGTCCTTTAAATAGATAATTTTTTAAATCTTCTTGCGGATTCATACCAAAAATCACATCCCATGCATTTTGATAACACTCGTCCGCAATCGCTTGCTTCACAGTTTGGAAAACATCGTTCGATAAATACCGTTTAGAAGTATAATCCACTAAAAACTGATCGTACTCCTTAGGAGAGAGAGTCAATATACTTGCCCGTTTCAAATGATAGACAGCATTTTGTAAACGATTGACATCCCAGACGTGAATGGTACCGACGCCTTCTGCGACACACTCAAAAACATTATCGACGGAACCTAAAATGCTAGCGACATGATTAACATCCGTTGGCAATATCTTCCCGATGAAGCGTTGATTTTCAGTAGTGACAAGATATGGCTTGTCAAAGTATACTTCACCAAGATTTCCATTAATCACTGCTTGTAACTGTGCAGCGATTTCCGCACCTGGCTCATCTGATCTTAAAATGCGAATATCATTTTGTAGCATCTCTTTTAAAAAAGGCAATTCTGTTGAAATATCTTTCATCATTTTGATTAAATCGTTATCTTGTTTCATAATACATCCCCCAAAATTAAGTCCTATTCTACAAAATAACAACTCATTTGTCAAAAATATTATTTGTCTAGCAAATCAGGTTTGTACGTAATCTTTGTAACATTGTCGTATAGATGTTCTTCTACTCCATTTACTCTCCGATCGACACTGGCACTTTCATAAGAACATCCATCTTTTTCATAAAATATAATTTCGCGGTTAAACAATTCATACTGCAAAGAAGAAGAAACATCGGAATAAATGGAAACTGTCATGGTATCCTTTTGAAACGTAATCCATATTTGATAACGGTTACTGCTTTCGTTTTTCACTTTCAAATCGAGCCATCCCGGATGAATCGTGGCGTCGCACCCAGCCAGCGTCCCTTTAGGATCTGGAATGTTCTTAATGCGATGTGGATGTCTTTCGACGATATACAGAGGACTCTTTAGAAAAGTTTCGTATAAAGTATTCGTAAGAGCGCAAACACCGCCACCCTTTTTTGCTACTAATTTACCATCGATATCGACTAACCCTTCTTTATAATCGCCATACTTTTTCGGATTTCTAGTAGACCAATAAAATGAGAAAACCTCATTTGGTTCGATGATGAGTCCCTGTAACATCTGACTTGCCAACTTTAAATTATGAACTTTGTTATACTGATACTCCATCGAAGCACCCGTTTGATAATTCAGTAGCGAAACAGAAGTCTTTGAAACCAAATATGGAAGTCTAACTTCTCTCTTCCTAGCATAATGATTCCCATCAAAGCGCATTTTAAGTTGTACCCAAACATTTCTTTGCCACATTCGAATGGGAAGTAAAAATGGAAATAATTCCGTCAATCTTTTTCTCATATTCATCCCTCTTGATGATAGCATATCAAAAACAGATTACAACAAAGTGACAAACGAATTACAGTTTTGTTATTTTCGAGAGTCAAATCGAGCGACCAAAGACTTTACTTTATCGTTTTCCATTTGACCATCAAATGCCGTGTAAGTACGATAAAACGCATCCCTTACATTTTCACTACCTAAAATATAGACGGAAGAAGATGGAACATCTAACAATCTCTTTAATATCAAATCCGGAATATGTTCCTCTTTTTGATGGGCTTGATACAAAGAGAAATCCTGTTGGACAAAAGACGTTGGAATTTTTGCTAAAATCTCCGGTTCTAAGAAAAGATCGTAAAGATACTGTTCACAAATAAGATTCAAGGCCGGATCCAAAACGTATGTCTTTCCTTTATAATCCAAAGAAATCCAAGCATGTTCACAAGATAAAATAACACCTCGACAAACGAAAGAATTTGACAAAACGAGACTTGCTACTTCAGTTGCTTGAAAACAGTAACCCAACAGTTTTCCTCTTTCCATCGCATCCCAAAAAGAAGCATTAAACTCTCCTACTTGAACATGCAAAGGATGCAGTCGTTCTCGCAAATAGAAAACGATTTCTTTAGAAACCGCTCTACTAATCTTTTGTAATACAAATAAAGAAATTGACAAAAGAATCATCTCTTTTCTAATAATTCGATTAATTTTTTGACACTAAAACTCGTAATGCCGTCTTTCAATACATAATATCCAAACGAAATACTTGGCAATGATTTCATAACCGATAGTTCAAACACATTACCTTGATCCAATTCCTTTTGAATATACTCCTTGGTAGCCACTCCAATACCAAATCCAATTTTTACAAAGTCCTCTAGCAAAGTAGAAGAAGCAATGTATGTAGAAACATCAAAAGAAACGTTATTTTCTCTGCAAAACGCATCGAAACGGCGCCTAGAAGTAGAAGGCTCTCGTTGTAATAAAATGGGATATTTCGTAAGTTCCTCTAAAGTGAGATTTTTTCCTCTCAATGAATCATATGCCGAAGAAGCAATAAAAATATCGTGAAGTTCGCCTAAGGGATGAAAAGAAAACTCTGAATCAGGACCATTGTACTTAGCAATCAAAAAATCGATTTCACCAGTTTGCAACTTTTTCTTAAGCATCGCACTAGGATCCGTATAAATCAAAATCGTGATATTGGGATATTCTTTATGAAACGTTTCCAAATAAGGAAGCAAATAAAATCTAGTAAGAGACGTACTAATACCAATCTTAATGGTTCCCTTTAATAAAGAAGCGTAATCCGAAAAAATCAAATTAGCATTACTAAAAGCATTGACACCATCTTTAATTGATTGATAAATGGCACGTCCCGTCTCTGTTAAAATCATACCTTGATTGCTACGAATAAAAAGTGGGCCACCAAGTGAGCATTCTAGATTCCGAATGTGCTTACTGACTGCTGGTTGCGAAATATGTAACTCCTTTGCAGCAGCAGTTACATTTCCAGTAGTTGCAACAACGTAAAAAATTTTGTATAATTCATAATTAATATCCATCTCATCACCCATAACCAAAAGTAATTGTAACAATAATTTTTTTGTATTTTTATTATAGTGATACATCTGCTATAATGCAAGCATAGGAGGTAATTTTATGAACTTATTCGATCTAACGGAAACATTTGAATTTCTAAAAAACTATTCCATTCAAAAACAGAAACCAAACACCCTAAAAGCACTTTTACTGATTCAAGAACTTCACAAAAATCAATTTCGGAAAGAAGGATCCCCCTTCGTCATTCATCCGATGAGCGTCGCTATGGATGCCATTACCCTAGGCTTAGACGATGATAATCTGTTAGCAACCGCCCTACTGCACGACGTAGAGGAAGATTGTGGTGTCAATACAGAAGATCTTGGTTTTAACGATACGATAACCCATTCAGTCCACTTGCTAACCAAGCGAAAAGTTCCAAAAGATCAAAAGCAAGCCGAACTAAAGCGATACTTTCATGACTTACAAACTGATAAAAATGCTATCATTGTCAAACTATTAGACCGCAAAAATAACTTATCGACAATGGTACATGCATTCTCATACGAAAAGATGAAAGAGTATGTAACAGAAACAAAAACTTACTGCATTCCTCTTTTAAAAATTACCCAAAAATATCCCGACTTAAATAACTTCCACCATATTATAAAAGGATTCTATTATCCGTTCTTAGAAAGTTTTGAATATCAAGATAGCATGATTCAAAAAGAAAAACCATTTCAATTCCAAAAACGTCCACAAAAAATGTCTACGACACCGTAGACTTTTTTTGTGTTCCTGATTTTAAATTTTTAATTAGTACAACACCAGATCCCTCTTCAATTCCAAACAAAGAAGTACTATTAGTAGAATTTTCATCAACATATACTGGCTTAGCACTTTCTAAATACTGATCAATTAAATTCTGCTGATAAGGTGTCAATACTTCTCGCGGAATAGATGTGTTCAAAATTGCTTTCACATCACCAAAACTAGCAGACGGTAAAAACTCAATACGATCTGCCACAGAATAATAAGTCAGTTCTCCTTGATTAATAAATAATGGAGATCTTTCAGAAATTGTAATTCTTCCTAAAGAGCAATACACATGTTTTTGATCATTCAAATCAATAGAGTTTGAATGATTCTCTTGAACAAACGAATTATGAAAAATGGCATTTGCCACGGCATCGAACTGTTCTTTATCGACCAGACGATAAGCCTCTTCCTCTTCACTTCTTATCTGCCATTCGCCATCATCTTTATGGGCATACCCAACAAAATGATGAAAACCATCATCTGGATAGTTAGTTGCAATGACTGCTAACATGTGACGAAACCATCCTAGCTTTCGTTCAAAAAGACAACACAATTCAACTTCTTCATCATTTTTTAATGTTTGAAATCCATATCTAGAAATTTTATCGGATACTTCTAAACATTGATCTAATTTTCTTAATTGACTCGCTAAATTTAAATATTCTGGACGAAGTCCTAAAATTACATCTTGTAACTGATATTCTTTATTCTCTGTCATAATTTTCCTCCAGTAAAAAATAGTATAGCAGAAAACAGAGTGAAAAAAAAGAAGAATTTTGTTCTTCTTATGAGGTAAATAATACAGAATCGATAACCGTTCCATCTAAGTCTTTCAAGAATAAGCCGGTATCATCTAATAACAAATAACTGTGGGCACTGTTTTCTTTTGGCAAAGAAACAGAACCAGAATTTACATAATAAACACCATTTTCTTGTTTGATAAATCCGACATGATAATGACCATATATCAAAAAGTCTACTTTCTCATCTGGAAGATGTCCCAAATGATACACATGTCCGTGCGTGCAGTAAAAATGATATCCATGAAATTGAAACGAATAATGATCTAAAAAAGGAAAATTGGAAATCATCTCATCTACTTCGGCATCACAATTGCCACGAACACAATGAATGGAACTAGAAATAGAATTGAATAAATCAGCAACTTTTGAAGGATTATATTCATCTGTAAGAGGATTTCTAGGTCCATGATAATAAAGGTCACCTAATAAAACCATCTCACTGGCACCCTCTCTTTGATATGCTTCCATCAATTTCTTGGCATACCGATAAGAGCCGTGAATATCCGATGCAATTACAATTTTCATAGTTATCCTCCCATCACAATTCCAGTTGCAGTGATAGTTCCATAAAACATCGTACCATCATCTTCTGCTGAAACCCAAAGAGTGAGTGAATATGGAATCGTCTCCCCGGCTTTGATGACACCAGAATCGATAATTCTACTAGAATCCAAATTTAGCGTCGGTAAAATCGTATCATCATGCCGCAAAGAATAACGGATGACCGTATCTTCTAGAAAAGAACAAGGTGTCGTACAATTTTGAAAAACATCCTCGTTATTTTGCAAATAAAGTGTATACGAAACATCGTGTTTTTCTTGATTAACTAATTCGAAAGTATATTGTTTTTCCCTCATTCCATCCAAATCGGATACAACTTGATTATTACTAATTTCAACGTTTGTACTACCGGTAAGTTTCAAAGAAGCATTGACAAGTTCCGCATCTATGGCACCAGTCTGAATATCAGTAACCAAAGAATAACTACTGCCGATTAAAACCAAAAAAAGACCAGTTACCAAACAACAGAAAAACGTCACTTTAAAACGACTACTAATTTTCATATGACACCTCTATCCTACATAAACATTATACGGAAGATTGGACAATTGTTCAAGGAGTTATTTCTTTAAAATCATAATTGTGTTAAAATAGTAATAGATTATGAAATAAGGAGTGTATCACATGGATAATTTTATGAATGGAATATTTGCTTTTTTATTTTGCATGATACCAATTATTGTATTTAAAATAAAAGATTGTATTCCAAAAGCGAATAAGAAAACTCACCTTCTCATGACGCTGGGATGGGCATCAGTCAGTTTGCTATTTACCTTTTTATTAATGCTTGTAAGTCGCAGTACATTTAAAATCATTCCAACTCTCATTACGATTGCCATCACATCCATTTATAATTACTTCTTAATGGAAAACGAAATCGATGCAAAAAATCTAGTAAAAATGTTAATTATATTTTTACTGTTTATGATGAGTAGTTACTTACAGTTGATTCCGATTGCAATCTTCAATATCGATTTGAACAACCTATCAATGGCAACTGCTACTTGGTTAACTGTATTTTCAGATGCTATTCTATTGATGATATTATTTTTGATTTACCGCAAAGACTTAATACGAGACTTTAAAGATTTTCGCCATCACATTTGGGAAAACATGGATGTCGCCATTAAATATTGGTTAATAGGTCTCATCATCATGGGAACTTCAAACGTATTAATTACCTTCCTAGCAACAGGCGCTCAAGCAAGTAATGAAATGGGCGTTCAAACAATGATTCATGATGCACCACTTGCTAGTTTCTTGGCAGCAGGAATTCTGGCTCCAATCATCGAAGAGTTGACATTCCGCAAAAGTTTCTTCGATGCATTAAAAAACAAATGGTTGTTTATCTTAACATCTGGTCTGATTTTCGGAGGATTACATGTCATATCCGCAACTAGTTGGCAAGACTTTTTATTCATCATTCCATACAGTTCTTTAGGTGTTGCATTCGCAGCGATGGTATACAACAGAAAAAACATATTAACTTCGATTTCAATGCATATGATTCATAACGTCGCTTTAATTCTTCTATCGATTGCAACCATGGCGGTGATTTTATTATAATATGACACGAGAAGAACGAAACAAAGAAATTCAAGAAGAACTAAAGCGAAAAGAAGAACAAAAAGAAACACTAAAAAAGGTGGGAAAAGTTACAAAGATCGTTTTAATCATCGTCTTAATCATCTCATCTTTCATCTTGTATGCTAGATTTGTAAGTACTTCATTTCTAGTCGTTCGAGAATACAAAGTGACGAGTCCAAACCTACCGACAAACTTTACCGGATTTAAAATTGTACAGTTCAGTGATCTCTACTATGGTTCTACTATCGATACAGAAGACTTGCAAGATATTGTAGATAAAATCAACGAACTAAAACCGGATTTAGTCGTCTTCACAGGAGACTTAATTGCTCCTAATTACACCCTTGAAGATGGCGAACAAGAAAATATCACAAACTTGTTAAAATCGATTACTTCGACAGTGGGAAAATATGCTGTCAACGGAAATAATGATATTCAAAATGAAGTATTTGAAAGTATTTTACTGGGAAGTGATTTTAAATATTTGAATAACGAGTCTGACTTCATCTACTACCAAAATCAAACTCCTATTCTATTATCTGGAACATCTACTTTATATCAAGGAAATGCAGATGTTACCAAAACATTTCAAGATAAAAATACCAATGCTTATTACACGATTTCCTTAATGCATGAACCGGATCAAATAGAGACAATAGTAGCAAACAGAAAAATCGATTTAGCACTTGCCGGCCACTCCTTAAACGGGCAGATTAGAATTCCAAGAATCGGAGCAATCATCCATCCGATGGGTGCTCAAAACTATCCTAATGAGCACTATCTCGTTTCGACAACTTCTAACACGACTGAATTGTTCGTATCGGGAGGACTCGGAACTGACACTGCACCATTTCGATTATTCAATCATCCAAGTATTAACTTCTATCGTTTATACAAAAGTTAAAAATTCCAAGAAAGTCCATCCATATTGTGAGATGGGCTTTTTTCATTACTAAGAAGAGATAAACAGTATAAATACGAAAAGGTTCCAGCAAAAATCAAAACACTGTTGATTAATCTTCTCGTTCCTTCATTATTCACCTCTTTCTCAACAGCATAAAGAAAAATTAAAATAGTGATTGTAATCGTCCATCCAAGACGACGCAAAGCATGATTAGAATCAGACCAAGTAGAAAGCAAATATTTTCCATAAGAAACGAAAGATACCCCTAAGAAAACACCTAAAATAATCCAAAACAGTACTCTTTTATCTTGTAACACATCATTCATAATAAAGAATATGAAAAAAAGTGTAGAATGATTACTCTACACTTTTTAAAGATTCAATCATATTGATCCGTTTTAATTTAAAGAACGTAATAATTTGCATTAAAATGGAAAAGGCAAGTGTTAATAAACCAGCCCAAACGAAACTAGTAACCTGAATCGTTCTCAAGAATGTAACCGTCTCATTTTCTAATAAATCGATTAAGTAAGCATGTAAGAACGGTGTCATACAAAATCCTAGTAAGATTCCTACGAAGACAGTAACTAACGTCTCACGATAGATGTATTCGTTCGTTTCTAAATCTTTAAATCCCAATACTTTTAACGTTGCAATTTCTCTTGTTCGTTCACTAATATTGATAGAAGTTAAATTATACAAAACGGCAAAACATAATAAGCAAGATATGATGACCAAAAGAGCAATGATATAGTTTAATCCTTCGATACCACCATTGGACTTTGCTAATAACGTAGACGCTAAATTGACACTTAATACCTCATCTTGATTCAACAGTTCGGTACTTACTTCTTCCTCATCCAACACATCTTCTGAAACGAAAGAATTAAAGGTTAGCTCATCTCCGGTAAGAGATTCATATAATCCTTTACTCATGTAAATATAGTTAGAGACATAATTCAAAGCCACACCAGAAACTTTCACTTGGTAAACAGTATCGTTACTATCTCGTAAAGAAATCGTATCCCCTGCCTGAACAGAAAACAAATCCGCAATTTTATTACTGATAATCACTCCGTCATCAGTAAGAGTTAGATTATCTTTGGTCTCATTATCTTCCAAATCGAAGTAATGTTTAAATTTAGTGGAATCATCTTCAGGAATCAAAACTGTGACACTAAGATCATCCACACCATCTTTGATAACATCGTAGTAAGATTGATTTAATAACAATTCATTCGTTACAATCCCATCGATAATCGGCTCTACTTCTTCATGATTTTGAACGGTATGATTTAACACAACTAAATTGTCGTAACGATGAATTTCTTGAAATTGTTTCTCGCCAACTCCATTGATACTATCTTGAACAGCAAATCCAATCATGATTAGCATCGTACATCCAGCCGTTCCAATCAACGTCATAAAAACTCTCTTCTTATAGCGGAAAATGTTTCGTAACGTAATCTTCCAAGAAAAAGATAGATGATTCCAAATAAATCCAATTCGTTCCAACAAAATGGTCTTCCCAGATTTTGGCGACACTGGTCGTAACAAATTAGCAGGTTGATTCTTTAATTCACGGTGGCAAGAATATACCGTTACCAAGAACATTAAAGTAACTGCTACCAACAAATAGATACAGAAATAATCGATACGGAAATGATAAGAAAGTGGTGGAATATCGATTGGGAAACAAATATAAATCAACTGCGGAATAATAATACTACCTAACAGATACCCTAAAATCGTTCCTAAAATCGTACTCGATAAAACATAAACCAGATAATTAAAAATAATTCGTTTATTGGTAATACCAAGTGAGGCAAACGTTCCCATCTCACCACGTTCTTCGACAATCATCCGAGACATCGTATTAGAAGTCATCAAAACGACAATGATAATAAAGAAAATCGGAATTACATTGGATAATGTCGTTAACTGATTATATTCATGTCCCGTTGTCGTATACATGGTAACGACATCGTCACGGTCAAATAAATACCAATCTGATGTAAGTCCAGATCGAATTTCTTCTACTACCTCTTCTGGATACCCTTGATAAGGTTCTAATAACTCATCGATTCTAGCCTCTTCTCTTTCAGAAGAAATTCCTTCGATGGCTTGCACTGCATCGTTAACGGCTTCATTGTAAGCACTAGAATACGGAACATTGTTATCACCTTTGTTGGCAGTGACATAAATCTCCGTATACGTATCATAATCAAACACGGTCTCTGGTACAAATATGTAAGATGTAAGAGAACCATTTCCAATATCGGCATCTCCATAATCAGCACCAGTATATAAAGGTGACCGAATGGTTCCCGTTACAGTAAACTCATGAACCTTTAAATTTTCGCCTTCTACTTCCCGAACGGTAATGACATCTCCAACGTGATAAGTATTGGCATCTGCCAAACAAGAAGAATCATCTTCTGGATAAGCCCCTTCAATCAAATCGACACCATTTATTTCATCCGTCAAAGCATGAACTTTAATGACATGATCTTCTTCCATAACGAACTTGGAGTAACTGCCTTCGGCATCTTCTACTTCCGGCAAATTCCGAATTGCTTCCACATCGGTATTAGTTAAACCTAAAGAACCTTGCACCTTAATATCCATCAAATTGGTCTCTTGATAATAATTCGTTTGAACTTCCTTCATGTCAGGAATCGATTCTTTAATTCCAGCATAAAAAGCGACGCCAATCAAAATAATCATCATCAAAGAAATGTAACGACCAAAAGACTTTTTAATTTTTTTAATCGTATTTTTTAATAACACAGAAATCACCACTCAATCTCTGAAGGTAACTTCGGATCTGTATTGATATGAACGTGTTCAACCGTACCATTTTTAATGGTAATCACTTTATCTGCAACATCAGCAATGACAGAGTTATGCGTAATTAAAATCGTCGTAATACCCATGTTTTTACAAGTGTTGACCAAAAGTTCGATAACTTTTTGACCAGTAACAGAATCTAGTGCTCCAGTCGGTTCATCGCAAAGCAAAATTTTTGGATTCTTAGCAATCGCACGGGCAACAGCAACTCGTTGTTGTTCTCCTCCAGATAGCTGTGGTGGAAAGTTTTTCATTCTGTTTTCCAAGCCAACTAGTTTTAAAACCTCTTTTGGATCCAGTGCATCTTTACATAATTGACATGCCAACTCTACATTTTCAAGTGCTGTCAAGTTTACAATCAAATTGTAAAACTGAAAGACGAACCCAATGTCATTCCGCCGATATTGAATTAGATCCTTATACTTGTACTGATCGACTCTTTTTCCATCGACAATAATTTCTCCAGATGTTGGCGTATCCATTCCTCCAAGCATGTTTAAAATCGTTGTTTTACCGGCACCAGATGGGCCTAAAATGACGACAAGTTCCCCTTTTTCAATGGAGAAAGAACAGTGATCGACAGCTAATACTTTGACTTCTCCTTGATATTCTTTCTTGACATCTTTAAATTCAATAAAAGCCATTTTATCTTCACCTTTCGTTTGAATATTTCCTCTCTATTAAGCATTATATCATAAATCAAAAAAAAGATTAGCACTTTTTACAATACTAATCTAACCTAGGAGTTAAAATCTCATACCCATCTTTAGTGACCAAAACGGTGTGTTCATAATGAGCAGAAGGTTTCCCATCGTCTGTTTTCACGGTCCAGCCATCATCCAATTGATAAACACGGGCAGTACCATAATTTAACATCGGTTCGATACAGATGACCATACCTTCTCGCAATCTTGGTCCTTCCCCAGGATGACCAAAGTTTGGAACCTCTGGATCTTCATGCATATCAGTACCGATACCATGACCACAAAGTTCTCGTACGACACCCAAGTGATGTGTCCTAGCGTACTTCTCAATAGCATTCGAAATATCCCCGATATGGTTTCCCGGTTTAACCATCTTAACACCCTCGTACAATGCCTTTTCCGTGTGTTCCATCAGATACTTTTTATCATCAGATACATCTCCAACGGCATACGTCCAAGCGGCATCTCCTTGATATCCTTTATAACCGATTACCATATCAATGGTAATGATATCTCCATTTTTTAACTTTCTCTTAGAAGGAATTCCATGTACAACTTCATCGTTTACGGAAGTACACAACGTTGCAGGAAAACCTTCGTAACCTTTACAAGAAGGAACTCCTCCCATTTTACGAATAAACTCTTCTGCCAATCGGTCCAACTCTTTAGTCGTGATTCCCTCTTTAATAAACGGTTTTAAATATTGATGTGTTTTAGAAACCATCATGCCGGCTTCCCTCATCAAAGCAATCTCTCGTTCACTTTTAATCGTAATCACAAGCGACACTTCCTAACTATTTTTGTTTTAAATAATAATGTCTAATTGGAGTCAAATCATCGTTTAATTCATAACAAATTGGATTTCCAGTTTCAATTTCCAAATTCATAACTTCTTCGTCTGATAACTGATCCAAATACTTCATTAAACCACGCAAACTATTACCATGAGCGGCAATAATAACCTTCTTACCTGCTAACAAATCATTTTTAATATCGCTGTTCCAATATTCAATAACACGTTTTACAGTATCTAAAAGGTTCTCTGTTCTTGGTAGTTCTTCTGGTGTCAAATCTTTATACTTAGGATCATTGCCAGGGTATCTTGGGTCATCTAATGCAAGTTCTGGTGGACGAACACTAGCACTTCTTCTCCATAAATGAACTTGTTCTTCCCCATATTTTTGCTTTGTCTCATCTTTATTTAAGCCTTGCAACGCACCATAATGACGCTCATTTAAACGCCAACTATAATGAATTGGAATATTTTCTTCGCCAAGTTCTTTTAAAATATACATCAAAGTATCATTGGCACGTTTTAAAACAGAAGTATAGGCAACATCAAATGTAAATCCTTGCTCCTTTAATACTTCTCCAGCCTCTTTAGCTTCTTTTACTCCTTGTTCAGAAAGTTCAACATCTGTCCAACCAGTAAATTTATTTTCTAAATTCCAAACACTTTGACCATGTCTTACTAAAACTAATTTAATCATATTTTTTCCTCCTTAATTCCGTTAAAATTATATCACAAAACAAAAAAACAGGAAATAAAAACAATAAAAAAGAGCCATCTGGCCCTCATAGCAAATGTACAAATAAACTGTATCCTAAAAGAGAAAGTGGTTTACCAACTAAAATAATCCAAATAAACGTACGAAACTTCATATTACTTAAACCAGCAATATAACATAATAAATCATCTGGAAGCCCAGGAACTAAGATTCCCCAGAAGAAAATCCATTTGAAAGTATTGTTTCTAACATATGCCAAATACTTATCGATAGTTTTCTGCTCAAAAAATGCTTGAACAATTTTCATCCCCAAAGTGCGAGATAAGTAAAATGCACCAATAGAGCCTAAGGTAAGTCCAACATAGTTATAAATAAATCCAAAAACAGGACCAAAAGCAAGCACCCCAGCAAGGCAACTGGCACCACCAGGAATTACCGGAAACATAACTTGAAAAGCTTGCAACAATAAGAATACTAACGGTCCCCAAACACCAAACGTGCGAATTTTATCTACTAACAAATCTTTATCCCGAAAGATTCCCAATTGTAATCCATAAATAATAAAGATAACTAGCAAAATCGTAACGACAATGGTTGTAATCTTAAATATCGTCTTCGTCTTTGATTTTTTGCGACTCATATTAATCACCTACTACGAATTTCTGACTAACGTACGTTTTAAATAACGAAACAAAAGAACAATTCCTAATATAGGAACTGCAATAATTACAAAGAAAGCGGATATTGTCATCCAAAAAAGTGTAAAGAAAAAGTTTCGAATTTTAAAAATCATACTGCATCCTTTCAAACTACCCTTATTATAACAAAAAATAGTGAAAAGATACCTTACAGTTCTGTAAGGATTTAAAGAGTTCGAATTACCCGGCAAGGATTACCGACAGCAATAGAATCACTTGGAATATCGTGCGTTACGACACTGCCAGCACCAATTACGACATTATCTCCTATCGTAACACCAGGTAAAACTGTAACATTGCCACCAAACCAGACGTTACTTCCTACCGTAATTGGCTTTGCATCCTCTAAGCCTTGATTGCGAATGTGATAATCGAGTGGATGAGAAGACGTATAAAATCCACAATTCGGTCCAACAAACACATCGTTTCCAAATGTGATAGCACCAGCATCTAGTAAAATCAAATTATGGTTGGCATAGAAGTTTTTCCCGATTCGAATGTTGTAACCATAATCACACCAAAAAGAAGGTTCGATCCAAGCATCATTTTCCATATGTAAAATAATTCGTCTAAGAAGTGCTTTACGACCTACTGAATCATTAAAATCCAATCGGTTATATTGAGCACAAAGATTTTTTACTTCATTTCTTTCCCGAATTAAAGTTTGATCATAATTTGCATTGTATAATTCACCACGTAACATCTTTTCTTTTTCCGTCATAAAAATTTCCTTTCAATTTTGTAATGATTCATCTCTATTATAAACGATTATCACACTGGAATAAATATAAAAAAGAGTATCAATGTTATACAATCAAAAAACAAATTTTCTATTTACGAAACAGAATTCAAACAATCTAAAATAACTTGATACGATGAAACCAAAGAAGGAAGAGAACATTTTGCATTCGCAGCAGAAGGACTCGGCAATAAAAAAGCATCGATATTCGTATTTGGTTTCATATATTTTTGATACAAGTCGTATGCTTTTCTCCCTGTACAAAACACAAACTCAATTTGACTATTTTGTAAAAGTTCCGTCAAATCATTCACTTCGATATTTTTAATAGATGCATCAGAAGAACCTGAAATTTCACAAGAAGCAACCGTATCCCATAAAGCAATCCCATGGGAAAGTAAAAACTTTTTTTTCGCATCAACATCCGGTAAAGAAACACCAAACAAGGATTCCAAAATTCGCCAAAAACGATTTTGCGGATGGGCATAATAAAACCCAACTTCCCTAGATTTTACGGAAGGAAGACTACCCAAAATCAGAACTTTACTAAACTCGTTATAAATTGGTTCCAATTCATGATAAACACGCATAAAATCACCTATTCTTATTTTATCACAAGATAATCGAAATAAAATACATATAGTAATTTACCAAATAAAATCTTTATTTTGCAATCATACATGATATAATAACGGTATTACAGGAGGGTTTATGAAAAAAGCAAATCAAATCAGACAGATCTTACAATTTTATGTACAGATTAACAAACTAAAAACAATCATTGCTGATGAACCAAATAACTTTAGTATAGCCGATAATACATTCGGAAGTATCATCTTGGCAATCGCTTGCAACTCTGAATTTCAAGAAACACCAAACGTAGGTAAAATCTTAAGAATGCTAATTCTAGACGAATACGTAAGACAAAACGAAACGTATCCAACTAGCATCATCCAATACAAAAGTGAACTAGATGAATATTGGGCTTTGCAAAGCAAAGATGCAAAATTAGCATTTAAATATAAATTGATGGATTCCTACTTTACGAAATTAATTTCCGAAAAATTAGACAAAGTTCCAAAATCACAATTTTTAAATGAAGCTAAAATATTTTTAAATTTAATGGGAAACGACGACGATAAAAAATGTGAAGAAATCATTAAATTCTACTGTTTAAATTATCGTTTAAAAAAGAAAAAAAGAGCCGGTTGGGATAATACGCACTGGCAAGTTCAAGCAAAAAGAACAGAAACTGTTGCAGAACACATTGTCAGTACGATGGCACTTGCTATGGCAATTGAAACAGAATGCAGATACGACATCGATTTAGATAAAGTTCTTATAATGCTGGCCATTCACGAAACAGGCGAAACATTAATTGGCGACATCACTCCACACGATGGCATGAGCAAAGAACAAAAGAAAATGATAGAAGAACAAGCCATGGAAGATGCTTTAGGAAATTTGGAAAACAAGACTCAAATGTTAGCAACACTTCTAGATTTCGATAATCGAGAAACGAAAGAAGCACAGTTCGCCCATCTTATCGATAAACTAGATCCTGTAATACAATGTAAAATATATCAAGATTTGGGATTACAAAAACCAATCACACTTCTACAAGGTAGCAAATGTTTAAAAAGTCCTAAAATAAAAGATTGCATCGCATCTGGAGCCAAAACTGTATTTGATATTTGGTATGAAACAGAAAAACATTACTTCCAAGGAAACAGAGCATTTCCAGAGTTGGAATCGATATTAAAAGCCACCAAAGACAATAACCTATTCACCAATCTTTGGCATGGCGTTTTTAAAGAATCAATTGAATTAACGGAAGAAGAGCATTGTGCTTTAGTAAAACAAATTGTAGGAATTGCCAAAAAACTTTATGATGATGACAACGTAGACTGCGTATATTTAAGTAAAGAACAAGATTCTAATTATCCCAAAGGCAATATTCAAGTCGTAGCGGTTCTAAAAGAAGAAAAAGAAAAAGAGCCATCGATTCAAGATGTTAGTGACCAAATTTCAATTACTGTACAATATCATCCAATAAGTAATTACTCATATGCTGATCCAGATACGATTGGAATGCATGCCGAACCTACTATTCTATTTGATAAAAGTGGTCGTATGACGAAAATAAAAGATACTTTAACACATACAAGTCATATTTCTATCTGGAACCAAGTAGAATACGTCCCTCCTATCGAAAAGCCAATTACTCTACAACTAAAAAAACAGTAAAAACTTACCAAACGGTAAGTTTTTTTAGTTTAATTATTATTTTATAGCAAGACGAAAACATAGATAAAACTTCCAAAATAGCCTCATTCTTTAATCTATCTTTATCATTTTAATGTTATTTTCATCATACTTTAGTTAAATTCTAGTTATCAAATTATGAAATTGATTCCAACCAATGAATCCATCTTTTTGTAATCTTCCCACAACAATTCCTGTTGAAATGTTATGATTCTTAGCAAATTCTTTTATTAGATTTTCATTCAATACTGTATTATTGTTAACGAAATCCTGATATATATGATTTGGTATTAAAATATTTCTAGCAAATTCATCAGCTTCCAATTCAATATCATTAGATTCAGTATCTTCTAAATCAACAAAAACCTCTTTTTTACTATGTTTAATCAAATGAGCGATTTCATGAAATAAAGTAAACCATAAAATATCATCTTTTTTTCCTCTATCACTTATCATAATGATAGCTTTATCACATGTAACCTTATAAGATACACCATTAACATAAGTATTAGGTAAATGCGGTTCATAAATCAAAGCAACTCCACATTCTTTCAGCAACTGTTTTATTAAATTTAACTGTTCCAAAAATTGTTTATTGGCTAGTTCTCTTATTTTTTTAGTATTTTCTTTTAATTTTTCAATATTGAATTTCGGATATTCATCTTTATTCGCCTGAATTTCTCCATATCTTAGCCAACAATATAAAGATTCAAACGATACTTTTTTCGTATTCGTTTTTCTAAATGCTAGTTTCCTTTTTAATTCTGTATCAAAACTAAGAGAAGCAACAGAGAAAAATTTCCTTAAATTGATAACTTTCTCATATGGATCTCTTGTTTGTTCAATACAGTTCCAATTACGTTTTGCCATTTCAGAATAAGGTATATTAACTAAATACTTTTCATCTTCCTTAATAGATTCAATATCCTTTTTCCGTTCTAGAGATTCTCGATAACTACTTTCCAAATTATTCCAAAAACTTGCAGGAATATTAAATACATATTCCAGTTTTAATGCTGTTGCAGTCGTTATTGGTGCTTTCCCTTTAATAATTTCATTGATTGTTTTCTTGTTGATTCCAGTTTTATCAGCAAGATCCAATTGTGTCATACAATTAACTTCTAGCAATTCCAAAATCGTTTCACCCGGTGCTATTACATATTCTTCTAATTTATCCAATTTACTCATAATGTTTAGACACCTCCATTATCTCTATTATTTTTATTTCTTTTAAATCTTCTATTATAATATTATTTTCTTTCTGTCTAAAAATTAATCTATACTGATTCGTAATGCTAATAGCAAATTGATTATCTCTATCACCGGTTAATTTATGTCGCCTAAAAGGAGGATTCGTCGGAACATCGTTTAATGAATTAAAAGATTTTAATTCTTTTATCCTTCTAGGTAATTTCTTCGAAACTTCGATTCCATATTTTGTAACCAATTCTTTATTATATTTTGGATTTTCACAAAGATTTCGAAGTTTTTCATTCTTATACGTTAATTCCATCCACCTCTCCTTTCCTTTTAATTAACGTAATTGGTTAATTGAATTATACCATATTACAAATAAATGTCAATATTTTAATTTACCTTTTTAGTAAATCATTTTATAAAAAAGGAAAAATCTTCTATATAAAAGTATATTTTCCGTTTAAAAATACATATTTTAAACAAACTAACAATATCTTATCCATTTAAAGTAATTAAAAAACAATATATAATCATAAATCTAATATAATATTGATTTAAGCGCGATTAAATGATAATCTTTTATATAAGGAGGTAATATATAATGATCAGTCCACAACTTTATGTAGAGAAATTAGCCAATAAATCTTATCATGAGCTGTTAGTAGAAAGAGATGAGTTACTTAAAAAAATATATGAATTTGAAAATAATACAGAAGAAGACAACACAATAACAAAACCATCTCCTGACACAATATATCAATGTCATCTACTATATTTATCTGAATTATGCAAATTAATTCTTACCAAATATAAGAAAGAAAAATAAATCATTTTTAATATTTAAAAAAACTTACGAACCACATAGTTCGTAAGTTATTTTCAAATGGAGCAGATAACGGGAATCGAACCCGCATATTAACCTTGGGAAGGTTACATTCTACCACTAAATTATATCTGCATACATCAACTATATCACATTTTTATTCGATTGAATAAACTTTTCTATTTTCGCAACTATCACTAAAACACTTCATAGAAATCATCTCAAACGAAATTTATTTGTTATAATAAATACCCAAAAGGAGAAATTCGTTTTGTCACAAGAGAAGAATACGGACTAGATCAAATAATACGTACCATTAAAGAAGACGAAGTAGAACGCGTATTTTCAGAGTTTCAGCCAAAGAAAACATTTACTTATACCCCCAAAAAACAATTAACATCTAAATAAACATAAAAAAACGTAGCACCAACTACGTTATTTTTTTTCACGAATTAACAATTTTGGATATTGTTCTTGTACTTGTGAACTATCTTCATAAAGTCTTTTTAAAACTCCATTAAATTCATCGTCTGACATTTCTTCAATCGACTGACAAATACTCTTATATTTATTAGAATCAAACTCATTTACTACTACCGTGCCATAATCTCCTTCATATGCTGCTGTGTAAAAAGGCCGTTTTATTTTAACGCCAGGTTCAATGAAAACATCAAGACCATGATTGTACATAAAGACACAATTACCAGCCACATAAATTTTATCTTTACCAACTTCGTTTTTGACACACTGAACATCATGTATCGTATCTGCAATTTTTTTACCATGATAATCCCTCAAAGTATGAAAACCATAACCATCATCTAAAACAATCATATCATCTAAGAAACGAATATTAGAATATGTAATGCCAAATGATACCTCTTCCAAAGTATGAGAAGGAACTCCATAATGACGATTAATTTCCATCAAATGCATACCATCTTCCTTTTTGACGGCAAAATAAACAGAATCACAATCATAACGAGGAGTTTGACGACATTCTGGACAAATTTCAATTTGATCAAACGTATCATTAGAAAGATATTTACCGAATCCATATAATTTCTTTTTACCATCTTGTGTAACGCAAAAGTAATCATCTCCTAAATGTTTAATTTCTTCCACACCGAACAAATCAGAAGAATAAGAAGTTTTTAAACCATAGCCAGAATCATCATGATAAATAAAATAGTATTCTCCTGAATCTGTAATCGCAATATTATCTAAAACTTTTCTTTCTTGATTCGTATCATATACATCACACTGTCCCTGATGATAAAGAGCAACACAAGAAGAAAACAAAGGTTTAATTTCATCATACTCTGCTGGTATTTGATATTCTGAAGTCGAATATAGTAAGCCAAATTGTCCATCTTTTTCTAAAAGAATCATATCAGAATCATCTGCAAGAACCCGAACGGAATCATAGATTGGTTCACAGATATGCGTTAGCTCATAATAAAGCGCTCCATTGTCATAATTCAATTTTTCTTTTAAACAGAATACACCAACTTGCCCTTCTTTCAAATAAGTAAATAAATAGGGATAAGTAAAAGAAGAAACATCATCTGCCAAAAGTGACGTCATGATTTTTCCATCTTCGCGATTAATTAAATCAATCATTGAGCCGTGTTTTCCCATCATAATAAAAGAAGCGACTGGTTTCACATCATCAAAACTAGCATCCATCATCTTACCATTCATATAATAAAAATATTGTCCATCTTTCTTTAATTTCAAATCCACCAAATTTCCGTATTCAAAGTCTCCATATTCGTCAGCCAAAGAAATATCATCATATTCTAATTTTGTCTGGAATCCATCAACAGAATAAATACCAAATTTTCCATTTTTAGATACGATATATTCATTTGGTGAAATATGGTGAACAGAATCATATTCTTCTGAAAATTCTTCTGGATGTTCCCGGTAACGAAGAGAATTCAGTATATGATACTTTCCAGTCTCTTCATCCATTACACCAAAAACTAAATCATCAGCCATAAAAGAAAAATCATCCTGCAACTTTGCACCATCTACTATCATTTGATGCTTTTTAGCATCATATAAAGAAACCCTAGTATAATCTGAATAAGGTGTATTTCCATCATTGAATAGAATTTGATACAAGCCATCATCTACAAGACGACCTTCAAAATTATCAGAATCTGTTACAAAAAATACTTCATGATCAGATGTCATCAACCCACTATGATAATCGTCAATCTTAATTCCTAAAACACCTTGAGATCCTTTTTCTGTATAACGAGCGAAAGCCGGCATAAAAACAGTTTCCTTTTCCATCCTCATACGATGCTTCTTTGGCTTTGCACTCTGAGTTTGTTTAGACATTGCTTGCTCATTCCTTTTAAATTCTTCTCTACTGAACTTGTTAAAATCACTACTCTTTTTCATTTATTAACCATAACCTCCCTACTACAATTACCTTTAGTATAAAAGAAAACAACAAAATTAACAAGAATTATTTTTTACGATATTGTCTTCCTCCACGATGACATACTTCATCAAAGAGTTTTAAGTCCTTTAATTGAGACTCTTTAGACACGACCGAAAAGTTTAGTAAGAAAGTCTTTAAAACATCTTCTTCGTGCTCATCATAAAAAGTAGATAAAAATTCTGATGTCATATGCTCTTTTGTCATACTTTCCACCATCATTTGTTCAAATTCAGTTTGGACAGAAAAATCTTTTTCATAGATTCCTGCTAACACGCATTCTAAAAGAGCAATCTTTCTTTCATCTTCTCCTTGATTAAATGAAAGTCTAGCTTGTACTTGACGAATAACAGAATGATAAAACTTATTTTTCTGTCGTTTCTCTTCTGGCAACTCGCGCAATACTTGAGTCATTTGTCGTAAATTATCTGGCATAAAGAATGGCGAATCAAATGCATGCTTACTGAAAACAAATAATTCTAAAGCATCCGAAGCAGCCTCAACTACCGTGTAATAAACTTTTTCTTTTGGAGACACAGAGTTTTGACTTAGTAAAACATGCGATAACGGTGCCAAACAATCATAAAATTCGACAATATTTTCAAATTCAGAACGATAAAAAGTACTAACAACTGTCTGCTGATAAAGAGGCGACGGATGATTTAAATAACAGCAAACATCATTTAACAACAAACAAAAATGAGCATAAGGAATCTGAATTGTAACATTATGTTGCATTTGAAATGCGCCTAAAAGTACATTATAAACTTCTTCCCGCTTAGAATCCAATTTTATTCCCATTTCTTGACGGTAATGTGTAATTTCTAAGAAATTGCCAAGTAACATACCAAATACTAAAGATTTAGAGACATGGGGAAACTGTTCTACTATATAATCATAATATGGATTAGGTTCTTGAAACAAAATATATCTGCCTATACGTTCGATTGTTTCGTCATAAGAATAATATTTAGATGAAATATCAATAATACTTTTAAAACACTCTGAAACTTCATCACTTAAAAATACGACATCTTCTGTTCTTTCCATAAAAAAACTCCTGAATATAAGTATAGTATAACAGAAAAAATGACTTACAAAGGAAATTATTTTTCTTGATATTGAATTCAAAATATCCATTTTAAAATATAGATAGCCTTTTGATTATTTTTCCTCTAAAAGATGATCCTTTATTATTGTAGAAGAGATTCCTCCTGTTCGTTCAATATGAACAATCTTACAAGAATCCTTTAAATAATCAAAGTAATGCGTCGTTGTAACCATCACATCAATTTGTAAATCTTCTAACATTTGAGGAGTAATTTCACAATCCCGCAAAATGACCTCATCTACCACTTTGAAAGAGGAAATCATCTTCATTCGAATCTCTTCATTAAAATACGGATTCTTTCCCTTTTCTTTGGCAAGTCTGTCCGAAGTGACATAGACAATTAAATAATCTCCATATTTTTTAGCACGTTCCAAATAACGAACATGACCGTAGTGCACAATATCAAACGTACCATGAGCAAGAACTTTCTTCATACGATTCACTTCCTTATTTTTATTGTATCAAAAAAATATAGAGAGTCGCTAGAAATTACTTATCTACAATTGTTATTTTATCTATTTTTTGTTAAAATTTGAAATAGGAGGGTTTATATGTTAGATAAAGACGCAATCAAAACAGAAATCACAAGAAATAGCATATATGTAGACGGTGGAATCGATCACATTAAAGATGACTACATAGAAGTTACTTTAGGAGACACATTGAAAGTGTACGATGCTCCCTATTTAAGTATCACAAATCCTACTTCAACAAAAGAATTTAAAATGGATGAAGATGGATTTATTTTAAAACCAAACGAGTTATACATCGGTAGAACTCGAGAGTATACCAAAACTTATGGATTCGTTCCCTTACTAGCAGAAAGTGAAGAACTAGCAGCAGTCGGAATGGAAATCCACGTAACAGCAGGATTCGGGGACAACGGATTTGAAGGCACATGGACCTTAGAAATTGTCTGCACCAATCCAACCAAAGTATACCCTGGCATGCCAATTGGACGTGTCTATTACTACCCTTTAATTGGAGATGCTGATATCGAATATCGCGGAAAATACTTTGGACAAGTAGAGCCGACAGCTTCTAGATTATCACAAGAATACGAAGGACAGAAAGTGATGGTGAAAAAGAATGTTAACAAGTAATGAAATTAAAAAACAAATCGATAATGGCACCATCCAAATTGAAAATATGGCGGAAGATGCTTTAAAAAAGCCAAACAGTTGTGACCTTCGAATCGGAAATGTTCTATATGTATTCGATTATGAAATTGTCGACACCAAAAATTGTAAAAATTATTTACAAGAAGTATTAAAAGATCAAATTAGTCATTTAAGAAGAGTCGTGATTCCAGAAACAGGATTACTATTAGAACCACATAAAGTATACTTAACCAAAACAGTGGAAAAAATAACGACGAACGGTTACGTTCCTGTCATGAATGGAAAAACGATGTTATCTTTACTAGGTGTCAGTGTCGAACTAACGAACGGATATAAAACGGATCACTTCGATGACCATTTACTATTAAGTATCATCGCATCCAAACCGACAATTATTTATCCAGATATCAAAATCGCCAACTTAGCATTTTTCCCTAGTTTAAAACCATCAAACGAAATCAGAAAAATAGACGATCAAAAATCTTGTGGATTATATCAATCCGGAATGCTAAGTGGAACAGAGATTCAAAAAAGAATGCAATGCGATAATCCGGATATTATCATTACACCACAAGATAACATTGTCATCAATCCAAACTCTGTCAACCTAACCTTAAATGATACAATTGCCATTTATTCTGATCCAGTATTAGATATGAAAAAAGAAAATGCAACTCAAAAATTTCAGATTGGAGAAGATGGCATGTGGGTTTACCCGGATGAAATCTATTTAGGCAGAACCAACGAATGGACTGAAACGAATCGTGTCGTACCAATGATGAGTGGCCGTAGTTCTTTAGGTCGCAATGGCCTTCACGTTCACTGTTCTGCTGGGATGGGTTCCCTAGGGTATAAAGGATATTGGCATATGGGAATTAGACCAGTCAAACCGCTTAGACTGATTAAAGATATGAAATGTTGTCAAATCTACTACTTAACCGCCGAAGGAGAACAAGATAAAAACTATCAAGGATATATGCAAAATATGTCAGGCGAACAGTTAAGTAGTCCTTTATATAAATCATTAACCAAAAAGAGATAATAATAGATAATACGAAAGAAGCAAGGAATTTCCCCTGCTTCTTTCATATGAGAAAAACAAATCTAAATTTTTGTGACAGATGCTATCTTATTTTTTCTAAAATGCTTATAAACAAAAACGATAACTACCCCGGAAATAAAACGTATCAAAATATCATCAATATCGAAAATAGCAAGTAATAGAACCCATTTAAGAATTTCTAACAAAATATTAGTCAAAAGGAAAAATCTAAAAAGATGTTGTTTCTTTTGTTTAAAATTCAAGCAAAAGATTCCAATAATAGAGCCAATTATAAAGTTAACGATAATATTTCGCAACAAATTCATATAATTACCTGACTGTATCGTAGAGATGATATTGATAAAAGGAATAATTGAAAAATTATTCATTAACGAAAATAATGTCATATTGTCAAATCCTTGAAAGTCAGTAATCAAATATAAAATCATCATAAAAAGAAGAATTCCAAATAACAGGAGTAAAAGATAATGTTTCTTACCTTGTTTGTTGGAAAGAGCGAAAGTATGCAATAACAAATTAATATCCTTTTTTTGAGCATTATCATCTTGATTGGAATATTTACCATTTAAAAGTTCTAAAACAGAAACATCCAAAACTTTAGACAAAGGCTCTAAAAGAGAAATATCGGGAAGTCCTACACCACGTTCCCAGCGCGATACTGCTTTATTTGTTACACAAATTTGATTGGCCAATTCTTCCTGTGTAAGACCTTTCTTAGTTCGTAACATACAAATAAACTTACCAACACGTTCTGAATCCATATTCACTCACCTTCTATATTATATTATAAAAATACTTTTCCAAAAAAAGCAATCGACGGAACGTAGACTTTATAAAAAGCAAAAAAATAGATAAGTTTTTTATCTATTTTGCGCCTTCTTTTGTAACGACTCCAACATATCTTGAATGAGTAAGACGGTCTCGTTTTGACGTCTTCCCTTTTTATGAACCATCTCGTTCCATTCTTCTAGAACCGTATGAACATTAGATTCATTTACTTTATCATGAAAAATTTGAAGTGCCGTTTTTTTATAATCCATAAGAGCTACTGCTCCTAATGCACGATAATAGGCAACTTCTGGAATATCGGACTTATAATAAAAATCAAGTGCCATCTCATCCGTTACTTTTCTAGGATTTTGAAGGATGATTTTATTAGAACGAAATACTCCATGTGGTGTAGCAGAATCTACTACATCGATTACTTCTGCATCAGGAGGAACGATAACATCATATAACGTATCACCACGGTGAAGCCAGCGGATAATTTTACTTTCCGTCGAAAAATTAAATCCACCAAAATCTTTTCCAGATTTTGCAGTAGGATCCCAATGAGATGCGACATTGACTTCCCCAATTTGATACCGAACAGATGAATCCGCTCCACTATTTTCATCAAACATTACTTTTAAATATTTTGTCACTGGAAACTTCACTCCTCTATACAAGAATTCAATAACATAATAACACTAAGTAAATCATTATCACTCAACTTTTCAACAAACTTTAAATTTCTCGCTTCATAATCGATGCTTCGAATATGTTCACATAGAACAGAGCCGGAAACTTTTTTGGTGTCTTCTAAAATATAATGTGTTGGATAAACTTTAAGATTAGAAGTAATTGGACAAACCATCACCATCCCTGTTTGTTCATTAAAAACATTATTACTAATAACTACTCCTGGTCGATATCCAGCCTGTTCATGCCCTCTAATCGGATTAAAATCTAAAAGAACAATATCTCCTTGCATTGGACAATATTTTTTTACCATATTTCCTTACCTACATTTCCATCCCAAGAAAATTCTTTCGCCAAATTTTCACCATGATATTCTTGAAAACGTTCTTTCAAAGATATTTTTCTTTTCTTAGGAATACTCACAATTAACTTATCGCCATCTTGTTCAATGTTTACTATATCATTTGTCTTAATATTTAAAGATTTTAAAATACTGCTTGGGATTCGGATTCCAGATGAATTCCCCCACTTTTGAACTTTTACTTCCATTATTCATCACCTATTTACAGTATATACAATGTATATACACATGTCAATGCTTTTCTAAAAATAAAATAATCAGTTTATTTTTCGTATTTATCTTTTACTTCCGTCTTACCTTAATCACATCATCACTTTCTAAGTGTCCGACTAATAAAGAAGAGTCGTTCTCATGATGAGACATGTTAGAAAGAACTTGTTCTTCGTCAAAATTAGCATAACAATATTTACAAAAGTGCTTACAAGAATTATAGACACCAATATCTACCATAGCAGCACAACCGCAACCGCGTGCCTTCCATACTGCAAACTTTTTTCCAGTTAATTGATACGCTTGCAACCTAGATACACATTCGCCTTCGACAAAACCGTATTTCACTAAATTGTTTTTCTCAAAACAAGTCTGTACAGTCATACCATGATTCTTGGCTATACGACTAAATTCTTTACCAATCGTTTCATAATCAGATTCAGTAAAAGGAAGAATTCCTAACATTTCCCAGTTTTTCTTTGAATTCTTATATTCATCGATGAACGATACGATAATTTGTTTTACATAACCATCAAGTAAAGAGCACATTCGCTCGAATGCTTTCAAGTGATAAGAAAGAGAATATTTTTTACTAATAAAAATCGGATCATAGCGAACAGAGACAAATTCCCTCCCGAGTTCGTTGGATATTTGCTTAATCGATTCGATAATTTCATCTTTCTTTATCACATTCGGCTCCACATCCCGCTTGTAAGGCGTCAAAGTGACTTGAAATAAAATCGGTTTATGAATCTCTTTTAAATAAGGCACGATTGGCTTAGGATTTTTCGTACAGAACACAATCAAATCGACATCTTCAAAATAGATTCTACTTACTTGTTTTGGATAAAACGGATTTCTGACATCGATGAATCCTTCTCGATATCGTTTTAAAAACCAATCTGTATAAAAGGCCACAATGTCACATCTACCACTCACGTTTAAAATCATATTACCATCTCTTTACTTTTTTAAAATCAATCGTTTGACCTCCTGCATATCATTTGCTCTTACTGCACCATATTCTTCGATAGTAGAATCTGCCAAATCCAAATTATGATACGCCGTATACAAGATTTTCGTATCTGCATTTTCTAAATTAGAAAGTTTGTCATCCACTTTTACATCGCACTGTAAAACAGATTTATCTCCTAAAAAGACAAATCGATTGGGATCTAAAAATGGAAATGTTCTCGTTAAAAACTGATATTTATAATCGAGCAATACACCAGATTTGGACACAACTTCCGGAATAATATAAGACGTTCCAATGTACACCTTATGATGCTCATTTAATTCTTTTAACAGTTCGGTAGCACCTTCTGTAACAGTCGCATAATCATATAAATTGTGCTGTAAGAAATACTCAAAAAAAGCCTCTTTATCAGGCACGACATCTTGCATGTAATACGTTTTAAAATCCGATTCCGTATAATGTGTTCCTAAATAAGAGTTAATCAAATATAAAAACCCTCCCGAAACTAAAACATCATCCATATCAAACATAATTCTCATTTGTTTCATAAGTCCTCCATTTGAACTTATTATAACAAAAGAAAAAAGACCGAACAAGTTTTTGTTCCGTCTATATTTTGCGAAAAGCAACGACGATAAATGAGTTTTCCGGGTAGTAGTAACAAGTTTGCAAAAGTAAGATATCATCATCTGTTGAAACCGAAACTCCCGTATCGTAAAGTGAGTTTTCTTTTAAGTAATTTAAATGTGCTTGATACTCTTCTTCTGTAAACGATAACTTCATGTGTTCTACTTCATCTTTCACAATCAATACAGCAAAAGCCTGATAACGATAATAACCGTTCTCACTCCTAAGTGTCAAAATAGAATGTTCTGGATAAAAGGATTCATCCAAATACTGTTCTAAAATTTGAAACTCCGTATTGACGTTTCTAGAATTGTGTCCGTAAATTAGCAACTTTTGATCTGTTAGAACATTCCGGTAATCTAAGAAGGTACTCCCCATTCCATCAGGTTTTCCGCTCAAATCGTGATCTAAGTAAAACTCATTATCTTCTGCTTGCAACACAACGCTACTAAAATCCGTATTTTCAATTTCTATTTTTGCAATAATATCGTCATTTTGATACGTTTCTTTTAAAATCGCAATTTCGTTTTTGGTAGAAAATGGATTCGAAAACGAAACTGGCACCACATCGTGAGAAGGAGTCGGTGTAACGACCACCTCATACGGACTCTCAAAAAAGAAATTAGTGGAAGATAAAAAATGGATACAAATACCAATTCCAATCAAGGTGAAAGCGACAATGAGTAATCTACGGTACATAATCCGTCTTCGGTGGAGTTGGAACTTCTACTTCACCAGATACTGGCATATCGGTTCTCTCTAGTTGTAGTTCCAAATAAAAACCGATGTAATAATTCATATAGGTATTTGTAGTGTAACGTCCATTGATATAAATATGTGGCATGTTGATACTTGCTTCTTCGCCTGACTCTAATTTCGCAAACGAATTTTGAAGCAACCGATTAGCATATTGATAAGAAGATTCTTTTCGCATGTAAGAACCGATGCTATAATTCTGACTATTTTCATCATTGATTTCTTCTTGTCCAAATGAGAATGCAACTAGTTTATTGTATAGATAGTTAAAGGCAAGTTCGATGACTTCGCGGTTACTTTCTCTTGCACTTTGCGTATAGTTTCCATCCAATAGTTCTGAGATTGCCTTATCTGGTAAATCCTCTAACTTCGTTGCATTCGTACCATATTTTGCATTATAGAAATCCAAATAGTAAAGGTTTAAATCTGCGACACCGTTCGGATACTTTATAGGATCTAACTGTGCACTAATGGAATCATCTTGCACCATTTCTGACGTCAAATCAGAAGTTCTATCAACTCCGAAAAGTGCCTGTAATGCCGTGTTCTTCGTCCGGTAAAAACTGATTTCTTCTCGGATTGGAACACCAGAGAAAGATGTCGCGGAAGAGACGATGTCTCCTAAAACCGATTCATCGTAAATCGAAAAATCTTCGACACTTAGAACAAATGAATCATCGACATATGCATATTCATGGGAAGACTCGTTTCGAATATGGATGATAAAACTATCGTTCATACCAGGTAATGCCGCATCTCTGATGTATCCATCCGGGACCAAAGTAATTCTTTCTTGGTCGAATCCTTCTGGAATCGTATATGTAATCTCGTAATGTTTTGATGGATTACCGTTTTCATCCACTATATCCGTAATGGTTACATCAGATGCCACAATCCCTTCTGTCATCTCATTCATCTGATACTGTGGTGCACTCCATTTGCTTACCTCTGCGAATACTGGTACTGCTAAAAAACTTCCTACCAACACTGCTACAGCGAAAAATACTTTACTGTACTTCCTAATTTTTTTCTGCATACATTTCCCCTTTCCGCTTCCATTATAGGAGAAGGAAAATAAGAAAAATGTCGATGCAAGAAAAAAAGAACAAAAATGTTCTTTTACTGATTTTGTAACAGAGACATACCTAAATCGTAACGATCCGTTTTGGCATATTCTGCATCGATGGCAGCAATGATATCATCATTCATAGAAGTTCCATAACCAGAGAATGTTTGATCTCCAATGATGAAAAATGGAACGCCACCAATGTTAACATTTAGTTCTACTTCAACATTTTCCATCAAAGCTTTGTTCTCATTATCGTACCAGGTTTCAAAAGTGTATAAATTGAATTTTGCTTTTTCTTGATCCGATAAACTTTGTAAAAATTCAATCAATTCTTCACAATGAGGACATCCTCTACCATAAAACAAATACATATTAAACGTTCCGTTAGATGCTTCTTTCACATCACTCAAATGAATATCCGATTGTAATTGTGGAACATCGCTATTATTATATGTTTCACTATCAGAATCTGCTGTAGCAGTAGGTGTTGATGTCGGTGTACTAGCAGGAGTCTCATCTGGTGATGGTGTACTAGTTACATTATCATCCGATTCAGAAGTAGCAGGAGTTTCTTGATTATTATAAGAAACTCGGTTGTTACCAGGGCCATAATTCACATATAAGAATACACCCAATAAAATAACGACAAGGAGTAATCCTCCTGTTATCAAATAATCTTTTTTCATGAAAATTGAACACTCGCTTTCGTTTTATAAATTTGATCATTAATCTGTACATAGACAGAGTATGTACCACGTAATCCCGCATCGTTAATGTACTTCGTAACGACAATACCGTTTTCATTTTCTTCTTCCGTGAAGATGTCGACACAAAGTGCCGTATAAGGTTTCTTACTAATTGGTACATTGTAAATTAATTTTTTTCCATTTTGATATAAAATGACATTGACGTCCGTTCCTCTTACAAATTGACCAGAGAATACAAGACGATCCTCTTCTCTCGTAATCGAAATATTATGAGATTCGTAATCTGAATCGATATCTTTGGCATCCAATACAAATCCATATTCCGTATCAGTTACTGTCGTTTCTCCTAAAGTTCCTAAACGACGTGCTTTTCCTAATGTAAAGGTTTCATTTTCTGCATATAAACTTAGCTTTTCAACACGATAATTATTTGTTGGTAAAACAATTTCAAAAATCACGTCATCATTTAACAATTCAACCGTATCAGAAACCAATCGGTCTGCACCAGAAATTCCAGCTGGTTGATTTGAGTTTTCTCCATCGACATAAACGATACCACCAGAGTGAACAATATAATGATCACTTGCTAAATAATCGACATCGGAAATGTATGGTGAATAAAATTCAGAACCACGTTCTTTACCATATTCATAAACTTGACGAATGGTCATATCTTCCGTATTGATTTCATACATGACACCACGAGAGTAACTTTCCGTTGCAGGAACATAATCTTTTCGAATTTTAGATTTATTATTTCCATTATCAAAAATAAATACGTATCCTTCTGGTGTAATCATCGCAGCATGTTGACTCCATTGCCATTCAAAATCACCATCTCCAACTGGTGTAAAGAAATATTTTTGATACTCTTCACTCCAATTAGTAGAATCTCCAATAATCCAATTTAATTCACCCGTCTCATAAGAAATATTGATGACGGCATCTTGATGTCTTCCAGAAAGAGTAATAGAATTTGTTTTTTCATCGTACCAAACAGAATTGTTATGGAACCAGTCGTAACTCGTCCAGTTCTCACTCTGACCATCTTCCATATTTAAGATATTTTTTAAATCGAATGTTTTTACAATACGGCCAGTTGAACGATCCAATTCTACGATAACATCTTCCACTGTACCAGCATCGCTATTAAAGTCATCCGTTGCTACTAACAAGTTACCAGATGGCATTTCAAAATAATCGTGATGATATCCACCCGGCAAACTGTACTCGACATAAATCTTACCAAGCAAATCGATTTCATATAATCCGGTCATGTAATAAGGAGAATTGACAAGACGTTCCGTACTAATCAAAATATGACCGTTGTCTAATCTCGAATTATCCCAAAGTGCATAACTCGTTAAATACCAACGAACATCCCCATTGACATCGTATGCACAAGTATATCCTTTAGAAGACGGTGTAAAGAAATAAAGTTCATTTCCTAATTCAGATTTATCAGCAGTTACTGAAGTCGGTAAAATGAAATTATCTGGTAATTCTGCCGTCTCAATTTCAAATGTTTTAGATTCATCTCCTACTGTAACTGTAACTTCATTTACAGTTCCCGCATACAAACCGTAAATTGGCAAATAGTGCTCCGTTCCTTCTTCAAATGTATGGGTATAGGTAGTCCACTTATCTTTTCCTTCAATCGTAACCGTTGGCGCAACGCTCTCCTCTGTTTCAAACATGATAAGTGCTGTTAACGGCGAAATGTGATATGGATCCAACACGACATTGGCATTTTCTAATGTATACCCTTCTGTCGTAAAATCCGCTTCATATCGTACTTGTTCCGTAACCAAACTAGCAACTGATTCTAGTTCGTCATGAAAAGATGATTGACGATCTAAATAAAGATAAATTCCACCAACAATCAAAATTAATATTAAAATTCCACCAATGATAAAATATGGTGCCTTTTGTTTTGTTCTTTTTTTCATAATTTTTCCCTCCTACGAAAATAATTATAAAAAAGATCTATCTATTTTTCAATCAAACGTAAGTTGAAAAAACTCAACCTGCGGTTGAATCGAGAGAACAAGTACCATTTAAAGAAAGTGGAATGTGATGATGAACCTCTTCTCCATCGATTGTCGTTCCAATAATTTCTAAATACAAACTGTTATTGATATATTCCGCACAGTTTCTAGAATAATCGGATGCATTGATAGAAAAATCTTGTAAATAATCTTCTAATCGAATTCCATTTTCATTCTCATATACGGAACCAGATATTTTGGTATCATAAGAATTCGTACTTCCGTAAAGAGCACATTCAATTCTTGTATACAACGCATCATCTTCGCCACCACAATAATCGATATTCGAAATATAGATAGAAGACTTTCTAGCATTGTATGCCAAACTACCGGTAATCGTAAACATATCACAATCGCTAGACAACGTTTTAAATTCAAAGTTATCATCACGGTAAAATAAGAAAAACAACAAACAGAAACTACCGATTAAAATAACAAACAACAAAATTAGCCAAAGCCATGATTTTTTATCTTTCGATTCTTTTTTGGGAATATAATCACCATCTAAAAAATCGTTCAAATCCATATGGTAATCTTGACAAATCTGTTTCAAAAGTGCAACATCCGGAATATTTTTGCCATTTTCCCACTTAGAAACAGCCTGATATGTCACACCATAACGAGACGCAAATTCCTGTTGCGTCAAATGATTTTCCTTACGAATTTTTTTAATCAATTGTCCAATTTTACTTTGATCCATAGTATAACCTCTATCTATTTATTATACAAAAAGAAAAAGCCTTCGTAAATATTTTCCTCAGGCTTTGTAATTAACTTGTGATAATGTCATAGTGTAATTAACTTTTGAATATGTCATAATCTTAAGTTATAATAACACCTCATCGGAGGTGAAAAAATGAAAGGAAGTTATTACACAAATATGGAATTACAACAACTAAATATCATTCAATCTGTCATCGATAGAAAAAGAACTGGCAAAGAAGCCGCCAGCGCTTTAAAAATCTCTGAAAGACAAATTTGGCGAAAAGTGAAATCAGTAAAAGAAAATGGCAAAATCGGAATTAAACATAAAAATCATTTTCATCAACCAAGTCATACAATTCCTGAAAATATCAAAAAGAAGATAATTGAACTAAAATGCTCGCAAGATTACTGTGATACTAATTTTACTCATTTTAAAGAATTATTAGAAGAAAGAGAAAATATCATGATTTCTTATACTGCTCTTTACAATATTCTCACTACTCAGGGAATTAAATCCAAAAAGAAACATAAAGATCGAAAAACTCATAGAAGACGAAAAAGAAAAGAATATGAAGGCGAACTGGTTCAGGCAGACGGAACACCATTTGATTGGTTTCAAAACGGTCATAAATATTC
>QAMK01000019.1 GCA_003149915.1 Bacillota bacterium
TACATTGATTGATTATGAAAAAAATAATCATCAAGAGAAATAGAAAAAATGCACAATGCCTTAAAGGGAAAACAGGAATTTATTGTGCTATCCATCATCGGGCCAACCTGACCTGAACTTTCAAAACTGAATATCCACCGCCCATCGGCGGCCAGCGAAAGCAGTAAGTCTGAAAAAGATTTGCTGCTTTTTTCTTTATCCGTTTGGTGATGGAAATGGCAGAGTTGGACGCATCATCATGTTTAAAGAATGTTTGAAAAACAATATTATGCCGTTTATTATATTAGACCAAGATAAGCCTTATTATATAAGAGGATTGAAAGAGTATAATCGTGATAAAAAATATTTGATAGATACTATTTTACATTCTGAAGACATTTACGAAAATATTTGCGAACAATTACTAGATTTTGACATAAAAGAAGATTAAATATCAAGAAACGATTTCAAAATCAATATTCTGACGAAGAGCAAAGTGATTTTGAAATTCTTTTTTTTATGTAAAAGCAACATCTATCATATACTATGTTAGGTGATGAAATGAAAATTATCTTTTACGACATCGAACACTTTATCATATACGATTTTCATCCATTAGATAAAGGTAGAATCAAAGCCCAAATTTCGAAACTTGTCGCACACTTAATCAAACAGTATCATGAAAAGCCAAACGGATTATACCAGGTGATAATTCGCTCTGATCATCTCATCACAATCTATGAGTTTCAAAAAACGATGGATTCCTTTTTGGAGGAGATGGAACTCAAAGTTGTTTTAGTAAAAGACGATATGTTATATGAATTTGAAGATTATTTTATGATTCAGGATAAAAAAGATGTTTTTTGTTACCAAGATAAATTTTACAAAAAAAGTATTCTTTTATCAGAAGTAGAGTACTGCAAACGAATTTTTGGTGAAGAAAAAGAAAAAATTGAGCCATTTTTACAGAAAGTAGAATAGAGAATGTTTGAATATAAAAGCAAAATCTGATATAATACAGATAATTTGAAAGGGGAAGTGTTTATGGCAACTGTTGCATTAGTAGGAAGACCAAATGTCGGAAAGAGTACAATATTCAATAAAATTGCTGGTCGTAGAATTTCTATCATCGATGATATGCCAGGTGTTACGAGAGACCGAATCTATAGCGATGCTACTTATTTAAATAAAAAGTTCAGTATTATCGATACGGGTGGAATCGATGCTGGTACGGGAGATTTCAACGATGAGATTAAAATGCAAGCGATGATTGCAATCGATGAAGCAGATGTTGTCGTTTTCGTTGTTGATGGCAAAGAAGGCTTAACGGCCAATGATTTAACGGTTCGAGATATTTTAAGAAAGAGTGGAAAACGTGTCATTGTAGCAATCAATAAATGTGACAATAAGGTGAGTGAATCGCACATTTATGATTTCTATGAATTAGGGTTTGATGAATACATTCCAATCAGTGCCATTCATAATACTGGTTACATTGAGTTACTAGAAGCAATTACGCGTGACATGAAAGAAATGACAGAAGAAGAATTAGATACGAGAATTAAGTTTTCTGTCATTGGAAGACCGAATGTTGGAAAAAGTAGTTTAATCAACGCCTTATTAAACGATGAACGCGCAATTGTATCCAATGTTGCAGGAACGACGAGAGATTCTGTCGACAGCATCTTAACGTACGACCACAAAGAATACGTCGTAATCGATACAGCAGGCATGAGAAAAAAAGGTAGAATTTATGAAAATGTCGAAAAGTATAGTCTACTGCGAAGCTTGAAAGCAATCGACCGTAGTGACATTTGTCTACTGGTATTAAATGCTGAAGAGGGAATCATCGAACATGACAAACACATCGCTGGATATGCTATTGAAGCAGGAAAAGGATTAATCATTGTCGTAAACAAATGGGATACGGTAGAAAATCCAAACATCAAAGAGTACACCAAAAAGATTCGGGCTGAATTCCAATTTGCAACGTATGCACCAATTGTATTTGTCAGTGCCTTGACAAAAAAGAGAATTGCTACGATTATGCCAGAAATTATCAAAGTTAGTGAGAACATCAACCGTCAAGTAAAGACAAGCGTCTTAAATGATGTCATTTTAGATGCATACAACTTGAATATGCCACCGACTTACAAGACCAATCGTTTGAAAATTTACTATACAAGTCAAACGGGTGTCAAGCCACCGAAGTTTACATTCTTTGTAAACAATAAGAATTTAGTTCATTTTTCTTACGAAAGATATCTAGAAAATAAGATTCGTGAAAATTTTGATTTGGAAGGAACGCCAATTGTGTTACAATTTAAGAATAGAGGTGATAACTAATGGGTTTATTCAAACTATTCGATCGTAAAGATCCAAAAACAGAATTGGAAGGATTAAAACGAGCACAAGCGATGTTGGACGAACGCTTTCAAAGAAAAGAAGTATCTAACGAAGTCTATCAGAAACAGAGTTTGGCATTCCGCGAAAGAATTGAAAAATGTGAGAAAAAGATGGGAATCGATAAATACGACCAATATAATTAGAACAAAGTAAAACCTCCTACATATATTATGGTAGGAGGTTTTATGTTCGGAGATTCATTATTTAAAAAAGTTCAAGATAAAACGAATGTCGATAAAAAGACGATTTTAGAACTCGCTTCCAAATTGCAAAATGCCAATATGAAAGATGAGGCAACGTTACGAGCATTTATTCAGGAAGTGGGTGCGGTGACAGGTCGTGAGGTTAGTAAAGAAAAAGAAGATAAACTGGTAAATACGATTATGAATGATAAAGTACCGACCGATTTGGATTCGATGATGTAAGTACCAACAGGTACTTTTTTCTTTGAAAAAACAGACTTGGTTGGATATATAAGATGTACAAAAATGTCGAAAAATGGTATAATGACTTTGTATACTAGCAAGCGTAGGAAGTGATAAAGTGGCATCGAAAAATAAAACCTTGAACATAACCTTATCGATTTTATTAGTTGCTTTCTTATCTCTATGTTTTGTTTACTTTTTTATTACGACGTCTTTTTCGAATGTTTTAGGAGAAGACGAGTATTATTCTTATGAAAATTGGGATGGTATAACAGTTTCTGAAACCTTTAGCAGTGGCACTGGTACAGAAGAAGACCCTTACAGCATCACATCCGGTGCTGACTTAGCACTTTTAGCAAATAAAATTCAAGAAGAAGAGTCTTACCGCGCCGCGCATTATCAGTTGAATCATAACATCAACATGCAAAATTTTACATTTGTAGGAATTGGTAGTGAAGAAATTCCTTTCGCTGGAACGTTTGATGGAAACGGATATTCGGTTGCAAACATCAATCTGACAACTGAAGGAAAAACAGCAATCGGTTTTTTTAATCATATTGAAAATGCAACCATCGAAAATTTAAATTTAAAACAAGTGACTGTAAACTCTACTCTAGAGGAAACAGATGCAATCGGAATTCTTACTGGTGTGAGTTCCAACAGTACCATTCAAAATATTGGAATTTACGACTCTACAATCGAAACGATAACAGAAAATATTTCTGGTATGGTAGCAGGAAAAAGTGATACATCCATTTATCAGACGATAGTAACACGTGCTGATATAACTGAAAATGGAACTGTGAAAGAAACTCTTTTTGGAACGAGTACGAACGATGAAGCAAGTACGATTGTCATATATCAAAAAGGAGAGAATATAACACTTGCTAGTCTATTAGATACCTTGACAATAAGTAACGTCTATACATACCGAGTAGAAGAAGAAAACCTTTTGATTAACACAGTTACTGTAAACGAAGATGGAACCATTTCACTAGATGTGGCAGATCAAACATTGGAAACTCTTGCTAGCATGTTGACTAGTTCCATAAATGACCGCTTCGCTTGGCGAAGAGATGAGGATTACATTCGTTTTGATCAAACGACAAATGTGGAATCTACCATTCAACCATTAACGATCGCTCCCCCAGAGATTGCTACTATGACACCTCACGATACTGGTATTGAAGGAGATACCGTTTACTTAAATGATTTGACTGCTGATTGGAATTACTATCAAGGAATGAACTATACAGAAAGTGACGATGAAACGTTGCCAGATGGTACCAATCAAGAAAAATATACGGAACAGACGATGATCGCTGTAGAGTTGAACTATCATGGTAGCGATGTAAAAGGATTGAATACCGGTTATGTTTCTCTAGAAGAACAACAATCTAATTTCGTCTATTATAAGTGGTATCCAGTCAATAACAATGGAACACCTAATAATATGACGGATGATTACGTTGAGATTGAACTAATCGATAACCCGTATGCAGATCGTCCAGATAACTTAGCATTCAATGGTTGGGTAACGACTACTGCTGGTGCAGTTGTAGAACATCATACGGATTATTATACCCGTACAGTAACTGTTCCAGTAACGTATACAAATGGAATTCCCAATGAACAAGTAATCGATTTGTATGCATCTTGGACGACTGCAATCTCATCGACGATGTCTGGTAGTAACTGGGATAATGCGTTTAGAAATCTTGCTACGGCAGGAATGCATACGGTAAGTTTCGATGACTTTATCGTTGAACTTCCATATTACATGGAAGGATATTACATCCGTGTTTCTGTTGCAGATGGAGACTCTTGTACAGGACTATACGACAGCCGTGGGGAATATCAAACGAATTGTACGTGTAATGGTTTCTGGGGAATGAGTTGTACCTATTACCAAGATGCAAGCGATTTGGCTTATTCAGAAGATGAAACCTATTATCAAGTATCTCGTCGGGGATCGATGAGTGTGGTATATCCCAATATCACCCCAGATACTGAAGTGGTAGAAAATCCATTAAAATATAGCAATATGGCTGGATTTTTCCGCCAAGTATCTATCTCTTACAATCAAAGTATGGCCGGATACTACGACAGTGATGGAGAATTACAAACTGGAAATTGTACATCAAGATGGGGATGCACAGCATATGAATTAATTCCATATCAAGATGGAAATGACTATGTAACAGGAAATACGTACTACTATTTAGCAACGCGCGACACCAATATTATCGTTATGAATGGCAATACTTCTTCTGAATGGGACTATGATATGACAAAACCATTCACGTTAACCTCTTTGAATAATGGAGTAGATTATCGTTCTTCAGCTACTTGGACGACAAGTAACACGATAGGAATTGCTTATGCAGATACGAGAATCGAATGGGTAACAATCAGTACTTCACAGAATTTTTCAAATAGTGACCCACCATCATCTGCGTCCTCTAGAAGAATGTTCTACGGAAATTATCAAAATGTAAAATTTGGTCGTGGGATTAGTCAAGTCGGTAATTATACGAACTTTTCTTCTGTCATCGGCGGTAACAATACGAGTGGAACTGTCGGAAGTAGAACGAACTTAACAAAATATCGCTTAATCATAGAGTCGGGTGCTTACAATAATATCGTTCTAACAAATGGTCCGATGTACAGTACACGGTACAATATTTATATTGCGGCTCAAGGAGTGTACGGTAATGACTACGATCGTGCTACTCAAAATAATGATAATTTACGTGTATACTTCGATACAAACGGAAGTTGGGGCGGTGTTTATTACGGTGAAGATGACGCCTCTATTATCTTTGATACGACCGTAAAAAGCGGTCAGTTTGGTACATCTCGTGATGATTATACGACGGGTATTTACGTCGGTGGAAGAAGTTATGGTGAACATCACGGTCTAAAACGTCTAAAATTTGAAGGTGGATGGGTTTACAATATCATTGGTGGACCAATCTCTGCAGATGATGCAAATGTAAATGATACCTATATTCAAATGACCGGTGGCCAAGCAGATATCATCTTTGGTGGTGCCGGAACCTCTGCAACATATGGAAACAGAAT
Source organism: Bacillota bacterium (assembly GCA_003149915.1). Classification (GTDB taxonomy): domain Bacteria; phylum Bacillota_I; class Bacilli_A; order RF39; family UBA660; genus Faecenecus; species Faecenecus gallistercoris. The sequence continues at coordinate 5,895 of QAMK01000019.1, forward strand.
CATTCAAGTAACTGGTGGTCAAGTGAACTACAGTGTCTTCGGAGGTTCTAACAGTTATCAAGGTACTTCATCAGAAGGAACGATTATAGGAGATTCGCTTGTCTATGTTGGTGGCGATGCGATAATCGGAAATGAAAATAATTTAAATGGTACCTTATTTGGTTCCGAAGCGGGTTCTGTTTTTGGAATTGGAAACGGTCGAAGTGGAATGTCTTCTCTCGGTTCTAATGCGAACTCTAATATCATCATCGATGGTGGTACAATTTTAAGAAATGTATACGGTGGTGGAAACTACGGTGCTGTAGGAGCATCTTCTAGCAGTGCCACGACGACAACCAAGATTCAAGTAATCGACGGAACTATAAATGGTTCAGTCTATGGTGGTGGTAATAACAACGGTGCCGGTGCGACGAATAAACGAGCAACTGTTACCATCGATATGTCAGGTGGGACTGTAAACGGAAACGTATATGGTGGATCTCGCCAAACGGGAACAATATACGGTAACGTCAACGTCAATATGACGGGTGGAACAGTAGAAACATCTGTATATGGCGGTGGAGAAGGAGGAAGTACCGGTTGGTCTTCTTCTGGAACATTCGTAACCGGAAACATTTATGTAACAATTGGAAATAGAAGTTTAACAACCCTTCCTACAATCAATCAAAACGTATATGGTGGAAGTGCTTTCGGTACTGTTAACGGTTCTAGTGCTTCGTCGAATCTATCTAGTGCAACGACCAATGTAACTGTCAATTGTGGTACGATCAACGGAGCAGTATACGGTGGTGGACAAGGAAACGAAACGTATACACCGTATGTATTAGGAAATATTACAGTCAATATCAATGGCGGTATCATCAATCAAGTATTTGGAACAAACGATGCCGCCGGTACTCCAAACGGATATGCTAGAGTCTATTTAAATGGTGGCTCTATCGATAAAGCATTCGGTGGTGGAAACCAAGCGGATAGTAGAGATACTTACATCTACTTACAAGGTGCGACTGTTACGGAAATTTATGGCGGTGGAAATCAAGCCGGTGCTGACAATACCTATGTCGAACTTTCAAAAGGAAGTGTTGTCGATACCTATGGTGGGTCTAACCAATCTGGAGATGTCGCAAGTAGCAATGTGGTCGTACAAGAAACGAAGACAGAAAATACCCAAGAAAATGTAACGGTAGATGTTACCTTAAATAAAACTCCGAAATCCGACTGGGATCAAACCGATTATGCCTCTTATATTGAAGGAACGATTCAAATTTTGAACAACACAAGTTCCAACATTACAGATTGGACATTGACATTCGATTTCCCAAGTGCTGATTTGGATCATAACTATTCCGAAACAGAATTCGTTCAAAATGGAAATACAATTACATTGACAGAAGCCAACCGCTATTGGGGGACCAATACCGTTCCAGCAAACGGCTCATATACGATTTCTCAATTTGGATTCTCATCTTACGTAAGTGCAGAAGACTTTAATTTAGCCAATGTAAAATTAGTGGCAACCGATGAAGTAGGTAAAACATACGAGTATACAATCGATGGCTTACAAGTGCACACAATCTATGGCGGTAACAACGCTGGTGGAACAGTAACATCATCCGATATTCAAATTACAGATTCTACCGTAACGAACGTATACGGAGGTAATAACGAAGATGGTACAACAGGAGATACCAATATCGTTGTTACTGAATCTACTTTGGACAGCATCTATGGAGGCGGAAACTTAGCCAATACGACTGGTAATACAAACTTGACATTGACAAATTCCACTGTTTCTAACGCAGTATATGGCGGTGGAAATAATGCTCAAGTGTATGGAAGTACGAACCTGTCAGCATCCAATTTAACAGCCGGAAACATTTTTGGTGGTGGTAATGCTGGTGATGTACTAAACAACAGTCAAGTAGAAGTGTCGGGTTCGACAATAACAGGTTCCATCTACGGTGGTGGAAACTCTGCAGCAGTATTAGGGGATACCGTAACGACGGTTGCAGGTACAACGACAGTTGGCGAATCTGTCTTCGGTGGCGGTAATTCAGGAGCAGTCGGTGAGCAAGGTGTCGATGCCTCTACGACAACGGTCAACATTTTAGGAGCATCGATTGCGAAAAATGTATATGGAGGATGTAACACCTCAGTTGTATATGGCGAAACTTACGTCAACATCGGTAGCAGTGCAGCAGAAACAGACACCTTAAAACGGGATAACATCGAAATTGATGGTACCGTATTCGGTGGAGGAGAGGCGAACGCATCCGGTAGTGAAGATTACGACTTCACCTTCATTAGTGTTACACAAGGTATTACCATTCAAATCGATGGAACAGATTATACAGATCGAAACTTCTACTTAAACGGAAGTATCTTCGGTTCTGGTAACGCATCTTCTAGTTCCGGTGAATCCAAGATTTACGTTACAAACTTAGGAACGAGAGAACATCCAAACCGCGCAATTTCAATCCAACGTGCAAATCTAGTAGATATCGATTCTTCTACAATCGAACTAGTTGGTACGACCGACCGTACGAATGAATATTCAGATATCTTATATTCTTTAAACCGAATTGATCATTTAATTATTCGCAATAATACAACGTTACTATTACAACGAAATGCAAACTTACTTCAAAAGTTCGAAAGTTTGACAAAAGACGGTGAGAAAGCAACCGTAGAAATTACGGATGATGGCACGACGACACGCAATGTCGATAATCGTCTTTACATGATTGCCAACCGAAACTTAAATATCACGACGAATGAACAAGCAACTGCTTATGGTGAAGTACTGGGAATGACGTTCTTTGGAATGTATAACTCCTATGGTAACGGCAGTTACTCTTACGGTATTTACAACATGGAAAATAACGATGCCGCCGATGCCGGAGATGTCATCATGGGTGGATCTTACGTATTAGGACTACATGCCTTAAACATGGACTATTACGAAGATGGATTCTATACGAACTATATCGATGATGAATACACCAAAGTAACAACTGGTTACATCATTCCGACACCAGAAAGTGCCAATTATTATATGTGGACAATCGGAATGGATGCCATCAACTATTCGTTTACATTGACGGCATCTAAGTACGCATCCCTTGGTACGTATGAGTTATCTTTAATCGATTTCTCAGCCGGAAATACAATCTTCAACGTCGTCGGATTCAATGCCGAAGGACTAACCGAAGGTATTAGTTTAGTAGACTCCAATGACGTTCCGAAAGTCGGTATGACTGAAGAAGAAGCCAACAGTGTCCTAGGTCTATCGATGAAATCAGAAACGCAAGAGTGGACGAGCAGCAACACGACCAAATTCCTATCAGAAAACCAAGGAATGTTTACAGGTGACGATGTATATCGAACCGATAACCAAGCGACTGCACCGTCCTTGACGTTCTACTTGTACCATGCCAAAAACATTTCCCTAGAAGGAGAACTAGGAACCATTGTCATTACTTTGCAAGCAATGGTACCAAAGAATGAAATTGAATACGACGTGCAATTGATTACGATTACGATCGATTTAACGGCTCGTACTTATACCGATGCTGCTAGTTACGATGCCAGTATTACGTACGGTAAAAAGTACGAAATGCCATCTGCAACGGATGTAAACATTACCAATCGAAGTCAATTTACGGCGTATTACTCACTTTATTACGATGCTCAAACACCAGCCGATATTTATGGCCCAGATGAAAATTATCATCGGGTGTTAACTTCTAACTTTGCACTTCCAGAAAACACCAAAATAACGATGATCGATTTAGGTAGTGATCAAGTGAATCCAAAATACTATTACTATACGGTCACTGCTCAAGATTACAATGAGATGGTAACGGAGTTGCAAACAGAAGGAGAAGCAAGTATCCCATTATCGAAGTTCATTGCCATGGATAGTACGAGTACCAACAACACCTATGATGATGTGGCAGAAAATCAAAATTACTTTCATAACACACTGCATGCTGTTATGGAAGAATTCCTTTTCATTGTAGACTTCTACGATACGACCATTACCGGAACGCATCAGAACAATACCTTCATCATGGAACTTCGTACTGATGAAGATAGAACGAGTATTTCCGTTTTAGGTATTCGTCAAAATTTGATGCAATACAATCTATACGATAGTAGTAATGCAGTCTTAGAAGCAGACATGCAAATGGATAACAACTATTTCTATGCTGAAAGCAACAAAGCAATCAACTATAACATTCATGTTGGCTACAACTTAACGGGAAATTTACAATCGATTATCGATACGAACTATGAAAGCAGCAGTATGGGTATTAACATCACATTACAAGATGCTACCGGTAACATAGTCAGTTCATCGATGCTTGTCGGTACAAGTATTACCATCGACAACGTTCAAAACTATCCAAGTAGCGATGGTATCTTCCGTATTAAATTATCGAATAAAGTATCGAACTTATCGAAAGTATTGAATTTCTATACCGGAAACATGTTACCAGCCGGCGTCTATACGATGAAGATTGAACTGTTCTCGTCTAGCGATGGACTTCACATGACTGGTGCTCCAGACCATACAGATGAAGTGACAATTACCGTCATCGGTCAAGGAAATGCCATCGTATCGAACATCTTGGATACTGCAAAATTAGTCGATGGTACGACCGGCCTAACTCAAGACGGAACCAATACGATTATGACGACTTTAAATTACGAATCCGTTTTGGTAAATCCAAACATTCGTCTCGCCGTCTACCGTCGAAACACTTCGTCTTATCAAGATACGGAATATACTGAAATTCCATTAGCAGAACTGTTCAAAGATAACTTACAAACGGTACAAGACTACGGACTACAGACGACACATACATACGAATACATCGTTACATCTAGTCCACGAGATGGGTTCCAAATTACCCATGAACTGCAAGATGCTTTAACATCAGGAACTTATAAACTAGTCTACGGCTTGTATGACAACAATCAATTGATTGACAGTGACACAGAATACATTATTATCAAAAAATGAGTTGAAGAAGAAAGGGTATTATGATACGATAATATTGGTGATAGTATGAAAAAAGTAGGGAAAATAATAGGGAAGACAATTTGGTATTTATTTGAAATTGTATTAATTTTATACGTCATAGCAGCAACATCGTTACTACTATGTACGAATGAATTTGGATTTACACAATTTGATAAAACGACCGTCGTAGTTGTAGATGAGGATACGATCGATCAATTATCAAGCTATAAAGAAAACGATGTTTTATTGATTAAAAACGAAAAATTTGACGATTTAAATGTGGGCGACAAAATTTACTATTACGATACCCTAAATAATCAATATATTGTAAGAGAAGGAACTATCATGAGTAAAGATGGAAACAATGAATCTGCTCTTTACTTTTTAGAAGAAACAGGCAATGCAATTTCAGATCAAAGATTAATCGGTGTGCATGAGAAAACCTATGCCGGACTTGGAACTGCATATACGATTATCAAATCCCCAGTCGGTTTCTTATTGTTAGTTATTTTACCAATTTTCTTGTTATTTATTTATCAAGTATATCGAATTATTATTCTCATCAAAGATTCAGAAGAAGAGTAAACTCTTCTTTTTTTATGAAAGTATTTCCATGGATAACACGTTTACTAAAAGGGTAAGTTTTGATATAATAAATGTATAATGGAGGGCCATATGAAGAATATTAAACTGTTAATTACTATTCTTGCACTATCTTTTTTCTTATTCTTTTTCAGTGCCAGAACGTATTCTTCTCTTTCCTCAACGACGTCTGGAAATACGACTGCTGAACTAGCAAAATGGAATATTTTAATCAATAACACGAACATTTCTAGTACTTATACGGAGACGGTTTCCGTTAATAACATCGATTGGGAATCGGATCATGCGATAAACTACAATGCCGCACCGGGAAGTACTGGCGTCATCCATTTGACAATTGATCCGACGGATACACAAGTTGCCATTCGTTTTGATTTAACTGTAATCGATCATACAGTAGATGAAACGAAACTATTAACAATCGAATCGATGACACTAGATGGCAAAGAACTCGTTCAAACTGCTCCGAATACCTATACCGGAGTGTTCACACTAGATGATATTGAGGCTCATCAAACGAGTGAAATCACAATTGAAGCAACTTGGATAAACGATGAAGCAAATAACGAAAACGATTCTAAAATTGCTCAAGGTGAACTAGAACCGGACTATTTAGGATTAGATTTCAAAGCGATTCAATACCACGGAGAAGAGATTGTCCCTTACATACCGTAGGAGGAAGTTATGACAGAAAAAAAAGAGATTCGAGTTTACAAATTACGATTTATTGTCTTCATGCTGTTGTTTACGTGTTTGCTTTTCTTCTTCTTGATGTTGATGCGCCGAACATTCTCAAGTTACGTATCGGATGCTAATATCGAGATTACTTCCAACTATGCCGCTTATATTTTTGAAACAGAACGTTTGAATTTTAACTTAGAGACAGACGGTATGGTTCCTTCTGATACGCCGTACGTCTATCAGTTTACCGTTTCAAATTTTAACGATATCAGAAAAAGTGACGTCGATTTGTCTTACCAAATATCAATTCGTACGACGACCAATTTACCGCTTAATTATCGCTTGTATTACGAACAAAACTACAATGAGGCAGGTAGTGAAAATATCATCGACAGTATGACACAAGTACAAGATGAAGATGGTGCCTGGTATCATCAAATGACAGTAGATGACGTCTATACAATGCCATATACAACGAATACCACTCATACTTTTTACTTGGTAGTCGATTTTCCAATTGCTTATTCTAGCAGTGTCATGTACGAAGGTATGATGGATAATATCGAAATAACCATAGATTCCAAACAAATTGTAAGTTAGGTGATAATGTGAAAAAAATACCAACTGGTGCCAGGTGGTTTGCAGTTTTAGTTCTCGCTTGTTTGGCAGTTCTTTTAATCTCTCAAACATCTTTGGCCCGATATATTTATCAAGCAGTAAATAACTACATATTAGAAAGTCAACACTTTTATTTTAACAGTAGCATTTTAAAAGAAGATAATCCCACCTACAGTATTGCGGATTGGGATGGAGTTAACCCATATACTTTGACGATAGATGTAAACAGTAAGAAAAACGAACTTGTTTCTACCGCATCTGATATTACCTACAATATCGAAGTATCTTGTCCTTCCAGTGTCATCTGTAATGTCGATAAAACGGAAGGAATTATCTATGAAAATGTCAAGACGGACAGTTACGTTTTAACTGTAATTCCCATTAACAGTTTTGAAGCAGGAGACCAAGTAACGGTAACGACGAAAGCCACTTCTACGTATCCCTATACAAAGTCAATTGAAGCGACATATTTAGTAGGAGTACAAAATTATGGCTTCTCTTATCAAGTGACAGATGCTTCTGGAGAAAAGTATTTGACACTAGAACTTACCAATTCCAGACCGTATTATGAAGTAGAGCAAGCATTTCAAAGTTATCAAGTAGGAGATATCATCTCGCTAGATACATATCAAAGCTTGAGTGATACGGAAAAGGCATACTGCGTCTCGGCAAGAGTATCAATATCCTTTGATCCCAATCAAATCCTACTAGATATGACAGATCCAACGTACTTAGCAAACAAAGATACGCAGACGCTAACGACGATAAATTCCTATCAGTACGTAACGGGATTTACCTTTGAAATGGATGCAACGTCCAATACCAAAATCATTTTTTATAAACCCAATATTGCAGATAACTACAACGGAAGTACTTCTGTAATTCAAGTAAACCTACAAAATTAATTTCAAACTGAATATGAATGTGATATGATTATATATAGTAGGCGAGAATATCTAAGAACAAAGAGGCAAAGGCGGTGAGATATATGAACTTAACAGAATACTATTGCAATTTAGTAAAAGAAAATCTGAACCATATCATCTCTATCATCATGCCTGGCACACACCCAGAATATCGAAAAGGAATCGATATTTATATCGACTTATATATCAAAGTAAGATATTTCCATGAACCAGAAACAGTTCCGAAAGAAGAACTAGAATCATTCGACTTCCAGACGGTCATTCGTGAATTCAATGGAAAACGAATTGAACTGCTATACGAATATAAGAAACAGGATCAAGAAGAATATGCGAAATTTGTCGAAGATGCGTATACCGCTGTAGCAACTGCCGTTTTGCTAGACGAATTTCAAACGGACTTGATTACACCAGATAACATGAAGAAAGTAGTCGACGATGCCATTCCCATTTTATTAAGTGACGAAAGTATCAAAAAAGTTTGCAATCAAATTTTAAAAAACAGAGCCCTAGAATCCAAATTTCTAACTGGTATTGTCTCCGATCAATTTTATTTAAAATACGAACCATTTCGTTTTAAAAAGACTTATTTTAAAGTAGAATTATACGAAAAAATAAAAGAATTAGATCCGTACAGCATTCGTCAAATCGTAAAGAATATGAAACGCGAACCAGTTTCTTCTCTAGCCACCGAAACGTTACTGAATTTACTAAATATGGATATGATCAGTTTAATGAAAGCCAATGAAGACCTGGCTCATTACTTTATTGCGATGCCATCCACTTTGCTAAAAGAAGAGAATCAATTAGAAGAAATTTTAAAAATGACATCGTTTTCTTTAACGAAAAAGCATCTGACTTGGTTAATTACAGAGAAAGATTACTTAGAAAACAAAGAAGTCGTAACCAAAATATCCAAACGAAATGCTTTGGCACTGGTGCTAGATGTCCAAGGAATCGAAGATTTAGAATCAAAATTAGAAGAATGTTTAACCTTGTTAGAGTTCGATTGCATCGTCTGTAAGAATGCTAACAAAGAGCAATATACCAAAATTACAAAATACAGTAAGTTGGTTACCAAACCAATATTCACAGATGAGTTAGTAAAGGAGTAAGATATGGATACATTTGTAAGATTTTTATTTGAATTTTTATCTGTTTTCTTTAATGGTATCGGACTCATCTTGAAAGGTATCGTAAACGGTTTCATTCAGATGTTTAACTTCGGTGGATACAAAGATGTAATCCTTTATTACAAAGATGAACTAAATGGTGGGGAATGGGCACTTACCATCGTAGCAATCGTCATCTTACTAGCAATTTTAGTACTAGTCGGTCTACTCATTTTCTTCTTAATCAGAAAGTACATTCGCTTCCGTAAAACAGTCGTCGAACAAGAATCGATGTTAGAAGAAGTAGCAAACTTAAACCAACAAGTAAGTGACTTGATGAGTGAAAAAGAGAAAATTCTCGCTATGAAAGTATCGCAACTGGGATTAAAACCAGGCGAATCTCCAACGGAAGAACCAAAGGGGCAACAAGAGGAGGAAGAAAAACCGGAAGACGACGAAAATATTCGTTTTGCCAAATTACATGCTATCGACGTAGCATACAAAAATTACAAAGTTCAAAACTACAACAATACGTTTACATTACCAGAGTTAGTCGAGTTGTTCCGTAACTTCGCTGCATCGAAACTGGGACTTTACTATACTCCGCAGATGATTCGTTTGTTTATTTCATCTCTTGCCTGTACGAGACTTGTAATCCTGCAAGGTATTTCTGGTACTGGTAAAACATCTCTTGCTTACGCTTGGGGAAAATTTATCAAAAACGATGCTGTCATCGCATCTGTTCAACCGTCATGGCGTGATCGTACTGAGTTATTTGGATACTTCAACGAGTTCACAAAGAAATTTAATGAAACCGAAGTATTAAAGAAAATGTACGAAGCAGGTTACAATGACGATGTATACGTCGTCGTACTAGATGAAATGAACATCGCTCGTGTCGAGTATTACTTCGCCGAAATGTTATCTATTCTAGAAATGCCAAGCCGTGATGAATGGGTAATCGAAATCGTACCATCCAGTTGGCCAACCGACCCGAAGAACTTGAAGGGTGGAAAACTTAGAATTCCCGATAACATGTGGTATATCGGAACCATCAACAACGATGATTCTACCTTCGCCGTAACCGATAAAGTATACGACCGTGCGATGCCAATCGATATCAACGACAAAGGTAAAGTATTCGAACCAATTCCAACCGATGCTATGAACATCAACAGTAGTTATTTAGAAAATCTATATCATGAAGCCATTAAGAAAAATCCAATTTCGAAAGAAACTCAACAAAAAGTAACTGAAATGGACGACTATGTCATCAAACATTTCCGTATCGCTTTCGGTAACCGTATCGTAAAACAGATGAACGACTTTGTACCGGTATACGTAGAGTGTGGTGGCGAAGAAGTCGATGGTGTCGATTACTTTATCGCCAGAAAGATTTTAAGAAAATTTGAACAGTTGAACTTATCGTACATCCGCGATGAAATCGATGGCTTCATCGATTTCTTAGATCAAGAATTTGGAAAAGATAAATTCACAGAATGTAAAGAATACTTATTACGTTTGAAGAAAATGGGATAGAAGAAACATGAAAATAATAGGAGGTGTCAAAGATGGAAGAAGAAAAATTTCCGTTTCGAGTCGAAACCGATTCGGCTTTACAAAAAAAGTTTTTGGATTCAACTGATTCTAAACTTCATGTAAAGTTAGATTTTGAAAAAAAAGATATCGATTTTAGTTGGCTTCCAGTCTTCGAAGACACCTGTTATTATATCGATAATATTTTGAGAAATCCCAAACGGTTTATCATCAATGAAGAAGAAATCGTGAAAATTGAACAATCTAAGAAAGTTACAGTAGAAAGTATCATCCATTTGACACAACATACCAACCTAATTCAAAAGTATGATCCAGAGAAAAACGAAGTAAAGCCTTCTAAAATTTTAAATATCAACAAAGAGGAAAGTTTAGATACTTACGAGAACCGCTTTATCTATACTTTAATTCGTTTGATGGATGAATTCTTAGAGCGAAATGTAAAAAACGATGACGAAGAGTCCTATTGTATCGATGAAAAAAAGATTCAATATGATGGGGAATCCGTTCTAGGAAATGAAAAAGTAAACATTCATTTACAAGTGATGTCCAATAACAATAGTACGACCAAAGAGGAATTAGTCGGCGGTCTAACGATTGCCGAACGAATCAAAAAAGTGAAGATTCAACTTGCTGGATTTAAAGAAAGTGAACTGTATACGACGTTATACAAAGCCCATGTATCACAAGTTCGTCCACCAATTAGAAGAACGAACGTTATCTTAAAAAACCCAAATTTCATCAAAGCGATGGAAATGTGGAACTTTTTACAAAACTATGACCGTTCTGGTTTCTCTCTAATAAAAGATCATCAAGATTATGTCGACACGGGTTATTTAAAAGACGAATTTAATACGACCTTTTTATTGAATTATTTAGCGATGAACTCTCTTTCAAGATCTGCTCAAAATCAAATGGAAGAGAGTGAATACGTTAGGGAAACCGTATCTAAAATTATGGAGACGATACTGGACCGTGACGAAGACCTAGACAAAGAAAAGTTTTATCAATTGATTGATGAAGAATATCAAAGTGCAAGAAAACGAATCGATGAGCGTGATCATTTGATTCAGACGACATTACAGGAAAAGTTACAAGAATGCAACGACCGAATTGCATCCGTAATTGCAGAATTGGAGGCGCAGGAAGATGATACAGAAAATCAAGAACAATAAAATTCTTCACATTCTATACCGGGTGTTAGAATTTATCGTATTTGGAGCATTAATTTTATATGTCGTAGCCATTGCCTTTCAAAGATTTAGTGATAATCAATCGATTTTTGGATACCGAGTATTTACAATTGCATCAGGAAGTATGGATCCCGCCTACAAAGTAGGGGATGTCATTTTAGTAAAAGAATCTACTCCAGAAGAGCTGCGAGTCGGAGATGTCATTACATACTTAGGAAATAAGTCTAGTGTTTCAGGCATGATTGTCACCCACCGAATTACAAAAATTGAAACGAAGAGTGATGGTTCATTATTATTCACAATTAAAGGAGATGCCAATCAAGTAGAAGACCCAGTCATCGATTCCTCTCAAATTTATGGAAAAGTAACCATGAAATTGACTTTGATTACTTTAATTAGCAATGTGATTCACAATCAATTTGGATTTTTCTTCCTAATCTTTATTCCGATTGTGCTATTTATCTTCTTAGAAGTCGCAGATACGATTATGGATATGAGAGAAGAGAAGAAGCGCGAAAACGGGTGAACGCCAGATGAAAGAGAAGAAGAGTGAGAAAAGTAAAGCCAAAAGTGCCATCTTATTTCTTTCTAAGAAAAAGAAGAAACTTTTAATTAGAACATTGCTACTTGCCGGAATCCTGTTTGGCATCAATGCGTATTCTTGGTTTATCTATATAGACCGATTCGGAGGAGATATTTCTGCATCCGTTATTTCGTGGGACGTAACATTCTGGGATGATACAGAAGAGATTAATAATATTGCATTGAAAATTGATTCCCTGTATCCAGGAATGGAACCTTTTCATAAAGAGATTATGGTAGAAAATAAAAGCGATTTACCGGCAATTTTCTCTTTTCAAATAGAGTCGATGAATTTATTTGGACAGGAGTACACCGCTACTACAGTAGAGGAAAGTGAAGCACTCTTAACTGCTCTCGAATCTTCTTTTCCATTTGTGCTTCAGTTTACGTACGACGATGATTTTCTAGCTGCCGAAAACGGTCGCCTCTTATTTAAAATCGATGCCAATTGGGATTTTGAGGGCGAAACAGAGTATTATCAACTGAGTTCTTACTTCGAATACGACGCTTCCCTAACGTATTACTCGAGTGATGGCACGAATTATGTAGAAGATGCAACCGTTACTTCAGAAAACTTTGCAGATAAATTAGCCGCAGGTTTATATATGACTAGTGATGATGCTGATACCTATTGGGGTCACAAAGCCGCAGATTATAAAGATGGAAATCCAAGTGCACCATGTATTACATTGAATCTAAAATTAATCGTCAGTCAAAAACAATAAAAAATATCCACAAGTATCTGTGGATATTTTAATTTTTAATTTGGTTAAATTCGATTTTATTGTTGATAATTGGAACGGAAGTATGATTGATAATGACATCCGTATCCGCTTCATTATCCATCGAAGCATCGTCACTATCATTCCATTCAAAATAAATACGAATCGTAATTAAGTTTTGGTCAACTGGAACTTCACCATAAATTTCGTCGGCATAAGTTACTACTTCAGTGTTCTCTTCTGGATTGATTGTATATCCAGATAAAACGATGTCGGAAATGACTTCATCTTCGACACGACTTAAAGTTAGTCGGTAAGAAAAAGCAACATCCACTTCGCTAGAATCGATAACGATATCGTAATATCCTTTGGCACCAGGGGCTAGAACTCCTTCGGCAATCGTATCGGTTCCTTCAAAAGTAGGAGTAATATCTGCCGTTAACGTATCTTGATTGGCAATCTCTTGATTGTTTACTTTGATGTTCCATCTCGCTAGCTGTACACTTGTGAGACCATCAAACTCATCTCGGTATTTCGAAAGAGTATTTTGAGATAAGAAAATAATCATACCGATAAAGATGAACATCAATAAGATAAAATGCCCATATTTCTTGAGTAATTTCATCACTACCACCGCTCTTATATCCTTATTATATAACTACAATAAATATAGCATAATCCGATTTTATAGTCAATTGGACAAAAATTAGACAACAATTAGACAGAAAATTCGACACAAAAGTATTGAAAATATAGGAAGATTATAATATACTTAGTATGTATGATAGGAGCTGGTAGATAAAATAGTAGGAGATCGAACAGCAAGGGTAACGGTGATGTTATGAAAAAAGAATACTCTGTAAGTCCTGAGGCAAAAAAACTCAATCGGCAAAAGTTATTCGTTAGAATCACCAAAGTTGTGTTCTTATTTCTATTATTTTTAATATCAGTAGTCTACTTCATACTATATGTATTGTATCAAGATGGTAGCTTCACAGTCACTCTTGATGGCAATGCAGATAACCGTAAAAACGTCTTTTTATCAGAGACCGGAGATTTAACAGATATGTCGATTAAGTTGTCTGCTAAGTCACTTGATTACATGGATAACATCTCCGTCAATTGGATAAAAGAAGACGTGGATACGGAAGCAGATGGGTCCCACAATGGTGACAATTACCTCGCATACAGCTTTTATGTCATTAATTATGGTAATGAAACAGTAAATTACTGGTACCAAGTGAATCTGCTCGACATCGTTAAAAATGTTGATGAAGCTGTCCGCATAAGACTCTACCTCAATGGTCACGAAACCACTTATGCAAAATTAAATCAAACCACAAACACACCAGAGAGTGGGACTACTGCTTTTTATTCGGAATCCATTCCAGTTTTAGAAGTGAGAGAGAACTTTAAACCTGGAGAAAAAGATCGATTTACCATCGTCGTTTGGTTAGAGGGGGATGACCCGGACTGTATCGATGATATTATAGGTGGAGAACTAAAAATGGAAATGAATATCACGGAAGAACATTTAAATCAAGAAAATTAGGAGAGGTGTAAAATGGCAAAAGAAAATAAGAAGAAAAGAAAAAGAAGACGGATACTTCTATCGCTATTGATGATACTGTTCTGTGGTGTCATCTTATCGACAAGTACTTATGCCTGGTTCACAGCCAACAAAACAGTTACGATTAACGATATTACGGTCAACGTAGCAGCAATGAATGGTTTACAAATTTCCGTAGATGCTATTAATTGGAAGCCAACAATCACAACAGCAGATATTAGAGGAGCTCAAGCAACATATCCAACTGCCGTAAACCAACTGCCAAGTGAACTAAGTTCATTATCACCAGTTTCAAGTGTCGGAGATATTGATACAAGTACTGGATTTATGCAGATGTATGCAGGTGAAATTCAAACAGGTACAGGTGGCGGCAACATTTTAACTGCAACTCGTTCAACAGAAACTCACGGTGAAAATGGTAACTTTATTGCATTCGACGTATTTATTCAAACGACTGCATTAACACAAGTTTACTTGACATCTAATTCAAGAGTAACTGCTTCAGGTGCAAGTTCAGGTATCGAAAATGCGGCCCGTATTGCATTCGTCAATGAAGGTAATGCTGCAACTGGTACTGCTCCAACTACGATTCAACAGTTGAAATCAACTGGTACTCCAGCCCCATTCATTTGGGAAGTAAACAACGATGTTCATACTGCAGCAGCTGTTCAAAATGCAAACTCTGTTTATCATCAAACTACTCAACAAACAGATGCTGACCCACTTGAATACTATGGAGTAAAAGCTGATATTGGCGCAGAATTGAATATTCCGTTGGATAGTCAAGATGGAACATACTTTAAAAAAGTAACTCCAAGTGCTAGTACAGGAGTTGATGGTATTCCTACATCAGCATATCAAAGTTTAATGCAATTACAACCTGGTATTACAAAAGTAAGAATTTATATGTGGGTTGAAGGACAAGACGTAGACTGTGAAAACAACGCCTCTGGTGGATCATTAACATTTAGTCTTCAAATCAGTTCTAATACAAGCGCTGATGGTGCTTAGAACGAAAAGGTAACCGTAAGGTTCCTTTTTTTTGTCAAAATACATCGTTGGAACATATTTTGTATGGTTCTTATCTGTTCAAATAAAAAAATTATGCTATAATAATAATGAGATATCATATCGAGGTGATGAACATGGACAATCCAACTGAAGTTTTGACAATCCAAAAACCAGAATTACCAAATCAACAGAGCCTGTTCAACGCCTCACCAGAGACGCTATGGAGCCTGTATGAAGAAGTTAAGAAAGCAATTGCCGACTTAGAAAAACTAATTGTAGTAGAAGGAGCGGATGAAGATGAATAATCTGGACCTATATTTAAACGCCATTCCTTCTATTAAGGGAAAAATAGAAGCATATCCTTTGGAAATCACGGAAGGTACCCATAAAGTTATAGCGGAATATAAAATTCATGCCGCCAAAGAGCGAAATCGTTCGGTAAATGAATTACTAACATCCTATCGTAGTGATATGGAGAGTATCAAAACGGTTTTGCAAGCCAAGGCGCAAAGCTTGACACCAACAGGAGAGAATCCAAACATTGCTCCACTAACGGAACAAGTGCGAAACCTAAAACGAATTTTAAAATACGATAATCCTTATAATGAAGTATTTGAAAAGACGAAACTTGCTAAAATCTGTTACGATTTAGACCGGGTGGAACAAAATAATTTGACCGAAATTAATCAAATTTTATCTTATGTAGTAGAAAAGTTTAGACTTTCTGGCGTAGTTTTATCGGCCCAAGATTTCGATTATAGCATCTATGCGAGAGAATACATGACTGTGTTCTTTCAAGTAAGTGGAGATGCTAACAGAAGTGAAGAGTTAGAACGAACTTTCAACTCTCTTTATTGGAAGTGCCCAATGTTATTGACACACTTGAAATTAAGTATTCGTTCTCTTGTAAAAAAACACAATAAAGCACTTTCTGCGTATTGCACTCGTCATAAAAAGGAATTGTTAGAACAAACCTCTACGACCGAAGAGACATTTAGAGAAGCATACTTACAAAAGAAGAGTCAATTAACGGTAATGAAACGTCAAGATGCGTATACTTTGGTGGAATCATTTAAAAACAAGGACGAAAATATTTCCGATTACTTAGAGACAAATACCAACCGCAATAAAAAATTAGATTCGTTCGTAGTTACTGGTTCTTTTGACACGTTATCGGAGCCAGAGCAAGAAAAGTATTTTCAAAACATGATGGAATTAAATCGCACTTTGGAAGAGTGGATGACCATCGATCATTTTCGTTTCATCCTAGAAGACGTCAAAAAAAGAATGGAAGATGCAAAAAATCATAAGAACGATGTGAAGACAAAGGAAAAAGAAATCGCCAAACTAGAGAAAAACCGTGCAAAAATTGTCAAAAAATACGATTGGTGGAACAAAGTTAGTAAAAACAAAGAGAAGATTGAAAATAAACAAGCGACTAGACTGGTGGAAATCGAAGAATTAATTCAACAGTTAAACACCAAATATAGGGAGTTAGACGATGCCAAAATCACAAGTCGAGCAGGAGCTTGTTTAGACAAAAGTTCGACGTTGTACGATGCTTTCGATTTTGCAAAATCTTTCTACGGTTACTGTAAAGAGTTAATCGCATCGCAAAAAGACTTATCCGATACTGTGAATGAAGAAATGGATCGCTTTACCAAATTTATCTTGGATAGTAATCACATTTTAACGAAGAATTTAAATTTGGCAATGTCTTACGATGTTAAAGAAAAAATGAAAGAGAAATGTACCCTTCTCAACATTAAAATCGAGGATAGCAACTTAGAAGACTTAGACACATTGAAAAAAGATTTAGACATGATTCAAAAGATATACGATTTAACGACACTTGGTATCACCCTGAACGATATCGAGTTTATCTGTAATGTAAACGATTTAAAATAAAAAGGAAAAGAATAAAAAGAGGGAGGTTAAGTCTTTGAAAATTTTACAAAAGATACTGGAATATTTATCGAAGATCTTAATCTTCGAACTGATTGTTCTATGTATTTTAGCGTTTATCAGTACCGTAGTACTGCATAAGGATTATGTAAATATTGGGGGCTATACATTCTTTATCGTTGCATCCGGTTCTATGTCTGGAACAGTCGATGTAAACGATATGGTTATTGTAAAAATTACAGATGATTTTCAAGTGGGAGACATCGTAACGTATCAAGCCGATGGATACTTTGTCACGCACCGAATTATCAGTATTAATAAAGATCAAATTATTACCAAAGGGGATTCGAACAATACGGAAGATGACCCGATTGGTAGAGATAAAATTATCGGAAAAGTAGTAGCAATTTTTCCATTTATGGCAATATTCGAGATTTTAGGAGCCATCATTTTAATTTCGATTATCGTAGTCGTCTTCAATTTTGAAACGATCTTCCGCAAATTTATTTTCCGTAAAGACTTGTCGAAGTTGAAAACACGAGAAATCGATCGTTTAGATCAAGAAGGCTACTCCGAATTCATTAAAGAAACTTTAGTCAACATGAGAAAACGAAACAATAACAAAGTTAAGGAGACACTATCTAAAAACTGGATTACTCGTCTTCGTTACGTTACTAAAATCAACGAGTTGCTACGAATGGGTAAATACGACGTCTTAAAAGAATTACTAAACAGTTACGAAGTAGAAAACTTCGAAGAAGAAGATCCGGTATTCACTTTAGCAGTGGTAGAAAAATTAAAACGAGAACCGATCAGTACGTACACAATTTTACTATTGAACGCTATTTTGTATGAAGATAGAGAATCGTTCGATATCGTATTCATGTTCTTTAGAAATAAACTGATCAAAGAATACTGTGATATTGAAATCATCTAAAGAAGAGAAATCTTCTTTTTTTGTGTTAAAAAAAGAAGTGTTTACATACATTGAAATAGATATAAGGAGAATGTGTATATGGATAATCAAAATATTATAAAGAGTATTGCCGCTAGAACGAACGGCGATATCTATCTCGGTGTAGTAGGAGCGGTTAGAACAGGAAAAAGTACGTTTATTAAAAAAGTCATTGAGACCTTAGTCGTTCCAAATATCGAAGATGAATACGAAAGAAAACGGACCTTAGATGAAATTCCACAAAGTGCCAAAGGGAAAACAATCATGACGACAGAGCCTAAATTCGTGCCCAATACGGCTGCTAAAATCAATATCGATGACTTTTCTTGCAATATCAAATTAATCGACTGTGTGGGCTATCTAATTAAGGATGCGAAGGGATATGAAGATGAGAATGGTCCAAGATTAGTAAAGACACCTTGGTACGATGATGCTATTCCTTTTGTAGAAGCAGCAGAAATCGGAACAGAAAAGGTAATTAAAGATCATTCGACCATCGGAGTTGTCATCACGACCGATGGCTCCATCGGTGATTTCACGAGAAGTGACTACGAAGAAGCAGAAAAAAGAGTCATCGATGAACTAAAAGAAATCGGTAAACCATTTATCGTCATCTTGAACTCTGTTCATCCGATGTTACCAGAAACCGCACGTCTAGCAGACCGTTTACATACGGAAAATGACGTTCCCGTCATTCCAATGAATATCGATTCGATGACTGAAAAAGATATTTACGACATCTTGAGAGAAGCCCTATATGAATTCCCAATTTTAGATGTCGAAATCGAAATGCCAGAATGGATTGCGATTTTAAACTCTAAAAACGAGGTCAAGAAAAGTTATATAGAATCGATTCGTAGTAGTGTCGATAACGTCGATAAACTGCGCGATATCGAAACGATTAATACGAAATTCTTAGATAACCCGAATATCGAAAAAGCATACATCTCGAATGTCGATGCTGGAACGGGAGTCGTGACGATTACATTGACGTCTCCGCCAGAACTCTACAGCAGAGTACTACACGATATCATCCAGATCGATGTCAGTAGTAAGGCCGGCCTATTATCGCTATTTCAGGAGTACAACGAGGCCAAGAAAGAATATGATCAATTTAAATACGCATTGAAGATGGTTAAGAAAACGGGTTATGGCATCGCCAATCCAACGATCGAAGACATGAAACTAGATAAACCCGAAGTCATCAAACAAGGAAGCAGATACGGAATTAAACTAAAAGCCGTCGCCCCTTCGATTCACATGATCAGAGTCGATGTTCAAAGTACATTTGAACCAATTATTGGTAGTGAAGTACAGTCAAAAGAGTTGATCGATCATCTACTAAAAGATAAAGAAAACATCTGGAAAAGTGAAATATTCGGTCGTAGTATCGATGCCATCGTTCAAGAAGGAATCCAATCTAAGATTAGTATGATGCCAGATAATATCCGTTATAAACTACAAACGATGCTGACAAAAGTTGTCAATAAAGGCTCAAATAATTTATTTGCTATCGTAATATAAGATTTTTCTTTTCTTTTCCGGAAAAAAATGATATACTAAAATTACTTAAAGGGCTAGTAAAGACTTTATGATTTTACCGAGCTCTTTTATTTTTGTACAGGTAGGGTAGATTATGAAGAAAATCACGGTTGGTCAAAAAATTGCAAAGAGACGAAAAGAAAAAGGGTTGACTCAAAAAGAGTTAGCAGAAATGCTACATCTGACAAACAAAGATGTAAGTAGATGGGAATCATGCGACTGGTACCCAAATTATGAAGTGTTAGGAAAATTATGTGAAATCCTAGATATTTCGTTGGATGATTTATTTGATACAAAATAAAAAGAAAAGGGCTTACCTTTTCTTTTTAATTGCGCTTCCAATGAAGTTTTTAAATAATGGATGAGGTCTGTTCGGTCTACTTTTAAATTCGGGATGGAATTGGCATGCAACGAAGAAATCGTTCTTTGGATATTCGATCATTTCGACTAAGTTAGAAGCCGGATTGATACCAGAGATGACAAGTCCGTGTTGTTCTAACATCTCTTGATATTTATTATTGAATTCATAACGATGACGATGACGTTCTAAAATGAGGTCTTGGCCGTATATCTGATGGGTTAGAGTCCCTTTTTTGATTTGACATTCGTAATTACCTAGACGAAGTGTTCCACCCATATTGGTAATCGATTTTTGGTCTGCCATCAAAGCGATAACTGGATTTTTCGCAAGTTCATCGAACTCTGTAGAAGTAGCATCCTCGATTCCACATACGTTTCTAGCAAACTCGATAACGGCAATTTGCATACCGAGACACAATCCCAAATAAGGAATGTTGTGTTCTCTTGCGTATTGACACGCTAAAATCATACCAGGGATACCACGACTACCGAAACCACCCGGAACGATGATGCCTTTGACATTCTTAAATACAGCATCCAAGTTTTCTTCTTTTTCAAGGGCTTCTGAATCTACCCATAAGATTTTGACATTCTTTTTATGAGCATATCCAGCATGTTTTAAACTTTCTACAACAGAAATATAGGCATCGTGTAATTCGACGTATTTACCGACCAAAGCGATTTCTACTTCGTCTTTTAAGTTGTCGACTGTATGAACGAGAGACTCCCATTCTTTTAAATTGATCTTAGATACTGGTAAATGAAAGTGATTTAAAATCTCTTCATCAAATTTCTGATTGTAATAATTTAATGGAATTTGATAAATATTCGTAACGTCGGTAGATGAAATAACACATTCTTTAGGAACGGAACAGAATAGACTGATTTTAGATTTTAAAGAGTCATCCAAATCGACTGGAGTTCGACAGACGATAAAATCCGGTTGAATGCCAAGACCACGTAGTTCGATGACAGAATGTTGTGTCGGTTTCGTTTTCAGTTCACCAGAGCCATAGATAGAAGGAACCAAAGAAGTATGTACAAATACCGTATTTTCATATCCTTCATCGCTTCGAAATTGTCTAAGTGCTTCTAAGAATGCCTCGCTTTCGATATCGCCGATTGTGCCACCAATTTCTGTAATGACGATATCGGCACCCGAAGATTTAGCGGCATCGTAGACTTTGCTCTTAATCTCGTTGGTGACATGCGGTACAATTTGAACCGTTCCACCTAAAAAATCACCACGACGTTCTTTTTCGATGACAGAAGAGAAAATTTTCCCCATCGTCATATTGGATGTATAATTTAACTCTTCATCGATAAATCGTTCGTAGTGACCTAAATCCAAATCTGTCTCAGATCCATCGGCAGTGACGAAAACCTCTCCATGTTGATATGGACTCATCGTTCCCGGATCGACATTGATATACGGATCAAACTTCTGCATGAACACTTTATAACCACGTGACTTTAATAAAAGTGCGATGGAAGAAGCTGTAATTCCTTTCCCCAGACCAGAGACAACTCCGCCTGTTACAAATACATATTTTGCCATTTAAAACACCTCCCTAAATAAAAAAACCTTAGAGAACGGCTTTCTCTAAGGGCTCTCTTAAATTATACCATAAAAGGATAAGAGAGGGTATTAATTGACATTACGATTTACAAGTTTTTTCTTTCGGAATGGAAAAACACTCGAAATAATGGGAGTTAAGAAAATTCCAAGAATTGTAAATAGTTGTAAATAAGATGCAATTTGATGAGCAGTTGTACCAAGATACGTCAAAGTAAATGTTCCGTTACCAGATATCCTTACAGTTAAAAATCCACGTTCATTTTCGAATAGTTCTAAAGAATCTCCATCCTCACTTCCCAAGTGATATCCCAAATAGTAAAGACGAGGAAGTTCTAAGGTGACAGTACCCGCATTATCCGTTACTGTAAACGTTAAATCTGGCACATCACTTTCTAAAACATCGACAGTTGCATCTCCTTCTAGTACGATGACATCTCCATTCCTACCGTAATAGTAATCGATATTGTTTTTCGTATGAACTGGTAAATATTCTTCGGAATGTCCCATCGCAAGATTATCTTCAACGACATCGGTCGTCGTATAGTAATTCTCATATAAGTTATTTAAATAGCTGATAGAAGAGATAAGAATACAAGCGATTACCAAATAAGCAGAGTATCTTCGCAAATCCGGATTTTGAATGTAGATTAAGAACAATGGCACTAACAAAGACATCGAAATGGCAAGTATCGTCTGCATTCGCCATGGGAACTGAATCATATAGAATATTTCTGGTATATTTTGCCATGGAAAGTTTTTAAGCGAAAATAAGAAACATAAGAACGACAACAAGAAGAAAAAGAAGAACAACCGATTGCGCTGTGGCTTGACAAGATAAAACAAGAAACTGAGAACGAATCCGATGACGGTAAAAATGTTTAAGAACATCGGTACTTCCCAAGCATAATCGATATCTGGATTAAAGTATTGTCCTAAATCCATGCTGTAGTACTCCATGTAATCCAACCCAGCCATCTCGCCATCGGCATAGACGACGTAGTTTCCAAATAAGTTGTGTTCGATAACTGTAACGAAGAAAGGAAGAACGAGTAATGTCACAATGCCTACTGCTAAGAGTAGTTTTGGAAATACTTCCCTTGTAAATAGTTTACGCATGAATACTAAGAAGAACGGAATTAAAAAAACCGTAAAGTACATCGCAATGACTAAGTGAGATAGAAATAATCCCGTATATCCGATGACAAAGAAACAGAAGAACTCCCGATATCGTTTTTCTAATAAGTAGATGAGTCCTAGTAAAATCATCGGCATGAATAGGAATACGAACACTTCGTTTAATGCCCCTCGTACGACGATATCGCCAATCCGATATGGGAAGAAAATAAATGCTGCCGCAGCGACGAAAGAAAGCGTCTTAGAATGGAATAACTTCATCCCAATCCAATAGACGAAACACGAAGATAAAATCGTAATCAAAGTATAGAGAACAGCCAGTGAATCTAGTATACTAGGATTGAATATCTTACCGATACGGTACGTATAAGCCAAAATCGTATGAGGTAAAGATGGATAGAAAAGATTGATTCCGTATCCCAAGTTATTGGCAATTCTAGGTGAAATCAAAGCAGGGAACGGATCATCCAAAGAAATGTAACTTTCAATCACAGTAGCATTACTCGTATGGAAATTCGTATCGTGTCCCAAGCGATGTGTATTACAAAGGAGTGGCAACATACTGATAATACTGAAGATGACGATTCCTAAAAGCGCCCATTTATGTTCCCAAAGTTTCTTTTTCATAACTATCCCTCGATTCGAATCTAATACTTATATTATACTAAATTCAGAAGTTCTCGTAAATCTAGAATTATAGAACACAGGTTATCAAAACAAGACGAGTAGATTTTTCAAAAACCCTTTAAAATCGGCCTGAAAATTAGTCAATTTGTGTTAAATTTGTTGATTTTACAGTTAAAACGTGATAACTTTATATATGTAAGCATAGAAGTGCTTAAAAAAACAACTGAATATATGGAGGAATTTTAAATTATGAAAAAAGTAGAATTAGTAGAAGCAGTTGCTGAAAAGACTGGTTTAACAAAAGCTGATGCAACTCGTGCAATCGATGCAACATTTGATGCAATCACAGAAGCACTAAAAAAAGGAGAAAAGACTACTTTAGTAGGATTCGGAACTTTCGGTGTATCTGAAAGAGCTGCTAGAAGCGGAAGAAATCCACAAACTGGAGCACCTGTTACAATCGCTGCTCGTACAGCTGTTACATTCAAAGCAGGAGCTGCTTTAAAAGAAGCTGTTAATAAATAAAAAGCCTTTGGCTTTTTTTTTGCCATAAATCCTGTTATAATAGAGATAGAATAGAGGTGCTAGAAGATGCCAACATTAACGACTCATATAGCAGTTGCAGAGAAAGTATGTACTAAGTTAAAGTTAAAAGATAAAGATTTAACGGTACTGGGAGCAGCGATTGTCGACTGGTCCAATAACTTTGAAAATAAAAAGCACACCATCACTCATTTTCAAAATCCGAAGAGTGAGGGAATCGAAAATTTAGAATCTCTTCCAGATGTCGATCAATTTGTCAAAAAGTACCAAAATCAACTAGATGACCCGATTGTCAAAGGATATTGGATTCATCTTTTAACAGATCTTTATTTCAACCGTTATATTTATGAGAACATTTATTTATACGATGTTCACGGTAATGTCGTAGGAGTTCGTCTTGCCAATCACAAAGTAAAATTGTGTTCGCCAGAAGATGCCATAAATTTAAAACATCAAGATTTCTATGAGTTCGATAACTATCTTCGAATCAAAAAAGAAGTGCATCCCTTAAAGTACGAAGGACTATTTGACCGTGTCAAAAAGATGGAAGAAGTGTTGATGAATCAAAAAACATATGAAAAAGATGCCAAAAGTTACAATGACTCTCTTGTCTTTTTTAAAGATAGAGGAATTCATATGACGTTTTATCAACCGGATTTAGAACTGTTTCATAAATACAACTTAATTAAATTATTAAACCAGTGTGTAGATTACATTGCTTCTGTGATAGAGAAGTAGTCAATCTGCCTTTTTTTTGGTATAATGTTGATGTGGTGATACCATGTTAGAAGAAGCATTAGAATTAGTTCGTTATATGGATTCATACGGGTACGATGCCTACATTGTCGGAGGGTTCGTAAGAGACTATCTGTTGCACATCGAATCATCCGACATCGATATTTGTACCAATGCGACTCCAAAAGATATTCGTGAGGTGTTTCAAGATGCCTGTATGCCAAACGATGATTACGGTTCTGTAACCGTTTATTATAAAGGAATTCGTTTTGAAATTACGACGTTTCGGAAAGAATTGTCCTATATCGATAACAGAAGACCAAGTAAAATTATCTATATTAATAATTTAAAAGAAGATTTATCGCGCCGTGACTTTACCATCAATACTTTTTGTATGGATAAAAACGGAACAGTGATCGACCTATTTGAAGCAAAGAGGGACTTAGAACAAAAGAGAATCGAAACAGTAGGCGATGCCATAGAAAAGTTTAGTGAAGACAGTCTCCGTATTTTAAGAGCAATTCGTTTTGCAACAAAGTTGAATTTTCATTTGAGTGATGCTGTGAAACATGCCATCGAAGAGACGAAATCACTATTAAAGAAATTGTCATATCAACGAAAGAAAGAGGAACTAGAAAAAATATTTACTTCGCCAAATGTCAAATATGGAGTATCCTTACTTTTAGAGTTGGGATTAGATAGCGAATTAGAAATTCCAAAGTTAAGAACGGTAGAAAGTTTTGAAGATATTCTAGGTGTATGGGCCCAGTTAGACGTATGTGATATCTATCCATTTTCTAATAATGAGAAATCTCTAATCGAAGCCATTCAACAATGTATGGAAAAGAACAACTTAGACTATCGGACTCTATATCAATACGATTTATACCCGAACTTAGTGGCAGCGACGATGAAGAAGATTCCAAAAGAAAAGGTGGCGGAAGCATACGAAGAGATGCCAATTCACAGCAAAAAAGAAATCGCCATTTCGAGTCTGGAGATTGCAGAGTTACTCCATCGTAAACCCGGTCCATTTATCAAAGAAATCCGTCAAGATATCGAACAAAAGATTTTGACGATGAAATTAAAAAATGAAAAATCAGCCATAACAGAATATATTATAAGTAAGAGGTTTGACAATTAATCAAAACGGTTTATAATAAAAAACATTTAGGAGGGATGTTATGAAAAGTGAACACATTATGAACTTTTTAAAAGATGGTTCTTTCAGCATGCCTTACTATTTGATTCAATTTCGCAAAGAGTTATCCGTATCCGATATGGATTTAATCGTCTTAGCGTATTTAGAAAATTTAGGGGATCATTTCCTATTTAATCCAGAAGAGATTCAAAGTAGGTTAAATATGACTCAGATGGAAATCATGATGTCAATTTCCAATTTGACAGACAAACATCTAATTACGGTGGAATCGATAAAAAATGAAAAAGGGGTTATGGAGGAATACATTTCTCTAGAAGATTTCTATCGCAAAGTCACATCCTTGCTAGTGGAACGTTGGAAAAAAGAAGAGGAAAAAGGCGAAGAAATTCAGGCCGGAAATGTATACGAAGCCATCGAAAAAGAATTTGGTCGGCCATTGAGTCCGATGGAATATGAAATCATCAAAGCATGGTTAGATTCTGGAACAGATGAAGACATGATTATGGAAGCATTGAAAGAAGCAACATTCAACGGTGTAGCAAATTTACGATACATCGACAAGATTATTTATGACTGGTCTAAAAAAGGATATAAAAGCGTAGAAGAAGTAAGACGACACAATGCTCGTTGGAAAGAAGAAAAAAGCAAACAACAAGAACAGAAAGAGGTGGAAAAGCCAAAAGAGATCTTCGATTTCGATTGGTTTGACGATGACAACAGTGAATAAAGTAGAACAAATTGAAAACTATTTAGAGGAACTTTATCCCAATCCAAAATGTGAACTAGAGTACTCCAAAGATTACGAATTATTATTAGCAACGATGTTAAGTGCCCAAACGACCGATAAACGAGTCAATCAAGTAACGAGAGTACTATTTCGCAAATATCCGTCGCTAGAAGCATTAAAAGATGCCCCAAGAGAGGATATCGAAGAGATCATTAAACCGATTGGAACCTATCAGAGAAAGAGTCTATACGTCAAAGAAATCACCACGATTATCGTCGATCAATACGGTGGAAAAACTCCATCTGATCGGAAAATTTTAGAGTCTCTGCCTGGAGTAGGCCATAAGACTGTAAACGTGTTTCTAAGTAACATTTACGATGTTCCAGCAATCGCCGTCGATACCCATGTAGAACGAGTCAGTAAACGATTAGGGCTTGCCAAAAAAGATGACTCTGTTTTAGCAGTAGAGAAAAAGTTAGAGAAATATTTCGACCCATCTGTATGGGGAAGACGTCATCATCAATTGGTCTTATTCGGAAGATACCATTGCAAAAGCATGAAACCAGAATGTGATAGTTGCAAATTACAAGAAATTTGTAAGTATTACAAGACTTTAAAAAAATAAGAAACAGTGATATAATAGCCACCAAAAAGGGTGGTTATTTTTATGTTGAAATTAACGTACGTCGATTTTGAAAAGTTACCATGTTTGATTGATCAATATGAATGTGTTCGCTTGTTGACACCACATACTGTTGTAAAGTTAGCATTTGCAATTACTCCGGAACGCCTGGCAGGATTATCTCAAAAATACATTGAAGGATCCGCCTTACCAGTCGATTATTGTCAAATTGCAGAGCAAACATTTTTATATACGATGCCGAAAATCGACGGTCTAAATTTGTCACAATATGCATTTCACAATTTATCTGATTTGACAGATTGTTTTACTCTTGCTTTACAAACCTTGAAGGAGTTCCATCAAAACGATATCTATCCGAGTGATATACATGAAGGCAATATTATCTTTGACGGTACAAGACTAGGATTCATCGATTTAGAAGAGGCTGGCTGTGACGATCTGATGCCAATCAAACATTTTTGGCATAAAAAAAGATTAAAAAACGTGTATGACTTACCAATAGATGAACGACAGAAGAGTATTTTAGTTGGTAAAATGCAATTACTTCATTTATTTTTAAGTGCCACGTCTTCTGGAGTTTGTCACTTAGACTATGACACGATTGCTGAAATAGGAGAACTTAGTCCAGAGACACAGAACTATTTTAATTATCTTTTCGATCATCCTGCGATGATTTCGGAAGACGATTATTTAGAAGATGCGATTGCCGTACTTCATACTCACGAAAACAAGACGCTAAAAAAGAAAATGGATGACTCCTCTGTACGGATGATGCCAGTTTGGTAATAAACAATAGAACTATGCGTAAGGTGTTCTAAGTGATTGGGACACCTTTTTCGTACAAAAAAAGAAGGAATGAATCCTTCTTATCGAACTTCGATTGTAATATCGTGTGTTCTTGTATAACCGTGATAGTTAATAATGTATTTAATAACCCAACTACCTGCTAGACTATCATCGAAAGCAGTCTTCGTCGTATCTTGAGTTCCGGTAGAATCGATATAGATATATTGAGTAGTAATACCACCTTGAGCCGCTACTGTAGAAGTAATATCACGAGTACCATCTAAAATCGTGACACCCTCAGTAACATTACAACTGCCGACGCTACAAGTGTAACTAGAACGACCTTTCAAAGAAGATGTAATATTTTCTTCTGTTTCATCTTCTAACGTGTAAGAAGTAGCAGAACTTTGATTTGCAGTATAGTTTTCAAATGAAGATACGACACTGTAAGTACCGTAAGGTTCTGATGTTTCAAATGAGTAAGTATTGTCAGTAGTAAATCCAAGTTCTGTATTGTTGTAGTAAACACGGTATCCATAACTACCGTAACTTTCGTTACCAGTTTGTGTTGCTGTACGATTCCATGATATCGTAACCTTGCCATCTTCATATGTAACTTTCAAACCAGTAGGAGTTGGCAATTTAACATATCTTGTAGACGTTTCAGTAGGTTCTGTTCCTGCTTTAAAATACTCGTATACGATTTGATCAGCAGGAGTATTTTCGCTTGGAAGTTGAGCCGGATTAGAACCCGCTTCGATACCGACACGTACGACAGAACTTGGTGCTGTAAAGTCTTTTCCAGTTCTATCATAAACGACGTTTCCTAAGGCTTGATATAATCTTGTACGCCATTTAACGGCAGAGGCATTGGTACTAACATACTGACTGTCAATTACTTCGTAACCATACCACATAGCAAGAGCAATGTCTGGGTCATATCCAACAATCCATGCGTCTTTAACGGCATTGCTTGGTAAGTTATAGTGTTCTTTCGTAGCAGCATCGAAGTTGGACGTACCAGTTTTAGCAGCAACGTTAACTCCTGAAATATTTGCACCGCTTGAGATACCTTCTGTAACAGCAGAACGTAAACAATCTGTAATCATGAAAGCAGTAGAATCGCTCATGACTTGATTTCTAGTTGATTCATGTTCGATGACTTCGCCTGTATCACGATAGACAACTTTTCGAACAGAATATGGCTCATTATAATAACCACCATTTCCGAATGCGGCATAAGCGCCAGCCATCTGTAATACAGAAGCACCATTAAATGCTCCTAAAGAGTGAGCCTCGTGAACGTAAGTGTCACCACTAGTTGTCTCAGGAGTAATTCCTAAACTTGTAACGAAATCGTAAATCTTTTGATTGCCAATTTCTTGATTTAATGTTTGGAATGCTTTTAAAGCAGGAATATTTCTAGATTGTGCTAAAGCAGTTCGAAGACTGATTTGGCCCATAAATTTTCTATCGGAGTTATTGATTGCCTGACCAGATGAGTAAGACCAAGGTTCATCTACAAATTGAGTATAAGTAGACCAATTTAAGTATTCCATACCAGGCGCATAATCAAAAATCGGTTTTGCAGTTGATCCAATTTGGTTGAACACTTGTGTTGCATAGTTCAAATACCGAATACCGCTTCGATTTCGTCCGGCACCAATTGCGAGGATTTCACCGGTATGAATATCGATGGCTGCTGCAGCACCTTGAACAACTTCATTTTCCCAAGTAAATGTTGTTCCATTGAAAATATCATCGACACCATCTTGTTTGGCTTGATCCATTGTCGTATAAACTTCAACGGAAACATTATATGGATTGATATTGTATTTATCTTCTAGTTCTTCTAAAACCGTATCGATGAATGCTTGATTCTTCATCGTTTGGGCACCATTATCAGAAAGAAGACTAGAAACTGGAATCATTCTAGCAGCATCTGCTTCACTTTCTGTAATATAACCATGACGAATCATCATATCTAATACATCATCTCTACGTTCAGAAGCACGATCTGGATTATTGTATGGATTGTAAGAAGACGGTGCTTGGAACATTCCGGCAAGTAGGGATGCTTCGGCAAGATTCAAATCGCTAACACTCTTATCAAAGTACATTTGAGATGCTTGTTCAACTCCACATACCGTTCCGTTAAAGCATTGACTATTGACGTAGAATTCAATGATTTGCTCTTTACTGTAATTTTTTTCTAGTTTAAATACGGCAAGATAAATATCGGTAAACTTACGAATGATACCTTGAATACCAGTCGTAGCAGTTGCATCCGTATATGTATTTTTAACAACTTGCATGGATAGAGTAGAAGCACCACCGCCACCTTGACCAGTAACTTGTTTTAAAGAAGCCACTAAAAATCTGGCTGCATCGAATCCGTTATGTTGGAAGAATCTAGAGTCCTCGATTGCAATCAAGGCATCGACGAATACTTGTGGAAGTCGATCGTACGTAACATCTTCTCTAACTTCGGCACCAAGTTTTGTCATCTCATTTCCATCCCGGTCATAAAGAATACTAGATTGTTGATTCTTTAATGCGTTTGGATCAAATTCTGGAGCCGTATTGACAATGTATAGCATAAAGCCACCAACCGCCAATGCTCCCAAAATACAGAAACTCAGGAAGACAATTAAAACGACATTCAAAACAGTTCGCCGTTTGCCTTTCTTACCAAATTTCTTAAGTAATGCTGCGATTCCGATAATTAGCAAAATACCGAGAGCCAAAATAATCGTTACAACAGGTCCTAATGTAAACCATGAAACAATGGCTGCAATTACAAATAGTCCCAATAGAATTTGTACATCTTTTGGATTCATTTTTTTCTTTCTTTTTACTGGCACGGTATGCGTCACCCTCTCTCTAATTTGATCGACTTCTTCTTTGGTTGCTTTATAGCGAGAAGTCTCTTTTTCTGTTGAAGTAGCAGACTTAGGATCTTTTTTCTTAATCACATTCGGGTCTGGTTTCTTCATATACGATTTGGAAGAACCTTTTACGGTTACTTTCTTCTTTTCTTCATTATTTTGATTCGAACTTTTCTTATAGTTCTTTTTGTAATTCTGATTCATTTGCACCTCCATAAATTTGGTCGATTACTTTTAAGTAATCCACTCTTGGATGATATTGATCTAAAATTAAATGCCCGCGTTGTTCAAAATAAGATAGTGGGATAGATGCTCTATCATGATGATCGATATAGTCTACAAAATCTTCTCCAAATAATAAATACGTCCGATTTAATTTAACAAATCGAACAATTAAAAACACGATTCCTTTTTGGAAAAGAACTCCACGAATATGTTCAATTTGATGGGGATGAATATTGTGAAGAGGAAACGATGTTTTATTTAAAGTTTCCTTTGCTTCAAAATCGATATATAATCCA
The DNA here is from genome assembly GCA_003149915.1 of Bacillota bacterium. Classification (GTDB taxonomy): domain Bacteria; phylum Bacillota_I; class Bacilli_A; order RF39; family UBA660; genus Faecenecus; species Faecenecus gallistercoris. Next base: position 37,600 of record QAMK01000019.1, read on the forward strand.
TGATAGACACCGTTGTAGTCCGTTGTAGAAGGATGTTCAAAGAACCCTTCCTTGATGACGACACTACTTTTTTGATAGTCCACTTTCGTTACTTTGATCGGGGTAGGTTTTTTATAAATAAGTGCCCGGTTAGATTCCCGGTAATAATCGTTTGTAATGTTTAAGTCATGTTCCAAACTCATACCACGATTTCCGTACTGGATATCTTCTTTTTTGTGAACGGTTGGAACAACTTTGACACCAGCCGGGTATTTCATAAAATCACCTACATTACATTATACTATAAAACCCTATATTTTTAAAGGAATTTTTAAGATAAACTACGAAAAGATAAGTTCTTTTTTGTCGTGAAAAACCTACTTTTGTCTAATCCGTTCTAGTTTTGTCGAAAAGAATGCAAAATTTTGACGAAATTGGTATAGTGATAAAAAAGGAGGAAATATGACAAGAGATGACGTTGTTCTACTTTTAAACCGATTATTAGACGATTACTCATTAGTAGACCTAGAGATATCGAATACAAAGTTACTTTATACACTAAAGAAAAATTGACAAAATACACATTTTGCGATATAATGTTCATACTTTTTTCGGGAGGGTATAAAATGGATGAATTAAAAGAGAGTATTAATCGTGGAATACCGATTGCAACACCGGTAACACTTAGTTCCACTGACTTAATTGCGCTTTGCGATGATAAAGAAACGACAAAAAAAGCAATCGATAATGCTTTTACAAAATATATGAACTATATGAAAAAGATAGGGATTCCTCCCATCGATATGGAGTTTTTCCAAACGTTAGGCATCGTTACGAACCCAAATACTCTAGAGAAACAACTTTGTTTTTCTAGAAGTGGTTTTATGATGTCAATATTTATGAATTTAAATATTGATAACATGTTTCGAAGCCGCGATAATCTTTCTATCGACTTAAGAGCATCTAATGAAGAGTTAAGTAATGCATTAAGAGAAAAAGCATGGCCTCGTTTGGAAATATTTAAAAATCTGAAGACCAAAAGAGAATTGAAAAGAGAGTTTCCAGTCCTTTATAAGAAATATCAAGAACGTCAAGAGATGATAACCATGTTACGAAATTTCGTCCGCTTAATTAATCAAAAATCAAAGTCTGGACGAGAACGAATCGATGCCATGCAAGATATCACGGAATTTTTGGAAATCTTACACTTGGATAATATTGGTCAACTTGAAACTTACAGTTCTGAAGAGGATTTCACAAAATTTTGTGCCCAGTATTATGAATCATTGTCAGGTATTTTAAATCATTCCGAAGACATTATGCAATACTTGGATAAACATCGTGTAAATACATGGCACTTTTCTAGTATGGACCGGGATAAAATATCCCTTTATATTGCATCGCGGTTTTTATCGACAGCAATTACTGCTCCGAAAGAAGAAGCCCAACGTTATTTATATAATGTAACGGATTATTTTAGAGAAAACGAGAATAGAAAAACAGCAACTAGTCCACGAATTACAGTTGGAAAATACAAAAACGAAAGTATGGGAATTAAAAGTGATGGCGTTGTGATAACACCGAAGTCTCTTTACAGTGAATATAAGAAAATGTTATTAGAACATCCCGAACTTCGCGTCGTCGATTTTTCTACCATCGATTTTACGGGAATGAACCTAGAAGAGGTTGAAAAATATACGCAACAGTTGCTATCTGATCTAGCAGCGAATTGGGAGTTAATTCCAGCAAGTCATTTAAAGGATGATTTTAGAGTTTCAGGTGTTCGTGTAAATGTAACTTCAGAAGAAGAAAGAAGACGAAAAACTGCTCGTCTAGCGGATTTATATATAGAAAAGAAAGAGTTCTACGATAGTACGAGTCCAATTTGTAGAGTAGTCGGTAAAAATACATTTTCTGGGTATGTTGGACATATCTATTCCAATGGTAAGGTCATTTTAGATCGTTTCTTTGAAAATGATAAAACGGGTCGAATTGCCGAAGGCCATGCCATCTATATTATGGATGCAACGGATTTTTGCAAATTATCCTCTTTATCAAAACGAGAGTTATTCCATCATCCATCTTGTAAGCGAATTTACCATGCTGGCGATTGGCAAAGCAGAGTATCGCAAGAGATTGCAAAAGAGACAAAAGGTCGAATGGCAGATGGAATCGGAAAGATCTTGCAAATGGCATCCCAAGAAAATTAGGGCCTTCACATTTCCTTGCAAAGAAATTGACAAACAATCGAATTTTTGTGATAATATACATTGTAAGGGATTGGTGGTATAAGTATGTATCAAAACAAAATTACGTTGACTCCACAAGATATTTTGGAACATGAATTTAAGATTGATACTAGGGGATACAGGCTAAAAGAAGTAGATCAATTTCTAGATGTGATTATTCATGATTACGAACAATTCATTGAAATCATTAACCAAGAAGAAAAAGAAAAAGAGAGTTTATTAAATGAAATTATGCATTTAAAACAAGAACTTCGTAATTTGAAGATGAGCATTGATATTGCCAAAACAAGTGATAAAGAAGTCACCAATGTCGATATTATGCGCCGCTTATCACAATTAGAAAAAATGGTTTATGGTGCAAAGAAAGAACAAACTGAATCTGTTTTAACAGACCTAGATGAAGATGACGAATAGTACTTTGAGACAAACGCGGCATCTAACCATGATGTTGAGGAAAGTCCATGCTCACAAAGACTGGGATGTCTTTCGTGTTTGTGCTGAGGGAATCAATAACCGAAGGTAGAGTAATCTAACGGCGAGGAATTAGCCTAAAGGAAACCATGGCTATAGTACTCATAAAGTGCCACAGTGACGATATTCTCTAGAAATGGAGAAAGTGAAACGTTGGTAAACCCCGCAAGTGAGAAATCCAAATTTGGTAGGAGAGTCGTAACAAAAGAAAGATAATGGCGTTACGGACCGGAAACGGTAGATAAATGTTTGTCGCCTAGAAATAGGAACAGAACATGGCTTACAAAGTATTATTTTGATAAAGAAGGTGTCTTATGAAAGAAATCGGTGAATATTTACGAGGACTAAGAGTAAATCACGGTGTTAGCGTGGAAGAAGCGGCCTCGGACTTAAACGTCTCAAAAGATGATATTAGCAACTTAGAAGACGGTATCACGAGAGCTTTCAAAGACATTTTTATTTTGCGTGATTTGGTGAATGAATACGCCAAGTATTTAGGCGCTGACACGGATAAAGTAAATGATGAATTCAATGATTTTATGTTCGAAAAAACTTCTAAAATTTCATTGGACGATATCAAACAGATTCGAAAAGAAGAAAATAAAAAAGAAGAAGAGAAAAAAGTATACTCGCCTTATACGAAAATTCCACCTCGTAAAACAAATTACAAACCGCTCATTGCCTGTATTTGTATTACGATTGCAGTCCTAGCACTCATCTATTGGATTTTTATGGTAGTTACGGAAGAGCCACCTAGGACAGAAGAATTGAGAATTGAGAAAGAAGGAATGATTTCGTATGAATACACCTACTAAATTGACCGTATCTAGATTGATTTTATCGTTAGTTATTATTTTCATTTTGTTGTTTCCATGGAGCATGATCAATGTGACGATTCCCCAAGTGTTGGTCTCTGGTGTAACAGTAGATATCCGTTATCCGATTGCAGGAGTTTTATTTATCATTGCTAGTTTAACGGATTTCTTAGATGGATACTTGGCTAGAAAAAACAATCAAATTACCAATACTGGTAAAATGTTGGATGCGATTGCTGATAAAGTATTAGTAGATTCCGTTTTAATTATTCTAGCATGTCAGGGATTCGTAAATGCAATTGTACCAGTTGTTATCGTTTTACGCGATATCGTAGTCGATGCCATTAAAATGGAAGCCGCTTCCAAAGGAAAGGTAGTTGCGGCCATTAAATCCGGAAAAATTAAGACAGCATCCTTAATGGTTGGTACGGTATTGATGTTGTTCTACAACTTACCGTTCGAACTGGTAAATGTTCATGTCGATATTTTCCTACTGTACTTTGCAACGATCATGTCGATCTTCTCAATGTATGAATATTATACGTTGAATAAAAATATCATTTTTCCAAAAAAGGAAAAGTAAAGGGTAAAAAGAATGAAAAAGGGATTTTCTATAAAGGAATTCCCTTTTTTGATAGGAAAAATCAGATAACAAACAAATGTTTGATAAAATGCTTGCAATTTGTTTGGAAATAAGTTATGATAGAAATGTATTTGAGAAAAACGGAGGATTTATGAGTAAAACGGAAAGCAAAGATAAGACTTTAGATGAAGTCTTAGCAGATATTGAAAAACAATTTGGAAAAGGTTCCATCATGAAACTAGGGGATGAGAGCCATTTAGAAATCGATACGATTTCCTCTGGTTCCTTAGCATTAGATATCGCTTTGGGAGTTGGGGGATATCCAAAAGGAAGAATTATCGAAATTTATGGACCAGAATCTTCTGGTAAAACGACATTTGCACTTCATGCCATTGCCGAGGCTCAAAAAGCAGGAGGAAGAGCAGCTTTCATCGATGCGGAGCATGCCTTAGATCCTGTCTATGCCAAAAATTTAGGTGTAAATATCAATGAGTTGTTGCTAGCTCAACCAGATACCGGTGAACAGGCATTGGAAATTTGCGATGCCTTAGTAAAAAGTCAAGCAGTTGCAATTGTCGTCATCGATTCCGTTGCTGCTTTGGTGCCACAAGCTGAAATTGATGGTGAAATGGGCGACTCTCATGTCGGTCTACAAGCAAGACTAATGAGCCAAGCATTGCGAAAATTAGCTGGTACAATTAGCAAAACGAACACGATTGCAATTTTTATCAACCAATTACGTGAAAAAGTGGGAGTTATGTATGGAAACCCCGAAACAACACCTGGTGGTAGAGCATTGAAGTATTATGCTACGATTCGCTTGGATGTTAGAAGAAATGAACAATTAAAAATGGGCGATGGTATCGTCGGAAATAAAACGACAGTTAAAATCGTAAAGAATAAGGTAGCACCTCCATTTAAAACTGCTGTTGTCGATATCATGTATGGCGAAGGTGTCAGTCACGAAGGAGAATTAATCGATTTGGCAAGCGATGCTGGTATCATCGAGAAGACAGGTGCTTGGTTCTCATATAAAGGAGAAAAACTTGGTCAAGGTAGAGAAAATGTCAAATTATTATTAAAAGATAATAAAGAATTAGAAGAAGAAATTTACGAAGCAACGCGAGAATACTATGGAATTGGAAAAAAGAAAAATATCGTAACAACAGACGAAAAAGAAAGCAAACCAAAGAAAAGTAGTAAAGATAAATAATAACGAAAAAGGAGAATGTATGAAAGGTCAAATTATTAAAATCAGTACAGGCGAGGAATATCTAATTTTAGATGAGAAAAAAATCAATCTAAAAACATATCTATTGGCAAATAAACTAGATGAGAAGGAAGAGATGACAGATACATTTTCATTTTTTTCATTGAGTGTATTGAAAGATAACTATTTAAAACGGGTGACCGATCCGGAAGAATTAGCAATGATTCAAAAGAAATTTGCAGAAGGAAATCCTTCTTCTGACACTGTCAAAGAGGGCTAGAACGAAATCATTCTGCTTGACACAAATTCCATTAAACCTTACAATAAAGGTAATGTTAGAGTTTTAATTAAGTTTAACATATAGATAGGGAGGAATTATGGATATGTTATTAATATCCATTCTAGCCCTTGTGATTGGATCTCTTTCAGGTACTGGATGTGCCTTGTTGTATCATAATATAAAAGGAAAAAACAACGATAAAGCCATTTCTGAAATGTTAGAAAAAGCTAAGAAAGACGCCGACAAGATGAAACGAGAGGCTCTTTTAGAAGCAAAAGAAGAAGAACAGAAACGGAAAATAGAAAATGATAAGTTAATCAAAGAGAAGAAAGCTGAAATCAAAGAAAATGAAGATCGCTTAATTCAAAGAGAAAACAATATTGATAAACGAGATCAACTACTACAAAAGCGCGAAACAACGCTAGATGAAAGAGAAAATAAGATATTTGAAAGACAAAAAGAAATCCAAGACGAACAAGCTAGAGTGGATGAAATCAAGCAAGAACAACTAGAGTTACTAGAAAAGATTTCTGGATTTGATAAAGAAAAAGCCAGAAAATTAGTCATGAATCGTGTCGAAGAAGCAATGCAAAAAGAAATTGCAGAGTACATTAAAGAACAAGAAAATAATGCCAAGATGGAAGCCGATAAAAAGGCGAAGGATTTGATTGTTACGGCGATGCAACGCTTTGCAGCAGACATTGCAAACGACCAGACAATTACAGTTGTAACGTTACCGAATGATGAGATGAAAGGTCGGATTATCGGTAGGGAAGGAAGAAATATTCGTACGTTAGAAGCAATTACTGGTGTCGACTTAATTATCGATGATACACCGGAAGCAGTTGTGTTATCCTCTTTTGACCCATTACGCCGTGAAATTGCTCGTGTAACGTTGGAAACGTTGATGAAAGACGGCCGAATTCACCCAACTAGAATTGAAGAACTTTATGATAAAGTTTGTAAAGACATGAAAGCCAAAATTTTAGAATATGGAAACGATGCCTTATTTGAATTGGGATTGACAAAAGTTGATCCAGATTTAATCGAAATTATCGGAAGATTACATTTCCGCAGCAGTTATGGTCAAAATGCCTTAGCCCATTCCATTGAAGTAGCAAATTTGGCAGGTTTGATGGCCGGAGAACTTGGTGAAAATGTAACCCTTGCCAAACGTGCCGGATTATTACACGATATTGGAAAGGCTATCGATCATGAAATGGAAGGAAGTCACGTTGAAATTGGCGTCGATATTGCTAAGAAATTTCATGAAAATCCAGTTGTCATCAATGCCATTGCATCGCACCATGGCGATACCGAACCAACGAGTGTGATTTCTGTATTAGTTGCCATCGCAGATGCATTATCGGCATCCCGTCCAGGTGCTAGAAACGATACACTAGAAAATTATATCAAACGTCTAGAGCAACTGGAAAATATCGGAAACGATATTCCTGGTGTTGAAAAAACGTATGCTGTTCAAGCCGGACGAGAATTACGTGTCATTGTAAAACCAGATGAAATCGATGATATTACTGCTCACAAAGTGGCTCGAGATATCAAAGAAAAAATCGAACAGACGATGCAATATCCAGGTACGATTAAAGTAACTGTAGTAAGAGAAACACGTGCTCAAGAAGAGGCACGATAATCGATAAGCAGCCAAAACGGTTGCTTTTTTTTCGCTATAAAATAGAGGAAAAAGATTGACAACAGAATGAATGCTCGTTATAGTAAACTTATCTAGAACTAGGAACAATTGGGATTATTAGAGGGAGTAAGAGTATGTATATAAAAATGAAGTTGGCAAGTGAATTAGCCAGAAATCAAATGTATCAGAATCTATTGGGATTCAATCCGACAAATTTGGATTATGAAAACGACAAAAACAGCATACGAAAATTGCAAACTTTTTACAGTCTTCCCAACTATATTGTTCCTCGCAATAAAATCCTAAAGTCTAACTCACAAACAGATACTTACTTAGCATTATTATATATGGAATACCAAAACCATAAAGAAATAATAAAAGGGTATAGTGAAAATCAAAAATATTATAATTTAAATCCAATCATGGATGAATACGACCAAATATTAGGAAATGTCAGTACAATAGAAGAACTACGATTTTTGATTACGAAAGACTTAAATGTTTGGTTACTGATCTTACGAGTTTCAGCGGCAACCCTTCTAGAAAAATTACCATGTTATCAAACACCAGTTGAAGCAGCAAGATGGGTATATAACAAAATGAATCCATTTGCAAAAGAAGACAAGTTGTTATTAGATTTGATGAATCCTCAAGATGATGCTGCCAAAGAAGAAATCGACTTCAATAAGTTCTTTTTTGAACCGTCTCATACCGAAGGAGATGCTATCAAAAGTGTTCAATCTATGTTAAATTCTTATCGGAAATTTTCCAAAAGTTACGAGACACTTGTTTTGCGGATGACGGAAGAATACGTTGTCGATGCCATTTCGAAATTAGAACAAAATCCAACCGATGCAAAATTTGAAAAGAATATTTTGAAACGGTTGTTAATGTTACAAACGCAAGATGAAATTGTCTCATTATTTTCAGAAAATGAAGAACTTCAAAAACGAATATTAAGAAATTATTATCAACAAGGAGTAAAAGCGGATAAAGACTTTTTAGAAAATCGAGCCCGAATTATGGATCACAGCAAGACTTATCAAAAAATCAAGAGAAAGATGTATCCAGAAAGAAAGGAAAATTATAATGCAACATAATTATGAATCCGATTTGATTCGAGTAAATTTGTATTTACAAAAAATGTATCAGCAAATTTTAAATCAAAAAATAGAGGAATCCAGAAAAAATATCGATGAAAATGAAGTGATTGCAGCTAAAACAGAAATTTCAGAATGGCTTTCAGAAGAATATCAAAAACGTCCGGCTGAAATAGGGGCATTAATTTCCGTGATGGCACTCGAATGCTACAATTATTCCTACGATGATGAAGATGATGAAATCGTTTCATTGATGAGAGAATGTGAGTCAAGACAAGATTTCCTGGATGCCGTTTGGGATAATATGGACATCCTATATGTTTTAATTGAACATGAAATAGATGTATACGAACCAAAAGGGTACAATTATCATTTTACAGATGACATATTGAAGACGTCAGAAGGAAGAGAAATGTACGAGAAATTTCATCCGAATTATCAGAAAGAAATGGCCTACGACGGGTTCTGGCTGAGACATCATGATTCAAAAAGTTTCGAAGTTATCAATTATCCGATTCATAATTTTATCGAGTTCTATTTAACGATGATGACGACATTAGATTTGTTTGAGGATAGTGACGAATCATGCCTAGTCGTATCGGATATTTTAGAGACAATTCACCACAAAGAAGCACCATTGGCTGATCAAATTTTAAAAGAAATGCTCAAATATTACTACACGCTTGTAAAAACAGATAAAATTTTTCAAAAGGGAAAATCTGTGCAAACATTTACGCGTTTTTTAGAGAAAAGTAGTCGCACAGAAATTATAGATGAAATGTGGCAAGACGATAATGCTAGGTATGAATTAGTGCAATGTTTTGCTAGTCGCTATCGGATTGGATTGTATCCAGAGACGGATAATCAAAGCGTAAAACAATTTTGTAAGAAGATGGATGAAAAAAATCGTAGAAGGTGATAGAAGTGGATACACACGTTTCTTATTTAATCAATCTGAATCGTTTCATTAACGAGTTATACCAAAATTACTATACCAATGAATCCATTATGTTGAAAGAAGAGGGTGTAGAAATAGATGGTGGTTATGATGCAACAATTTATTCGATTGCAGAGTGGATTCGTAAAAAGTATAATGAAGGCGATAAGGAATTTGATGCCATTATCTCTGCGATGGCCTTAGAGTATTATAATCAGTTTGCACTTGAAAAAGGGCCATTTGAAATTATCGAATACATGAATTCTTGCACTAGTGTTCAAGAGTTCATCGAATATGCTATAGAAACCCATTCTGTATTGGAAGAACTAATCGATTGTGAAATTTCCGAAGTTGGCAGTGAATACGATTACGAACTGGTTGACATGGCCTTAAATACAGACGAGGGAAGAGAAATTTATAAAAAATTTCATCCTCAATATGAAGAAGAAAATAGGTATGATCAATGGTGGCGTCAAGTAGACTCTATTCAAACAAAATTTTATTCGTACCCAATTGAACATTTCTTAGATTACTACTTACTGATGATGAACGTAAAAGAGAAGTTTTCTGATATAGGAGAATGTACGGATTTGGGAATGGGAGTATTAGAAAATATCGATAGAAAAGACAATCTTTTATCCAAACAAATCTGGTTTGAATTGTTACGGTTTTATTATAACGATGTCCAACCGGAACGGGAAACAAAACAAGAGGAGTTAGACCAACTAGATAGGATGGAACCTAACGAACTGCTAGCGATGATACGTTACGAAGATGACATGTGTTTAGATGTTATGAATCGTTTTGTACAAAACTATCAAATCGGTTTATTTAATCCAAAACCAAAGAATAAAAGAGTAAAACAGTTTTACAAAAAGTTGGAGGCAAAATAAAAAAGTCTATTGCGCATTAGCAATAGGCTTTTTGATTGGTAAAATCACAGGTAAAATTAAAGGTTTACGACCAGTTAAATCAGAAATAGCAGGAACTAAATCTGAAATTAAAGCTGCTTTGATTTCATTGAAGTTAGCACCGGTTGAAAGTTTGTTTCGAATCGTATTAGCAGCAAGTTCTTCAATTTTATGAATCAATGCTTCATTCTCATTAACTAATACAAAACCACGAGTCGTAATATTCGGTTTAATTAATAACTGTCTCTTATCTTGATCGATATTGGCAATGACAACTAAAATACCATCGTTTGACATTATTTTTCTATCTTTGATAACAGAAGAACCGATTTCACCGATACGGTTACCATCGACGTAGATGTCCTCTGCAACGACGCCTTCTGATGCTTTTGTTACAACATGATTTTTTAATGTTAACACATCACCATTTTTCAAGACGAATGTATGGTCTTGTGGAATATCACAACTGATTGCAATATTAGCATGTTGTTTTAACATACGATATTCACCATGTCCTGGTACAAAGTACTTTGGCATGATGAGACGAATCATTAATTTTAACTCTTCTTCGTTTGCATGTCCAGAAGTGTGTAAGTCAGATAAAACAGAAGTTGTATAAACTTTGACTCCTTGAAGATACAAACGATTAATCGTTTTAGCAATGCTTAACGCATTTCCTGGAATGGCACTAGAAGAGAAGATAACGATGTCGTCTGGACGCAACTTAATTTGTTTATGAGTGCCATTAGCAATTCTAGAAAGTGCTGCTAAAGGTTCTCCTTGCGAACCCGTACATAACAAAGTAACTTCGCCTGGTTTCAGATGATTGGCTTCCTCTGGTGTGATAATCAATTCCTTGTGATCGATATAACCACCCTTAATGGAAATTTGAATATTATTATCCATACTTCTACCAAATACGCATATTTTACGGTTATGCTTGTAGCAAGTTTCAATAATATGTTTTAGTCGGTAAATATTAGATGCAAAAGTAGCAACGATAATTCGACTATTTGGATAATTATCAAAAATATCATTTAGGGCACTGTCGACTTTCGATTCGCTAATAGACATACCAGCATTTAATGCATTGGTAGAATCGCTCATTAAAATATCGACACCACGTTTTCCAATTTCAGCCATCTTATGTAAGTCAGCCATCGGACCAATCGGTGTAAAATCGAACTTAAAGTCACCAGTCGTCATAAATGTACCATCTGGTGTCGTTACTGCAATCGCATGAGAATCTGGAATTGAGTGGGTAGTGCGAATAAATTCTACCGTTATATCTCCAAATTTCAAGACGGTATCTTCATCATATACAAATAAATTATCGTAACGAATATTGCGGTCTTCTAACTTTAATGCAATTAATTCTTTTGCTTGATTCGGTGCATAAATTTTTGGAATTTCAACACTTTGTAAAAGAAATGGAATAGCTCCAATGTGATCTTCGTGTCCGTGTGTAATAATTAATGCTTTAATTTTATCTTGATTTTGTTTTAAAAACGTAAAGTCAGGTAAAACATAGTCGATGCCCAACAAATCATCTTCTGGAAATAAAATACCAGCATCAATGATGATAATTTGGTCATTGTGCATGACACAGTACATGTTTTTTCCGACTTCACCCCAACCTCCTAAGACAATAATCTTAGTATCTGTAGGTTTTTTCGTCATAATAACTCCTTTCTTTGTTAATTTTCTCCGTAATAGAACTAACGTAGTAGATTATACTATTTTTTTAAAAGTTTGTCCAGTTATCCATTTTATTTCCGAATTAATCTTTTTTGGGTAATGACGACATCCTTGTCCAGCAGTTCGGTTGGTAAAGGAAAAATATCACTCAACCGATATTTTTCATAGGTAAGACGATGCGTTTCTGCCAAGCGATAAACACTGTCACCTAAAAACTCGTTTTCTCCGTTTGGTTGGAACGTTTTCCATACTTTATGTTTGAAATCATCGTCATCTAGTTGGATTTGTTCAAAAATATCGTCTAAAGTAACTGGCTTACCAGTTCCAGGATTAATTTCACCAACTTTAGCCAAGTTAATATTAAAAGTCATTAGAAAATATTCTGTAATCAAAGACTTAATATCTAAATTTGGGTTAAATAACTGTTTTTTATTATCCCAATATTTTGGAATAAAATAATTATTTTGGTTTCCTAAAACAGTAGAAAAACTCATGGAAGGGTGGACTCCAATTTGCATACCATCATAATCAATCATAGATAAGTTTCTATCATTTCCTTTTCCATAAATATACAAATTATCTAACGAACAAAAATCTGGAAATACAAAGCCAGCTTGATTAGCCCGTTTTACGAAGTCTTCCATCAAATGATATAAATCAGCATATTGTCGTAAATCTGTACGTTCTTTCATGCTAAGACGATTGTCTAGTTGATTTAAGGTAATTCCTTTTGCAGCAGGCATTATGTATCCGGTGAATAATCCGTTTTTTTCGTTGTAGACAGCATGCGATGGAACGATAATTTCAGGAACATTAGAAACCGGTTTGGCATCTATAATTTTACGTTCAATATCATATGGGGAAAGCTGTTTAATATGTTGTAAAAAATAAGGATCATAAAGTTTAACATAGCTACCGTTTCGTAGTTGGAACACTTTGGAAAACAAAGGTCCAAATGGTAATATTGGGTCTTCTTTGGAAATTTCTTTTTTTAATTGTCCCTGTAATGTTTGCAAAGCGATTCTTTTCATTTCAATATCCCCTTCTTAAAGCAGGCTTATTATACTATAAAATGCAAAATTTTGCAACCAAAAGAAATTGATTAAAGGCTTGTTTTACGGTATAATGAAAGAAGTAGAATACAGGAGGAATTATGGGCATATTTAGTAAAATTAAAGAAATCTTTAAAAAGGGAAATCAAGAAGAAAACAAAGTAGAAGAAAAAGAAGTAGAAGAGACAGTTGCAGTCAAGTTGGAGTCACCAATCAAAGAACCGCAACTGGATGTAGATAGAATTGTAAAAGAAGTTAAAAAAGAAGAAAAAATGGAAGCACTATCGAAATTGGATAAGACCAAAGAAGAACGCGAGGCATTGATTAAAAATGCAAAAGTATATGAGAAGGGATTATCAAAGACGAGAAATAGTTTTGTCTCTAATTTAATCAATTTGACCAATCGGTATTCAAAAATTACGGAAGCGTATTTCGATGAATTAGAAGAAATTTTAATTATGGCTGATATTGGTGTCAATACCGTAATGGGATTTATGGATCGCTTACGGGCTAGAGTGAAAAAAGAACATCTAGAGTCACCGGCAGATTTAAAAGAGATCATCGTCGACGAATTATTTATCATCTATGTTAACGACGAAGTATTAGTCAATAAAATTCAGTTTGCCAAAGAAGGACCTACTGTCATATTGATGGTCGGTGTAAATGGTGTCGGAAAGACAACTACGATTGCCAAACTTGCCTGGAAGATGAAAAACGAAGGAAAGAAAGTCCTGTTAGTAGCGGGCGATACGTTCCGCGCTGGTGCTGGTGAACAATTAAAAGAATGGGCCGATAAAGTTGGTGTCGGATTCTACGGAAAAGAAGATGGTGCTGATCCATCTGCAGTTGCATACGATGGCATCGAACTTGCTAAAAAAGAAAACTATGACGTCGTCTTTATCGATACTGCTGGACGACTACAAAACAAAGTAAACTTGATGAAAGAATTAGAGAAAATGAACAAAGTAATTGGAAATCTAATTTCAGGTGCTCCACATGAGACTTTACTGGTATTGGATGCTACAACTGGTCAAAATGGAATTAGTCAAGCCAAAGCATTTAAAGAGATTACGAACATTACTGGAATCGTTTTAACGAAATTAGATGGTACGGCCAAAGGTGGAATTGTCTTAGCAATCAAAGAAGCGGTCAATATCCCTGTTAAATATATCGGGTTAGGTGAGAGAAAAGAAGACTTGCAAGTATTCGATATCGAAAATTATATTTATGGATTATTTAAGGACTTGATGTAGATGGATAAAAAATTATATTTAGTGAATTTGTACGATTATTACGGAGTGTTACTAACAGAAAAACAACAACAGTACTTTGAAAATTATTATTTTGATGACCTTTCATTAGGAGAGATCGCAGAAAATGATAACGTATCCAGAAATGCTGTACATGGACAATTAAAGAATGTAGAAGAACGGTTGCAGTTTTATGAAAAATCGTTACATCTTTATGAAAACCGTGGCAAAGTATTGAATTTGTTGAGTCAAATTAGTGAAAAAGAGATTGCCAAAGAAATTGAACAGTACATTTAGAATTGCATTCAAACGGAAAACAATCTATAATAATAATTAGAATAAAAGGGAAGTGGAATACATGTTTGATAAAATTGTATATATCAGTAACGAGGGTGCCAATGTAAAAATTAAAGATGGAGAAAATTTGTCAACCAATATTATGAATATGCATTTGGTGTTTGAAGACGACAAAAAGAAAATTTTAGGTGAAGTAGACGACATCGATGATAACGTCGTAAAAGCTCATTTCTTGGGAGAATTATTACCAGACCGTTTCATCGGTGGTGTCATTAGAAAACCGGATTTAAATGCCAAAGTGCGTATCATTACTCCGGAAGAGATGAAATTGATCGTCGGCGATGAAAAACCGTCTACGATGACTTTGGGTGCCAGTCCATTATATGATTCTTGCCCAATTAAAGTCGATATTAACGAATTGTTCAGTAATCACATGGCTATTTTCGGTAACTCTGGTTCCGGTAAATCATGTGGTGTTTCTAGATTGATTCAAAATGTATTCCAGACACCAAGATTTATTCCGTTCCGTTCTAATTTCTTTATTTTTGATTCTTCTGGTGAATATCGAAATGCTTTTCAAGATATTAATAAGATTAATCCAAATTACAATTATAAGTTTTATACGACAAACTACTATGAACCAAATACGGAACAATTGAAAGTTCCACTATGGTTATTGACTGTAGACGATTTAGCGTTGTTACTTTCTGTAACGAATCACTCGCAGTTACCAATTATCGAACGGATGCATAAATTAGTTCGTATTTTTAATCAAGGTGATGTCAATGCA
Organism: Bacillota bacterium; assembly: GCA_003149915.1. Classification (GTDB taxonomy): domain Bacteria; phylum Bacillota_I; class Bacilli_A; order RF39; family UBA660; genus Faecenecus; species Faecenecus gallistercoris. The sequence continues at coordinate 52,873 of QAMK01000019.1, forward strand.
ACGGAATATAAAAACCACATCATCGCCAAAGCAATCATGACTGTTTTGTATTCTAACGAAACTTCTACTTCGAAACGAAACGATATTTTCTCTATTATCGGTTCTTGCTCAACAGAACAATTCAATTTGGAAGCAGAACTTCCTGGTATTGGATATACGAGAAAATTTAGAGATTGTTTCCTAATCGATTCGGAAGGAAACTTTACGGAAAGTGTATTGCTAACGAAGTACGTATCAGAATTCATCAAACCAGAATTAGATAACTTTGAACCTGCTAAAGTAGTGTACTATACACTAGAAGACTTAGAGAAAGCACTAAACTTCACACTGATTTCAGAAGGCTGGTTACGAAATGAAAACACGTATGGCGATGCCGTTACAATTCGTGTTCGGTTACACTCTTTGATTACAGGAGATTATGCGAAGTTCTTTGCATGTCGGACATTTATGAGTGAACAACAATTCATTGCTAGCTTAATTATGATGCCAGATGGCAAGCACAAGGCGCAGATTGTAAACTTTAACTTAGACGATGTCGATGACTCCTTCGCGAAGACGATTACGAAAATTTTCTGCCGTATTTTGTTCGATTTTACAAAGAGTTTGAAAGACCGTGGCAGTCTTCCATTTAACATTCTTTTGGAAGAAGCACACCGATACATTCAAAACGATACCGATACATTTATCTTAGGATATAATATCTTCGATCGTATCGCCAAAGAAGGTCGTAAATACGGTTTGATTATGAGTTTGATTTCACAACGTCCTGTTGAAATCAGTGATACCGTTATTTCACAATGTTCCAATTTCTTAATCTTCAAGATGAACCATCCACGTGATTTGGATTATATCAAGAAGATGGTACCGAACATTTCAGAAGAGATTGTAGAAAAGCAAAAGACATTGCAACCAGGTACTTGTATGGCATTTGGAAGTGCATTCCGAATTCCAATGATTGTTCGTATGGAAATGCCAAATCCACAACCTTACAGTGCCAATGCCGATGTATTCAAGCAGTGGACTACACAATAGAAAGACGTTTACCGTTTTTCTTTTTTTTCGGATTATGATATACTAATGCAAGGTGGGTGATAATATGTTCGAAAGTTTAGGAGAACATTTACAAAATGCAATTGATAAAATTAAAGGTTATGGAAAGATAACAGAAGATAACATTTCCGATATGATGCGAGAAATTCGTCTTGCATTACTAGAAGCAGATGTTAACTATAAAGTAGTAAAAGAATTTACGACAAAAGTAAAAGAAAAAGCACTAGGTGAAGAAGTTGCCAAAAGTATTAAACCAGGGGACATGTTTGTTAAAATTGTAAAAGATGAACTGACGGAATTGCTTGGTGGCGAAAGTGCACCATTGAACACTTATGGAAATCCGGCCATCTTGATGCTAGTCGGTTTACAAGGTGCTGGTAAAACGACGACGATTGCAAAACTAGCAAATTTCTTAAGAAAGAAACACAATAAGAAACCGTTGCTAGTAGCAGCAGACGTCTATCGTCCTGCCGCAATCGACCAATTAAAACAACTAGGAAAACAGTTGAATATCGAAGTCTACGAAGAAGGCAAAAACGATCCTGTTGAAATCTGTGAACATGCCATCGCTTATGCGAAAGAAAAAGGCTACAACTATGTTTTAATCGATACAGCTGGACGGTTACAAATCGACATCGATTTAATGGAAGAGTTAAAGAACATCAGTGCCAGTGTCAAACCACAAGAGACGTTATTAGTAATCGATTCTATGATGGGACAAGATGCTATCAATGTCATCGAAGGCTTCAACAATGAATTAAATCTGACCGGTGTTATCTTAACTAAGTTAGATGGCGACACTCGTGGTGGTGTAGCACTTTCTGTAAGACATTTAACCAATGTACCGATTAAACTTATCGGCGTGAGTGAAAAACTAGATGGATTAGATACGTTCGATCCAGAACGAATGGCCGGTCGTATTCTAGGCATGGGGGATATCGTTTCCTTAGTTGAAAAAGCTACTGCTGAAATCGATGAAGAAGAAGCAATGGATGCTGCTAAGAAAATGAAAAATGGTAAGTTTGATTTAGAAGATTTCTTAAAGACGATGAAACAAATCAAAAAACTAGGACCATTAGAAAACCTGATTAAATTGTTACCTGGTGCCAAAAAGATGGGATTAACAAACGTAAAGATTGATCCAAAACAAACGGCCCATATAGAAGCAATCGTTTTATCGATGACTCCCGAAGAAAGAAGAAATCCAAGTATCATTAAAGCAAGTAGAAAAGTTCGCATTGCCAAAGGATGTGGACTAGAAGTACAGGATGTTAATCGTTTGTTAGATCAATTCGAACAAATGAAAAAGATGATGAAACAGATGTCAAACGGAAATATGAAATTACCTTTTTAAAAAACAGTAGAAAAATGAGCCTGATTTAGGACTCATTTTTTTATCAAAGAAGAATGAATTTGGATTGATTTTACAATAATTATAGGCGAATATCAGGCACAAATTCGTACCCTAACATATATTATCCTAGATAGGAGGATTATATATGTTTGAAGACCGTTGTTATGACAGAGACAACACGATCAATACGAATTTCACTGGCGATAACATGAACATCGACATGGATGTAGAAATGAACAACACAATGATGAATAACAACATGATGAACAATACGACTATGATGTCAGGAATGACACAAGCTCCAATCATGAGTCCAGTTCAAGAAAGATGCATTCACAAAACGATTGTTCATGAAGTTCCACACGTATGCCCAATTCATACGAAGATAATCAATCATCATGTATTTAGACATACGTATCGACCAGCATATAGTTGCTCAGAAGAAAACGTTTGCAGCAATGTTCAATGTGGATCATGCGATAATTTCAGATAAAAGACGCAAGTCTTTTTTCTTTTGGTATAAAATAAAAAAATTGACAAATAATAAAAAAATGATATAATATAGGACCGAAAGTGTGAGAGATATGAGAAAAAAAGAAGCCACAAAATTTATCATCTTAGATTTGATACAAGCAGTGATTGCATTGATTACGTTTGTTGTCAACTTTGTATTATCTTATATGGTAAGAAATACTTCTAGAGAAGCAATCTTTATAGGTATTGCCTTAATTGCATTTTTCTTCTTCGGCTCAGCCTTAATCGATATTGGAGACCAAAGAAGAATTTACAGTGGAAAAAGTAAATAATTTGCAAATTAAATTGTAAAAAAATGTCTAATTTTATCATATCTATTGTGTAAAGTCAAAATAAGATATATTCTAGAGGAAAGGGAAAGGGTGATACGAGTGATATATCCATCTATCGACAAAATATTGAACCTAATCGATTCTAAATATGAATTGGTTCATATTATATCAGCACGAGCAAAAGAAATGACAGAAACTGGTCATTACCAAATGCCAGAAAATCAATATGTATCCAAAAAACCATTAGGAAGAGCACTAGAGGAAGTTGCGGCAGGATTGATAATTGTAAAAAAAGGCAAATAATGCCTTTTTTCTATCTGGAGAAAATGATAGAATAGAAAATGTCTTCAGTAGAAAGTAATTATAGAAAAAATATCCTTTGTAAGAAGCAATTATAGAAAACATATCCTTGTAGAAAGCTGGGTTGGTGATAATATGAAAGTAGATAAATATAGAATGTTAAAAAACGATATGTATGAAATTACGTTTGAAGGACACAGATACATAGTTCATAGCGATTTAATTTTAAAAAGTAAATTGTTGTTACGAGATGATGTAACCAAAGAGACATTAGAAAAATTAGTGTTCGAAAATCAAGTATACGAGGCATATAATATTGCTCTTCGTCAATTGAGTACAAAAGTTCGTTGTTATAAAGAGTTGCATGATACGTTAACAAAAAGAGGATACAATGGCGGTAAAATCAAAGAAGCATTAGATATTTTGATTAAACAAGGATATCTAAGTGATCGTGATTATGCTAAGTATTATGTTCATGATCAAATTGCACTAACTAACAATGGTCCATGGAAAATCAGAAAAAAATTAGAAGAAAATGAGATCGCCGATAAATACATAGATGAAGCCTTGCAAGTATTCACCGAGGATATTCAAAAAGAAAAAGTAAAGAAATTGATTGCTCAATTAGTGAAGACAAATCGTACGAAAAGTACGTATGCTTTAAAACAGAAAGCGATTGTCTATTTAATTAATCTAGGATACATTAAAGAAATTATCAATCCGTTTATCGTACGAATTGATTTTGATGATGAAAAGATATTCAGAAGAGAATTAGCAAAATTAAAGAGGACGTTATCAAAGAAATACCAAGGCGAGGAACTTCAAAGACGCATTCGTCAAAAGTTGTATGCCAAAGGATTCAATGTTTCTAATTTAAAAGAAGAAGACTTTGTTGAATAAAAAATAAAAGACCTTTTAAAGGTCTTTTTCTATTAGTTTGAACTAGCACTGTTTAGAAGATTTTGCATGTAAATATCGTAACTGTTTTCTAGACGATCATCTTCAAAATGAATGCCATAATTTTCTCTTAAAGCCATCAATGCTCTCGTTGAAATAGTAGAATCTTCAGATAGATTATCTTCTGCGACACGTTCTGTAATCGTATCTTTGATGCTATCCAAACTTTCTTTATCTTTTTGTTCTTCTTTTAAGATAATGTGGTAACCGTATGAACTCTTAACTGGAGTTGCTGTATATTTACCTACTTCCAAATCTTTGGCAGCATCGATAAAGTTCTCGTCCATGTTATCTGTCCATGTGATATAACCTAAATCACCACCATCTTCCGCTGTTGCACTATCTTCAGAGTTTTCTTTTGCTAAATCATCAAAAGATGTTCCTTCATCTAGTTGTTTGATTAATTCAACTGCCTTATTGTATGCTTCTTCTTCAGCAGCAGCTTTTTCTTCATCGCTAGCACTTGTAGAAACAGTAGAACGAATCAAGATGTGACTTAATTTCATTTCACCAAATACTTGTTGGTCATAGTAATTTTGACGTTCTTGATCAGTTACTTGTTCTTTAGCATAATCTTCATACCATAGATTACGTTTGTATTGTAAAGATAAGTAATCTCTCAAGTCGTCCATCGTAGCAGCACCGAAAGCACTTGCCGTTTGTTGCAACATAGCAGATTCACTACCGAAAGCAGATGTCCAAGTAGCAATTTGTGCTTCGATTTCAGCAGTTTCATCATCATCTGTCGGATATTTTTGTTCTAATATTTTTCTATCGACCATATCTACTAAGATACTAGCACCATATGTGTCGCGTAGTTCCTCGTATAGTTCATTAACAGAAATTGCCCCAACAGATTCATCGCTAAAGGTAACAACTGCGTCCTGACCATTATCTAATTGTGCGACTTTACCACAGCCAGTAACCATGACAAGCATTAAGGTTGCAGAAAGTCCTAGTAGTATTTTCTTCTTCATACATATCTCCTTCCAAAATACATTAATATCATAGCAAATAACCGATAAAATTACAATAATTTCGTAAGAAACTTGTAAATGCCTAGAACCCAAATTCAAAAATTCCATACAATAAAATGAGAGTATAAAAAGGAGGAAATTTTATGAATCAAACTATCTCTTCATCAGCAATTGTCCTAGTATTATTTATCTTACTAGTAATCATATTAGGTGCTTATATCTAAGTAAGGAGGTATTTACTTGCAAGGACAAGAATGCAAAAGTAGTGGCGTCGGTTACATTATCGTAATTGTTTTATATATTTTATTAGCCATTATTTTAGGAACTGCCATTACTCGTTAAAAAATATCCACAGAAAACTGTGGATATTTTAATTTCTAATAAAAGATTCGTCTGCAATTGCTTTGGCATATTCTTTACATAAAGTTACTAAACTTCCATAACTTGGATTTAAATCACTCACATTAGCCTCCAATTTTTGAGCAATTGCTTGTTTAGCGTTTTCCGGTGTAACGTGACTCTGAATATGAAATCTAGCATTGAAATCTCTAGTAAATCCGTTTGCTTCGCCACTTTGTACATAACTTCCAACCGCATAATTCAGCCATTGTTCCCCGCTAATTTCACTTTCCTTATTTTCATAAAGAGTTTGATATTTACTATAGGTAATGGCACAAGCATCTTCAAAATATTGTTCTGGTGTTCGATTTGCGGAGATATCGTTTAAAAATTCTTCGGCAGATAAATTTTGGCTGTTAATATAAAGATTAATCTGATCACGCACATCCGATTTTCCAATTGCAGTTCGAATTCCATATTCTTTGGTTAAATATTGTGGATTACCTGTTTTTAAATATTCTGTGACGGTTGCAAGAGCGACATCTTCACCATATTTACTACCCATAATGTCCATGACAAGTCGCATTTTTTTAGCGGCATTTTCGACATGAGGTTTCTCCTGTTTTTCTTCTATTTCGGAGACATATTGTTCCAAAGGTAACTGATGTTCATTCAAATAGTCTTGTAACCGGTTTCTAAAATGAGATGTTTGATAAATCGTACGTAAATCATCTGTTCTGTTAATTAAATTATGATTTCCGGTATCGAGATAGGTTTGAATGGTATAAATTGCTTTTTCTTTAGAACCTAATCTCTGCGTCATGATGTCGATTCCTTTTTGCAGTAATTTAGAAAGATCAACTTGTTCTTGTTCATGATAAGATTGTTCAATCTGACTCAAATTTTCTTTTGGATTACATGCTTTTTGATAGATACTGATATAATCGTCAAAAGAAAAGTCTGATCGTCTACTTTCATGAATAATTTCAAAAATTCCTTTTAAGTCAGAAATGCATTTTTGATTGACAACACTTGGAAAATGTTGATGAATTGCATTGAAATCTGCCTCCTGCGAGATATATAAATCTCGATAAAGTGAGTCTACAAAAGAATAAAAGTCATGAGCGCCCACTTGATTTAACTGATGATTCGTTTGTTTCTCTTGAATATACTCAGAAATCATACAAGATAAAGAATTAGAAAAACTTAAACTCCCGTCGCAAGTCATAGCAACTCCACCTTCTTGATGAAGAAATGGACTAGCAGGTAATAGCCCTTCTTGAAGATAAGAAGAGTTTTGAACATAGTGAATCAACTTCTGAGCATCTTCCGGTTTTTCTAATCGAATGACAATATCGTCATTACGGATGGCAGAACCTACTTTAGAAACATGTGAAATATCGTTTTCAGATAAAAAGTTAAAAATTTGATCAACTCCACGATAAATATGTCTAGCATCCAAAGGAATATAAAGTTTGATGTGATTGGGATTATATGCCATCGCTTCATTGGGCTTCTGAGATATGAATTGACAGAAATAATTCCAATTTGGATCAACAAATACGTTTAGATTCTCGTAGTCTTTAAAATTCTGAACGAAATCATCAAAAAAACGATTCACTGGATAGGAACGTTCTTCTGCTGGGACATCTTGTCTTACTAAATGATAGTAGACCTCTCGTTCTGTAAAAATATGATTTGGATTTTGTCTTTGTAAATCAGCTAGATACTGAAGTAATTCGTCGATTTTTTGTGATTTTTCATTCATTTCCATGACTTTCCTTTACTACTGGAATTGGTTGGGTATCAACTAAGTTTGGTTTCTTTAAAATCAACGTCCTATCTAGATTGTCTGGTATATCTAACGGTTGTGTTTCCTCTAAATTCGATGGTGATGAATAACCAGGAAATCCATCTAGTGTATCTAGTTCTTGTTCGCCTTGTTTTAAGTCTGGTATTTCTATTGTTTTTCCGTTGTACTCTAATTGACTCATATACAAATCCTCCTATTATCATTATAGCAAAGAATTAACTCAAAAGAAATAGTCCATAAAAAAACTCTTTGAATAAAAAGAGTTATGATTTTTTCTTTTGTAAATTGTAAATAGCAAAACATATCGCAGGAACTAAAAATAAGAGAAGTAGTTGCAGAATTAATGGTATTAAATCGATTCCATATTGATAACAATCGGTACAACTTTGAATACTTGTGCTAATAAAATCGATGATGTGAACGCGACCATAGAACGTTGTCGTGTAAAATCCTCCTGTTACAGATACAGGTATAGAAAACATCGTAATACCGATTGCAATGCCAACACAGATGAATAACTGGTTGACTGATAATTGAAACTTCTTCATAGATATCCCTCAACTTTATTATAATACAAAATAAAAATGCCCGAAAGCATTTCTAGTGAATATCAGCGAATATTCATTGTTATAGTGATGAAAAAGAAGAAATTTTATACAAAAATAGTTAAATGAATTAGGTTCCAAATATCCTTTTGAATAGAATACAGTAGATTGTCTAAGAAAGAAGGTGAAATATGAATCGAGAAGATTTTCCAATGCTTCAAAAAAACATAATCTATTTGGATAATGGGGCAACGACGTTGAAACCTCAAAGTGTAATTGAAGCAACGACTGATTACTACCAAAACTATACAGCGAATGCCCATCGTGGTGACTACGATTTGAGTTTAAAAGTTGACTTAGCATACGAAGCAGTAAGAGAAAAAGTAAGACGTTTTATTCATGCTAGAGAAGAGTCTGAAATCGTCTTTACATCCGGTGCGACGGAATCTTTAAATATGATTGTAAAGTGTTTTATGAAGGAACATTTACAAAGTGGTGACGAAGTATTACTGACGAAGTCCGAACATGCCAGTAATCTGTTACCCTGGTTAGAACTTGCCAAAGAGTTAGGAATTCAAATTCGATATATCCCTCTAACGAAAACTCACCAAGTAACTATGGAAAATATTAAAAAAGTAACGACTTCCAAGACGAAAGTGATTTCCGTTGCCGCAATTACGAATGTACTAGGAGATATTAGGCCAATTCATGAAATTGGATTATTTTGTAAAGAACATAACATCTACTTCGTAGTTGATGGGGCCCAAAGTGCTCCTCATATTAAGACCGATGTCATCGAAGATGAAATTGACTTTTTTGCATTTTCTGCTCACAAGATGTTAGGACCTACCGGCGTCGGTGTTTTGTATGCAAAAAAAGAACTGTTAGAGGAAATGCATCCTTTAAAAGTTGGTGGCGGTATGAATCAGACATTTCGAGCAGATGGCTTTTATGAATATCAAGCATTGCCACTGAGACTAGAAGCAGGAACCCAAAACATCGCCGGTGTCATTGCTTTTGGAGAAGCCATTGATTATCTCTCTAATATCGGTTTTGAGAAAATAAAAAGACAAGAGCACGAGTTAAAAGAGTACTTTTTAAAGCAATCAAAAGAAGTAGAAGACTTAATCATATATAATCCAGATACTTCCAGTACAACGATAGCATTCAATTTAAAAGATGTCTTTGCCGGTGATACCGCGGCGTATTTAAACACGTACCATATTTGCATTCGAGCAGGAAATCATTGTGCCAAGATTTTAAAAGACGAACTTGGAGTAGCCAATACTTGTCGTATCAGTTTCTATTTCTATAACTCGAAAGACGAAATCGATTTTTTAATCAAAGTATTAAAAAACGCAAAGAACGTCTTCCGAAAAGTATAAAAAAGAAAATTAGAACGAAAAAAAAGAAAACGAACAAAACTGGTTTTTGAAAACCCTAAAATGGTCATTTGCTAAATTTCTTTCAAACTCGTATAGTACGTTTTTGAAAGGAGGAAAGTATGCTGAATCAAATCGTTTTAGTAGGAAGATTAGTCAAAGATCCGGTTTTAAAAGAAACAGAACAAGGAAAAAACGTTCGTTTATCACTCTTGCCATTCCTCGTAGTTTTAAGAACGCAGAAGGATCTTACGATACCGATTTTATCGATTGTATCTTATGGGATGGAATTGCTAAAAACACTGCTGAATACTGTAAAAAGGGCGATGTCATCGGAGTTAAAGGAAGGCTTCAGAGTAGAAAGTACGAAATGGATAATACCACTAAGTTCGTCATCGAAGTCATTGCCGAAAAAGTAACATTTTTAACGAGTCATAAAGAAGCGGATGAATAATCTGCTTTTTTGATAAAACTTTCTAATTAGTTAACTTTCGTCTTTCTTTTTACGTATTTTTTTATAATAATTGTACATTCTATCAGTAGTGAGGTGGTATATGCTACTATTTGCCAAAAGAATCAGAGAATTGAGAAAAAGTAACGGTTTAACACAAGAAGAACTTGGCAAACTGGTGAATATCAGTAAGGTAAGCATATCTTTTTACGAAAGTGGAGCCAGAATGCCATCTCTCGATACGTTAACAGCACTTTGTGATGTTTTCAAAGTCGATTTAGAATATTTACTTGGACAAGATAACTATGTGGTAGAAGAAAGTAAAAAAGAATATGGAATTACAATGTCCAATGAAGAAATTCGTATCATTGAAGAATTACGAAAACATCCAAAATTATATAATCGTCTGATTGAAAATCCAGAACGAATGATAAATTCTTTAGATAAGAGATGACACTCTTATCTTTTTTTTCAACTGTAAAGTCATACGGTTTGCTCTTTATAAAACTTTAAATTTAGATTATAATAATAATGGAATAAAATAATTGGAGGTGAAGCGATATGGGTAGATTCAATATCAATATGGTAGATGTAATCCAAAATAAGAAAAATCGTTTGGATTTATCACGCGATGAATTAGAATATGCATTTAATGGCTTTTTAAAGGGTGATATTCCAGATTATCAAATGAGTGCACTATTAATGGCAATCTGTATCAATGGTATGACAGAACGAGAGACACTGGACTTGACGGACGTTTTTATCAAAAGTGGCAATACACTTGACTTAAGTTCAATCAAAGGATTTAAAATCGACAAACACTCAACGGGCGGTGTCGGTGATAAAACGACGTTAGTCGTCGGATCTATTGTAGCATCCCTTGGTGGGAAAGTTGCTAAAATGAGTGGACGAGGCCTAGGAATTACCGGTGGAACCATCGATAAACTAGAAAGTATCCCAGGATTTAAGACGTCACTTACCAAAGAAGAATTTATCAAACAAGTCGATGAAATCGGTTTTGCTGTAACTAGTCAAACGGACGACTTAGTTCCGATGGATAAAAAAGTGTATGCCCTAAGAGATGTAACTGGAACGACAGAGTCTTTACCATTAATTGCTAGTTCCATTATGTCTAAAAAAATTGCCGGTGGTGCCGACAAAATATTGATCGATTTGAAAGTCGGCCGCGGAGCATTGATTAAGGATGAAAACGAAGGTTATAAACTGGAAAAAATTATGAAAACCATAGGTAAAAAATATGGCAAAGAAGTACAAGTCCTAATGACCAATATGGATGTACCATTAGGTAGTATGGTTGGAAATAGTCTAGAAGTAGTAGAAGCGATGTTAATGCTTCAAAATAAAATCGACAATAACTTTAGTAAACTTTGTATTGAACTTGCCGCTTATATGACGGCGATGGAATTTGAAACAGATTTAGATACAGGTAGATATAAAGTAAAAGAAGCATTGCGTACCGGATATGCATACAAAAAATTCCTAGAATTTGTAAGTGCCCAAGGTGGCGATTTAAATGGTCTAAAAATTAGTCCAAACCGTCTCGAAGTAAAAAGTTCTATCAACGGTAAATTGGTCGATATCAATGCTTACAAAATCGGACAATTGTCAGTAGAATTAGGAGCCGGAAGATTAAACAAAGATGATAAGATCGACCATAGCGTCGGAATTGAAATTAAAAAACAAATTGGCGAATTAATAAAATACGGAGACGTACTAGCAGTATTGTATTACGGAGAAAAAGGATGCCCACAGATTAGAGTTTCTGACTATTTTACAATCGAAACACAAAAACAAGCTATTCGTTAGGAGACTAGTCTCCTTTTTAATTGCAAGCAAAAGTGTCAGTAATGTTAACTGACACTATTTTTTATTGGAAATAAATATTTCGTAATATTCTTCGAATGTGATGTTATTTTCGTGAATATAGGTAGCGATATCGACACCGACATAACGGTAATGCCAAGATTCGTATTGATAACCCGTAATGTTTTCTTTGCCTTCCGGAAATCTCAAGATAAATCCGTACAAATATGCATTGTCATGCATCCAACGAAATTCATCTGTCTCGCCAAATGATGTATAAGGAGTGTCTCCATCGGATACATCGATGGCAAGCCCAGTCTGGTGATCTGAGTGACCTGCACGAGAAGAATACGTATCGGCTTCATCTTTTCCATCTTGCAAAACGTAATTGTTATATAATTCTTCCTGATACTCGTAACTGCGATATCCAGAAATACCACGGATGGTATAACCTTGATCTTCTGCGGCTTTACAAAGAGATTCAAAAGCATCTTTTGCCACCTGAACCATCTGATTATTTTTCCCAGTTCCATATTTGCTACTTAATTGTACTAAATTTTCTGGAATGTAATCACTTCCTAATGCGTAATGCTTGTTAGCAATGATATAAGGAGTATTCAAATAAGAAGAGGTAGCGGTATGGGTATAAAATTCGTAATCCAGTCCGGCATTGACATAGATAATAACCGTTTTACTATCTAGTTCTGGATGAGCATCTTTATATGCAACATAACGATCTAGATAATCCATTTCAAAATAATCAATCTGATCCTGTACGTTATCCAATCGATTTAACTTTTCCATCGTTTCGGCATCGTATATTTGAGTAGGAGGATTATCCGGATTTACACTAGCATCTTTTTTATCGCCTGCTACAAAAAACCAAATGAGAAAGATGATGACGGCTGCTAATAAAAACAACAAAATGCAACCCTTAATATTTTTCTGATTGACCATATTTACCACCTACCATCATTTTATCGTAGACCTAAAAAAATTATTCTATAAATTCATTTTCGTTCATAAAGTTTGGTGAAGGAGTAATTATGAAAAAAATTTGTATATTGTGGATGACATTATTATTGATTAGTCCTCTTCAGGTGTTCGCTTCTGATTTGCCAATTCCAACACCGACAGAAGACGCGAATATCGAAACGAGAAGTATCGAAGGGGAAGAGATAGAAGGTAAAGACGAATTAGAAGAAAAGGATATGATGGAAGAAAAAGACATGATAGAGGGAAAAGATGAGGCCGTTACGACTGCTGCAGAAGATCTAATTCAAAATGGCAAAGCAGGTATTTTAATCGATGCCGTGACAGGTGAAATCATGTTTGAAAAGAATAGCCACGAACGGATGGCCGTTGCATCTCTTACAAAAATGGTCGCCCAAATCTTAATTTTAGAAGCAGTTGAAAAAGGTGTTACAACTTGGGATGAAAAAGTAACCGTCAGTGCCAATGCATCCGGTATGGGCGGTAGCCAAATTTGGTTAGAAACAGGCGAAGTGATGAGTGTTCAAGATTTGATGAAAGGAATCTCGATGGGCAGTGCCAATGACGCGACCGTCGCCTTAGCAGAAAAAATTGGTGGTACCGAAGCAAACTTTGTTCAAATGATGAACGATAAAGTAAAAAGTCTAGGCCTATCCGATACGAACTTTGTAAATCCAACGGGACTGGATGAAGAAAATCACTATTCCAGTGCCTACGACTTAGCAATGATTGCCAAAGAACTTTTGACTCATGAAAAGATATTGGAGTTTTCTTCTCCCTACGAAGATTATCTAAGGCAAGATACTGAAACACCGTATTGGTTGGTAAATACCAATAAATTAGTTCGTTTCTACGATGGTGCAGATGGCTTAAAAACAGGTCATACAGATAATGCTGGATACTGTCTAGCAGGAACTGCCAAAAAAGATAACATGCGTTTAATTGCCATCGTCTTAGGAGAACCTTCGGCAAGTATAAGAAATACAGAAACGATGGCCCTTCTAGATTATGGATTCAATCTATACCAGATGAATTTAATCAAAAGTAAGAACGAGTCATTAGGGAGTATCGATATCGAAAAAGGATCGATTTCTAAAGCAGAAATCATCACTGGAAGCGATATTGGAGTAATAGAAAAGAAAGGTACAGATTCTTCTCAGTATACTCAAGAAATTAAATTAGATGAAATCAAACTTCCAATCAAAAAAGGAACACAGGTAGGAATTATCCAAATCAAAAATGGAGAAGAAGTCATCGGAGAATATCCAATTCTAATCAATCAAGATGTCGAGAAAATCAGTTTTCTACAAACATTTGTAAACACATTTACAGATATGTTTACAGGAACAAAATAAAAAAATAGACATTTTTGACAAAACAAAAAAAGAACCCCCTTTAAATAGTAGCATAAGAAAATATTTCCGTCACCGTAAATAGTTGACAAGTACCTATCAAGTTTAGGTACTTTTTTTTCTACTTTTGTCGAACCTGTATAAATTTCAAAAAAAACAATCTATATTGAATATCGATAAAAGGAAGGGGATTCTATGACAATAGACCAAGTAGTGACAGATTATGCAAAACTAGTGTATTCGTTAGTAGCAAAATTTAAAAATTACTATGATGTAGAAGATTTAAAACAGGTTGGTATGATGGGCCTCATCAAAGCATTTCAACATTACGACGACAGTTACGATACGAAATTTTCTTCTTTTGCGTACACGTATATCAAAGGGGAAATCTTAAAGTATATTAGAGAAGACAAAAGTATCAAAGTGAACAAAGAACTGACGAGACTTGCTCATCACATCGATCGGGCGAGGGAAGTGTTAAGTCAACGTTTGATGCATACACCGACGGATGCTGAACTTTGTTCGTTTCTAGAAATCGATTACGAGACATTTAGAGAAGCCGAAAATTCAAAAGAGTTCGTACGAAGTCTAGATTATGCAGTAAACGAAGACTCTGACGATAAGAACTTGTCGCTATATGATTCTATTGGCATCGATGAGATTAGTTATCGTCCCGAAATTCAGGATTTACGTACAGAAGTGTCTAACTTAGATCAAGATGAAAGGAAATTGTTATACGAACGATATTATTTAGATAAAACGCAACAAGAGACATCGGAAAGTTTAGGACTTTCTCAAGTAGGAGTTTCTAGAAAAGAAAGTAAAGTACTGGCCAAACTAAAAAATAGACTCACATAAAAAGCAAGCCGCGCTTGCTTATTTTTTGACTTTTTCTTTTGGTGGATAAATAGCATTTTGAATTTCTTCGACTTGTGGAAGAGTTAAAATACTGTTGTAAATACAAGATTGAAATAATGCATCTTCTCCATCGTAACCAGCATCACTCAATGCTTGTAAATTTCGTTTTACTTTTGGTGCTGATAACGTAGTCGTACCGATTTGATAAGTCAGACCATTTCCATAAGGTTTCAAAGCATGAATTGGTAACCATTGTGGATAATGATCTCGTTTGCTATTCTTTAACACATTTGCCATATCAGTATCTAAAAAGTATACTGTTGCATTGGCCGTAAATTCATCTAGTTCAGAAGTTGGCACTTGGAATTTTGCACCCGTTAATAATGTATTGGTACTAACTCCTTGCGATGGTGTACCAAACAATCCAATCTGTTTTGCAATGGCAACTCGCTTTTGGAATCGTTCAAATTCTTCTTGCGACATTTTTAATTTTCCAATGTCAATTTTCTTTGGAGTTAGATTGGATTCTATCATCGTATCGATGGTATCGAAAGAAACTTCACCAGATAAATATTTCATCATGTTAGCAGTATTCGATAAGTCAACTTGATATAGACGAGCAAGAGAAAGTCTAGATTCCATATCAGCTGGATTTGTTAATAAGATTTCTGCTTGATAAGATTCATCGTGTACATCGATATTTGTCTGTGTAAGTAAATCACGGTTATGAACGAAAGTTTCATATAATGGCTTTAGTTCCTCGTTTTCATCTGTTACGAAAACACCAGGATGTTCTTTGATGAAAGTAGGAGAGGCAAAGCTACGAGTAACTGCAACTTGTAACTCTGGAACTGTTTCTATATTTCCGTATTGTAAAATTTGTCTTAAACTATCAGGCGTTAGAGAAGAAGGTGCAATATTTAAGTTCGTAAGTTCTTCCATCCATTTTTGGAATACGTCGTTACTTACTTCTAAGATAGCACTTCTTTCTTCCTCCGTCATCTTACTTGTGTCGATATGATATTGTGCTAATAATTCCTCATTTTTATATTCATCTTCCAAATAGGATAACTCAGAAATTTGTTGATTTAACTGATCAATAACGAATTGCTTCTGTATCGTCAAATAGGTATATAAAATTACAATATCGAGTTCACTAAGAAATTGCTCGTCTTTCTCTGTGATTCCTTCAAATGTATGATAACGAATTTGATCCAATATGTTAGATAATGTCACTCTTTCTTTTTGAAGTGCACTTTTCTCTTTCTTTTCTTTTTGTTGCCATTCGCTACATTTGGAAGTAATTCTTTCAAAATCATTTAAAAATCCTGCTTTGTGGACAGACTCATAAATCTGTTGTTGCATTTTTTTATAGTCATCCTTGTTGAATTTATTTGTTCTAGCAACTTTTCTCACATTCTCAATCTCATCTTGTAATTTAACTAGAGAAAAAAGTTGTTGACAAGAACTAAGAAAATCATTACTGGTAATAATTTCTAAGATGGAATCCATACTTTTTCCTCGTTCTTCTTGATCAAAGAGTTCTTTATAATTGGCACGAATTTGCTCTTCTAGCACACTAGACAATTTTCTTTGGTTGCTAAGATTGGATGCTAAAGTTTGTGCATCCATATTGTTTAAAGCAAATTTTATCTCATGTAGATATTGACATTTTTCTTGTGCCTCTTCATAAGATAACTTACTAAGATATAGAGCGATAGCATAATCGATAAGATTAATGTCAGTAATTTTAAATACATCATTTGGTGGAATATAAGATGTGACTTGTTTTAGCATGGAACTTGGTGAAACAAGATTGAAAAAACAAATTTCCTTATCAAGTCCATCAATTCGTTTTTGAAGATTTTTTAAAACTAAATCCGTACTAACCTGAAATACTTTTTTCGCTTCTATTAATTCCTGTTCCATAGACATTCTCCTCTCCTAAATGTTTTTTGAGATCTGTGTATTCTTGATTCATAACCGTCATAAAATCACTATCTTGATTGTGTAGTAATTCTTCAATACGATCTTTTTGTGTTTCAAATAGAATAGTTCTTTGTTCCATACTGTTTATTAAACCCATAATATTGTCGCTGTTTTTATAGAAAAGACCAAGTACGGCATATTGATGATTCCCTAAACTTTTATATAAAATACGAATGTAGAAAGTTAAATTTCTTAGTTCACGGTATCCACTCAATTCACTGCTGGCACTCAATTGCTTGGAATGGGTGAAATCTTCTCTTTCCAATTCTTGCAATAATTTTAAGATGTATGGATATTGTTCGCGCGTTAATTGTTTTAAATCGTTTATTAGCAAGTTGTTTCCATTTCGAGAGAGTAGTGGAATGATAACTGCACTAGTCTCATTCTGATTTGGAGTTTGCTCTTCTTCTTTTTCTTTTTCTTCGTCGCGGTAATCGATTAACATATCTCGTAAATCTTCTAAGTTTGCAATACTTTGTAATTCTTCTTCTGATAGCTTTTCTTGAGAAGAAGTACGTGTTTCCAAAGAGTACGTTGTATAGAATGAATACTGTTTTTGGATATCTAAGATAATTGCATTCATAGTAGAAGTAAAATCTACAGAATCTTTGGCCGGCAATACTTGAACGATTTGTTCAAAATTGTATCCATCAGTATCGATAATGTGATGAATTTTGTCTAAATAAGGTTGTACAGGATTCGGCTTTGCTGTTTTCTCGGTAACTGGTATACTAGGTTCCGTAACGGAGTCAACTGCATTAGCCTTTTTTACAATCTGTTTTCCTTTCTGCCTTCTGGCTTCTAATTCTTTCAGGCGTTGTAATTTGATTTGTAAATCTTGAATCGTTGTATCAAAGTCTTTACAACGTTCTTTTAAGATTGCGATTTGTTCTTCTGCGGTTTTTAGAATAAAATTGTCAAACTCACGATCTTCCATTTGATCACTCATAACCATTCCCTCCCCTTAATTTGGGCATATTATACCACAAAATTTAAAAAAAATCAAATTATACTTGCATTTTCGTATAGTTGAAGTAAAAAAACCTCATAATAAAAACGGGTGAATACAATGGAAAAGAGAAAATACAAACGAATTGTAGAGAAACATAAGCCAAAAGAAAACCGATGGATGAATGCCATCATTGCCTTTATCAGTGGTGGTATGGTTGGCATGTTTGGTCAAGGACTAATCGATTTATATACTTATACGTTGGATATTAGTATGAAAGATGCTTCGGTATTTATGATTGTAACACTTATCTTCTTAGCATGTTTGTTCACTGCTTTAGGGTTCTTCGATAAATGGGTAAATTTCTGTCGTTGTGGCTTGATTATTCCAATTACTGGCTTTGCTCATTCGATGATGAGTGCCGGAATTGAATATAAAGAAGAAGGACTAGTTACAGGAATCGGAAGTAATCTATTTAAGTTGGCCGGCTCTGTTATTCTTTATGGAGTCGTGTCAGCTTGGTTCTTTGGACTCTTACGATTACTGATTATGGGAGGATAATATGACGTTTACATATCATGATGTATATTTAGAACAAACTGCAACAGTAGTAGGTCCTTATGAAAAAAAAGGACCATTAAAAAAGTATTTTGATGCTAGTTACAGTGACCTTCACTGCAAAGAAGCAAGTTGGGAAAAAGCAGAAGTGAGACTTTTCAAACATAGCATCGATTTGTTACTAAAGAAAAGTAAATTAAAAAAAGAACAGGTCGATTGCTTGATTGCAGGAGATTTATTAAATCAGATTACACCATCTTGCTATACAGCGGAAGAGTATAACATCCCATTTTTAGGAATTTATGCCGCTTGTGCTACTGCTACAGAAGGACTGATTATAGCCGCAAATCTAGTAGAAGCAGGCCAGATGAACACCGTAATTGTAGGAACATCTTCGCACAATATGACGAGTGAAAAACAATTCCGCAATCCGACCGAATATGGCGCTCCAAAGCCAGGAACAGCAACATTTACGGCCACAGCAGGAGTATCGATGCTAGTAAGCGACGAGAAGACAAGTCGTGTCAAAATTGAATCTGGCACCATCGGAAAAGTAGTAGATATGGACCAGAAAGACCCACTCAATATGGGTGCCGTGATGGCTCCAGCAGCCGCGGAAACACTACATCAACATTTGAGTGATTTAGACAGAACCGTAGAAGATTACGATATGATTTTAACGGGAGACTTGGGTTGTATCGGCAAAGAAATCTTTAAAGACTACGTCAAAGAAGAATATCAAATCGACTTAGAGAAGACAACTTATAACGATTGCGGAACGATGTTATACGATTTAGATAAGCAAAAAGATGTCAAAGCAGGTGGAAGTGGTCCAACTTGCAGTGCCCTTGTCAATGCGTCGTACATTTTCAATTTATTAAAGACGAAAAAAGTAAAAAGAGTATTGTGGATAGCGACCGGAGCCTTGTTTTCACCAACCTTTGCATTTCAAAAAGAACCGATTTTAGCAATTGCCCATGCCGTTAGTTTGGAGGCGATTTAATGTTATACTTAAATTCATTTTTATTCTGTGGTGCCGTCTGTTTAATTGCTCAATTGATACTAGACAACACGAAACTAACTCCTGGTCACATCACGAGTATGTTTGTAGTAATCGGTGCCTTCTTAGATACGTTTAGTATTTACGATAAAATCATCACCTATGTTGGTGGTGGAGCATTAGTACCCATTACAAGTTTTGGACACTTATTAATTCATGGTGCAATGGAAAAAGCGTCGGGCTTAGGTTTTATTGGGTTGTTGATGGGCATGTTTGATTTAACAGCATCTGGTATTACATCTGCCATCATATTCACGTTTTTCTTCAGTTTGTTTTTTAAACCAAAAGATTAAGTTGCCATAAAAAAAGCAACTTTTTTGTGAAGTTGTAAGATAAAAGTAGACACAAAAAAAGATGTGTTTACTTTTTTGTTGCTATTCATTAATGGAATCCGGATGTGTAGATAATTCAATAATAAGATCCATATTATCGTCACTTGCCATGATGTTTTTATGAAGTTCATGACATTTCTCACAGCGATAGATAATTTTATATGTATCGCGAAACTTTTCGATGCCAACCGGTTTTAAAACACCTTTACAAGGATTCATTCTGTCTCCTGGCATGATATCGACATGAAGACTCGATAAACAATAGGGACAATGGTCTCGTGCCGTATAATTGGCTTTCGGAACCTTTTTACCACAGACGATGCATGTGAACTCTTCATCTTTCATTTGAAACTTTTTCATCGCACTCACCACTAAAATTATAGCATATCTTCGCTATCTTTGGTATAATGGTTATGCGGAAATTAGGAAGTGATAAGAGTGAACGATATTAAAATTAACGAGTTTGAGGGACCATTAGATTTACTTTTACACTTGATTAAAGAATCCAAGATGGATATTTTTGAAATTAACATCGTCGATATCACAGATCAATATTTAGCATACATCAATCGGATGGAAGAGATGAACTTAGATATTGCCAGTGAATACTTGGTAATGGCATCAGAACTTTTAGAGATTAAATCACGAAAACTACTTCCAAGACAGAAAGAAAAAGAAGAGGAGTCCGAAGAGGAAAATCCAGAAGAAGCATTGATCAATCGCTTAGTAGAATATCAAAAATATAAAGATATGACGGCTGGATTAAAAGAACTAGAAGCAATCCGCAGTCAAATCTACACCAAGAGTCCAACTTCCTTGAAAGAGTATGCCGACGAGAACACGGTGTTAGAAAGTAATGTGACACTAGATGACTTATTGAAGGCTTTTCAAAAGTTCATCGAACGAAAAGAAAGTGAAAAGCCATTACATACAAAAGTGACAGGAAAAGAAATAACCATCAAAGAAAGAAAACGCGATATCAGTCGCATTCTAAAAGAGAAAAAGAGAGTAAATTTTTTAGAACTGTTCGATGTATATACAAAAGAGTATATCGTCGTAACATTCTTAACAATATTAGAAATGGCCAAGGAACATGCTTTGACCATTACTCAAGAAGATAATTTTTCAGAAATTTATTGTGAGGCGCAGTATGAATAAAAAAGCAATATTAGAAGGGTTGTTGTTCGTCGTGGGAGACGACGGTTTAACAATGGACCAAATCAAAGATATTTTAGAAATTGATAGTGACGAAGCAAAAGAACTAATTAGTGAGTTGCAGAAGGATTACGAGGAACCTACACGAGGTATCAGAATCGGTTTTCTTGGCAATACATTTAAGTTAACGACCAAAAAAGAACATAAACCATATTATCAGAAGTTGATTGAAAATCCAGAATCGAATGTGCTATCGAACGCAGCGTTAGAAACTCTTGCAATCATCGCATACAATGCTCCGATTACGAGATTAAAAGTCGACGAGATTCGTGGTGTCAGCAGTTCCCAGATGATGAAAAAGTTACTGGCCAAAGGACTCATTAAAGAACTAGGTAGAAGTGATCAACCAGGTAGACCAATTTTATATGGAACGACGAGTGAATTTTTAGATTTCTTTGGTCTTTCTACAATCGATGACCTTCCTCCAATCGAACAATTTACGAAACAAGAGGAAACAGATGAGGATGACGAAACAGATTTATATCACTCCAAATATACAGAAATGGAACAAAATCAACCCAAACCTGTAAAAATTCCTGATGAAATTGAAACTTTATAGTAGATTTTTATAAAAAATATGATATAATCTACTTATGCCTGAGTGGTGGAATGGTAGACGCGCCGGACTCAAAATCCGGTGGTAGCAATACCATGTGGGTTCAAGTCCCACCTCAGGCACCATTGGGAAATCTGTTCGAACTATTCGAACGTTGATATATAGTTCAGTCTGAAATATGACTGATTTTTTATTGTACAAAAAATCCCCTAGGTATTTTGATGCTTGCATCAAAATACCTAGGGGGTTAAATATTTTGCAGTAATAAAATATTATAGATTTTACGCAAAAGATATTATACAATATATTCCAATGTTAAAAACAGGATGTGGTGTGATTGAGAAAAGAAATTACTGATGGTTATATTGATATTGCATTAATAGGAAATAATATTTATGATATGTTGTTCATGAAATATTTATTTCTGTCACAAAATATTAATTCATATTATTGCGATAAATATCAAATAGATGATGAAGAAAAAGAAATTATATTAAGAAACATTGCATATTTTTTTGGCACAAAAGGTCCCGTATTAATTGATGATATAGAATTAAGAAAAATATTTGATGATAATGGAATACCCAAAAAATCTATTTTACCTAATTTATCTTCAGAAGATATTATTAATCAGATAGATAACTGTTTAAAAAGTGATGCGGTTTATGTTTGTAATTCGAATGGTAATTTAGATAAATATACAATGTTTATATTAGGATATTTAATGGCAATGAAGCAAGAAATTTTCTTCTGGAATGCTATAGATGAATCAGAATGGTTAATGTCATGCATTTCCAAAAAAAATAATAATGGTTATAAAGAAGTTGTACAATTTCCTCTAGAAATAATTAGAACTTTAGCATATCCATATTTGTTTGAAAAATATAAATTAAAAATGTTGCCAGGAAAATATGGAGAAATAATTGTTGATGATGAAGGTAATATAGGTGTTGATAGAAATCTAGAATTTAATTTGCATGTAGAAAATCAAGAAGATGAAAAAAATACAATTTCATTGTTAGGCAGTTTGAGAAAACAATTGATAGTTATTAAAGAAAACAAAATTCAATTAGAAGAAAATGGTTATAAAGTCTTAGCACCTAAATTATCAAATGTAAAACTATCTGAAAATGGTTTTATAGTTTTTGAAGACGATGTAAGTGATGATCCTATTGTAATAGAGGCAGATTTTATTGAAAAATGTTTGAAATCCGAGAATATTTTAATCTGTGATAAAGATGGATATATTGGAAATACAGTTATGTTTGAGATAGGATTCCTATTAGCAAAGAAGAAAAAGGTTGAATTTATTCAAGAACCAATTGAAAATTGGTTAATAGATGTAGTTGATTATTTTTTAGGGTTAGACAAAACATTATCAAAGCGTTGATATTTTTAACTGATAATAATATGCCATATTTAGCAAAACATTGTTGCTTATATGTTTACTAAAAGGATTTAGATGTTTATTTTTATATCAATTATTTTGTAAAAAGTTGTAGATACCTTCTTCAACTGCACCATCGAAAATTGAATTGAACTCAGGTTCAATTTACTATAAAAAGCGATTCTAGAAATAGAATTGCTTTTTTGTTATATGGTCATAAATATAAGAAATCATTCGTTATTTACAAAAAAGCATGATATACTAATTTTATCGAAAATATTGCGAATTAGGAGAGAAAAATGAATCAAGATACTTATACACTTAGACAACTGTTAGTGGGATTTCGAAATGAATATTTAAAGGCCAAAAAAGAATTGGATGAATTAAACCAAATGCTAGAGAATTACTCAAATGGGAAATACGATTATCAACTTTCTCTATTTTATCCATTTTTTAATAGCCAATTGGATGCCGGTTTAATTATCCGTATCAAACAAAAAAGAAGCACGATTCTGCAAGAATTAGAGAAAAGTTTGCGGAAGCTTGGCATCGTTCCATACAAAAAAAATACAATGAAAATGGTATGTGACGAACAAGGAATGTATCACCCATCAAGTTCTGTAATAGAATCTGATCAAGAAAGGTCTTTTGTAAAAGTAAAGGACGAGGCAAAAGAAGAGTTTGCGCATCGTGCCGATTTATTACGTAAGTCAGAATTTGCTAGAAAAATGGTATTTACAGAAGAATTTCAAGATTTGAAAAATCACGGAGTTGTAGTTATGCAAACAACGCCGAATTACGAGCAGTCATTTGTGGCAGATAGTATGTTATTATCATATTCCGGATTCGAAGATACGCTTTGCTTGAGTGCTATTAAGCCAATCGATAAGCCAAAATATCGATTAGTAACAAATGAATCGCTGCAGAAAGCATTAGATGTTCAATTGCCGAAACACATTTTTTCCGACTATCACAAAATGGTGATTGAAGAAAATTTATCTTCTCCAAAAGAAATTGTAATTTCAGAAGAGTACAAGCCAAGAAGTTCAACGTGTTTTACGATAGAAGAAAATCCTAAAGTTTTAGTGCTTCATCCTCCAAAAAAAAACGAATAGAAAAAAGGTGATACTTATGGAGTTTTATTTAATAGATCATGAAGCAACGGTAGAAGATATAGAAAAATTTCATTTTTTCAATCAAAAAGTAGGTGTTATTGCACACATCGAAACACTAGATGGAAAAGTTTTATTACAACAACGAGGAGTTAAATCTCGCGATGAGAATGGTCTTTTTGAAGATATTGGTGGTAAAGTAGAAGATACGGATAAAACGTTTCGCGATGCGATGATTCGGGAAATTTCAGAGGAAGTAGGAAATAACATTCAATATGAACTAGGCCAGTCGATTGGTATCGGACATTGGCAAAAAGGAGATATCAATTGGATTTTTATCATTTATCCAGTTCTCTACATTGGTGGTACTTTGGAAAGATTAGAACCAGAGAAATGTATTGGCTATCGTTTCTTTCAAAAAGAAGAAGCATTAGATTCCAATTTGGTTACAGAAAGTTGTAAATTTATTATAAAAGAAATTTTAAAAAATAAAAGATGAGAGGTATATATGAAATATGTGAAATTAATTTATGGTGTCACATCTGGATTGGATAAAGGTGGAATCTAAAAGTTGTGAATTGGCATGAATATTTTGGACTAGAAAAGCATTGCGAAAAACTTTAGAAAAATGATGGATGAACTAGCAATAGTTCGTTTTTATATGCTTCGATATAGAAGAAGTGTACCAAAATAGTTTATATTAAAAAATGCTCATTTTTAAAACAAGCATTATGTAAAATAGGAAAGAAACCTCCCCTGATATATTGACTATTGATTATACACACCTATATAATTGTATATAGAGTTAATAAGGAGATGATTTTATGACGCCATATCAAAATGTTACACCGTCAACAGTGGTTACAACAGATGCTGTCGATTTACCAACTTCACAAGTTACTGTGGAAAATTCCAACAGTTCACCAGCCCCTATGTTTCCAACAGAAACCGAGCTGTTTACTGATTCACAACACAGTATGGCAGATGTTCCAGATGAAGCACTTGCTGAAATACTTGGACCGGATGCTGTAATCACGAGACATTCTGATGGAAGGGTTACGTTTCATCAGAAACAAGTCGGTAATGATTCCATATCATCAACTCCAATTGAGGTAGGAGAATCTGTATCTTCAACGCCAATCGAAGTAGAAAGTCCGATTGACAGCTTTGATAATACCTCTATGGGTCAACCTCTTACAGAAGATAATAGTACTCAGAGAGTAATAGATTTGATGCAACAAGCTAAACCGACAAAAGACGCTCAAAATATTCCAATCAATTTTCAAAAACCAGACACATTTACTAATACAGGTTCAGTAGTAAAACTTTCACCAATAACACCGGTAGAAACTAATTTGAAACATGAAGATACTCAAGCTGACAATGCGAGTGTTTCATCTGAAGAAAAACCAGTAGAAGCAACAGATGAAATCCAAAACATATTAGGCAAATTACATGCAAGTATAGAAAATTTGATATCAACAAATGAAAAAATAAGTGCTATCCAAAAAGCTGCTGAACAAGCTAAAGCAGTACATGATGAAGCGATTAGAGAAGCAGAAAAGATAACGGCTGATTTAGAAAAATTAGAGCGGTATTATCATCAAGGAAGAAAAGACTCATCTATAGTGTCAGGACCGATTCCAGTGGATGGTCCAATTGATGGAATTGATGATACGATGATTGGAGTTCCTATTGAAGAAAATACGACTAGTAAAGTAATGGGTTTGATGCAACAAGCTATGCAAGACCAAATGGCAGATGGGAAAATTGTTGGAATTGTCGATAACACTAAAGTTACTTTTGACGAAAATGGAACGATTGTTGATGTAGAGCCAATTGCACCAGTTGAACAAGCTGATACCTCGTCAAAAACTATGTAAAGTGAAGAAAAAAGAAACGAATAAAAGATGAGAGGTATATATGAAATATGTGAAATTGATTTATGGCACTGCATCTGGGTTAGATAGAAATTTTCATTACAAGTTGGATGAAGTAAACGTTGCCGCGAAGTGGAATCCTAAAGCGACAGATTGGGATGAACAAGGTGGTTTCAATTTCTCGAATGAGGAAAATATTTTACGGTGGCTTGCTAGAGGAGATACACTGTATGATGTTATCATTCCAGAGGGAGAAGAAGTACTAGATGTTAGAAATTCTAAAACGCCACACGGCATATTTCGGGCTGGTAAAATTATTGTGACAAATCCTAGAAAGATGACCGATGAACTAGCGATGGAATTATATAAAAAGTCTGCTATGCCAGAACTAACTTATTACAAAACAATGGCAGCAATGGCTATGAAAGGTTTCAAAGAAACGTGTTTACAGTTGATACGGGATCGTGTAACAAAAGAAAATGTTGATTTGGTAATATCCGAGTATGAAGATTTTAATCGCCCTGGTCATAGCGAAGGTATGAATGAAGAGGTATATTACGGAATATTAGATGTTTTAAAAGAAATTCAAAGTGATTTGCTAATCAGTATACCAATCGATAAGGAACCATATGAAAAGGATTTGACGGATGATGCAGTTATCAATTTGACAGGTCAATCCGGTAGTGGTAAATCGACCTTTGCTCGTAAGTATAATCCAGAAGAATATGTAATTGTCGATACGGATGATATTTTTAATGAAGATAGATTCCATCATGCGACAGGAATTAATCATGAATTAGGGCAAATGTTCCGTGAAAAGTACGAAACAATGCCAACTCTAGGAAATGATTTTGACTTAATTTATCAAGATATTTTAGACTACTGTAAAAGATATGATAAGCCTATCGTCATTGATTGTGCTCAATTTCATTGTGTGAAAGAACCTAGTATTCTAAAGGGAAAGATGGTTATCATGCGAACGAGTATTGATAATTGTTACCAAAGATGTTTGAATCGCTATCAAAAAGAACATCCAAATTGTTCCCAAGAAGAATTAAATGATTATGCCAATCATAAAAAGAGTATCTATAAATGGTACAAAGGATCTAATCGCTTTTTAGAAAAAATAGATCAAATGAACAAGGTAAAATCAAAATAAAAAAGTGTTTCTCAGTTTTCTTGAGAAACACTTTTTTTAGAAATCGTTCCAATTGTCTTTTGAACTGGTTTGGTATTGGATTTATGATAATCAGGTTCCATCGGAATCACTCCTAAAATGGTTAATTTGTCCCAAATCGCTTCCTGTATGGTTGATCGGTTCCAAGTGGCTTCTTGTAGGGAAACATCGACTGGATTATGGTTCTGTTGAAAAAAATCTTGTAGTTCTGTCAAACCTTCTGGGTAAAAAATATCTTGCGTCGCTAACAGAATCTTGCCTAATTGTTCCGTACCGTTTGCTTGATTTACAATATCTCGAAACAGATATCCGGTAAGAGTAATTTTATAGATTTGATAATCAGGAAAGTAGGGATATAGAGTAGATAATAACTGACAATAATAATTGAAGTAATCCCCATTTTTAACACTCTCGTACGTTTGGTAAAAATTTTGTATATCTTGCTCACTCTGATTTAAATGGTCTATTGTAGTTTGTACGCGAGTAGAATATACACCATGTTGGCCTTTCATAAAATGATAGTTTGGATATAACACATTTGCCCTTTGAAATAATAAGTAAGTGGTTTGTAGTTCGTTACTTTTTAGGTATTCTTTCGAATTTTCGTAAGTTCTAGTATCATTGACAGCGTACTCTCTACCATATAATTCTCGGTATAAAGACAACAATCGTTTTTCCATTAAATTTAAACTCATTCCAAAATCCTCCTAATTTCATTTTATTATACAGAGTAGAATTTTTCAATGAATTTAATAGAACTTGTTTTTATTGAATTTGTTGTCCTCTGTAAGGTGACAAGTTACAGCATCTATATTTTATCGTGGTGTTTTGATATGGTATAATAAAACGAGGAGGAAACGATATGAAAGAATTAGTTTGGAATTTAAAAGACATCTTTCGAGATGAGCATGAATTTGAAGAATCGTTTGAAGTAGTAAAGCAAAAGGTCACTCATTTAAAACAGTATCAAGAATCAAATTGGAGTGCTACTATTCTTTGGAAATTACTAGAAGAATATTGGGACATGAAAGAAAAATGCAACTGTATTTTAATATACGGTTCATTTGGGTACTATAAGGATGTACAAAACCCAAGTATGATAGAGCAAAAAAGAAGAGTAGAGGAGTTCTCTAGTCAAATTGATTGTGAAACAGATTGGATTCCCAAACAAATAGTAGAAATTGGTCAAGATGTAATTACCGATTGGATGTTACAACTTCCAAAGTTAGAAAAGTATCATTTGTATTTTGACAATTTATTTCGAATGAAAAATCACTTGGTAAAGGATCCAAAAACGGAACATGAAAATCAAAACCGCATCAATCAGAAAATAACAGAATACACGAACCTAATTCATCATATGGAGTTTCCAAATATTCAAGTGGAAGGGAAAGAAATCACTTTAAATACGAGTAATATGAACAAGTACCTAAATTCTAGAAATCGTGATGTTCGGAAGAATGCATTTCTTTCTATCAATTCTTCTTATCATGAGAAATGTCAACAATATGTAGAAATTATGAATGAGATTTATAAGAAACGAATCGAAAATGCTCATTTAGGAAACAATACGACCGTATTAGAAAGTGTATTGATGAAAGAAAAAATCGATGCTACGGTCATCGAAAACTTAATTCAAACGATTCAAAAATCGCTACCATTATTGCAAAAATATATGAGTCTCAAGATGCAATATTTAGAAATAGAAGATCCACATCTATATGATGTTGGAGTCCCATTAGATAATAAAAATCAACATAAATATTCTTTGGAAGATGCCATTTTCATGATTCGGCAAGCATTAAAACCTGTTGGCCAAGAATATTTACAAATAGTGGATCGATTGCTAGATGGGCATATTGATGCGACACTGGATCCAAAAAAACATCAATCGATTACGTTTTCATGGAACAGTTACTCATTCTTGAATTACAAGGAATCATACGTCGATGTCAAAAATTTAATTCACGAATTGGGCCATATCGTAAACTATGAACTATCCCATCAAAATCAGCCATATTTATATGAAGACAGTACTATTTTTGTAGGAGAAATTGCATCGATTAGCAATGAAATTTTCTTAAACCGTTATTTGTATCAAAATGCCAAAACGAAAGGAGAAAAAATCTTTTATCTAAGTAAAGAAATCGAAAATTATGTAACGAGTGTTTTTCGTCAAACCATGTATACAGAGTTTGAGATGGAATTGTATAAAATGGCTACAACAGATTCACTGACAACAACGAAAGTTATAACACTATATTCTCAATTACAACAAAAATATTATGGGAAAGATATTTCCTACGATGAAGAGGCAAAATACGAATGGATGCGATTTGGACACTTATTTAGATGGGCTTACTATCCTTATAAATATGCGACTGGATTGATGATGGCAGGCATTTTAGTAAATGGCATTTTAACAGGAACTATTTCTATAAAACAGTATATCCATTTCTTGAGTTCTGGTAGTAGTAAATACTCTTTAGATTTATTAAAAGACTTAAATATGGATATATTAGATATCTCTGTTATGGAAAAAGGGTTACAAATTTTAAAAGATGACGTAGAAGAGTTTGAAAAACTAGTAAAATAAAAGGAGATTATATGTTAAAATAAAATCATGCAACAAATGTAAGGCAGGTGGAATAAAATGAATTTATCTAGAATCGTAGCAAAACAATTTGCAGGTTTTTCTACTGTAAAAGCATTTCCAAAAATGAACTTAGGAATGTTAGAACAAGATGCCGAATGGATCAAATGGCTTACGTATTCACTCCTTCAAAGAAAAGAACAAGTAACGGAATTAAAACAGAAAGATATAGACCTTCTTTCTGCAAAAGAGTTAGAGTTCTTATTAAACTATGCGCAAGATGAAAAGATATTGACGTCTTTGAATCATGTGAGAAACTCGGTGGCATCTGCTGATGAAGCAATGGAAGTCTATGACTTTTTAAAAACCAATTCGATTGTGAGATTTATGGAACGTACGTTATCAAAGGAAGACTTGGAACTAGCTAAAGAATGGTTATATGTGGTAGAAGCAATGGATAAAGATGCCAAAGCGGAATACTTAAGAGAAAAACTAAGTCCAGGACAATATGAACAATTATCGATGGTGGATGCCTATGTAGTTCACATTGCCTTATACCATGATATGGTAGAGTCAGCGAAACGTTGTGATAGAGAAATCAGAGCCAGAGTAAAAGAAAATAATGATATGGCATTTAGAAGTGGACGAAACGCAAGAAGGAAATATTAAAAATGATGACCGAGTATTTAAATCTTTTTGTTGACCGAGAGTACCCAGATTTTTTAAATCGTTACTTAATTACCAAAACGATGAAACGGTTAAAGTATGTAACCCAGTTTTGTGGATGTGATTACACGAATCTTTATCAGCCTAAGTTTTTGTACACGAGATTTGATCATAGTTTGGTTGTAGCCCACATGACATGGCACTTTACTCACGATAAAAAAGAAACACTAGCAGCACTTCTACACGATATTGGAACACCTTGTTTTGCCCATACTATTGACTTTTTATTAGGAGACTCCATAAATCAAGAAAGTTCAGAAGAGACACTCTCCGATGTAATTGCAAGAGATGAAGAATTAAAACGTTATTTAAAAGAGGATGATATTCCAATAGAAGACTTATCCAATTTAGAACAATTTCCGATCTTGGAAAATCATTCGCCACGACTTTGTACAGATCGTTTAGATGGAGTTCTTCATACTTGTTACATTTGGCTACATACGAATTCATTATCAGAAATTAAAGAAGTCTATGATGATATCATCGTCTTACAAAATGAAGATGGTAGGAAAGAACTCGGTTTTAAAAATTTAAAATATGCGAATTCATTTGCTAGAATGACGAGAACGTATGCAAAAGAATTACAAGGAAATCGTGATAAATATGTCATGAAATATATTTCGGAGGCATTAAAGAAAGTAGCAGAGCAGAATTTAATAACTCTTTCTGACCTATATCAAAAAAAGGAATCCGAAATTGTATCTATCTTGCGCGAACATATTTCTTCTTGGTCGACATTTGAGCATGTAACGAACTTAACAAGTAGCAATGAAAAACCAAATCAATTTTTTGTATCTGTAGAATCTAAAAAAAGAAACGTAGTTCCCTTGGTGCAGAGAAAAACGACTAGTAAGAGAATTGATACATGTTCTAAGATAGCAAAAAAAATATATGACGATATCGCATCTTATCATGATGAGCAGTATGCTTATATTCCAAGTATTTCAAAGATTGGATGAAAAACTCATCGAATCTTTTTCTTTTGTATAAAAATTCTGACTGTAACTCAAAATAAAAAAGGAGGAACGATTATGGAAGAAAAATATGAATTGTTAGAACATGTGCATAAAGATGCTACGATGGCCGTGTACACCCTAAAGAAACTGATGACGGAACTAAAAGACAAAGATAATCACATCAAAGGGACATTAGAAGAAATTTTACATAAGTATGAAAAATACGCAACGGAAAGTAAAGAAATCTTAGAAAAGAACGGCATTCATGCGGCAGAAGAAAATGGTATGGCCAAGATGATGTCTGCCATGGGAATTAAAAAAGAGGTAAATGACGACAATAGCGATGCATCGATGGCCAGCATGTTAATTCAAGGGATCTCAATGGGAAGTTTAGAAATGGAGAAAAAACGAAAAGACTATCATGGAAAAATGTCTAAAGAAAACGAAAAACTTGCGAAAAACTTTTGTACTTTTCAACAACATGCCATTAGTGAATTGAAAAAATATTTATAAAGTGTATAAAAGAAGACAGATAATCTCATAATGAAAAAGAAAGGATGAAAAATATGCAACAACAATATCAAGAAGTACCAAATGTAATTTCAGGAAAGGACTTGGATTATCTAAGTGATATGTTTAACTGGATGTATGAATCTTACAAAAAGACGATGAATCAAATCCCAAGTGTACAAGATGAAGTGCTAAAAAATCATTTACAGAAATGTGCGACATTTTTTGACACAAATTTACAAAATGTGTTGACAATTTTAGAAGGAGGACAAAATGAATAATCAAACGATTTCGAATCCAAAAGTAGAAGTTTCAAAAGGAATGATGTTAAATGATAAAGATTATATGAACTGCTTGCTTTCTTCTTTAAAAGCACTCGTTAAAAACTATGCAGTTGCTTTGACAGAAGTCAGCAATGAAACGCTTTATCAAACATATAAACAAGTTTTTGATGGAATCAGTTCTTTGCAAAGAGAAACGTATGAATTGATGTTTCAAAGAGGCTGGTATCCAGTAGAATGTGCTCCAAAAGAAAAAATCGGCATGAAGTATAATCAGTTCAATCAAGAATATACAGATTTACACACAACGAATCAAAGTACTGCCAACTAAGTTGACAGTATTTTTTTTCTTTGCCTATCTTTTATCTATAAAGTGCGTTATAATGATGTAGAAGATAGGTGAGAAGATGAAAGAAACATATCAAAAAACAATAGAAGAAATTTATAGTGAGTACCAAACAAATAAAGATGGACTTTCTGATAAAGAAGCAGAAAGACGTCTTGGTTTATTTGGAAAAAATGTTTTAATTCAAAAGAACAAGAAAAGTAAATGGAAGATTTTCTTAAGTCAGTTTAAAAACATCATGGTAATTTTATTGCTGTTAGTTGGTGTCATGTCACTCGTCTATGCCATTTTTACATCGGGAGATTTTCTAGAGCCGATTGTGATTCTAGGTACGTCTTTAATCAACTGCTTGATGGGTTACTTTCAAGAGTCCAAAGCCGAGGACGCCCTAGAAAAACTGAAAAATTATTCTTCTGCTAAGGCTAAGGTAAAACGTGGTGGCGACATCACGGAAATCGATGCCAAGGACTTAGTTCGTGGTGATTACATCATTTTAGAAGCCGGCGATAAAATTCCTGCCGATGCTAGAATCGTCGAAAGTTACTTTGCCAAATGTGATGAGTCCATCTTAACGGGCGAAAGTATGAGTGTCGATAAAACCGAAGAGACGATTACGAAAAAGGCACTAATTGCTGAGCGCACCGATATGGTATATTCTGGTACGATTTTAGTGGCTGGTAAAATTGAAGCTGTTGTTACCGATACGGGAATGAATACAGAACTAGGTAAAATTGCTTCTACTTTGGATAGCAAAGAAGAACCGATTACACCGTTACAAGTAAAAGTAAATAAAATCAGTACGTTTATCTCTTGTGTAGCAGCCATATTAGTAGCATTCGTATTATGTTACGGTCTCATTATGGATTACACGCTATTAAATGTCGTCATGCTTTGTATTTCCATGATTGTGGCGAGCGTTCCAGAGTGCTTACCAATTGCGATTACAGCAACGTTATCGATTGGTGTCTCTCAAATGGCAAAGAAGAAATCGATTGTTAGAAACCTAGCGGCCATCGAAACTTTGGGAGCAACGGAAGTCATCTGTACCGATAAGACAGGAACGTTAACGACGAACCAGATGGAAATCTTAAAAGTTTATACGAATGGCAATTTAATTCCACTAGAAGATATCAAAAACTATCAAACGTTTATTAATATCATGTTATGTTGTAATAACTCGACGAAAGATGACGATGGTAAGTATCGTGGTGACGCCGTAGAAGTTGCATTAAATCAATACTTAGAAAAACAGAAGATCGATGTCGAAACACTTCAAAAAAAGAAAAAACGCGTTTTAGAATTGCCGTTTGATTCGAAACGTAAGATGATGAGTACGATTTATGAAGAGAATAATGGGAAAGTTATTTATACAAAAGGAAGTTTAGAATCCCTTCTTCCAAGATGCAAATCGGTTTTAATAGATGGTAAGATAAAACCGTTAACTGCTGAAATAAAAGCAGAGTACGAAGAAATGGAAACACAGTTATCACAAGAAGCTTTAAAAGTTCTAGCATTTGCAACGAAAGAAATCACTCATGACAGAAAAGAAGAAGCAGAATATTTTAAAGAAGAATCCGATTTGATTTTAGTCGGCCTAACGGGCTTTAAAGATCCCGCTAGAAAAGATGTCAAAGCAGCCATTCAAGAATGTAAAGAAGCACACATTCGACCGATTATGATAACGGGAGATAATCTAGAGACAGCGTTATCGATTGGAAAAGAAGTAGGGATTTGCTCGTCGGATGACGAAGGAGTCAATGCCAGTGAACTAACGCACTTAAGCAAAGATGACTGGATAGAGTACGTCAATAAATATTCAGTTTTTGCAAGAGTAAGTCCAGAAGCGAAAGTTCAAATTGTAACAGCATTACAGCGAATGGGAAAAGTAGTTGCTATGACTGGTGACGGTGTAAACGATGCCCCAGCAATGAAACTAGCTAACGTCGGTGTCGGCATGGGAAAATCTGGTACCGATGTAACCAAAAACGTTGCCGACATCATTTTGTTAGATGATAGTTACAGTACCATCACGACAGCAGTATCAGAAGGCAGAAGAATTTACGATAATGTCATCATCAATGTATTGTATAATTTATCTTCAAACTTCACCGAAATTGTTATTATCTTATTTGGTATGTTCATGGGTAGTAATATTATCTCAGCCCTACATGTTTTATATATCGACCTAGTGGCAGATACGATACCATCGATTGCACTCGCATTTGAAAAATCATCCAAAAATAACATGAAACGGAAACCAAATGGAATCAACCGACCAATATTTACCCAATTTTTTACGGCATTCTTAGTAACATCCGTCATTTTAGAAGCAGGAATCAGTCTATTGGTATATTTCTTATTTAAGAGTCAAGGCACAGAACTTGCTCAAACATTGGCCCTACTGAGTATCGTAATCAATGAATTTGTCTTTGCATACAACTGTAGATCATTAAAAGAGACAATTTTTGAACGCGGAATCTTTTCTAATAAACATCTAAACTTAGGTATTTTTGTACTTCTAGTCGTTCAGACCATCGTATTCTTTACCCCAATTGGTAAATTGTTCGGCTTAGTTATCGTAAAAGTATGGCAAGTAGCACTAGTAATTGGTATCAACATTCTAGCATTCTTGGTATTAGAAGGATTAAAACCAATTTTAGTTCGATTATTTAAAGATAGTTAAAAGAGTCAAAACGACTCTTTTTTTCATACTTTATCATAGGGAGATGAAATATGAAAAGAAACGTATCGATTATTATATTGACTTATAATCAGCTGGAGTGTACGAAAGCCTGTATCGAAAGTATCAGACAGTATACCAATCCCAATTGCTATGAATTGATCATTGTAGATAATGCCTCAACTGACGGCACACCTGCTTGGTTAAAAGAACAGAAAAACATCATCTATCAGTTGAATTCCAAAAATGAAGGTTTCCCCAAAGGATGCAACATTGGAATTTCCTTAGCAAATCCAGAAAATCATATTTTGTTATTGAACAACGATACGATTGTTACGACGAATTGGTTAGAAAATTTACAGAATGCTTTAGAAAGTGATGAGAAAATCGGTGCTGTAGGAGCCATGTCAAATCACAATGATAATCGTCAAGGGGCACCATTCACGTACACTTCGGTAGAAGAAATGCAAAAACTCGCCAAACAAAACAACATAAAAACGAACGAAAAAGAGTTGGAAGACAAAGTATTTTTAATCGGATTTTGTCTGTTAATTAAAAATGAAGTAATGCATCAAATTGGTACTTTAGACGAAGGCTACAGTCCAGGATACATCGAAGATAATGACTTGTCGTTACGAATCCTCAAACTTGGCTATCGCTTGGTATTATGTCATAACGTTTTTATTCATCATGAACTAGGAACGTCATTTCGGAAAGATTGGACAAAATTTTATCGCATCTTAAATAAAAATAGAAAATATTTTTATCAAAAATGGAAGTTTTCTGCTTTTGCATTCGATGAAGGAAAAAATTACTCCATGCCACTCATAACGGATGCTAAAAAAGTATTAGAGATTTCTTCTGGTATCGGTGTGACAGCACTGATGCTTCGTTATCAGTTAAAAGATGTAAATGTTGTCGGTGTAGAGAAAGATGCCAATAAAAGAAAAATATGTGAGTTACTCATTCCAACGGTATCCAAACTAGATGACGTCAAAGAAGATGACTTTGATCTAATTTTAATTGGCGATACTTTAGAGAACGTTAAAAATCCTAAACGATATTTAAAAAAGATATCGAAAAAGTTAAAGTCTGGTGGAAAAATCATAGGCGAAATTCAAAACGTTGCCAGTATCACATCACTGCGTCATTTTCTAAATGACACCTGGTACGATAGTAAGAAAAGACTCTATACGATTTCAGATATCTGGAATTTGTTCTTATCGGAAGAATTCTATGACGGGAAATATTTTGGTTGGTGCAAACAACGTACAGAAGAAGAAAACCAAATCTTAGAACAGTTTCAAAAATATCCCTTCCGCAATTTAGAAATCACGACGTATGCATTTTCTTTCACAAAAAAATAACCTTACAGTTGTAAGATTATTTTTTATGCTTTCTTTTTCTTTTGCTTTTTTGTATAGAACCAAACGATGAATAAAATAAATATTAAAATTAACAGAATCAATACGATATGAGAATATTGGTCGAAAACCCCTAAAATCGATTCCCAATTTTCTCCAACACGATTTCCAATAACAATCAAAACAGTATTCCAAATAGCAGAACCAACTGTCGTGTAAAGTAAGAATTTAGCCATTGGCATTTCACTCATACCAGCCGGAATGGAAATTAAACTTCTCACGATTGGGATAAACCGACAGAAGAAAACCGTTTTATTTCCTTTGGTATCGAACCAATGATCTGCCATATCAATATCTTTTTCTTTTAATCGTAATACTTTACCAACTTTTCCAGAAACGATTTTTTTAAGTCGTTCTTTGTTTAAAATTTTACCGATATAATATAAGACAATTGCCCCAAGCAAAGATCCTAAAGTAGCCGCGACGACCATCAGTGCAATATTCAAACTGGTGTAAGTTGTCATAAAACCGCCAAATAACAAAATAACTTCCGATGGAATCGGCGGAAATACATTTTCTAAGGCGATTAAAAAGAATACTCCAAAATATCCAAATTGTCCCATCAGTGAAATAATAAATTCTTGCATAAGTGACCTCCGTTTTTGTCCTTTTAAGTATACCATAGTGTATGTTTAAAAGCAATTTTATACGAAAAAAACTTGACTTAGAGTGGACTTTAAGGTTTACAATGAAAATGAGGTGAATTCTAGTGAAAATAAAAGAAGTCAGCAATATGTACCATATTACGACAGATACATTGCGGTATTATGAAAAGGAAGGTTTATTAGGACCAGTCCAAAAAGATGCATCTGGAATTCGTAATTATCAGGAACAAGATTTAAAACAACTAGAATTCGTCCTTTGTATGAGAAGTGCTGATATTCCGATTCCGGAACTTCGTAGGTATTTGCTCTTGAATCGTCAAGGCGATAAAACCAAAAAGGAAAGACGGAGTATTTTGACGGCGCAACTAGAGCGAATCGATAAACGAATGGCAAAGTTGGAAACAGTCAGAAAGAAATTAAAAGAAAAAATTAAATACTATGACGAACATGAGTCATAAAAGGAGGAAAAAGTATGGAAAAAGCAAAAGTATATTTTATCAGAGATATTACACCAGAGAATATTATCAAAGCTTATGAAGCAGTAGGAAAGAAGTTGACAGGTAAGGTTGCTGTTAAGATGCATTCTGGCGAACAAGGTAACCAAAACTACTTACGTCCAGAATTCGTAAAAGATGTAATCAACTATGTAAATGGTACAGTAGTGGAGTGTAACACTGCTTATGAAGGAGCAAGAAACTCTACCGAAAAACACAAAAAGTTAATTGAAGAACATGAATGGAACAAATATTTCCCATTCGATCTGCTAGATGAAGAAGGACCAGACATGGAACTAGATATTCCGAATGGTAAAATTCTAAAAAAGAACTACGTCGGAAAAAATTTAGCAAACTACGATTCTCTATTCGTTTTATCACATTTCAAAGGCCACGCTATGGGCGGTTTTGGAGGTGCCTTAAAACAACTTTCTATCGGTTGTGCATCATCTGCTGGTAAAACTCTAATTCATACAGCAGGAGTTACGAATGATCAAACGAAGTTGTTTGCTAATTTACCAGAACAAGACAGATTCCTAGAAGCAATGGCTGATGCTGCAGCTAGTGTTGTAGATTACTTCAAAGGTAACGCTGTATTTGTCAATGTGATGAAAAACATTTCAGTCGATTGCGATTGTGACGGAAACGCATCTGCACCATGTATGAAAGATGTTGGTATTCTTGCATCAGCAGATCCAGTTGCAGTAGATCAAGCATGCTTAGATTTGGTATACAATTCTACAGATCCAGGTAAGGACAAACTAATTGCTAGAATTGAATCACTTCATGGTGTTCATACTGTAGAAGCAGCTGCAGACCTTGGTGTTGGAACTCGTGAATACGAACTAATTGAACTTTAAAAGACAAGCACTTTATCTTTGGATAAGGTGTTTTTTTGTCAATTTTTTTGAGAAACATGCTATAATAAAAAATACATGGAGTGTGATACAATGCGCAGAAATGCACGAACAATTTTTATTTTAGTATGTTTGGGACTAATCGGTTGCTTCGGTTGTTTTACGATATGGAACCATTATAAAGATAATGTTGAAAATGACAATACTTGTGAATTTACGAGAACGTATCGACTTTTATTAATTACACCAACGGAAAACAAAGATGATTTCTATGTTACGTTACAAAATACGGAAGGTGTTCAAACAGTACTAGTAAACAATGAAGAAAAATTAGAATTAGAAGAAGGTCAAATCTATGAATTTGTATTTAGAAAAGGCAATTCCATTATCGAAGACACGATTCAAAGTATTTTTGATAACACTGATTTAGTAGAAATTAAAAAGACAGATCGTACATTAGAAGACGGCATTAACGAACCGATTTGTAGTTAAGGAGAGTTTATGGATATTTTAGAAATTCTAAAGGGTAGAAGAAGCATTCGAAAATATAAAAGCGAACAAATTAAAGAAAGTGAACTAGAAAAAATACTAGAGGCAGGTATGTATGCGCCATCTGGAATGGGAAGACAGTCTGCTAGAATGATTGTTGTTCAAAATCCTGAACTGAGGGAACGATTGAGAAAATCTAATGCCAGTATTATGAACAATGAAAACATCGATCCATTTTATGGCGCTTCAACAGTAATTGTTGTCGTGGCCGATAAAAAAATTTCTACTTACCATGATGACGGTGTCCTAGTAGCATCGAACTTAATGAATGAGGCTTATAGTATCGGTATTGGAAGTTGTTATATTTACCGTGCGAAGGAAGAATTAGAAACCGAAGAAGGAAAAATTTTAAGAGACGAACTAGGTATCAAGGAAACGGAAGAAGGAATTGCCAATATTATTTTGGGATATCCAGACGAACAACCAGAGGCGAAACCAAGAAAAGAAGACTATATTGTTAGAAAGTAATTTGCAAAAGTTCGCAAAAATCAAAAGTTTTGCAAATGAACTTGCAAAATTTTTTCTAACAAAAAGCAAGTAGACATGTATCTACTTGCTTTCTTTTGTACATTTTTGATATGTTTCTTTCATGTATTTTTTATTTAAAATATAAGGTTCCCCATATTTTGCCAAATCTTCAAAGACTGTTTGGTAAAACTTTGCCATATTGGGATGAACTGGTGTATGTTCTTTTGTTTTGTTCCAATAGTCTAAAGCATCTTTTTCTTTATATTTCTTTTTATGATAAATCTTACAGGCAGCGATGCGGTCACAGATACTTTCTACAGCGTATGGATAAGGCATCATGATGTAATATGGATAATCGACCCAGAATTCTGGATGATGCTTGTTCCTGTGAATGTGATGTACCCAAGCGAGACTGTAGCCATTTATTTCCCGACATTTCTGAATCGGTGAGCGATTTCCACAGAAGTAAGAGGCGCCTTCTACAAATTCTGTTTTCGAGTATTTTGATAAATCATGGGTAAGACCGCGCCAAATGATACCACATCGCACGCACAGTTTAAAAACTTCAAAGCGATGATGATTGACAACTTGCAAATGTTTAAATGGATGCATAAATCAAACTCCTATCTTACGTGTTATAATTATAATGAAAACAAGAAAAAATACAAGGAGGAAACATGAAATATTTTAAGAAAATCGAGGAAAAACGAATTTACTTATCTCCCGTCGTCAAAGATGATGCTCTTCTTTTTGCTAAATGGTTGAATGATGAAGAAGTAACGGCTGGTCTTCATACAACGCATACGATTACGACGGAAGATTCTGCTGAAGAAATGCTAGAATCGATCATCGATAAGAAAAAGCCATCGTTCGAAATCATTTTAAAAGAAGATGACAGAGCAATTGGAAGTATCATTTTGACTTCTGTTAACGAGCTAGATAGGACAGCTACCATTGGAATTTACATCGGTGAAAAAGAATATCGTAGCAAAGGATATGGAACAGAAGCACTACGTGCCATCATTCGTTATGGATTCGATTATTTAAATTTGCATAACATCAACTTAAGTGTCATCAGTTACAATGAAAACGCACTCCACTGTTATCAAAAACTAGGATTTCAAGAATATGGCAGACGTCACGAATGTGTTTTAGTAGGAGGAAAATACTATGATCGCATCTCTCTAGAACTACTAGAACAGGATTACCGAAAACTTTCCTTACAAAAAGTGTAGTTTCACGACGTGACACAGTATTTTTTGAAAGTCAATGACTGTCAACAAAAATAAAATTTATGTAAAATTTTTCAAAAAAATATTTTCTTTATTTTGGGTATTGACTTTTTAAAAACTTTTCAAAACCATTGATTTCAACAATTGTATCATTTTTGAAAGAATGTTTTTTTTTAGAAAAATGTTCTTTTTATTTTCTTTAATAAGTGAAAATCGAACAAAAAAGTTCAAAAAAAACATTGAATGATTTTTTTCTCTGTGCCATAATGAATATAGCACAGAAAGGCAAGGTGAGGTATGGAGAATAGCAATCTAAACGATTTAATTATCGTAAAGCGTACTGGACAACGAGTTAGTTTCAACGGTACCAAAATTGCCTTAGCAATTAAGAAAGCATTCGATAGTGTAAATCAAGAGACGGATCCCAAAGACGTCAATAAAATATATGAAAAAGTTTTAAAAAATATAGAGCAAAATTATAAAGATCGGAAAACAATT
Organism: Bacillota bacterium; assembly: GCA_003149915.1. GTDB lineage: Bacteria > Bacillota_I > Bacilli_A > RF39 > UBA660 > Faecenecus > Faecenecus gallistercoris. The sequence continues at coordinate 94,308 of QAMK01000019.1, forward strand.
AATGTAGAGGATATTCAAGACATCATCGAGACCGTTTTAAATCAAAGCAACTATACAGAAGTATATCAAGCATTCAGTGAATATCGTCTAAAACGGGCAGCATCACGAGAAGTATTCGAAGTAAAACAACAACATAAATTTGTCAAGGCGATGGAACGGTTAATCTTAAGTGCAAAGAAGGATACCAAGCAAAATCCATTAGAAACATTGACAAGTTTCGGTAAAATCATTTCCAGTGAATTTGCCAAAGCCTATTTAATCGATGCAAAGTATGTGAGAAGTCATGAAGAGGGCAGCATCTATATTCACAATTTAGATGAGTATGTGTTAGGAACGACAAAGTCTTCAGTAATCGATTTATCGAAAATAAAACCTCGCGACAATTATATGCCATATTTAACAAATTTATTAGTCAATATTAAAAAAGAACAATATGGAGAACACACCATCGCAAGTTTGGATTATGAACTAGTTCCGTATTTTGTAGATACTTATAAAAAATATTTGATTGAAGAATTGAACCGAGAATTTAAAGAAGCAGGAATCTTAGAATACATCGATTTCGATAGTATTGAAGATGAGATTGAACTATTAGATACGATAGAAATCGATTTCATGCAATTTAAAAAATATATCAAGTCGAAAAAAGTCGAAGAAATTTGGAAAAATTCTATGGATCAAGCCTTAAGAAACACCAAAGTTTGGGTAAAGAAAGAATTATTTCTATGCCTGATGTCGTTAGAACATAACGATACGGCAATCGGTTCTAACAATTATGCTATTAGCATCGGTACAAATAGCAGTACGATAGGACGTATGCTAAACCAAATCATCTTAGAAATTTATAAGAAAGAATCGTTCCGTAAAGTATATCTAATCTTTAAAGTCAAAGAAGGAATCAATTATAAAACAGGACCGTTAACAGATCTATTAGAACAAGTAATCGAGTGCATTCATGAAAATAAAAACATTCGTCTTTCTTTCTTAGATGCAACATTTAATCAGACGGAAAGCGGTTGTGAAGTAGAGTACTTGCCATCTGGAAAGCGAATCCTAGACAATATCAATCCAGATAAACGGGTAAGTAAAGGAAGAATTCTTCTAGCCACGACCAGTATCAACTTGGTCCGCATCGCCCTAGCAACAAAAGAGAAAGAAGCATTCTATACCGAACTTGCCGTAGCAATTGAACATACCAAAAACGAATTGCTACAAGCATTTGAATCGGTTGCTTCCAAATATAAAGATGATTTTAAATATCTGTTTCAAGAAAACATATTCTTAGACTCTGAGAAATTAGATACGAATGGAAAAATCAGAAAGATTCTAAGAAGTGGAACGTTAGATATTAATATTACAGGTCTTTATGAAGCATCTCTTTACTTAGAGAAAGAATCATCTTCTTCCCTAGCATTAGAAATCTTAACCTTTATCCGTAAGAAAGCAGATGAAATTTCACAGAATGAAAGATTGAATTTCGTCGTTAGCGAAACATTAAATGAAAAAGTAAGGTCTTATTTCTTAGCTATCGACAAATCGATTTACGGTTCTATTCCTGGTGTAACTGATAAAGAAAGATACGATACGTTCTCAGATGCATTCCTAGCAGATCAAGATCATCGCTTAGAGCGAACGGGAGAATATCAAAAACTAACGAATGGTGGCCACCTACTGAAGATCAAGTTAGCGAAAAATGTTTCGTTAAAGAAAATTCAAGAAATCATTCAAGATGCCCATCAAAATGATATCGGATATCTCGATATGAAAGTGAGGGATGGCACATGATAATATCTGGATTCGATAAAGTAAGTATTTTAAATTATCCGGGCGAAGTCGCTTGTACCATTTTTACAAACGGTTGCAACTTCAAATGTCCGTATTGCCAAAACTCGGGTCTCGTTTTAGGAACCGATCAAACGAGATATGAAGAGGAAGAAATCTTGGCCTATTTAAAAAAACGAAAAGGTCTCATCGATGGCATTTGCATTAGTGGTGGTGAACCGACCATTCAAAAAGGTCTAAAAGAGTTCATCCAGAAAGTAAAAGAAATCGGTATCAAAGTAAAATTGGATACGAACGGATCCAATCCGGATGTATTAGAAGACTTGTTAAAAGAGAATTTACTAGATTATGTTGCGATGGATATCAAACATGCCCCATCCAAATACCAAGATGTAATCCAAGTAAAGCCCAATTTCAAAAAGATTCAAAAAAGTATGGAGTTACTGAAAAATAGTAACATTCAACACGAATTTCGAACGACCGTCATCAAAGAATATCACACCATAGAGGATATCGAAGAAATGGCATCGCTTGTAGGGGATAGTCCTTATTATTTACAAAAGTATGTTGACAGTGACACTTGCATTCAGCAAGGACTAAAAAGTTACAGTGATGATGAACTAATTTTAATTTATCAAACCATTGCAAATAAGTTCCCAAATACCAAATTAAGAGGAATCGATATAGAGAAAAAGGAGTGAGTTATATGTATAAAGTAAGAAAAAGAGAAGGGAAAATTGTAAGTTTTAAAATTGAAAAAATTCAAGAAGCAATCAAAGCTGCTATGGATGCAGAGGAAAAAAATTACACGGACGACATCATTGACTTTTTATCCTTAAAAGTAACATCTGACTTCCAAGATAAAATTAAAGACGACATTGTAAATGTAGAAGATATTCAAGATAGTGTCGAAAAAGTTTTAATTCATGCCGGATATGACGATGTTGCCAAAGCATACATCTTATACCGTAAATTACATGAAAAACAGAGAAATATGAAACAGACGGTTTTGGATTACAAACAGGTCGTAAACAGCTACATCAATGTTACTGATTGGCGTGTCAAAGAAAACTCTACGGTAACGTATTCAGTTGGAGGACTAATTCTTAGTAACTCTGGTGCTATCACTGCCAACTATTGGTTGAGTGAAGTATACGATGAAGAAATCGCCAATGCTCATAGAAATGCCGATATCCATATCCACGATTTATCCATGCTAACAGGATACTGTGCTGGATGGAGTCTAAAACAACTAATTAAAGAAGGATTAGGTGGTGTTCCAGGTAAGATTACTTCATCTCCTGCAAAACACTTATCTACATTATGTAACCAAATGGTTAACTTCTTAGGTATCATGCAAAATGAATGGGCTGGTGCACAAGCATTCTCATCCTTCGATACGTATCTAGCACCGTTCGTAAAAATCGATAACTTAGATTATCACGAAGTAAAACAATGCATTCAATCTTTCGTATACGGTGTTAACACTCCATCACGTTGGGGTACTCAAGCACCATTTACAAACATCACTCTAGACTGGACTGTTCCAAACGATCTTGCGGAACTAAACTGTATCGTCGGTGGCAAAGAAGTCGATTTCAAATACAAAGATTGTAAAAAAGAAATGGATATGATTAACAAAGCATTCATCGAAATCATGAACGAAGGAGATGCCAATGGACGTGGTTTCCAATACCCAATTCCAACGTACTCCATCACGAAAGACTTCGATTGGAGCGAAACAGAAAACAATAAACTATTATTTGAAATGGCTGCTAAATACGGAACTCCATATTTCTCAAACTACGTCAACAGTGATATGGAACCAAGCGATGTTAGAAGTATGTGCTGTCGTCTTCGTCTAGATCTTAGGGAACTGAGAAAGAAGAGTGGTGGATACTTTGGTTCCGGTGAATCAACCGGATCAATCGGTGTTGTAACGATTAACTTACCAAGAATCGCATACTTAGCAAAAGACGAAAGAGAATTCTATGAACGTCTAGAACACGAAATGGACATTGCAGCAAGAAGTTTAAAAATCAAGAGAAATGTCATTACCAAATTACTAGATGAAGGCCTATATCCTTATACAAAGAGATATTTAGGAACGTTCAATAACCACTTCTCAACAATCGGACTAGTTGGTATGAATGAAGCAGGTTTAAATGCTCGTTGGTTAAGAAAAGATTTAACTCATGAAGAAACACAAAAGTTTGCCAAAGATGTACTGAACTTTATGCGTGATAAACTGTCTGACTATCAAGAAGAGTACGGTGACCTTTATAACCTAGAAGCAACACCTGCTGAATCAACATCTTATCGTTTAGCAAAACACGATAAAGAAAGATATCCAGATATCATTACAGCAAGTGAAGAAGGACACACCCCATACTATACGAACAGTTCTCACTTACCAGTTGGATATACAGATGATATCTTTACAGCATTAGATATTCAAGATGAATTACAAACTCTTTATACATCAGGAACTGTATTCCATGCCTTCTTAGGAGAACGTTTACCAGATTGGAAAGCTGCCGCTAACTTAGTTCGTAAGATTGCTGCTAATTACAAACTTCCATATTATACATTATCTCCAATCTATTCTGTATGTAAGAATCATGGTTACATTGCTGGCGAACATTTCAAATGTCCAAAATGTGGTGAAGAAACAGAAGTATACAGTAGAATTACAGGATACTATCGCCCTGTTAAAAACTGGAATGATGGTAAACGGGAAGAATACGACATGCGTAAGAGTTACGACTTAAATCACTCAAAATTGACACATGATCACACAGATGAAGTATTCGAAAACTGTGATTGCACAGAAGAAAAAGAAACAAAAGCAACAAAGAAAGATACAAAGAAAGCAAAAGACGAAGTCGTTTTATTCACAACGAAAACTTGTCCAAATTGCAAAATGGCAAAATCTTTATTAGATAAAGCAAACATTAAATACACGGTCGTTGATGCCGAAGAACAAAAAGAATTGACGAAAGAAAAAGGCGTTAAACAAGCACCTACTATGTTTGTAACAAAAGGTGGAAAAGAACAAAAAATCGTAAACGTTTCTAACATTAAAAAATACATTTCAACGGTTGCAACAGCATAATGTACGATACGATTATCGTTGGTTGCGGCGTAGCAGGTCTCACCGCAGCCATCTACTTAGCAAGAGCAAATAAGAAAGTATTGATGTTAGAAAAAGAAGGAATTGGCGGTCAAATTGCCTCATCTCCCAAAGTGGAGAACTATCCCGGATTTCAATCAATTTCCGGGATGGATCTAGCCAATGCCTTATATGAACAAGTCTTAAATCTAGGAGTCGAAATCGAACTAGAAGAAGTCGTAAAAATTGTTCCTGGAAAGACGAAAAAGGTAGTAACAACAGACAATGAATATGAAACCAAAACTATTATTTTAGCCACTGGAAGTAAATACCGTCGCTTAAATCTAGATGACGAAGAAGATTTAATTGGAAACGGAATCTCTTTCTGTGTATCCTGTGATGGCGCGTTCTACAAAGACAAAGTAGTCGCTGTCGTTGGTGGTGGTAACTCCGCTGCCATCAATGCCATCTCACTATCCGACTTGTGTAAAAAAGTGTACATCGTTCAAAATTTAGATTTCTTGACGTGCGAAGAAAAGATGAAAGAAGACCTCTCACAAAAGAAAAATATTGAAATCATCTATCATGCAGAAGTAAAGAAACTAAATCATGACGAGAACGGCTTAACAGGCATTGAAATTCTAGAAAATGGTAAACCCCGCACCATTTCTCTAGATGGAATGTTTATCTCAATTGGCCAAACACCTGCCACGGAAGCATTCTCAAATGTCATTGAATGCAGCTCGGATGGATATTTTCTTTCTACGGATACTACGACCAAAGAATCTGGAATCTTTGTCGCAGGCGACTGCCGTACGAAGAAGATCAAACAACTTACAATGGCTACTGCAGACGGCACACAAAGTGCTATCGAAGCCATTGATTATTTGTCCAAAGAAGCATAAAAGTGCTTCTTTTTTATGCTTTTTAAAATGAAAAAGAAAGAAAAACAGAAAAAAGAATGTTGACAAATGTCAAACAATCAAAAAAATGTCAAGAAAGGTGTCAAATCAAAAAAACTGACAAACATAGAAAAAAGTGTGATATACTTAAGTCATAATAGAGAGGTAGTTATGAGAAAAGAAAAAGTAAAAGAAACAAAAGCAAAAAAACAAAAGGGAATTGGTAAAATTGTAGGAATCTTGTTGGCATTGACAGGTTTAGCCTTAATTTTAGCGGGTGTCTACGATATTTTAGGATACAACACGAGAATGTCAAACTATGAACCGACGACAGGAACTTTGGTTGGATTTAATGAAACTGGTGGCTATTACGTTCCAGTATACCATTATTCAGTAGATGGTCAAATTTACGAAGTAGAAGCGACTTACATGTTAAATGAACAAACGGATTTAGATAGTTTTAACCGTCAAGCAACTGTATACTACGACGTAGATAATCATATGTCTGCAGTAATTAAAACAATCGGTCCAGACTACTTTGTTATTTTATCTGGAATTGCTTTGATTTTAATTGCAATCAGTTTTGTTTTAAGAGAAAACGAACCGGATACAGTCAAAGGACAAGTAAGTCGTACAAAGGTAATCACAACATTCTGGACATTTGCAGCAATCCTATTTGGAATTGGTTTTGAAACATTCTTATGTTGCAATTACGATAAGTTTACGGTAATTTTTATGAGTCCAGTAAACTTGTTATGGTCAATCATTATTTTGATTATCATTGTTTTAGTATTGATTTTATGGATTTCAAATTTAACAAAGAGCAAATCCAAAGCATACAACCTTTATGAAGACGAGTAATCGTCTTTTTATTTGCAATCAAAGTAAATGTTCGATATACTGAATACGTGGTGATTATGAAATGTTATTAGCAAAAGACTGGAAAGATTATGAATTAATTCAAACGAGTGATGGATATAAATTAGAACGTTGGAAAGATGTTTATTTATTGAGACCGGATCCACAAATTATTTGGCATCAAGAAAATGCCTTTCAAGGAAAACAAATTCATGCCAAATACATCCGTAGTAACACCGGTGGCGGTCACTGGGAAAATTTAAAAAGCACACCTACTAGTTGGCAAGTACGTTATAAGAATTTGACCTTCAACATCAAACAGATGGGATTTAAACATACAGGACTATTCCCAGAACAAGCTGTGAATTGGGATTTTATGATGGATAAAATCAAACGTGCCAATAGAAGCATCAGTGTATTAAATCTATTCGCATACACGGGTGGTGCAACAGTCGCATGTCTAGCCGCAGGTGCAAGTGTCGTTCACGTAGACTCTTCTCGTGGCATGGTCGACTGGTGTAAAGAAAATGTAGAAGCAAGTGGACTAAAAGACAAACCGGTTCGTTACATTGTCGATGACGTTTTAAAATTCGTAAAAAGAGAAATCAGAAGAGGTCATCATTACGATGCTATCATCATGGATCCTCCTTCTTATGGAAGAGGAGCAAACGGTGAAGTTTGGAGCATCGAAAAAAATCTCAATGAACTTCTAAATCTATGTGTCGAACTATTAAGTGATAAACCATTATTCTTCTTAATTAATTCTTATACGACTGGACTTTCTGCAAAAGTACTAGAAAACATGTTAAAAATTTTATTGGAACCAAAGTATCAAGGAACGATTACTTCTGGAGAAGTGGGACTACCAGAAACGAATAGTGAACTCGTCTTACCATGTGGAATCTATGGAAGGTTTGAAAGCAATGAGTAAACTGAATATATTATATGAAGATAACCATGTCATCGTCGTAGTGAAAGAAGTCAATATACCGACACAAGAAGATACAAGTAAAGATAAAGATTTACTATCGATGGTAAAAGACTACATCAAAGAAAAATATCAAAAACCAGGAAACGTTTACCTAGGCCTTGTCCACCGTCTAGACCGTCCGGTTTCTGGTATCTTAGTGTTTGCAAGAACATCCAAAGCAGCCAGTAGATTATCAGAAGAAGTTAGAACGCATCAAATGGAAAAACGGTATCTAGCAGTCGTTCACGGAATATTAGAACAAAAAGAAGGAACCCTCATCGATTTTTTAAAAAAGGGAGAAGACGGCACGACGATTGTAAGTGAAGATGGCAAAGAAGCCAAACTAGATTACAAAGTTTTAGAAGAAGATAAACGAGAAAATTTAAGTTTAGTAGAAATTAATTTGCACACGGGAAGACATCATCAAATTCGGGTACAATTCGCCCATATTGGTCATCCATTATATGGGGATCAACGATACGGATATCAAGATAAAAAGCAAATTGCCCTTCATGCTTACTATTTACAATTTGTTCATCCGACTAAAAAAGAAAGTATGACATTCCAAAATCTACCAACACGAGAACCGTTTTCAAATTTTCCATCCATTAGAAAGTAAATTTTCGTTGCAATGTGATAATTTTTTTGCTATGATAATAATAGAATAAAATAGGGAGATGAATTAGTATGAATATTATGGCATTTTCATTTGATTGGTTTTTAACAGTACCAGGAATGCTAATTACAGGTGGCGTTCTATTACTTTTAATTGCCTTGATTATGTTTATTGTTACATCAGTTAAGTCAAAGAAAGGATCAAAGGAAGAGGCAGAAGTTGCACCTGCTACACCAGAGACAACTGCTCCTGTTGCAGAACAACCTGTTACGCCAGATACAGTTGCTCCACAAATGGGTGCTGCTATGATAAGTGAACCTACTGCACAACCTGTCGAGCAGCCAGCTGTTGCGCCAATAGAGATGCCAGCACCTGCTCCAGCAGAAATTCCTACAGTGAACGAAGCAGCAGTTGCTCCTGAAATTCCTAGTATCGATGCTGTGCAAGCAATTACACCAGAACCAGTTTCTGAACCTGCTCCAGCAATGCCAGAAGTACAGCCAGTAGAGCAGCCAACTGTTCAATCAGTAGAGCAGCCAACTGTTCAACCTGTAGCAGAACCTGCTGGAAATACGGCTGAAATCAATCAAGAAGATTTAGAAACGCCAGAAGCTCTAAATTTAGAGAAAACTACTGTTTCTATTTACGGTGGTGCTAATCCATTAGAGGGAACTCAAAACTTAACACCAGTCGATGATGTTGCAAAACCAATTTATGGTGGAGCAAATCCTGCTGATATTAAGCCGATGGAAACACAAGCACCTGCTCCTAGTGCAGAAATGCCTGCCAGTGCTGCCCCTTCTATTCCAATGGAAGAACCAACACCAGCACCTGCACCTCAAGCAGAACCAGTAAAAGTGGAAACGACAGAAACAATCGAACAATTATAAAAAGATAAAAAAGCGACTAGAAATAGTCGTTTTTCTTTGCAAAAAATGATAAAATAGATGTATTGAAAATAGGAGGCATCCAGATGAGTAAATTTATCGATGAAGAACCATCAGAAATTTCATTAAAAAAAGAAGACTTATCGAAAACATTCGAACAAGAATTACAAGACGTTGAAATCAAAATTGTAGAAATTGCCAGAATGTATGCAAAAGATCAAGCAGACAATGTTTTTGTACACATTCTATGTAATGGAAACACGATTTCCATCGACTACTTTTATCGGTTTGGTAAAAAGTTATTAAAAAAAGAAGCCATCAACGAAGCGGATTCTGTATCGATGGATACTTTTGATGTGACGCAAGAAAATCAACAAAAGACGTTGGAAAGTATGACTCGTGAATTTGCAAAGGCTATGGCATCTGCAAAAAAGCATGAAAAACCGATACCATCGGAAATTCGCTTGACATATGATAAAAAGAGCAATCGTCTCTTACCACAGATGAGACAAGATTCGTTGGATGCAATGTATTTTGCAAGAAGTCATGCCAATTGGTTTTACGACATAGAAGAAAAAGTGAATTTGCTATAAATGGAATAATTGTATAAAGTGTCAATATTGTTTGTAATAGAAAAGGTGATAAAAATATGTTAGAAATCAAACACATAAAAAAAAGTTACAAAACAGGTGATTTCGTTCAAAAGGCTTTGAATGATGTTTCCATTCAGTTTCGTCAAAATGAATTTGTTGCCATTTTAGGACCGTCTGGATCAGGGAAAACCACCCTTTTAAATGTTTTGGGCGGATTAGATCACTACGATTCGGGAGATTTAATTATCAATGGAAAGTCTACCAAAAACTTTAAAGCAGCGGATTGGGATGCTTACCGTAATAACAGTGTCGGTTTTATTTTTCAAAGTTATAACTTAATCGGCCATATTTCCATTCAAGACAACGTCGAAATGGCACTTACGTTATCTAACGTTAAAAAGAAAGAACGTAGAAAAAGAGCGAGAGAAGCACTGAAAAGTGTCGGTCTTCTAGAACATGCACACAAACGTCCAAACCAATTATCTGGCGGTCAAATGCAACGAGTTGCCATTGCTAGAAGTTTAGTAAATAATCCAGATATCATCTTAGCAGATGAACCGACCGGAGCACTAGACTCTAATACGAGCAAGCAAATCATGGACTTGATTCAGAAAATTGCATCCGATAAATTGGTCATTATGGTTACCCATAACCAAGATTTAGCTTATCAGTATGCAACACGTGTCATTGAAGTGAAAGATGGAAAAGTTGTAAGTGACTCAAATCCACTTACAAAAGAAGAACAAGAGGAAGAACAGTACAAGTTAAAGAAGACAAAGATGTCTTTTATGGAAGCTTTATATTTGTCTTTCAATAATATCATGACCAAAAAGGGTAGAACGTTAATTACAGCGTTCGCATCATCCATTGGTATCATCGGTATCGCTTTGATTCTGTCTTTATCAAATGGGTTCGATTTACAAATTGATAAATTTGAACGAGGAATTCTATCGGCCATGCCAATTATGATAAGCAAGCAATCGATGGATTTGGATGAAGAAAGTTTGGTTCAGTTAACGGGCGAAGAACAGGAAAAATATCCTGATAAGCAGACCGTTATTCCAAAGGATAATGCGCTAGAATCGTTGGTTCATCAAAATAAAATTAACGATGGTTACATCGATTATATTGAAAACATCCCAAGTGATTTAGTATATGGAGTATCTTATACAAAGATGACGGCCTTAAATGTGTTAACAGAACATGACGGAAAAGTGTCTGTCGCAGATACTCAAGATATATCGTTTAGTGCTCTTCCGAAGTCGTTGGACGAAAATACTCCGAATGCTGCTATGGAAGCCTATTACGATATCCTAGCAGGAACACTTCCACAAAAGAAAGAAGATATCGTGTTGATTGTCGATGCAAGTAATCGCGTCAATACTGAAATTCTACAATTACTTGGATTTGATACAATGGATGAAATTCCGTTTGACGAAATTATCGGAAAGACAATCAAAGTAGCATTAAATGACGATTTTTATGTAAAGATGGGCGATTACTTTGTCAGAAACCCAGATTTGCAAAGTGTCTATGATAATTCGATTACTTTGACCGTATCAGGAATCCTGCGTATGAAAGAGGACTTTCCATCTTACGTTGCTAGTGCATCTCTTTGTTATACCGACGAACTATTGGATGAAGTCATTGCTGCCAACAACGAATCTGAAATCGTGAAGGCACAACAGGCAAGTGACGTCAACGTATTAACGGGAATGCCGTTTTCAGATTCTACAAGTAATCCATCTAGCTCATCTAGTGCGGGAATGACGATAACAAAAGATACTGTTTTAGGATATTTAGGAGCAGACCAAACTCCTTACATGATTTATCTATTCCCGAAAGATTTCGAAAGCAAAGATGAATTGCTAAAATACTTAGATGCCTATAACGATGACAAAGAAGATGACGATAAAGTCATCTACATGGATCAAGCGGAGTTAATTTCTTCTATGTCTAGTTCCATCATGTCAGCAGTTACGATTGTCTTAATTGCATTCTCATCCATTTCTCTAATCGTATCTTCCATCATGATTGGAATCATTACGTATATCTCTGTATTGGAAAGAACGAAAGAAATTGGTATCTTACGCGCTCTTGGTGCTAGAAAGAAAGATATCTCGCGAGTATTCAATGCCGAAACGTTCATTATCGGTATCACATCTGGATTAATTGGTATCGGAATTGCACTAATTTTGACGATTCCAACGAACCAAATTATCTACAATTTGACGGAATTAGAAAACGTTGCTATTTTAAATCCACTTCATGCTTTAATATTAATACTAGTCAGTATGACTCTTACGATGATTGGTGGATTTATCCCAGCTAGAATTGCCGCTAAGAAAGATCCGGTTGAAGCATTAAGAACTGAGTAATTTCAGTTCTTTTTTTTGTATTTCGGAATATATTAAATTGTAGAAAGGAAAGATATTATGGAAATATTAAAAGTATCTAGTAAATCAAATCCCAATAGCGTGGCAGGTGCACTTGCAAATGTCTTTCGTGAAAAAGGATATGTTGAAATTCAAGCGATTGGAGCAGGGGCATTGAATCAAGCCATTAAAGCGATTGCAATAGCGAGAGGCTTTGTCGCACCATCCGGTAAAAACTTAGTTTGCATTCCCGCCTTCACGGATATTACAATCGATGGCGAAGAGCGAACTGCAATTAAATTGATTGTCGAATCCAGATAGCAAACGCTATCTTTTCTTTTGAAAGAAAGAGTAAAGTGTTATAATGAAAATATCAGGAGGGCATATGATATTATTTAGTAGAAAACAATTATTGGAACAAGGATACACCGATTATGCAATTAAGAAAGCAATTGAAAACGGTCAAATCGTCAAATACGGACGCAATCAATATGAATTAAAAAGTGAAGTACTAAGTCAACCAAAACCTACTATGGATGCGGTTTACAGGTGTTTGGACGAAGAAAATTTAGAACAACTAGCTGATTTATTAAATAGAATGGATTTCAATCGGTTAGATGATTATCAAAAACGAATTTGTAATTTGTATATTTTGTTATTAGATAAAGCAATTCCTTTATCGGAGTCGCTTTCTTCCTATGCTAAAACGTTGAAGAAAGAAGATATTACCGACTCTGCGACATCCGAAAATTCTATGGAGCAAAATTTTGCTGTCATTGTATTGAAATGTCATGAAAAAATGAAATACAGCAAACAATGTTTAGTACAATTACTCAAATTTCCACTTCCAATCGAATATTTGTTATCTTATACCATTTTAAAACAAATAACGGAACGGTATAACCAGATTAATGACCATATTCAAGAACTATTAAATACGGATCAATTGGAAGAATTGACGGACTATATTACCAAGCAAAATGATGCGACATGGGATTATTTAAAAAAAGTCGTAGAAGAAACAATATGGATGAGAAAGTCCAATGCGATTTTGCCATCTACGGATTCGAAAAGCAATTCCTTTGCCGATTTGTTGACAGCAAGAAATTACGAACATGTTCTGCAAATGCTGCAAAATAAAAATAGCCAATCAAAAAATCATATCAATCTAACATTGGCTGTGGAAAAGTTGTTAGAAACAAAGCAAGAAATTCTTGCTCATCAAACGGATTCTTTGGCAGACAAAATTCATACGACGTTACAGCATCAAAATATTATGACTTCCCATATATTTACGGAAGAAACGGAAACAGTGCCATACCTAGAAGACGCAAATCCGGGTCAGGAAAAGCTTGAGTTTGGTAGAAAAAGAAAAGGGTTTTTGAACAGCGAAGATTTAAAGCCAGATCGAGCAAACTACGACTTGTCTGGACTTCAAAGAATTGCGGATACGTTTGCAGAAGGAGACAAATCATTAGAAGAAGTTTGCAAAGATTATGGCCTTTCTAAAGATGATACGAGTGTCATAAAATACATATTTGCAAGAGATTGCTTTTATCAAAATCAAACAGCATCAGGAGAGTATTTTCTAAATTTACTTAGAAAAGAAAAAAATAAATCGAAAGAGGCACAATCTTTATTATCGTCTTTAGAGCGAGAAAAGAAATTTCTATCTAGTCACGAAGTGGATTTAAATAAGTGTTTGACTTTACGTCCTCAAAAAAAGAAACCGAAGAAGTGACAATTTGAAATTGAATCGAAAAAGTGATATAATACAGAAACGAAAGAAGAGGGTATTATGGCAAATAAAGTAAATTTTTATAAAAGCGATAAACCAGAAGAACTACGCGATTTTTATAAAGTGCTAGGAATTACTCAAACCGCAACGGATGATGAAGTTAAGAAAGCATATCGTACGAAAGCACGGGAAACCCATCCGGATTTACATCCCGAAATGGATACTAGTGCATTTCAAGAAGTAGAAGATGCTAAAGAAGTTCTTTCTGATAAAGAAATGCGTGCAAGTTATGATAAGGAATGGACGTCTTATCAAGAAAAACAAGCGAAACCAAAGCAAGAATCATCTTCTGCAAAGAAAGCACAAGAGAAATCCACGCCAAAGAGTGAAGCAAGAAGAAAAACGAGTCAAGCAAATGACACACACCAAAGTAGTACGAAATACCAAAGTGCGTCAGATACAAAGAAAAGTACTTCTAGTAGCACCTACAAAAACTACACAAGTTCAACGAACAAATCTAGCAATCAAGAAAGTCATACTTCTAGCCAAACATATCATAAAACGAAAACAGACTATCATACAGATAGTCAAACCAAAACAAATGACACGAACTATGATCAAGAAGAAACGGTGGAAGAATTGTTACATCGCTATGTCAATAGTCCTTCTCGTTGTGCACGTATTCGAAAATCCCTTTTATTTGGTCAAATCATGAGTGACTTTCATTTGTATCCAGACAGTACATTGTCCATGATGAGTATTCCACTAATATTACGTCAATATTTGGCAGCAAGTTGGGATACCATGAACGTTGTACCGAGCGCCTCTTATAACAATACTTTTCATCAAACGATGGAAGATTACTATTTCTATCCATCTTTGATTACAGGAAGCTTCCATATTATAAATTACACACCAATTTATCGCGATTATGGTCAATGGTTTAATTCTTTCACCGGCGAAAACTTAAGGGTTCAAAATTATAATCGATATCCAGAGTACACCAGTTTAAATTTACAAGATGGTGCTTGTATAACGATCTTCCCACTAATCTCAATCATGCCATATCATCGTTTTCAAAACCGCATCATAGATTTAACGAAAGCATACATGTTGGGAAACGAATGCTTTGGAAATTTATGGATGCAAGGATATGTAAGAAAAGAAAATCCTTATACATCTTATCGGTTCTGTAGCGAGGAAGAAATAAATCCTAAAAAATACGATAGTAAAGTATATCAATATCAGAAAAAAATATAACATATATAATTAAAATTCAGTAATTAGTTGGAATTTTGTGTAAAAAGTGTCCGAAAATAGTCGGAAAAATGTGATAAAAGACATTACAAAATATGCTGAAGGATTGGGTCAAACTCGGATTCTAAATGTTTACAATAAAATTCCAGTCTTTTTAGGTAATGAAAATAAAAAATTTCAAATATCAAAAGTAGAACATGGAGCTAGAAATCGAGAATATATTGGTACAGTTGATTGGTTAAACAATGCTGGAATCATCAATGTATGTTATTGCTTAGAGCAGCCAGAACTACCTTTAAAGGAAAATTATAATCCGGATAACTATAGAATTTATTTTAGAGATACTGGTCTTTTGATTGGATCACTAGATGAAGAAGCTCAAGAAGATTTAAGAAATAACAAAAATTTCAATACTTACAAGGGAGCAATCTATGAAAATATTGTAGCAGACATGTTAGTAAAACAAGGGTATCAGCTTTATTTCTATAAAAATGAAAAAGGTACAATTGAGATGGATTTCTTTGTCAGAGACACAAATTCGTTAATACCAATCGAAGTAAAAGCTAATGATGAAGCAACCGTATCATTAAATAATTTAATTGATAATACAACATATAGAGACATTAAATATGGCATTAAACTATGCAATAAAAATATTGGATATAATGGAAAATTTTATACATTTCCGTACTTTTTAACGTTTTTGTTAAAGCGATATTTAAAAGACAAATAGAAATTACAAAGGATTGACAAAAAAATAAAAAAGTAATATGATGAAGTTGTCGATGACGAAAGACAATAATAATCGAGTTAGAATAGAGAATTCGTGGTTGGTGGAAACGAATCTAAGTCCTTATTTAATCTACTTTCGAGACAGAAAGGGTAATGCCTTCCGGTTACGCGTTATAGTATGAAAGTGATAAATAAGGATGGTACCGCGAGACTTCGCTCCTGTTGGAGAGTCTCGTTTTTTTATATACTAGGAAATTGCTTTGCATATGAGAAAAGCGTATCAGAATGGAAAAATGTAAAAAAATTCGTAATTTACTTGACTAGCGTACATTTGTTTGATATATTCTTGTTAACTGTGAACGAAAAAGGAGATGTGATAGCATTCATATGTATAAAAGTTATCAGTTTTATTTCAAAAATTAAAGAATGCTAGAAAATATTTTATCCATCAAATAACTAAAAAACTAGTATTAGAAAATGATATCATAGTAAGTGAAAC
>QAMK01000022.1 GCA_003149915.1 Bacillota bacterium
AGAAGTGATTTGAAAAAAATCTACACAAAATAAAAAGTGTGTAGATTTTTTGTATGATAAAATTTAAATAAGGAGGATTCAATGATAACAAGAGAATATAGAAATTTTACTCGAGAAGAAAAAATTAAAGCTGTAAAAATGGTTTTGATTGATAAGAAATCTCAAATGGAAGTTGAAAGAACTATATTAGGTAAAAAGAAAAGTACAGGTACACTTAATAGATGGATTAGAGAGTATATTCAGGAAGGCGAAGAAAATTGTTTTAAAAAGAAAAAAGGATTGAAAAAAATAGAAATAACGGAAGACAATGTTAGATATGAAATACTAAAAAAATTCAATGCCTTCCTGGAAAAAGAAATACATACAAATTCCAATTCATCGAAAAATTCAAGAAACAATACCCAATAAATATAATGTGTGAAGAATTAGAAATATCCAGAGATACTTATTACAAATGGCTTAAAAGAAAAAATATAAAAAATAGATACGAATTAAATCATGAAGCATTAAAACCGCTAATTCAAAAATATTATGATTTATCAAATGGAACTGCAGGATATAGACAAATAAAAGAACAACTTGAATATCATGAAGGAATCATTATCTCATATTATATGGCTTTCTTAATTAAATGTTGCATAATGAAATTACCTGAGGCTAGAAAGAAAAATAAAAATAAAGGTAAATATACGGTTACAACGAAAGGGGATGAAAAGAAATACACTTATCAAAATATAGCAGAAAATATGGATATAAATGATATTTATAAAGTAATATCAACTGATACAACAGAAGTAAAATTGGAAAAAGACGGAAAGCAAAATGTATCATTCTTTATTGATGCTTATAGCACTGAAATATTAGTATCATGTATTGGTAAATCACTAAATAATGATTTCATAGAATACAATCTAAATTTATTAAATGACAGTGATTATAAATTAGATAATATCATATTACATTCAGATCGTGGAGGAATGTATAAAAGTGGAATATATAATACAAAAACCGCTGAAATGAATCTTATACCAAGTATGTCCGCACCTTACACTTGCACTCATAATCCTTGGATAGAAACACTCAACGGCCAATTCAAAGATTTCATCAAGAAAGACAATCCCAAGACTCTTGATGAACTACAAATTGTATTAAACAAATTTGTATACTATAATAATAACATAAAAATTAAAAATAAACTAAAAACAACACCGATTAATTATCGATGTTGCCATAGTTAAGAACTTTTTATTTCGTGTATAAATTTATCAAGTCAGTTCTGATGTGACTTTTTTAATTGCTTAAAATTTACGATATAGACCGATTGCTTTTCCTAATATGGTAACGTTATCTAAAATAATTGGTGCCATCGTATCGTTTTCTGGTTGTAAACGGAAATGACCGTTTTCTTTGTAAAAAGTTTTTACGGTTGCTTCGCCATCGTCGTTCATTGCGACTACGGTGTCACCGTTTCTAGCGACGTTTTGTTTTTGGACGATTAAAATATCACCGTCGTAAATGCCGACGTTAATCATCGATTCACCAGAAACTTTCAATGTGAATACTTCTTCTCCAGCAGGAAGTAGTGCGGTTGGTAGTGAGAAGAATTCGTTTGGCATTTCGATTGCTTCGATCGGTGTTCCAGCAGTAACTTTTCCTACTAGTGGAACGTTTACGACATCATCGTCCGTTTGGGCAAGTTCATTTGGAACTAACAATTCGATTGTCCTGTTTTTGGCATTTGATTTTTTTATATATCCCTTTTGTTCTAGTTGTGTTAAATGAAATTGAATGGTAGCAGGGGAACTTAACCCTACTTGACTTCCAATTTCACGAACAGTAGGTGGATAGCCGTTTTTGGCCATAAATTCTTTAATTGCTTGTAAAATATCTGCTTGACGTTTTGTTAAAACATCCATACTTTCCACTCCTTCTGTATTTAATTTACCATACTTTGTGTCAAATGTCAAACAAACGTTCAAATTTTTATTGACACGAACAGTAGTTCGAATTATAATGGAAATACAGTGAGGGAGGAATGAAAGATGTTTGAAGATAAAAAATTTAGAATGGCAGTGATTGGATTATATTTGTTTAGTGCGTTGGCAACTTATTTCTTATCGATTCGAATTGAGAGACTTAACAGTAGTCCAGATACGATGAAAGAAAATGAACGAGTTGTAATGGAATTAGAATAATTTATGGTATAATACATCTAGGTGATTTTATGAAGAAAGTAATTTTAATCGATGGAAATAATATTTTATTTCGGAGTTATTATGCGACTGCATACTCTGGAAATACAATGAAAAATTCCAAAGGATTTCCAACGAACGCTCTTTATGGATTGATTAATATGATTCAAAAGATTATTAAAGAAGAGAATCCAGAGTACATTATGGTTGCGTTAGATAAAGGAAAAACGTTTCGCCATGATGAGTATAAAGATTATAAAGCTGGCCGCATTGAGATGCCGGATGAGTTAAAACAACAGTTTCCAGTTGCTAAGAAACTGTTAAATGCAATGGGAATTACGTATTATGAAGTAGAAAATTATGAGGCTGATGATATTATCGGTACGTTTGCTAAAAAAATTGATGATCCAAACGATGACTTTATCGGTACGATTATCAGTAGTGATAAAGATTTGTTACAACTAATTAGTAAAGAAGTTGAAGTTAAGTTATTAAAACCTACTGGTTTTGTTCGCATGTCAGAGGAAGAGTTTCACAACGTGTATGGTCTCGCTCCAATTCGGATGATCGATTTGAAAGGATTGATGGGAGATTCATCTGACAACATTCCGGGAGTCAAAGGAATTGGAGAAAAAACAGCATTGACGTTACTTCATCAGTACGATACGATTGAGAATCTTTATGACCACATCGATGAAGTAAAAGGAAAAGTAAAAGAAAAGTTGATTGCCGGAAAAGAAAGTGCATTTGAAAGTAAGAAACTGGCAACGATTTATCGCGATGTCCCAGTCGATTTGGACTTTAATAAAATTGTCTACCGAGGTGTCGATACGTTAGCATACATTCAATTATTGGAGGAGTTGGAGTTTTATTCCCTGATTAAAAAAATGGATATTCCGGAAGAAATTGCTAGAGATCAAGTCGTCGTCGATAAGACTTTGGACCGTGTTAAGATTGTCACATCTTTGGATGATATCACTTTAGATGAACCGTATGCTGTCTATTTGGAAGTTTTAGGAGGAAATTATCACAAAGGAACACCACTTGGATTTGGTGTCTACAATGCTAAAAATGCATTTTATATTCCATTTGATGTTCTGTTACAAAAACCTGATTTCTTTGCTACGAAGATGAAGAAATACACTTACGATTTAAAAAAGATTTTAGCAGTATGTATGTATCATCATTTGCCGTTTGAAGGCTGTAAATACGATTTGATGATTGCCGGATACTTGTTAAATAAGAATGTAAAAAATGACCCGGCATATCTTGCCAACACGTATGGATACGATATTCCATTTTACGATGCGTTTTTTGGTACTACTGCGAAGCCAAAATTGTACGATGAAGAAGAACTTGCTAAACTTTGTGTCAACAAAGCCAAATTCGTTTATGATACATACGATGAAGTAACGGAAGAAATTGAAAAGAACAACGATATCTATTTATTCCAAGCCATCGAGATGCCTTTGGTAGAGGTTCTTGCTGATATGGAAGTGACGGGAATTGATGTCGATCGTGACTATTTGAGTAAGATGGGCGAAATGCTTCAAGAAAAGATGAAAGATATCGAGAATGAAGTGTATCGCTTGGCTGGTACTTCTTTCAATATTCTTTCACCAAAACAATTGGGAGAGGTGTTATTTCAACGACTACAGATTCCATATCCTAAAAAGGTGAAAAACGAAACGTATTCGACTAGCAAAGAAATTTTAGATAAGTTAGCACCGGATTATCCGATTGTCGATTTCATTTTAGATTATCGTACTTATGCAAAACTGTATGCAAATTATACCGTTGGGTTAATTCAAGAGATTGCTAGTGATGGAAAAATTCATACGACGTTTAATCAGACTTTGACGAGAACCGGTAGACTTTCTAGTGAGAGTCCAAATTTACAGAATATTCCAGTTCGGTTGGAACTAGGGAAACTGATTCGTAAGGCATTTTTACCAACTAAAGATGCTGTCTTGATGTCTTCCGATTACAGTCAAATTGAACTGCGGATTTTCGCCCATATGTGTAAAGCACCTAACATGATAGAGGCATTTAAAGAAGACAAAGATATCCATGCTAAAACGGCATCCGATATTTACCATAAACCGATTGAGGAAGTCACAAAAAATGAACGCCGTAGCGCTAAGGCAGTTAATTTTGGTATTATTTATGGTATTAGTAGTTTTGGACTTTCAGAAGATTTGGGCATCGATGTCAAGAGCGCGAAGGCCTTTATCGACGATTATTTGAATACGTTTCCAGGAATTAAGGACTACATGAATCAGGTTGTCAAAGAGGCTCATGAAAAAGGGTACAGTACTACGATTATGAACCGGAAACGAATTATCGATGAATTGAACAATAAAAACTATATGATTCGTCAACAGGGAGAACGCATGGCTCTCAATACTCCAATTCAGGGTTCTGCGGCAGATATTTTAAAGAAGGCTATGGTAGAAATTTATGCAGAATTAAAGAAGAGAAACTTGAAAAGTAAAATGTTAATTCAGGTTCACGACGAACTTGTTTTGAATGTTTATCAAGATGAATTGGATGAAGTGAAAGAACTCGTTCGCAACATTATGGAAAATACGTATCCTTTGGACGTTCCTTTAAAGGTGGATATTGAAACTGGTAGCGATTGGTACGATGCAAAGTAGGAGTGATGTAGTATGCCAGAAAAACCTGAAGTCATAACGGTCGTTAACAGTTTAAAAAGGTGTTTACTTGGTAAGACGATTCAAAGTGTCGATGTATTTTGGAATGCGATTATCTCTTATCCGGATGTTCCTACTTTTCAAGAAGAAATGAAACAAGAACAAATTCATGATATTACATGTCGTGGAAAGTGGATTGTCATCTCTTTGACAAATTATCTATTGCTCATTCATTTGCGGATGGAAGGAAAATTTTTCTTTCGCAAAACGGGAACTCCTCGTAGTAAACACGAACACGTTTTATTTCATCTAACGGATGGCGAAGATTTTCGTTTTTGCGATACGAGAAAGTTTGGCAGAATCGTATTGGTGTCCAAGGCCGATGCATATTCTAGAGAACCACTTTGTTCGTTGGGATTAGAGTACTACGATGCAAATTTAACACCTGATTATTTGCTCGAACATTTTAAAACAAAACGAATTCCTATCAAAACAACGTTGTTAGATCAAACCATAATTGCTGGTATTGGTAATATTTACGATGATGAAATTTTGTTTGCTACTAAAATTAATCCGTATCAACCGACTTATCAAATTACTAAGAAGGAAGCAACCGCTATTATCGATGCGACGCGAAGTGTGTTAGATCATGCTGTTTCACTTGGTGGCACGACAATTAAAAGTTTTACTTCTGAAGAAGGCGTACATGGTCTTTTTCAAAACGAACTGCAAATACATGGTATGAAAACTTGTCCGGTGTGTAATACTACTGTTCGTAAGGTCATGATTGGTGGCCGAGGAACTTATTATTGTCCAAAGTGTCAAACATTAAAAAGAAGGAAGAAAAAATGACATTTTCTTCCTATTTTTTACAAAATTATTTCCATTTTTATTGCAGATATGGTAAAATGGTTGTGGCTTTTGAAAGGAGAGAATAATTTAGATGAAAAAGACAAAGATTATATGTAGTATTGGACCTGCTACTCATCCTTGGGAAAAGTTCAAAGGATTAGTAGAGGCTGGTATGAATGTTGCTCGTATTAACTTCTCACACGCAGTGCTAGAAGAAAGAGAAACAGTTGAAAATTTAGTAAAACGTGCCAATGAAGAATTGGGTGCTAATATTGGAGTATTATATGATACAAAGGGACCGGATTTGAGAACTTGTGAATTTGAAAATGACAAGATTGATTTGGTTGCTGGTAATACGATTCGTATTGTGGAAGAAGATGTTATTGGAAACCAAGAACGCATTTCTTTAAATTACAAGGGAGTTTTAAAAGAATTAAAAGTAGGATCTGTTATTTTATTAGATGATGGATTTTATAAATTAATTGTCACTTCTGTAGAGGCAGATGGAGTTACTTGTGAAATTCAAAATTCTGGAACGATTAAGAGTCGCCGTGGTGTATGCATTCCAGGTGAAAAATTGAATGTTCCATACATTTCTGAAAAAGATAGAGAAGACATTAAATATGCCTGCGATAAAGATGGTGATTACTTAGCTATTTCTTTTGTTAACAGTGCAGATGATGTCAATCAAGTAAGAGAATTATGCAAGGAATTTGGAAAACCAAATATGCCAATTATCTCTAAAGTAGAAACTCAATATGCAATGGATAACCTAGATGAAATCGTAGAAGCATCTGATTATATCATGGTTGCTCGTGGTGATTTGGGTATTGAAACTGGTGTTGAGAACTTACCATTATATCAACAAATGATGATTGACAAATGCCATGCGAATGGAAAAGGTGTCATCATGGCTACACAAATGATGTACAGTATGAAGACGAACATCCGTCCAACGAATGCTGAAGTAACTGACGTTGCCAATGCTGTTCTTGCTGGATGCGATGCCATCATGACAAGTGATGAAACGACGATTGGTCAATATCCAGTTGAAACCATTCAAACGATGACTTCTATTTGTGAGAACGTTGAAAGAATTACCAAATACAATTTGAGTGAATACAAATTAAGAGGAACTGAAATCCATAACACGATTGCAAAATGTGCAGTTGACGCAACAATCGAATTGCCTGTTAAGGCAGTTGTCGTTTCCACTCTTACAGGTAAAACGGCTTTGGATATTTCTTCTTTACGTCCAAACTCATTTATCATTGCAACCGTTACAGATCCAAAGGTTGCTCGTAGTTTAGCATTAAAGTGGGGCGTATATCCAAAATTAGTTCCATTCTTTGATAACACAGATGACATCGTTAATGAAGGAATCAAAGCTGCTAAAGAAGCGATGCATTTACAAGAAAACGATATCGTTGTTGTCGTTGGCGGATTCCCAAAAGAAGCTCATACGAACTTTATGAAAATCGAAGAAATTACAGCGTAGTTTCTTCTTTTTTTTCTTAGAATTTGATTCCTCATATTGACTTTTTTTAGTGATTTTTTATATAATAAATATATAGAATAGGAGTGGGCAATATGGGTATGATTGGTGTAGATGGAAGAGAGGTTTTGGAGTCTTTTCGACCTGAGACTGTTTTTTCATTGGATGATTTAGAAATGAAAGATTTGACGGTTCGCGCTAAAAATACAAACGGATTATATCATCAATATTTTCAAGGGTTACTGGGATTTGCACAAACGTGCGAGTTAGCTACCGGTATTTTTTCTGGACAAGATTTAGATGCTCAAAAAAATATTGAGCCAAGACAAGATTTATATAATGGTTTATCTGATGCAATCATAAATTCTTTAGTTGTTGGAATTGATCAAAGTTTAAATTTGGGAATCATTTATCAGCTGGCTAGTCAAAAATATCCTGATTCTTTTGCAACGAAAGAAGACTATCTATATGCATTACAACTTGCTTTATTTGGAAAGTTTGATGAGAAATCTTTACAGTATGTTCCTGATCCAGACATCTCTACAAATCCTTCGATGGATTGGCATTGCCGCGTTGTAGGAGATTATGCTTCTTGCTTAAAATCACTTATCGATGTGTTTGGTACAGATACCGTACGGAGTGTCGTTACTCCAGGTCTTTATGAGGTATCGCCGAAAAAAGAATCTTCTGATTCTGTAAAAAGTCGTTAGAAACCTAGTGGTTTCTTTTTTTCTGTGATACAATATTGCATATGAGGTGTGAGCATGACAATTTTTCAATATATCAAAAAGTATAGTGCCTTTTCTTTTAAACAAAAACCATTTAACGAAGTTGATAACGTTATCTTATCGTTTTTAGCATATTTAGAGTTTCCAGATCAACTGGAAGATGGAATTACTCTTCAATCGTTTGGTACTTCTTTATTAGAAGATGATGAACGAGTTAAAAAGATGAAACAGGATATTTTATCTGTTAGAGGAAGTTTGAAGTTATTAAAAGCTGTCTATCAACAGAAACGTTACCGGGAGTTACAGTTGTTTTATCGGGAACAGGAAATTACAGCAACATCCCAGTTTTCTGCCATTACATTCCGATTTCCAGATGGTGTTTGCTATGTTGCGTTTGAAGGAACCGATGCGATGATTAGTGGGTGGCGTGAGGACTTGGAGATGGCGATTCAATTTCCAGTTGAGGCTCAAAAAAGAGCGATTTCTTATTTGAATCGTCACTTTACGTTTGGACATGCACCATTAATTGTAGGAGGACACTCAAAAGGTGGACATTTGGCTTTGGTCGGTTCCATGTATGCGAATTTTCTTGTTCGTCGGAAAATTCAAAAAATTTACAGTAACGATGGTCATGGTTTGATGGATTTTGTTTATCGTTCGCCACTATATAAAAAGATTAAGGAACGTTATGTACACATCATTCCGAATTATGCTTTCGTGGGTATTTTGTTGCGAAACGATCCCGATTATGAGGTGGTGTCTTCTTCTCATATCGGATTGGAAGCACATTATGCCCTTTATTGGGTTGTAGAAGAAGATCATTTTAAGAGGGCAAGATTAAGTAAATTTAGTAAGATTTTAGAACAGGGCTTTTCTACTTGGCTCGATCAGTATTCTTTAGAAGAACGACAGCAGTTTGTCGATGATGTCTTTTTGGTATTTGAACAAAGTGATATCAATAGTTTGATTGACGTCAAAAAGTCTTTTACCAGCACTTTGAAACTGATTCGTTCTTCCGTTTTGGTTAGTGATCACGTTAAACAGATGATTAAAGAACTCATTACGATTTTGAATCAAGCTGGGGCTGATCATTTTGGCGAAAAAGTAGCAATGGAAAAGAAAGAAGGGGAACTTTATGAAGCGGATTATTTATAATGCCGATCAAGTATCGGAGAAAGAGGTAACGGATTCGGTCGTGCGAGTCAAGGCCATTTTAATTAATTCATTAGATGAAGTATTGTTAGGATACAGTTATCATCAATATCAGTTTATCGGTGGTCATGTTGAAGAAGGGGAAACACTAGAGAGTGCGATTAGTAGAGAAGTATTAGAAGAGACGGGAATTTTGTTAGATACCAATACTTTAGAACCGGATGCAGTTATGATTGGATATATCAAAGATTGGCCAAGCGACGGTAGACACACGAAGACGATGATTTATTATTTTGTGATTCGTACGGATCAAGAACCGGATATTCACAAAGTTGCTTATACATCTCACGAAAGCAAAGGTAAATTTGAACTTCGGATGATTCCATTAAAGGATTTAAAACAAGAACTTACGTACAATGCCGACATTTATGAAATGGCACGTGGTATTGCCAAAGAGATGATTATGATGTTAGATAAATTAGGATTGGTCAAATAAAAAGCCATCTGCTAGTTAGCAGTGGCTATTTTTTTAGTATGTCATAATATGTGTATAACTTTTGAACGTTGTTTTCTAAGAAGAAATAGTGAGCGATATATGGTACAAATAAAAGAACCAGGATTGCTGTTAGTAGATACAGTTCAATGTGGCAAGAGATGATTGCGGCTAAGAATGTCATTAAACTGAAAGTTCCTGTAAACATCGTTACAATTAAATGGACAAATCGTTCGTGTTGGAAAAATCCAATTTTTACTTTTAAATCTTCTAAGATTTCATCACGATTGGTTATTTTTTTCTGTTTGGTAATTTCGTCTAGTTCTGCGATATACTTTTTTAACATATTTTTCATATTGTCTCCTTTTCGTAAATCGGTTTGGTTTGATATTCTTGTTTAGCATTTTGTTCGTGTATTTGATAGATGTTAGTTACTTGGGATTCTAGTGTAAGCATCTCACTTTCGATTTCTTTGTATCGGGATACGAGTGGAAGTGGAGTACTATCCTTTATTTCATGAAGATATTGTTTTCCTTTTTTTGTAAATCCTAGAATTCGAATATAAGTTGGTGTTTGAAATTGTTTTGCCATCTCTTTTTTGTATCCGCATAAAATGTAGAGAAGAGTACGCGATAGTCGTTGGTAAGTATAATTCTTGGTTTTGATTGTTTGAATCAGTTCGTCGGTGGTTTTTACATTTGGAATTGCGGTTTGAATTTTGTTTGCTAAACTTTTATCGACACCGTGAAAAGAATCTAATGTTTGCCAAGATGAATACACTTGATATTTAAGGTAAGGAAAGTAGTCTTCTTTCTTATGAAGGATACAATTTTTTAAGGATTCTTTTGGAATGTAATTGGTGATGTCTATTTGATTTTCCATGGCATGGCGAATGCTTGTCGCACTGGCAATCGTTCCTTTGGGTAAGGTTTTACTGTGATAGGAATTGGTTCTCCTAATGGGAACGGGTATGATATTTGCTTGTTGTAAGATGATTTCTTTTAAATAACTAATTCCTAAAATATCGTTAGGACTTCCAATCTCATAACCGGTCAACTCTTTGGTGACTGTTGCCAGTGCCTTTGGATAAGAGATGCCCGTCTTTAGCACTTCTTTTACTTTTTGATCGAATGTTTCGTTGTGAATTTGAATGCGCGCTACTTTTTGTAGGGCTTTTAAATCGTTCGTTTCACTACCGAATGCTAAGTGACTAATCTGTAGTGCATTCAATATTGTAATGGCTCCTCTTGCAAATAAGTCGGCACTTGCGGTAGCAAAGGGAAACGGTAACTCTACTACCAAATCGACACCGTTTTGTAATGCTACTTTTGTCCTATCCCATTTGTTTACAATAGCAGGTTCGCCACGTTCTGTAAAATTTCCACTCATGACGACAATGATTGGATACTCTGGAAACATCTTCTTAATCTCTTGAATTTGATAGGAGTGCCCGTTATGAAAGGGATTGTATTCTGCGATAATTCCTACTGCCTTCATTTTTATCACCAATTGTATTATATCATCGATGACGCAATCTAGCCATTAAAAAACGTTGCAAAATATCGATTATTAATGTATAATGTTAATGCTGGCAGGTGATTAGATGGATTTAACAAAACTACTAAGTAACGTCACAAACAAAATCGATGTGGATGAGGTAGTCGTATTTCCAAAAGAATATTATGAGAATACGGATATCGTCGAATTGAAACCCGTTCACGTTACGGGAACGATTCATAAGAACTACAACGATGAAATCATTTTGAATCTAGATGCCGATGGAAACATGGTTTTAGAAGATGCAATCTCTTTGGAACCAGTTTTATATCCATTTCAGGTTCATTTGGAGGATGAAGTGATTGAAAATGCGAAAATTAATGAAAAATCACTTGATATTATGGAAGTTTTGTGGCAAAATATTGTTTTAGAGATTCCACTAAAGTACACCAAAGTGGAAGATGTTCATTCTTACCATGGTGACGGCTGGAAAGTGATAAGCGAAGAGGATGCGAGACAAAGAGAGAATCCTTTTCAAGATTTAAAGAATAAATTAGGAGAGGAGTGATTTAGATGAAGTTCAATATTCAATTGTTTGCTGTACCTTTTCACAGAGTATCAAAAAGCAGAAAGAGATTAAGAAGAAGTCACAACGCTTTGACAGCAGTTGGAACAGTAAAATGTCCAAACTGTGGCGAAATGATCAAACCTCATAGAGTATGTCCAAAATGTGGATTCTATAAAGGTAAAGAAGAAATTAAAATGACGAAAGAAGAAGCAAAATAGGCTTTCTTCTTTTTTGTTAGACAAGTTTCGACTTGTCTTTTTTTTATACTGTTCCAAAAGGAGAAATTGTGATTATTCATTATTATGAAAATATATGTGGATTTAGTTCTATTTACCAATTTCGTTTTGGATTTGATTTTGCTTTTGAGTGTTTGGAAGATTCGTAAGAAAGAGACCAAACTGAAAAGAATATTCTTAAGTGCTTTTTTAGGGGCTCTTTCGATTTTATTGTTGTTTTTGCCACTTACGAAACTCAGTTTATTTTGTTTTAAAGTGCTCGTCAGTTTTTTGATGGTGTTTGTAGCATTTCCATTTGGAGAAGTAGATGATTTTTTAAAGGATGTCGTTTGTCTTTATGCCACTAGTGTCTTTTTGGGAGGAAGTCTATCTTTTTTATCATCCGTATTCGGAACGGATCAGAAAGGCCTCGTGTTTTTATCCGATGGTATGCCGTTTTCTCTTACTGTCGTGTTATGTATCAGTCCGATTATTCTCTCCGGATTCGTTCGCTTTTATCAGAGAACGAAACGAGATGCAGAGTTTTTACGAGTTTTAGAATTTGAACTTTTTGGTAAAAAATACAAAATGAATGCATATATTGATACTGGTAATCAATTACGGTATTATGGGCATTCCGTTATCTTACTTTATATACCGAACTTTTCGTGGTTACCACAATTTTATATTCCATACGAAAGTGTCGCTGGAAGTGGTGTCTTAAAAGCCTATAAAGTCAATGTTCGGATTAATCATCAGTCCTATTCCAAACGAATTGTTGCGATCGTCAATCAACCTTTTAAGGTATCCTCGGCTCAGGCAATTTTACCAGCAGAGTTTCTATAAATTGTGTTAACTATTTTAGTTTCTATAAGCGGTTTTGGTTATTTTATTGTTTAAGTTTCTATAAATTGTGTTAACTATTTTAGTTTCTATAAGCGGTTTTGGCTATTTTATTGTTTAAGTTTCTATAAATCGTGTTAGTTATTTTACTATTTTAGTTTCTATGAGTCGACAAATTATATGGATTTGTTATGTTACTTTGAAAATAGGAGGATAAATTATGATTGGATTTTATTTTTTGATTAGTCGTATTTGTGGTTTTATGAATCAGATTCTTTATGTTGGGAGTAATGATTCTTTACCGGAACCTCTTTCGAAAAGCGAAGAGGAATTCTGTTTGGTTATGGCCGAAGATGGAGATTTGTCGTGCCGAGATCGTTTGATTGAGCACAATCTTCGCTTGGTTGTCTTTTTGGCAAAGAAATACGAGAATACTGGCGTCGACTTAGAGGACTTGGTCAGCATCGGTACCATCGGTCTCATCAAAGGAATTAAGACGTATCGTATGGATAAGAACATTAAACTTGCGACGTATGCATCTAGGTGTATCGATAATGAAATTTTAATGTATTTACGAAAGAATAAGAAAGTTCGTGCGGAAGTTTCGATTGACGAATCTTTGGCATACGATGCGGATGGTAACGAACTTCGGTTGGAAGATGTGCTGGGTACTCCTCAAGATTTGGTAACAAAAGCACTAGAAAGTAAAACGGAAAAGAATTATTTATTACATGAAATTATGAAACTTCCCGAACGGGACCGTAAGATTATGATGATGCGGTACGGTCTTTTGGGAGAAAAAGAGTTGACGCAGAAAGATGTCGCTTTAAAATTGGGAATTAGTCAATCTTACATTTCTAGAATTGAGAAGAAAGTAATTCGTAAACTGAAGAATAGTGTAAAGTGCTGACAAGCACTTTTATTTTTTGTCAATTTTCGTCAAATTTCAAAAAATGCTTTCCCTATGGTTCATTCCGTGATAAACTGTTAATGATAGAAAGAGTTAATGGAAGGTGGATTTTTAGATATGATGGGTAGTATTTTAGGAAATAATATCTCGAATGAAATATATTTTGTCTATGGCTTAATCGCAGTTGTATTAATTCTAATCGTTGTGATCTTAGTGATGGACCATCAAGCCAAAAGACGTCTTCATAAGAATTTATTTAATAATAAAGTATTGCGCAAAAATCTAAAACACTTGGAAGAAACCGGAGAACTTCCGGTTGTTGCACCGAAAAAGAAAGAAGAGAAACCATTCATTCCGATTACGAAGGTAGAACCGATTGTATTGAAATCTTCTAAAAAGCAGAATCAGACGTTGGATCCTGTCGATTTTGCAACGAGTTTTCAAGAACCAGATCAACCAGTTAAAAAGGAATCTGTCGTTTCTGCTCCTTCTACACCAAAAGTTTCTGTTTCTATGAGTAGTTCTGAGACTGAGAAACGTGAGCCTGCTGTAACAGTTCCAAAGCAGACTACGGATCGTCCGGTTTTAGAAGAATTCAAGATGCCGAAACCAGCTCCAAAAATTAAGCCTGTAGAGGTTGCACTTGAAAAACCAATGCCATCTCCTAAGAAAACTGATATTCCAGATGTCGAAATTCTAGACTTTGCGACAGAAGAGCCTCGTAGTCTATACCAGACTCGAATTACCATGCCGGAAATTCCG
This sequence comes from Bacillota bacterium, assembly GCA_003149915.1. GTDB lineage: Bacteria > Bacillota_I > Bacilli_A > RF39 > UBA660 > Faecenecus > Faecenecus gallistercoris. Next base: position 14,362 of record QAMK01000022.1, read on the forward strand.
GTTTTGGCTCCGGAACCAGCAACTCCTTCTAGACCCAAACCATACGAGGGAAAAATTCCTAGTTATTTCGATGAAATACCTAGAATTATTCAAGATACAAAGGCTCCTAAGATTTCTGTTGAACCGGAACCTGTTGAAGTCTTAAAGGTTGCACCGAAAGTATCTGATAAGAAGCGTGAAGAACTAAAAGAACTTGCGAGACAGAGTCAAATTGATTATATCGAGGAAGACGATGCTCTAGAGAAAACGCAAGCTCAATTAGAGATTGAAAAAATTACTTCTCTTCTAGAAGATAATGAGGAAAGCGATACTTTGATTGAACAGACTATGTTTGAGAAAGAACAGGAAGCTAGTGCTATCATCAGTATGGATGAGTTAATGAAACGCAGTGACGAACTTTACAATGCGAATGAGCGGATGCAATATTTAGCTGAGGAAGATTCGCCAATTACGATAGAAGAATTAAAACGTAAAGTGGAAAAGGAACATGCCGCTTCAATTCGTGTCGATTTAAATCAGGAAGATGTCAAGAAAGAAAGAGACGATACGCGTAGGTATCGAGCTACTTCTATCATGGCTTCTATCTACGCACCTGATGGAACGACAGACGATATTGAAACGATTTAGGATTACCTTTTGCGTAATCTCTTTTTCTTTGGTATAATAAGTTCCGCAAAGAGGTGGAAGTATGAAAGTTGCCATTCAATCATTGGGTTGTAAAGTAAATCTATATGAAAGTGAATATATTACCGATCAGTTTCAAAAAGCTGGTTATGAAATTGTACCATTTCAAGAGATTGCTGATGTCTATATTATCAATACGTGTTCGGTTACGAATACGAGTGATGTAAAGAGTAGAAAGGTAATTCATCAAGCGATACGAAGAAATCCCGATGCTTGTATTGTAGCAATCGGGTGCTTTATCGAGGCAAATCACGATTACCATGAAGATGGTGTCGATATTTTGCTTGGAAATGCAAATAAAAGTAAGGTTTTAGAATATGTCGAACGATATTGGCAAACGAAACAAAAGGCCAATTATTTCGTGACGCCGATTCCGGAAAAATTTGATGATATGACGATGTCTACCTTTTTGGGGCGGACTAGGGCTTTTATTAAAATTCAAGATGGGTGTGAAAATTTTTGCTCGTATTGTATCATTCCATACGTACGAGGAAAGTGTCGGAGTAAGGATTTTCAGACCGTTTTAGAAGAAATTCAAAATTATGTACAACACGGCTATAAAGAGGTCGTTTTAACTGGCATTCATACTGGTAACTATGGTGTCGATTTGGGAACTGATTTTGCGGCTTTATTACGAGAAATCGTAAAAATTAACGGGTTAGTACGTCTACGGATTTCTTCGATTGAAATTACGGAACTGACGGATGAAGTGTTGCAAATTATTCGGGACAACGATGTTATTGTCGATCACTTACACATTCCATTACAGGCTGGTTCTGATAAGATTTTGCGTCTGATGAACCGAAAATACGATTTGGCATATTTTAAACAGAAGATGGAACAAATTCGAGAAATTCGACCAGATATTTCACTTACGACGGATATCATTGTCGGATTTCCTTCCGAGACAGAAGAGGATTTTCAAGATACTCTTTCTTTTGTGCGTGAAGTTCAGTTTTCTAAAGTACATGTTTTCCCATATTCTAGGCGAAGTGGAACTGTAGCAGCTGATATGGCAGAACAAGTACCAGGAGATGTGAAGAAAGATCGTGTCAGAAGATTACTTGCGTTATCAAAGGAACTGGAAACGGAGTATATGAAAAAGTTTATCGGAAAGACTCTTCCTGTTTTAATGGAAGTAAACCGTACCGATTATTCACTTGGACACACTAGCAACTATTTATTAGTGAAAGTGCCGGGAGAGTATCAGAGTGAGGATTTAGTCGATGTGACCATCACCGATGTTTCTTATCCATATTGTCTAGGAGAAGTGTCAAGGAGCGAGTAATTCTTTGACTTTTTTTCTGTTCCTCGTTACAATGAATAATAGAGGGTGATATAAATGAACGATGATAAAGGATTTAAACGTGAAGATTACGAATTTTATTTGGATTCTAAACGACCTAGAGCAGCTGCTGTATCAGGACCAGAATCGCAGCAGAAGCCGGTTTCTATTGACCGTGAGTTAGCACGCGATAGAAGTGTCTCTAGTACAAAAAAGGGTGTTCCTGTAACCAGAAAGAAAAAGCAACTAAGTAATGATAAACAAAAACGTTTGATTGCAGTTGTTGCAACTGTATTAGTAGGAAGTGGCATTGCAATTGGCGCTTTTGCTACTAATCAAGTACGGGATTTTAAAGAACGGTCAGATACGTATGATGCGATGATTGCGACGGTTCAAAGAGAATTAGGAGATGCGTTGGACTCAAAGGAAGAACGGGCACTTGCATACGATGCGATTGCTTCCAGTTTCGGCCTTGATTTGAGCGATAATCAGGATTCTGATTACATCATCTATATGGCTGAACATGCATTTCCAGATGAAGATGCCGATTTCGTTGTCATGGGCGATTTAGCAGGTTGTGATGATTATACAACGTTGTGTTATCAACATGGATACACGAGAGCAGCGAGCGACACGGGTGATCGGATTCCAGATATGAATGTTTACTATAATTACATGCAGGGGGAGACCGAACGTGTCATCGACCATTTGCAAGATGCTGAGAAAGAGGTGACGAAATAATGACTGAAGTAGAAGTAGTCACTTTAGAAGATGGAAAAGATTATACCGTTGTAAAAGAAAAGCAACTAGATGGGATTACTTACTTATATTTGGTAAGTGATGATGAAGAAGTTGCCATTCGGAAGGTCGAAGCCATTAATGGAATCGATATGATTGTGACACTGGATACAGATGAAGAGTTCGATAAGGTCGCAGAAGCATTTCGTGATTAGAAGAGAAATCTTCTTTTTTTATTCAAAAGTTTGTTAAATAAGGTATAATAATAGTAGGAGTTGGGAAGTTCTATGGAAGAATGGATTAAAGGAAACTTTAGAAAAAGTATTTATCAAAATGAATCCGGTTATGTAATCGGAATTTTTAAAGTGAAAGAAGCATCTTCCGAGAGTCTTATCAATTACGTTGGTAGAACGATTACGTTTACTGGTTATTTTAGTGATTTGAATACGAATGATACATACCTTTTTTATGGCAAAGAAATCGTTCATGAGCGTTATGGAAATCAGTTTCAAGTGAATCATTACGAAGTGGTGTTGCCGGAAGAAAAAGACGGGATTGTCGAATTTTTATCTTCTGAGTTATTTAAAGGATTGGGTGAGAAAAAAGCCAAAACCATCGTCGATGTATTAGGTCGGGATACGTTAAAGATTATTTTAGAGACACCTTCTAATTTGTTGCTTGTGCCGGGAGTAAATGAGAAATTAGCGGGTCAAATTCACGATACATTAGAGTCTTATCAGAACAGTTATGAGACGATTATTTGGCTTTCTTCGTTGGGCTTTTCTTCGAAAGATGCGATTCGGATTTACAATCGTTATCGCAGTATGACAAAAGAGAAAGTGGAAGAGAACATCTACCGATTGACGGAAGATTTTGAAGATATTACGTTTTCTAAAATCGATCCGATTTTCTGCTCGATGGGAAATCAAAGAGACGATACGAGGAGAATTCAAGCGGCGATTTTGTTTACGACGGATGAAGTTTGCAACTTGTATGGCCATAGTTACTTGTTAAAGGAAGAGATGTTTCAATATGTCGTCAGGGCTTTGAAAAACCAAATTGCTCCGTCTGAATTTGAGAATGCTTTAAACACATTGTTAACGGATGCTAAGATGATAAAGCGAGAAGAGAAATACTATCTTGCTAAAATGTTCGATGCGGAAAAGATGATTGCGACGAGATTTCGTTATTTATCGAATTTATCTAAGGTATCCTGTGACGATATTGAGCCACTCATCGAAAGTTTGGAGGAGGAACTTTCGATTTCTTACAATCAGGATCAAAAGCGGGCGATTGAGACTGCTCTTACCAATCATTTGACTGTCATCACCGGTGGACCTGGTACTGGTAAAACGACGATTATCAAAGCGATTACTAGAATTTATCAGATGCTTTATCATTGTTCTTATCAAGATATGGAAGAAGAGGTTGCTCTTCTTGCTCCAACCGGACGAGCAGCCAAACGAATCAGTGAAGCAACTCTCATGCCGGCTCAAACGATTCATCGTTTTTTAAAGTGGAATAAGGAATTAAATCGATTTGCCGTGAACGAGTATGCAAAAAGTGACGTTCGTTTTGTCATCATCGATGAAGCGTCGATGGTCGATACGTATTTGTTTGATCATCTCTTAAAAGGTCTCAGTGTTCAGACACGTATCGTTTTAGTAGGAGATGCCAATCAGTTACCGAGTGTCGGACCTGGAGAAGTATTAAAAGATACGATTGAAAGTGGCGAAGTGACAGTCGTCAAACTAAATGAACTTTATCGTCAAGGAGAAGATTCTAACATCATTTCTTTTGCATACGACATCAATCGTGGTGTTGTAAACGACTCTATTTTTAATCAACAACCGGATTTGACGTTTATTCCGTGTGACTCGATGGTTGTAAAAGAAAATTTGATGAAGTACTGTATTTCGTTAAAAAAAGAACGTACGGATTTTCAAGTTTTGGCACCAATGTATAAGACGATCAATGGAATCGACAATTTGAATTTAATTTTGCAATCGGTCTTCAATCCAAAAGATTCTAGAAAAAATGAAATTATTATTAATGGGATTACATTCCGTGAAGATGATAAAGTAATCGAACTTTCCAACATGCCAGAAGAAAATATTTTCAATGGCGATATCGGATATATTGCATCGATTAAAAATGGAGAACACAAAGAAGTGCAAATCGATTTCGATGGCAATGTCGTTAAATTTACACCATCAAATTTTAATAAATTTAAACATGCGTATGCAATTTCGATTCATAAAAGTCAAGGTAGTGAATTCGACACGGTCATCATGCCAATTGTAAAAAGTTACAACAAAATGTTGTATCGAAAGTTGATTTACACTGGTGTTACAAGAGCCAAAAAGAAATTGGTCTTAATTGGTGAAATCGATGCACTCGATATGGCAGTTCAAAATAATTTGTCGGATGAACGCAGAACCTCTTTAAAAGAAATGCTAAATCGTCGTATAAAGTAGTTGCTTTTTCGTCATAATAAGAATGATACCAAAAGAAAGGATGATTCAATATGAAAAAATCAATGGTACCGTTTGTGGTGTTGGGTGCTATGACAACAGTTGGTGTGGCATCTTACATGTACTTGAAAAATCACAAGGAAATCATGGCAAAAGCAAAATGTATGATTAAAGGTATGCAAAACGATTTAGACGATATGATGTCTAATTAAGAATGAACTCTAACACTCGTTAGAGTTTTTCTTTTCCAAAAAAGGTCACATTTTGTTAGAAATCGAGTAAAGTATCATAGGCGAAATCAAAATTATATGTTATAATCGTAGGGTAGGAGGAATTCTTTATGGAAAATAAAAATGAACGTTTAGATATGCGAAGACTGAATGAAGTAATCAAATTATCTCGGCACATTTTAAATATCATGTTGGTTTTGATGATTGTTGGTGTCGTTTATATCGTCACGAAAGTTTTTCAAGATTGGCATGTATTGTCTGCAGTTGGCAGTTTTTTAGGAATTTTATCGCCACTTTTTATCGGTCTTGTCATCGCTTGGTTATTTGAACCATTTGTTACCTATCTTCATAAAAAGGGAGTCAACCGAATTTTAGGTTCCGTTTTCACTTTCTTTATTTTCTTTTTAGTATTAGCAGGAATCGGTTTTCTAATTGTACCGACATTTACTGCTCAGATTAACGATATTGCTAGTTCAATTCCGAATTTGGTTAACAGTGTAACCGATTGGATCAATGGTGTGTTTACGAGTCTAAGTAACACGACCGGATACGATTTGACATCTGTTCAACAGAATGTGTTTGATGTGATCAATCAATTTGGAACGTCACTCGCGACTGGTTTACCGGATATGACATTCCGTTTCGTTAAAGGTTTCTTGAGTGGCGGAGTCACATTGGTATTCGGTTTAATCATCGGATTTTATATGTTGTACGATTTTCATAGTGTTAAATCTCACATTAAGATGTTGATTCCTGCCAAATATCGTCCGACTTCGATTTCTTTGTTAAAACGAATCGACCGGACTCTTCGTAACTACATTCAAGGCACGTTGATGATCATGGCATTGTTGTTTATCTTACAGTCCGTCAGTTTGAGTTTGGTTGGTATCAAAGCACCACTTGTGTTTGCATTATTCTGTGCGATTACAAATATTATTCCATACGTAGGACCTTGGATTGGGGCGATTCCAGTTGTCATCGTTGGATTTACATCTGGGCCAATTACCGGCATTCTGTCTATCGTTGCTGTTGTCGTTGCTCAATCTGTAGAGAACTATTTCTTACAGCCAGTTGTCATGGGTAAGACAATGAAATTACATCCGGTAACAGTTATGGTTGGGTTATTGATATTTGAACATTATTTTGGTATAATAGGTATGATTTTAGCAACTCCAATTATTTCTATTTGTAAGTTGCTAATTGAATTTGCTAATGAACGGTATCACTTCATGGATGTGATTACCCATAATAATCATGAAAAGACTGCGATAAAAGAATAGTAATAAAATTAGAAAGTATAGAGAGTCTAGGATGGTGGAAGCTAGATGTTTCGGTTTTATGAATGCTACTTTTGGAGTTTGAGCATTTGCTCCGGCATAGCCGTTATCAAAATTAAGATCTAATTAGGATGGTACCGCGAAGATTTCGCTCCTATAATTAGGTCTTTTGTTTATGTGGAGGGATTTTATGCAACTGTATTTAATTAGTGGTAAAATTAAAACTGGTAAAGATACTTGTGGTAAATTTTTACAAGAAGAATATCAAAAAATCGGTAAAACTTCTTGTATTTTACCGATGAGTGGGCCGCTCCGAGAGTATGCCAAAAACTATTTTGGATGGGATGGCAGAGATGAGACGAAACCTAGAGAGTTACTACAGCAGTTAGGTACGGAAGTTATCCGTGAAAAACTCCACAAAGATACGTTTTTAATCAATCGAGCGATAGAGGATATCGAAATCTTATCATTGTATTTTGATGTCATTATCGTAACGGGGATTCGCAGAAAAGAAGAAATCGATTCTTTAAAAACAAAATTTCCTGGTGCGATTAACATCCATATGATCCGTTCACTCGATTATTCTGATTTATCAGATGCATCGAAGAACCATTATACCGAGCATGCACTCGATGCGTATCAAAATTATGATTATTGTATGAAGAATCTAAGTTTAGCAGAACTTCGAAGTAAAATAGAACAAATTGTGAAAGAAAGAGGTAGTGACAATGAAAAAAATGACTAGTACAGAAATTCGAAATATGTGGTATGAGTTCTTTGTAGAACACGGCCATAAGAGGGTAGAAAGTGCACCGTTGATTCCTAAGGACGACGATTCTTTGTTATGGATTAATGCTGGTGTTACACCGCTTAAAAAATACTTTGATGGTAGAGTTGTGCCGGATTCCAAACGACTTGTAAACGTACAGAAATGTATTCGTACGAACGATATTGAAAACGTTGGACGTACTTCTCGTCACCAAACTTTCTTTGAGATGATGGGAAACTTTTCAATCGGGGATTACTTTCGAAAAGAAGCGATTACGATGGCCTATGAACTTCTAACTAGTGAAAAGTGGTTTGGTATTCCAAAGGAACTTCTTTATGTAACGATTTATATGCACGATGAAGAATCTTTTGAAGTTTGGACTTCACTAGGATTAGATCCTTCTCATATCGTTCGTCTAGAAGGAAACTTCTGGGAAATTGGCGAAGGTCCATGTGGCCCAGATAGCGAAATCTTCTATGATCGTGGAGAACGATTCGATGCGGATGGAACTGCTTTTACAAAATTCAAAAACGATGAAGATCAAGGTCGATACGTTGAAATTTGGAATAACGTATTTAGTCAATTTAATGCTGAAAAAGGTGTCAAACGCGAAAATTACAAAGAACTTCCTCACAAGAACATCGATACTGGTGCCGGATTAGAGCGTTGGGCATGTATTTTCCAAGGTGTCGATACGAACTTCGATACCGATTTATTCCAACCGATTATTAAGAAAATTGAAGATATTTGTGGCACGTTATACAATGGTGAAATGGCATTTAAAGTCATCGCTGATCATGCCAGAGCCATTACGATGGCATTATCTGACGGGGCAGTATTTGAAAATACAGGTCGCGGTTACGTTTTAAGAAGACTATTAAGAAGAAGTGTTCGTTACGGTAAGAAGTTAGGAATTAACGAACCGTTCGTCTGGAAATTAGTCGATACTGTAATCGATACGATGAAAGAATCTTATCCAGCCTTACTAGAGACGGAAAGTCAAGTCAAAGTATTGGTTTTAGATGAAGAAAACTTGTTTTACGACACGCTTGCTGCCGGTGAACATCGTTTGGAAGAATTGATGAAGAAACATCAAGATACAAAAGAGATTTCAGGTAAAGAACTATTCAAGTTGTACGATACGTACGGCTTCCCATTTGAACTTGCAATGGAATACTTGGAAGAAGCATCTTATACGACGAATCAGCAAGAATTCGATGCTTGCATGGCAGAAGCAAAAGAACTTGCAAAGAAGAGTGCTAAGAAAGAATCTTCTATGAATTTACAAAATCAGGCTTTGCTAGAGTTTACGACACCATCTACATTCGTATATGGAAAATACAAAGTCAAAGGAAAAGTTACAGCAATTATTAGTAACGATGATATGACGGACTCTATCGATAGAGATGGTTATGTCATCTTCGATCAGACTTGCTTTTATGCGACATCTGGTGGTCAAGTTGCCGATACTGGTATGATTACATGCAAGAAATTTAAAGCTCGTGTTTTAGATGTATTCAAAGGTCCAAATGGACAAAATATTCACAAAGTAAAAATCTTATCTGGAACAATCCATGTCGGCGATGAAGCAGATTTATTAGTCGATAAAGATAGAAGACTTCGCATCGAGTGTAACCATTCTTCCGTTCACATCTTACAAAATTCTTTACAAGAAGTACTAGGTGATACAGTTCATCAAGCTGGTTCTTACGTCGATGAAAATTATTTGAGATTCGACTTTACTTATCCAGGTAAAATTACAGATCAAGAAATTTTAGATGTCGAAGCACTTGTAAATGATACGATCAAAGCACAGATTGAGACAGAGACAGAAATCATGAGTTTGGAAGATGCTAAGAAAACGGGTGCAATGGCATTGTTCGATGAAAAATACGGCGATAAAGTACGCGTTGTAACGATTGGAAACTCCAAGGAATTATGTGGTGGAACGCACACATCCAATACTCGTAACATCGGGTCTTTTGCCATTACGAACTTGGAATCAAAAGGAAGTAATGTCTACCGTGTTCAAGGAGCAACTGGTAATGAAGTAGAACACGCTCTATACGTTGCTATCAAACCGTTTAGTGATGAAAAAATCAAACAATTATTAAAGGCAAAAGAAATCTTGACACTTGCCAAAGCAGAAGGTATCGTTTTAGACTTCGATCCGATTATCGAAAATCCAGTTCCAACTTCTTACAAGGATGTTTTACATGAAAAGAACGAACTAGGATATGTCTTAGATGAAGTGAAGAGACTCGATAAAGAATACAAAGCTGCTCGTGAAAAGAAGGCTTTGGGAGATGTCGATTCTTATGTCAACGAGGCGTTTGCTATGACTGGTATCGATGGCAAAGGTTTGGTTATGAAAGTATTATCAAAAGACACGAAGATTTTAAAAGATGTCGCCGATGAATGCTTGAATCGTTTGGGTACAGGATTCGTATTCTTTGCCAATGTCGATGTCGACAAAGTAACGTTTGTTGCACGTAGTAACATCTCCTTATCTGCTTCCGATATGGTCAAGGATGCTTGTATGCTACTTGGTGGTAACGGTGGTGGTAGCAAGACATTTGCTACAGGCGGTGCTAAAAACTCTGCTAAAGTAGATGAAGTGTTATCTAACGCCAAACAGAAGTTAGAATCCTTCAAAGGGGAAGAAAACTAGTTATTTTAGAGATTGAGAACGAAATAATCGTTCTCTTTTTATATACTAGAAATTTGCTTTGCATATGAGAAAAAGCGTATCGGAATAGAAAAATGTAAAAAAATTTATATTTTACTTGACTAGCGTACATTTGTTTGATATATTCTTGTTAACTGTGAACGAAAAAGGAGGTGTGGATAGCATTCATATGTATAAAAGTTATCAGTTTTATTTCAAAGATTAAGAAACGCCAGAAAATATTTTATCCATCAAATAACTAAAAAACTAGTATTAGAAAATGATATCATAGTAAGTGAAACATTAAAGGTAAAAGAGATGCTGGAAGAAAAGAAGATTTCCAAGTTTTTAAGTGATGCCAGTTTATCTAAAATCTGTAATCTCTTGAAATCCAAAGCAGAATATTATGGAAAAAGATATATTCAGATAGATACCTACTATCCAAGTAGTCAGAAATGTAGTAGATGCGGATATCAAAATGAGAAAGTAAAGGATTTAACAGTTAGAGATTGGATATGCTCAAAATGTGGAAGTTACCATGACAGAGATATCAATGCTAGTATTAATATACTATTTGAAGGAATTAGGAAATACATGCAAGAATTTATATCGTAAAAACAGAAAACAAAGAAGAACAAAATCTACGGCAGCGACTGTCGGAAGTTAAGTCTGTGGAGAATAGAGGGTACTCTATCTAAGAAGCAGAAAGCCCAGGAGGCAACGACTGGGAGATGAAAATTTATTTTCATTTTGTTCTTTCTTGCAATCGATTCGTTTCTCATCTTTTTTCTTTTAGAAACGTGAAAATAATGCTAAAATGGATATAGAGAGGTGGGATTTTCTTGGAGAGTGTTTATCTTTTAGAAACAGATGATGATTTTGTTAGACAAGAATCGTTAAATCGGTTTTTATCCTCTTTGAATCAGTATGAAATTGTAAAGTACGATGGGGAAGATACCTCTTGGCAAAGAGTGTTAGAAGACTTGAATACGTATAACTTTTTAGTTGAACACAAGTGCATCGTATTTGAAAATGCTCCTGTCAATACGATTTCAGATGCGGATTGGAAATCTTTGGAACAGTATTTAAATCATCCATCTACAGATAATATCTTAGTATTGGTTGTAACAAAACTCGATAAACGTAAGAAAAGTAACGATGTTCTTGTAAAACTTACAAAGGCACTTGCTACTAAAATCGACATTAAGGATTTAGTTCGTAAGTCTTGTGAAGAGTATCAAATTACGCCTAGAACGATTTCTTATCTCATCGATTATTGTCTTGGTGACAATGAAAAAATTATGACAGAACTAGAAAAATTAAAACTTTATTGTTATGATTCCAAAGAAATTACGACGAATGATATCGATGAGATTGTAACGAAGTCTTTAGATGATGATATTTTTACATTGGTAGATGCCATTATGACTAATAAAAAAGCCAAAGCCATCGAACTTTATCAAGATATGCTTTTGCATGGTGGAGATGCCAAACAAATTTTATCCCTAGTGGCAAATCAATTTACATTGTATTATCAGACTCGTGTTTTAAGGCAAGATGGATACTCTAGTCCTGATATTGCGAAAGAATTAGGAATTCATCCTTACCGTGTTCAATTAGCATTAGAGAAGACGTATCGGTATACGGATTCTGAACTTTTGAAAAAGATTTCAAAACTAGCTGAACTCGATTATGAATCGAAAATTGGAAAACAAAATGTCGAAGATGGGTTCCTTTTGTTTTTCTTGGCACTATAGAGGTGTGTTATGATTGTTTTGATTATCGTGCTGTACATCGTTTTTAAAATAGGACTTGCTAAAGTTTTTCAAAAAGCTGGAAAAAAGTGGTTTTGGGCCTTCATCCCAATTGCAGATCTGTGGGTGTGGATTGAACTTTCCGATAGTAGTGGGGCAGTGATATTCGGTCCAGTTTTTCTAGTATGGTTATATTCCTGTATTATATCTTTTCCGTTTCTTGGTATTTTTTTGATTATTCTCGCGTTGTTTATAGGAGTTATGTTGTTAGGGCATTGGTTTAAAATTCATTTTATCATTGCTAGAAAATTTGGTGGTGGAACTCTTCTGGGTTTAGGACTTATATTTCTACCGTTTATCGTGATTCCGATTTTAGGATTTAGCTCACAACCGTTCGTTTCATCTTTACAATAAAAAAGACACTAGAAAATTAGTGTCTTTAATATTCTTTGGGTATTTAAGAAATTTAATTTGGCAACGTGTTTTAATTTTTCTTCGCCGTATTTTTCTACAATTTCTTCGCCAATTTTATCGACTTCTTTGCCGGCACCTTTTGGCAGAGGAATGTGCAATTCGTCACTTAGACGATCGAACTCTTTTAAAAATACATAACGGGCTAGGATAGAGGATGCTGCTACAGCTAGGTTTTTATCTTCTGCTTTCGGCATGAACGTAATGCCTCGTTGGATATTTGATGCATCTTTGATGTAATCGTAGTATCTTGCTTCTTTGGCAAATTCATCGACGATGATGTAATCGACATCACTTACTTCTTGCATCATTTGATATAGTACTTTGTTGTGCATGATGGCTTTAATTTTATTCATGTTGACGTCTTTTGAATATTTTTCGTTATATTCGTCGTTTTTTAAGATTAGACATTTATATTTGATTTTTTTAGCAATTTGGGGAGCGATTTTTAACATTGCATCGTCCGTTAGTTTTTTAGAATCCTTAACACCTAGACTTTCTAGAAAGGGAATATCTTCCTTGGTAACGTAACTAGCGCAGACGACGATTGGACCAAAATAATCGCCTGTTCCTACTTCGTCGCTACCGACAGAAGTGACGTTATAGTATGGATTGTTTTCCGGTTTTACTTTCTTTTCTTCTTTACTAGCGCCCATCTCTTGCCACATGGCAGCATCGACATCGGCACTTGTGCCTTGAAACATAACTTTTCCAGATGTGTACATTGTGATTACCGTATCGTTATCTTCTGCTTGAAAGACGACGTATGGAATTTCTTTGTCACGTCTTTTATCTTTGTAGTATTCGATCATTTTCTGTTTTACTTCTTCGTTTACACGAATTACAACGTTCATAATACCAGACTCCTTATCTCTTTTACTATTATACCGGAAAGATTAAGAAATTGCTATTTGATTTGACAAGAAAGTGTCTTTTTTGTGTTAAAAGTTTCTAAAATAAGGTATAATGGTAATAGATAGGAAAGTAGGAGTTAGTATGAATATTATCGATGCACTTATTATTTTGTTAATTTTAATGTTTGGAGTCATTGGATTTCAACGTGGTTTTTTTAAACAGACAGTCGTATTTGTGGGCGAAATCGTTGCCATCGTCGTGGCATTTTTCTTAAAGAATCCAATTGCCGATTTCTTGTGTCTCAACTTACCGTTCTTTAATTTCGGTGGACTATTCAAAGGTGTGCAAGCAATCAACATATTCATGTATCAAGTCATTGCTTTTATCTTTGTGCTTGCTATTTTGTACATCATCTTAAATGTGTTGATTCGCATTTCTGGTATCGTCGAAAAGATTTTGAAATTCACGATTATCTTAGGTATTCCTTCTAAAATTTTAGGTGGAATCTTTGGATTAATTGAAGGAATTTTAGTTACATATATCGCTTTGTTTGTATTAAAGCAACCGATGTTTCAAGTTCCGTTTATCGATGATTCGAAATTGACACCATTCATTTTAGAAAATGTACCGTTTTTATCGGATGCGTTAGATCCAACGGTTCATGCCATTACAGAAATTTACGATTTAGTTCGCAATGACGAGTTAGATAGTAACGGTTACAATCGCGAAGCCATTCGAATTATGTTAGAATATCATGTTGTCAGTCCCGAGTTGATCGAAGGATTAGACAACAAAGGAAAAGTAAGCGTTTCAGATTTGGACAGTTTACTAGAACAATATCAATAGGAGGGTAATTATGATTAAACATTTAGAAAAAGAAGATTTTCATAAAGAAATAGAAAAAGGGGCAGTCTTAGTAGATTTTTATGCCACTTGGTGTGGTCCATGTAAGATGATGGAACCAATTCTTGAAAAACTATCCAAAGAAAAAGACATCAAAGTAATTAAAGTTGACGTCGATCAACACGAAGATTTAGCAAGGGAATACGGAGTTATGTCGATTCCAAATTTATTCTTGTTTAAAGATGGCAAAGAAGCAAAGAATCAGGTTGGGTATTTACCTTACGAACAACTTGAAAAATGGTTTTAATGAATTCCTATGAAAGCAACTAAGAAAAAGAAACCTATCGTTACCATTCAAAAAGGGAACTTTCAAGAATTTCAATTTTATTATGGCGAGTATGCTAAATATTCTGTTTTAGGAAGTGCTATTCAAGAGGGAACGGCCACGTTTTATCTCGTTTTAGAAGATGGTCTTTATATGAAAGACTTTTGGACTTACGATATGCCAGATGGAGTGTTAGAACTAGGAATTCCAAATGGACCAATCAAACAGACGATATTGGATAAACGATACTTTCCAGAAGTTCTTTCTTATTTTCAGAAAGAAAAAGTAAAAAGTCTCATCGTGATGCTCGTTTTACGGATTCATGATACCGAAACAGAAGATGCTTCCCAAAAACGAGAGTTTTTAGAACATTATGGTTTTATTCCTATCAATAACCTTCAAAATGACGATGTATCGATGGTTCAGTTACAATATTCAATTTTAAAGAAAAAAGACGTTTAAAGAAGTGATTTGAAAAAAATCTACACAAAATAAAAAGTGTGTAGATTTTTTGTATGATAAAATTTAAATAAGGAGGATTCAATGATAACAAGAGAATATAGAAATTTTACTCGAGAAGAAAAAATTAAAGCTGTAAAAATGGTTTTGATTGATAAGAAATCTCAAATGGAAGTTGAAAGAACTATATTAGGTAAAAAGAAAAGTACAGGTACACTTAATAGATGGATTAGAGAGTATATTCAGGAAGGCGAAGAAAATTGTTTTAAAAAGAAAAAAGGATTGAAAAAAATAGAAATAACGGAAGACAATGTTAGATATGAAATACTAAAAAAATTCAATGCCTTCCTGGAAAAAGAAATACATACAAATTCCAATTCATCGAAAAATTCAAGAAACAATACCCAATAAATATAATGTGTGAAGAATTAGAAATATCCAGAGATACTTATTACAAATGGCTTAAAAGAAAAAATATAAAAAATAGATACGAATTAAATCATGAAGCATTAAAACCGCTAATTCAAAAATATTATGATTTATCAAATGGAACTGCAGGATATAGACAAATAAAAGAACAACTTGAATATCATGAAGGAATCATTATCTCATATTATATGGCTTTCTTAATTAAATGTTGCATAATGAAATTACCTGAGGCTAGAAAGAAAAATAAAAATAAAGGTAAATATACGGTTACAACGAAAGGGGATGAAAAGAAATACACTTATCAAAATATAGCAGAAAATATGGATATAAATGATATTTATAAAGTAATATCAACTGATACAACAGAAGTAAAATTGGAAAAAGACGGAAAGCAAAATGTATCATTCTTTATTGATGCTTATAGCACTGAAATATTAGTATCATGTATTGGTAAATCACTAAATAATGATTTCATAGAATACAATCTAAATTTATTAAATGACAGTGATTATAAATTAGATAATATCATATTACATTCAGATCGTGGAGGAATGTATAAAAGTGGAATATATAATACAAAAACCGCTGAAATGAATCTTATACCAAGTATGTCCGCACCTTACACTTGCACTCATAATCCTTGGATAGAAACACTCAACGGCCAATTCAAAGATTTCATCAAGAAAGACAATCCCAAGACTCTTGATGAACTACAAATTGTATTAAACAAATTTGTATACTATAATAATAACATAAAAATTAAAAATAAACTAAAAACAACACCGATTAATTATCGATGTTGCCATAGTTAAGAACTTTTTATTTCGTGTATAAATTTATCAAGTCAGTTCTGATGTGACTTTTTTAATTGCTTAAAATTTACGATATAGACCGATTGCTTTTCCTAATATGGTAACGTTATCTAAAATAATTGGTGCCATCGTATCGTTTTCTGGTTGTAAACGGAAATGACCGTTTTCTTTGTAAAAAGTTTTTACGGTTGCTTCGCCATCGTCGTTCATTGCGACTACGGTGTCACCGTTTCTAGCGACGTTTTGTTTTTGGACGATTAAAATATCACCGTCGTAAATGCCGACGTTAATCATCGATTCACCAGAAACTTTCAATGTGAATACTTCTTCTCCAGCAGGAAGTAGTGCGGTTGGTAGTGAGAAGAATTCGTTTGGCATTTCGATTGCTTCGATCGGTGTTCCAGCAGTAACTTTTCCTACTAGTGGAACGTTTACGACATCATCGTCCGTTTGGGCAAGTTCATTTGGAACTAACAATTCGATTGTCCTGTTTTTGGCATTTGATTTTTTTATATATCCCTTTTGTTCTAGTTGTGTTAAATGAAATTGAATGGTAGCAGGGGAACTTAACCCTACTTGACTTCCAATTTCACGAACAGTAGGTGGATAGCCGTTTTTGGCCATAAATTCTTTAATTGCTTGTAAAATATCTGCTTGACGTTTTGTTAAAACATCCATACTTTCCACTCCTTCTGTATTTAATTTACCATACTTTGTGTCAAATGTCAAACAAACGTTCAAATTTTTATTGACACGAACAGTAGTTCGAATTATAATGGAAATACAGTGAGGGAGGAATGAAAGATGTTTGAAGATAAAAAATTTAGAATGGCAGTGATTGGATTATATTTGTTTAGTGCGTTGGCAACTTATTTCTTATCGATTCGAATTGAGAGACTTAACAGTAGTCCAGATACGATGAAAGAAAATGAACGAGTTGTAATGGAATTAGAATAATTTATGGTATAATACATCTAGGTGATTTTATGAAGAAAGTAATTTTAATCGATGGAAATAATATTTTATTTCGGAGTTATTATGCGACTGCATACTCTGGAAATACAATGAAAAATTCCAAAGGATTTCCAACGAACGCTCTTTATGGATTGATTAATATGATTCAAAAGATTATTAAAGAAGAGAATCCAGAGTACATTATGGTTGCGTTAGATAAAGGAAAAACGTTTCGCCATGATGAGTATAAAGATTATAAAGCTGGCCGCATTGAGATGCCGGATGAGTTAAAACAACAGTTTCCAGTTGCTAAGAAACTGTTAAATGCAATGGGAATTACGTATTATGAAGTAGAAAATTATGAGGCTGATGATATTATCGGTACGTTTGCTAAAAAAATTGATGATCCAAACGATGACTTTATCGGTACGATTATCAGTAGTGATAAAGATTTGTTACAACTAATTAGTAAAGAAGTTGAAGTTAAGTTATTAAAACCTACTGGTTTTGTTCGCATGTCAGAGGAAGAGTTTCACAACGTGTATGGTCTCGCTCCAATTCGGATGATCGATTTGAAAGGATTGATGGGAGATTCATCTGACAACATTCCGGGAGTCAAAGGAATTGGAGAAAAAACAGCATTGACGTTACTTCATCAGTACGATACGATTGAGAATCTTTATGACCACATCGATGAAGTAAAAGGAAAAGTAAAAGAAAAGTTGATTGCCGGAAAAGAAAGTGCATTTGAAAGTAAGAAACTGGCAACGATTTATCGCGATGTCCCAGTCGATTTGGACTTTAATAAAATTGTCTACCGAGGTGTCGATACGTTAGCATACATTCAATTATTGGAGGAGTTGGAGTTTTATTCCCTGATTAAAAAAATGGATATTCCGGAAGAAATTGCTAGAGATCAAGTCGTCGTCGATAAGACTTTGGACCGTGTTAAGATTGTCACATCTTTGGATGATATCACTTTAGATGAACCGTATGCTGTCTATTTGGAAGTTTTAGGAGGAAATTATCACAAAGGAACACCACTTGGATTTGGTGTCTACAATGCTAAAAATGCATTTTATATTCCATTTGATGTTCTGTTACAAAAACCTGATTTCTTTGCTACGAAGATGAAGAAATACACTTACGATTTAAAAAAGATTTTAGCAGTATGTATGTATCATCATTTGCCGTTTGAAGGCTGTAAATACGATTTGATGATTGCCGGATACTTGTTAAATAAGAATGTAAAAAATGACCCGGCATATCTTGCCAACACGTATGGATACGATATTCCATTTTACGATGCGTTTTTTGGTACTACTGCGAAGCCAAAATTGTACGATGAAGAAGAACTTGCTAAACTTTGTGTCAACAAAGCCAAATTCGTTTATGATACATACGATGAAGTAACGGAAGAAATTGAAAAGAACAACGATATCTATTTATTCCAAGCCATCGAGATGCCTTTGGTAGAGGTTCTTGCTGATATGGAAGTGACGGGAATTGATGTCGATCGTGACTATTTGAGTAAGATGGGCGAAATGCTTCAAGAAAAGATGAAAGATATCGAGAATGAAGTGTATCGCTTGGCTGGTACTTCTTTCAATATTCTTTCACCAAAACAATTGGGAGAGGTGTTATTTCAACGACTACAGATTCCATATCCTAAAAAGGTGAAAAACGAAACGTATTCGACTAGCAAAGAAATTTTAGATAAGTTAGCACCGGATTATCCGATTGTCGATTTCATTTTAGATTATCGTACTTATGCAAAACTGTATGCAAATTATACCGTTGGGTTAATTCAAGAGATTGCTAGTGATGGAAAAATTCATACGACGTTTAATCAGACTTTGACGAGAACCGGTAGACTTTCTAGTGAGAGTCCAAATTTACAGAATATTCCAGTTCGGTTGGAACTAGGGAAACTG
The DNA here is from genome assembly GCA_003149915.1 of Bacillota bacterium. GTDB lineage: Bacteria > Bacillota_I > Bacilli_A > RF39 > UBA660 > Faecenecus > Faecenecus gallistercoris. The sequence goes on from QAMK01000022.1 coordinate 33,323, forward strand.
ATTCGTAAGGCATTTTTACCAACTAAAGATGCTGTCTTGATGTCTTCCGATTACAGTCAAATTGAACTGCGGATTTTCGCCCATATGTGTAAAGCACCTAACATGATAGAGGCATTTAAAGAAGACAAAGATATCCA
>QAMK01000014.1 GCA_003149915.1 Bacillota bacterium
CTAGAGTAATCGATAATTCTGGCACTTTTACCATCCAAAACAAAAAGTTTCAAATTCTTAATAATCATATCTCTCCAGGTGTTAAGGTTGAAATTTATATGAGCAAAAAAATTGGTATCATTGTTTTACACAATAATACCAAGTACAAAGTGGTTAGTGTTGATTCTCTTCCAGCAAAATATTCAACACTTAACCTAAATCAATTTTACAAAGAACATAGTTTAGAAATCAATAATTTTGTCGAGCATTTACTTTCTTACGATGCCAAACAAAACAGTCCTTTGCTTACTACATCTTAACAAATTATTATTCTTTTTTCAATATACTTCGATAGTATACCACCCTATGACATTTTCATATGTTAATTTTGTTCATTTTTTATGACATTTTCAAAAATTATTGACATATTTTCCTCAGGCTTTTCGCGTTAAAAATTTTCCCGCCAACCCATATTTTTCATGATTAACAATGTATAAATAACCGAATACACTATAGATAAATGCACCGATGCAATTGACAACTAAATCCATCATCGTATCTTTTAAACCGATATCCAAATATCCATCGATGGCCGTAGAATGAAGTCCATTCTCACTCAAAATGAGTGTCTTCGATATATCTTCAATGGAAACCACTTGATTCGATTGTTCTTGATCTAACGTTACCGTATGGATTTCATTCACAATCGTATCTTTCTGCATGTCTAAATGAAATACTTGATCCATGCCGAATTCAAAAAACTCCCATGCAACTCCAATTGTCATCGAAAAACAGAAAGAAACGAGAGCGACAAATACAGCCGATAGATGAACTGACTTACTTCTTTCGTTAAGTAAATAAACAAGAGAAAATCCGACACTGGCACATAAAAATCCATTTAATGTATGTAAAATTGTATCCCAATATGGAATAGCACCATAGAAATTATTAATTTCCCCCAGTATTTCTGCTGCGAAAATAAAAACAAAAATGATAATTTCTAAAGCACTGGGAAACTGTACCTTCAACTTCTTTTCTAAGAAAAATGGTAAGATAAGTAAAAATAACGATAACACGCAAAGGGCTGCATTTTGAAAATTACCATTGAACAATTCACGAACCATACAAACGATAATTAAAAAACGCAAAATGAAATATACCGTCAAGGATTTCTTATCGTTTCCTTTCAATAAATTAGACCACTTACTTTTCATAATCTACATCCTTTACTGCAAAATTCACTTTCATTGTATCAAACAAAGCTTCAAATGTAAACGAAAACAAACTAGGATTACCTAGTTTGTCCACCAAACGTGTTTATATTGAGAGGTAAATTCGTCTGAGCAAGTTCCATTGGAACACGAACATCCATCGTAGGTAATATTACACAATCAACTTGTCCATCTTTACGCTTGCCAGCATACCAATCTTCCCCACAGTACAACGATTCAAAATCATCTAATAAAATCGGTTTGCTACGAACATCTAACTTACCTTGTTTGATAATTTCATCTAATACTTGAATCCGTTTTAAATCATTTTCTGTAATATCCTCTTTTGTTTTCACTGGTTGACGCAAATGGTCATAAATCGGTTTCTCAAATGAAGAAGTATCTACTTGGCTACTTTCTAACCCGCCAACATACTTGTCTGAAGTTTTTAAAACAAAAGCATATGGACCTAAATCAGCATGAAGAAAATCTGTAAACAAACGACTATCTTCAATCATCGGAGAATGTAAATCAGAAGTTGGAAATAAACCACAATTATATAATATTGCATCGATAGAATCATCTTTCTGCTTCGCTTGAGACATCATTTTATCGCCAATTTCCTGCAATACATCATCTTGTAAAAAAGGTTCAAAAACATGTCCCTTCGTATCATAAAAAGGTGCAAGCATAACAGTGTTTTTTGTACGGAACAAAATACTACGAGCAACAATCTCATGAGTAAATTTATCGCGAACAATCAAAACATCCATATTCGGTTTCGTTAGACAACCACGATAAGTAGGAGCACCCGAAACATTAGTCAAATCAATACAACTTCTACTAAATTTTGAACCAATTAACAAATTATCAGGTTCCTTTGTCGTTGTAGAATAAGAATAAGGTCCCACCGAGCCAGATATTTGCGGAATACTACTCTTTTCCCGTAACATAGACTCGATGTATACTTTTGTATAATCTGAAAGCAATTCGGATGGTAAAGAAGATACAACTCTATCTCCTAAAATAAGCGGATATAACTCTTTTTCTTCCTCTTTTAATCCATTCGCCATTGAAATGACTTGTTTCATATGGCCAATCAAGTACAATAACGGATTATTATCATACAGATACTTAGCCGAAGAATCACTCGTCAATCTTTGATATATTTCTGGATAATCTGTCAAGATGGACAAATAGGTATCCGTAGAAAAAGATGGTACTAAATCAACCAAAGGTAATAACGATGCAATTTCCGGAAACCTTTGATACGTATTCAATATGTTAGGAATGTCTTCTTCTTTAATTTTTGAAAACAAAGTTTGCAATACAGTAGAAATATGTCCTTCATTTGCAAACTGATAATTTAAATAATGATATGGAAACTTTTCTTTATCGCTCATTTCGATTGAAAATTTAGAAGTACGTTTATCTTCCTTAGCAAGATCTGCATAAAACCGATTGTAAAAACGGAACACTTCCAAATCCAACTTTACATCATAAGAGTGCAAAGTATCCGCAACCGTCTCTCGACTAAGCTTTCCCTGTAAACACAAATTTTCTAACTGTGAAAACTCTTCCTCTGTAAAATCAAATAAAGACGACCGAACATGATGCATCTTTAAAACATGTTCCCGTTTGGATTGTAACTCTTCTAAAAGATGATCATAACCACCATAATCGTCCCACTTTTGATGTTGAAAATCTGTCTGAATTCGACGAATACTCTTTCCTAATTTAACTTTGTTTTCAGCCTTAGAAGACAATTCCAAATCTTTAATGACTTTCTTTTTCATTTGACTCACAGATTTTGACAAATAAACATCACGATGTAAATTTAAAAGAAAAGAATAAATATTGCTAATTTCTTCTGTTCGATAGGTACCAGAAGATTGTTGATTATCTTTAACACTTTGCACTAAAGATGTCAATTGTTCTCTTGTAACAACTTCTTGCCCTTGATTAATAAAGGTATCTAAATCCGAAATTAAATTTTCTTCTTCATGACGAAGAAAAGCATTTTGGAAAGCTAAATTCATAGAAGCAACATCCGGATATAAGAAATGCAATTTATTTTGTTGGTAATCAAATTCTGCTTGCATCGAAAAAAGCTGGTTTAACAATTGTTGATATTTCATTTGTGTATCAACATCATTGAAACTTAAATCCACATCAAAATACGATAACAATTCTTTCATAGAAGCTGATTGAAAACGTTTTTGAAAAGGTGGTCTCATAAACGGAAGACTTAGTAAAGCATCATATTTTTTCTCTTTTAAAAATGTTACAATATACATTCTCTGTTCACTTTTGGTCAAATGATAAAGTTTGAAATTATGATCCCGAAAAATCAAATAAGACATCAAATAATCATTTTGAACCATGGCAGGATTTTCTTCCAACACCTCTTTCGTAACCGGATACTCACTAAGTGCATGTTTTAGAACGGAAGGACTCAACATGATATCCGCACCAATATAACGAATAAAAGATGGATTTTGACGAATGGCGCATTCCATAATTTTTTTGTAATTTCGTAAATTTGGATTCCGAATAAAATCAGATTCTTGAAACAAATAATTATTTTCCTCTAATAAAAACATATCTATATAAGAAAAAACATGATTAGGATCTAATACCATCACATCGACATATTCACTCTCACTTCGCTCGACTAAAGAAGGAATCTGAAATAACACCGGATTCTTTTCATAAATTTTCCTTGTCGGTGCATAAGAAATCGAATCGAGATAAGAAACTACTTCATCGTCCAATTCCTCTTTCGATAAATAGATAACACGATTAGGATCTCCTTTTACAAATTCCATTTTCAAAGTATGCGAAGTAAGTAAAGAAGGCGCTACCATAACCATCTCTGGAGTCACTTCAAAAGAATGTTGTTCAAAAAAAGATACAGCACCTGGTTTTTCTAACTCGTTTTGCACCTCTTTCAATTTATCAACATCGTGACCATTGTGAATACAAAAAGATACCAACTTTGAATAATTCATTTGAACACCTTCTATCTACTCTATATTCATTATACCAAAAATTATTAAAAAAACTAGTAACTTTCGTCACTAGTTATTGACCTAATATCATCTCTATTTTTCTTTGACATCAGAATTCTTTTCTTTTTTTTCACGACTACGTCCTACTTCACAAGAAGGATCAACGTCGATATTCGGATTCTTCTTTACTAACTCCTCGACATATCGTAGAATATCTTTCTTCTTAACTGCGATATCAAATACTTTGCCACTTGCCATCCGAGCCCTCAAGTATCGATTAGTAACAATTCCTCTACTTCTTACTTCATAAATACTCAAATCAGTAATATCTGCTAATTTACCAATCGTAATATTTGGTCCTGCTAAAATATAGAAGAAATGATCACTCACTTTAAACTTTTTCTCGTTAAACGAGAATGTTCCTTGTTGATATTCCATATCAGCACGTGCTAAATCTTCATCCGTCAACGCTTTGAAAGAATGATTCCGTTTTGGATCCAAGAACTCACGGAATGCTAAAATTGCTAAGACAATGAAAAATAATCCAATTCCACCAAAAATCGCTACATAGATATACATAGAAGTTGTCGTATGATCATATCCATTTACTTGAAGAGGTAAAATAAAGTTATAAACCTCATCTTCGGTATAAGCAAATCCGTACTCATTGTAAAACTCTTCACCAGTATAGTAATCGACATAGCCATCTACTACAGCAAAAAGTCCTTCATTATAACTAGAATCCAGTTCCCCTAAATGACCAACGTAAGTAGCAGTCTCACCGTTGTTAATCTGTTCTTGCATTTTATCCAAATCACTAACAGAAACAACTCCTAAAAGAGACATATAAGACTCTGTTCCCTCTAAAGGAATTTCAAAATCGACAAACTTAGAAAGTGTAATATCTGTACTAACATCATAGTATTCATAACCAGCCTCATAAACGTAGTCAGAATAAACTTTTACAAAATATTGGTCCTTTCTAGAACATTCTACATAATCTTCATATGTACGAATTTCACAATAGTTTCCTGTCACATCTTGAAAAGAATATCCCAATAAAAGGATTAAACAAAAAAAGACAACGGCTAATACCAAAAAGACAATAAAACGAATTAGCCCAGACATTTTCGCCCGTTTTAAAATACTCTCACCCATCATAACACCTCACTTAGATTATGACATAAATAAGCTTTCACGTCAATTAGAATGAGAAAGAGCATCAAAAGTTTCTTGATTGCAAGTAATGGTAACTTTCATCCATTGATCACGATTTACCGCCCAAATAGTATGATTTTGTAAACTTTCAAGAAAAAGATGATACGCTTCATAGAAAGAAAGTCCTTTATAATATATGGTAAAAGAATTACAAAGATGATCTGAATTGTCATTTTCAGTATCGGGACAAACATGTCCAAACGTATCAGTATCATATTCCAAGAAAGAAGCCAATTGAACTTCCACTTTAATTTCACGATCACCTAAAGTAGGATCGATAACATAATCCAAAGGAACATTAAATGGAGTATCAATCCAAGATACATCATCTTCTAACACTGTCGTAAACGTAGAAGTAACGTACTCATCTTCTGTAAGCGATGTCTTCTCATCATACGTCAATAAAACGGTAATTCCAAGCCCGCTTCCTACACCAATTAAAACCAAACCGGCCATAGCAACTAAAAATAATTTACGAAATCCGATTGCCAAAACGAAAATAAATTGATAAAGGAAACGCATACAAGCAAACAAAAGCATGATAATTCCCAATATAGCAAGTCCAAAAAAGAACGATGCCATAGAATAAATCGAATGATAAAACAAAATTACATCGAAAAGAACGGAACATACCAAGAAGAATGCAAAGAGAAGAAAAAAGAAAAAGGCACAAATTCTCATAATCCAAGTAATGAACTTAGTAATTGGACCAAAAAAGGAATACTCTTTTTTAGAATCTCGAATGATGATTCGCGGACGAGAAACCAATCCGTCGATTGTTTCATCTGATGACTCAGAAGATTTCATATCCACATCTTCCATATAATCTAAATATCTCATTTTAAATAATCGAATAAAGATAATGATACCAATCAATACAATGGCAAAGAAAATAATAGACCCTAATATATTGACAAAGTAATGACGAAAACTATATGGTAAAAAAGAAAAAATCTTATATAGAACCCAATCGGAAATCGAATAAACAATGGCGCCTATCGCAGCCAAGAAAAGACCGATTAAGAGAAGTTCAAATAGACAGCGAACTTTCCCTTTCCACGTCAACCGACAAAACATGTTGTACGTCTTCTCTGTAAAATTCAAAAATGATTGAAACCAATCGTGAATCCAACTATGACGTTTCTGTGGTTCTTCCGGTTGACTATCATGCTTAATGACACCATCATCCAATAAATCTTCCAATGTACAATTTAAAATTTTAGAAATCGAAATAATCTTATCCATATCCGGATAACTCGATCCATTTTCCCATTTACTAACTGCCTGCCTAGAAACTGATAACATCTCTGCTAACTGTTCCTGTGATAAATTATTGTTTTTTCGTTGTTTTGCTAACTTTTCACAAAACTTCATCTTGCTCACCTCACAACAATCGTAACAAAAAAGATGCGGTAGCACTATCTAAAATAACGTTCTTTTTGTAAACTTTCGGTTGCATTTTCATAAAATGTAAAACAATTTCTTTTATTTTATCATAGAAAAAAGAAATATGATAAAATGAAAATAGGAGATGATAAAAATGAGACGAAAAAAGAAACAAATTTCACTATTGATGGCACTTTTTCTAGTCATTTTTGGTAGTATTTTTTACTTTTTAGAACCGAGTCAAGCAAATCCTAACACTCCTACTCCAACACCGGAGATAGTTCAAGCAAATCAAGAAATACAAGATGGTGAAAAATTACAAATTTGGTTTTTGGATGTTGGACAGGCAGATTCTATTTTAATTCAAAACGGAGATGCCAATATGTTAATCGATGCTGGCAACAACGAAGATGGTAAAAAACTCGTTTCCTATTTTCAAAGTTTAGGAATCGAAACATTCCAATACGTCATCGGTACGCATGCTCACGAAGATCACATCGGAGGCATGGATGACATCATCGACAACTTCGATATCGATACATTCTATATGCCAGATGCCATTACAACAACTGCAACATTCGAAAGTGTCCTAGATTCTTTAGAAGCCAAAAATATTGCCTTTCAAACACCTTCTATCGATTCTATTTTCAAATTAGGAAATGCAACGATAGATGTTTTGTACGTTGGAACAGATAATAGCGATTTAAATAACACATCCATCGTATTAAAATTAACTTACGGTAACACCAGTATATTATTTATGGGCGACGCTGAAAAAGAAGTCGAAACGACAATCGAAAAGAAAGACATTTCTGCTGATGTATTAAAGGTCGGACATCACGGATCGAATACTTCATCTAGTAAAACATTCTTAGAAAAAGTAAATCCAAGTTATGCCATTATCAGTGTCGGTACAGGAAACAGTTACGGTCATCCTAGCAACACAACCATTCAAAATTTAGAAAATCAAAATATACAAATTTATAGAACTGACGAAAACGGAACAATCATTATGACAAGCGATGGCACAAATATCACATTTCAAACCATTCAAACAAACACCAATGGATAAGGAGAATTTATGAAATACAGTGTAGATCGAATTGAAAATGACAAAATCATCGTTCAAAATTTAGAAACATTACAAATGGAAGAAATTTCAAAAGATAAAATTCCATTTTCAGTACGAGATGGCGACATTCTGAAACTTGAAAACAATACTTACCAATTAGATGAAGCAGAAAAAGAAAAGAGAAAAAAAAGAATTCAAGAAAAACTAAACAAACTAAAACAGATTTCAAACAATTGAAATCTGTTTTTTATCGTTTTAATATTTTCGGATGATCTTCTAAATAATCCGGGTGAGAATAAAAGAAATTCCTCCACGACTGATTGTATCTATTATGATACTGTTCTAACAACTTTTCATTTGCGAAAAAGTCGCGCATTGCAATCTCTCGAGAGAAAAAAAGTTGATTACAAATATCTTGAAATTGATTAACCTTAGAATAAATCGAAGAATCCTTCGTTATATAACTATTTCGAATATCATCAATCAAATCTGTTATTGTCTCATAAGCACGATTATCATCTAAAAATGAATTAATTGACTGGACCAATGTATCTGCATTCATACGAGAAGCATATAAAAACTCATTAACCGGGTAGTAACCATCAGGCATTGAAATCGTACTCAAGATAGGACTTTGTCCGTTTTGAAACAATTCATCATATGAAACAGTTGGCAGATTGCAGAATGTCCATAATAATGGTTGACACAAATCTGCCATAAAAAAAGGAGGATGGGAAATAGGTAATCCCCATTCACTACTCGGATGCGTTAAAATAAAATCAAGCGAATGCGTACCTAGTATATGTGTATACTGTGCTCCTAATAAAAAAGTAAAGTAATCGTTTGCTACTTCATTCAAATGTTCGCCATGTGACTCTGTATCACCGAACTCGCGTAATCCAACCCAAACAACATCTCCTGCTTGATGTCTCGATAAAACATTCGTAAGCGCGTGACTAACTTCATGATAATAAGAAAGTTGTAATAAATCATAATATGGTGAATCTTTTCGAAAAGTAGAAAGAGAACGAAGATAAATCTGTTGTTTCGACATTGGATAAATCAAATACCTGCAACACCCTAATGCATCTGGATTTAAATTGGACATATCTGAACCAGAAACTGACATAAAACTTTGAATATCATTTTCTAATGTATAACGTGTCTTTATATAAAGTTCTGAATTTTTCTTGCCAGAATGAAATTCTACATTTTCGTGAAGTGCCCGCCAAAATAATTGACGATCTTGATTTTTTTTTACATCAATTTCCATCATATCACCTACTTCTGTAACTTTTTTTGAATTAACTTATGCACAGAAGAAACAGTAGGAATTTGATGACCAAATAAAGAAGGATTGCTAATTGGCATTTTATATCCATCGTAATTTAAGAGCATATCCAAATCATTTAAATTATCACCAACTGTTACAACTTCATCTGGATGAATTAATTCTTCCACTGTTCGAATTGTACGACTCTTTCCATCTTTTAGCTTTATATAATTAATGTTAAAAAAATTCATAATATCTAACTCTGGATACTGAGCAACAATTTCTTGCAACCGTAAATAATCCGATTTAAACTTAGTTAATTTTGTAACTAATTCCAACTCTAAAACATTATCAAAATTTTGAGTCATACCAGAATAATCAAACATACATAAAACTTCACCCAAAGCGGTCCGAAAAATTTGGGATACAATCTCACGAGCAACATCGGAATTGATATAAAAAGATTCTACAATATGGTAATCTTGATCAAACAAAATAGAACCATCATTACATGCTAAATAATCAAACGGAATACGATGTTCTTCAATCTCTTGTCGAATGGCAGGCAAAGTACGCCCAGTCGAAATCATAAATTTATTGCCATTATCACGAAATTCACGAATCGCGTCAATATTTAATTGTAAATTACGAATTCGAAATGGATTACAAGACGGATTCAAAGTTCCATCGTAATCACTCACTAATAACTGCATACAACACCTTCTTATTCTCTAACAGTATATGAGAAAAATTAAAAATTGCTTAGTCAAAATTCTTTTGATTTACTTTCTCCGTAGGACTTGGAAAAATTTTTCCATCTAAAGTCAAATCTCCATTTGGATCAAAACTACCATCCTTAATTCTTTTTGACGCAACAGAATAAAGTGTATAATTAAAAGGAATATCATGACGTTTAAAGAAATCTAAAATTGACTGTTTTTCATCATCGTTCAACTGATAAACAGAGTCTGTGAAACTGCCATCTTGTTCTTGATGAAACCTTTTCTCTTGAAATACCATACCAACATGATATAAACAACTAAATTGCTTATACTGATCATAAAGACGTACCATTTTGCTGAAAGGACGATACTCTTCTTCTGGCATGATTTTTTTTGCTTCATAAAGTGTCTCACCTGTCGGTTGCCCTATGTAAAGAGCATATTCTAACATACGATAACAAGAATTAGGGAACCCTTTTTCAGCATCCGCCTTTACGATGCGTGCAACTTTTTTAATTCTAGAAGATAATAAAATATTTTCCATCTGGTACTTACTTGCCACCTGAGAGAGCAATTCTTGAACATCAGAATGATTTTCATCCTTTAAACAATCCAGCGCTTTCTCTATTTCTTCTCTAGAAATCGATAATTGCTTACACAATGCAGAGATATCATGAGCATCCGTTGCAAGAACTCCTTCTAACAAAGTTTTAGCATCTTGAACCTTTTTATCATGTTCTACTTGTTGCAATTGTTCAATAAATTGTCTCATAGTATGAAGATTTTTCTTGATTGCTTCTTCCTTCTCAGCACCCTTCAATTCTGTTTCAATATATTGTAATGGTAAAATAACAAGTTTAGCACGACTAACCTTTAAATCTTTGCACAAAGCAAAAAAATCATCCGTATAACCACATTCACAAAATTTGCGATAAGCAATGGTAGCTTTCGTATTTTTCACTACTGGTGCCTTCATACTTGCCTTTACCTGACGATACTGCCTAGATTCTCTCGAAGTAGCATACTGATTAGCATACTTTTCAGCATTAGCCTTCTCTGATAAAGTTAACTTTTCACCATTTAAAAAACGATTAAATTGATGCTCATACTCAGTAACATCAATATGCAAAAATTTAATAGCTTCTGCTCTCTTCACTTGAAAATACTTTTCTTCTATTTCAGGTGATTCTGGATGAAGTTGAACATATTTATAGGCAATCGGACGAAAAATAGTTGCATTAATACGAAAACCACAATAATCAAATGAAGTACGATTTTCTAAATAGCCAGGAGAAATATAAATAGAATACAATCCTTTTAAAAATTCCTCCTGTTTGGAATCTTGTTTGGAATCAGACAATTTTTTTAAATATAAATCGATTTGATCAATTACAGATGCCATATTTAGCAATCTCCTTTCATACGTAAAACCTTAACTGGACTAGATACTTTGCTATCTTCTGTTTTAGAAGAAACCATTAAATTTCCATTCATGTATAGTCGCAATGCTGCATTGTAAATAGCGGAACAGAATGGAATATGATAAGCTTCCATCAACTGAACTACTTCTCGCTTATGCTCCAAAGTTACTTGTTCTCCAGTTCCAGCAATCGGCATACCATTTTGATCTTTTTTACAATGTACTTCAATTTGTTGGGCCATAAAATCATCCATCGTAGGAATAAATCCATTTGTTTGATTTTTTGTCAAGCGAGTATAGTAATTAGAAATAGATTTAAAATAATTAAAATCACTGCTAGATAATAATGACTGCGCAATTGGTAAAACTTCATTAATCGGTTGACCTAATTCAAAGATACATCTCAAAGCAAATCTCGGAGTAAACGTAGAATGATTTTGAATACTTTCTTTTGCATCGGCCATAACAGAGCGAATTCCTGAATACAATGGAACTTTATCCCCTGTTACCTTTTGATAATATTGTTCATATAAAACTGGATTTCGTTCGAATAGAATTTGTGCTTCATTTTGTAATTCAGCAGATGGATTATGCAAATCAGACTGAATAAACTGCGAAACATCTTGAGTTATTTTTTCCAGTTCTTGAGAATCATCATCTTTCGAAAAAGAGTTTGATTTCTTTTTCATTTGTTGAATTGCTTTCTTATATTTTGCAGTTACTTCTGCTTTCTCTTCAGATGAAAGTAAATCCGACTTTAAATATTCCAAAATACGAGAACGAACCGTAGCCATGGAAAGCCCAAATTCTTCTGGCAAAGCCAGAAATTCTGGTGAATCAAATCCATATTGAATCGCTATTTCAAAAGATTTTTGTCCATCACGAAAGCGCTCCTGTCTTCTTTGAAGTTCCAAAGCCAATCTCTGATTTTTTCTACTTTCTTTAGCATTTTCATATAATGCTACTTCTTCCCTAGTTGCAAACTGTTTTACGTACATATCTAAAGTAGCTAAATTAGTCGGATTGGTATCCAAATGTAAATATTCCTGAAAAACATCTTGCAATCTTTGTACATCACGATGCATTACTTTTTCACTAAACTCTCGATATCTCGCAAAAAATTGTTTTTCTTCTACATCACTACATTTATCTCTTGCATAACTTCTGGCACTATTCATTATAAAAGCAACTGGTATTTGATATGTCCGAATAACACCATTTACACGCAATTTAAACAAACATGCATGTGAAGTAGCTTTCCACTTTTTTTCCGGCCAAGTCATAAAAAAACGATAGCAATTTTTTTGAATTTGCTCTCTAACTTTCTCATTTGCATAATCGTATAATTGTAAAAATTGTTCATATGTATAATTTTTCATAACCAAACCCCTTCTCCAGATAGGAAACCTATTGTATCATATTTCCATAAATTTGTAAAGAAAAAGGACTATTTGAAGTCCTTTTCGCGAAATTTTCTTAAATCATATGCTTCAGGTAATCCGCCAAGAGATACCTTAGTCAAATTACCACCATATTGATTTAAATCGATAAAATAAAATTTATCTTTGACAAATTTTCGTTTATTTTTTGTAACATAAACGTAATACTTTTTCAAATCCGTATACATTCTCACATTATCTTTTGTTTGCGAAGTAAATAGAATCGTTATTTCCCCAGTTTCTTTATTGATACTTGCCTGAAATGGCCGAATTGAAACAATCTTAGTCCCATAATTCATTATTTTAGAAATAAAATAAGCCAAAATGAGAACATTGAACACAATCATAACTCGAAACAACAGAGGATCAAAGTTAATGACAATTTGTAAACTTAAATCTCCCTTGCTATGATAAATATAAAACAAATAAAATGCATCAACTGCTATCATAAGGATAAAGATAAGCAAACGAAGCAAAATACGGAATTTCTTTTTCACACTACACCACCCCTAAAATTGCCTATATTTTATCACAAGATAAAGAAAAAGGCAATCATAACTTTATGACACTCACTATATCAGAATCTAATTGTTTTAAAAAATGAACTTCATCTTCTTTGCTTCCGACAATACTTCCATAATGAATCGGTACAACCATTTTAGGATGCAAACAGTTGACAAATTGAGAAGCCTCTTTCCAATCCATAGTGAATGTTCCACCAATCGGCACAAAGGCCACATCACAAGAGATAGACTCGTTTTCTTTTAAAGCATCCGTGTCCCCTGCATCATAATAAGTAACACCATCCAAGCGAATAACGTATCCTACCCAAGAAGCCGCTTGTGGATGATAAGGCTTTGCAACATTATATGCTGGTACAGTATGGATAGATAAATTTTCGATTTCTAATGTTTGATTCGGTTCAACTGCATACATTTGATTACTAGAAAATATCGTTTGAACTTTTTCTATGACATCCATGGGAGCTACGAATACCGTATCGTCCTTTTTAACTTTTAAAATATCTTCTACACTAAAATGATCATAGTGAGCATGCGTAATCAAAATGAAATCCGCATCGTGAAAGTCTTTTGGAACCTGATAAGGATCAAAATAAACCTTTTTATTACCATGAATACAAATACTGCTCTGTGTAAACACTTCTACATTTTCTAACATATACTCCTCCTATGTTTCTATTATAATTGTAACACAGTCTAACGATATGGGAAACTTGCAAAAGACTTAGTTTTTTGAATATGAGTGGAATACTCATCCTGATTAGAAAATAAAAACACCTGATCAAATATAGCTTTCACAAAAACAGTTGGCTCTTTTAAAATAGATAGACAAGCCGTAGATAAAATGATGCGATAATGTGCATCGACAACCCGTTTACTAAAGTCAGCTAAATAATATTTACGCAAAAGTTCAATATCCTTATCGTCTTTAATTTTCTGAAATAGTTGACAAAATTTTTCATATGCCATTAACTCTACAAAGTTTTCTTGATACCCATTGATAAGAATTAAAGTATCTCCTTCTTCACGATAAGTAAAAGGTGGCAAAATAATCCGTTTCTTTTGATCAATTGAAACCGTTGCTTGTCCTAACATCTCTTGTTCTGCAAACATACTAACACCTCCAAATCACGCCTATTATACCAAATTTTCAAAAAATGAAAAACAACTTTTTTTCAGAAAGACACTCTGCTATAATAAAGACAGAGGAGGATAAATATGAAAGTGTTGATAAGAGGGTTACTTACTACAGTCATGGTTATTACTATTTTCTTACTTTGCTCTTGTACCTATGTAAAACAAATCATCAATGATGAAATTATCAGTCACATTGGAAGAGAGACATTTACAACAGAAATAAGTGATTCCATCGAAAGTCAAATGCCAGAAATAGATGAACAGAAAAAACAGGAAATTAAAGATCTATTAGACAACAATGAACAACTTAATAATATTGTAGACACTATTAGTGAACGAATTGTTGCGGATTTATCCAAAGATAAAATTGAAAACATCGATATTAACGATGATATCAAAACGTTTCTACAAGAAAACAAAGATTTGTTTATCGGTGCGATAGGCGATGAAATCAGCGAAGAAGAAATCGACCAAGCAATCGACGAAGCAATTAGTGAAACAGATTTCAATCAAGTCTATCGCGATGCTGTAAAAAGTGTACAAAACGATATGGATCAAGATATCCAAACCGTATTAGACGTATACAATTACATAACTTCACAAGAATTTTTAACGATTCTAATCATCGTATTCGTAGTTGCAATGGCAATCACTTTCCTATTACAAAAACCACACTACAAAGGAATTGTAAATGTAAGTATTGCAACCATTGTATCTGCCGTTTTAGTTGTTCCAATCGCTTTGATCATGAACATGATTTTACAAGCAATCTTAGAAGAAATTGATACCGCAATTGCATTAAACGCCAATCCAATTTGGATGAGTGCCGGATGTTTACTAGCAATTGGAATCTTGTTACTAATTGTCAAATATTTAATCGAACAAAAGAAAAAAGAAGTCGCACAATAAAACGTACAAAAAGTACGTTTTTTATTGAAAAATATTTTATAATAGAAAAGAGGATGTGAAAATATGACAATAGAAGAAATTGAAAAAGAAGTAAAAGAAAAATTATCCCCTTTCCGATATGACCACAGTCTTAGAGTGGCAGAAGAAGCAAAAAAGCTAGCAGTTCACTATCATATCGACGAACAAAAAGCATACGTAGCAGGGATTCTTCACGACATTGCTAAAGAACTACCAGAAGAAGAAAGCAAGCAATGGATAGAAACGTATCACTTATCAAAAGAGTTGCTAAAAGAAGAAAATAAAAACATCAAACACGCAGATATTGGTGCTGTAATAGCAAAAGAAAGATACCATTTAGATGATGATATATGTCATGCCATTCAATATCATACGATTGGAAACAAAGACATGGATTTATTAGCAAAAATCATCTATATTGCAGATAAAATTGGCAGAAAAGATATTCCAGATGACCTACTTCCATTAAAAACACTAGCATACCAAGATATCGATAGAGCACTTTTGTATTGTTTAGAAAAACAAGGAAAAAAATTACAGCAAAGAGGCTTTACAATGAACCCCGCAACCAAAGAACTATTGGCAAGTTTAAAACAACAATAATGTTGTTTTTTTGTGTCATTTTATAAACAGATAGACAATAATTAAAGTGAGGAGGGATAAAATTGAATCAAGATATAACTGGCTTCCAAAACGAAGCAAACATTGCTACTGCATTGCATCATAAAAAGATGAAAGAATTAAATCCACTCTATCAAACTTTCATAGCGGATTTATTTCAAAACATCACACAAGAAGACTTGATAGAATGCCAACAAGATTACAATCAAAAAAAATATGATATTGTCATTACAGTAAACGGAACAAAGAAATACGTCAGTATCAAAAAAGGTGCAAAAAATTCCGTTCATAAAGAAGGAATCTCGTCTTTTATCCATTTTTTAATAGACAGTCAGGTAACGCAAACAACAATCATAGAATATTTAAAATATCATTATGCCGATGGAACCACAAATGGAACCGGAAAAGAACGCACCTCTGCCCTAGTCTATAAAGAACAAAATCAAGAAAAAATTGACGTTATCAACAAAGAAATCAATCGTCCAGATATTTTAAAAAAAGCAATCGACCGGTTTGTATTATCAGGAATTAACGATGGAAAAACAATCGATGCTATTTTATTGGGTACTGAAAATGATTTTATTTGGTTAAAAAAAAATGACATCATTGGCGTCATCTTAGCACAACATAATGTAAATTCAACGGCTGTTCACTTTGGTCCTTTAACAGTACAACCTTTGGATCGATGTCTAAATCATAATCCAAAATATGAAAAAAGTAGATTTTGCGTGCAGATCAAATGGTACAATTTATTTGACAGTATCATTTGGCAAATGAATGAAAATATTAAGAAACAAAATATCAACGAAGATGAAAAAGTATAAAGACGGATGTGACAATGTTCCTTTCCTTACGAATCCGTGCAATCGCCTTCTTGCTCCTGACGTGGCATAAAAAAAATCAATCTATTTCTAGATTGATCGAATTCATAAATGGAGCAGATGATGGGAATCGGACCCACGTCAGGAGCTTGGAAGGCTCTTATTCTACCATTAAACTACATCTGCAACAAAGACAATATTAATTATACGCAAAAAAAGGAACATTGTCAACACTTTTATGATATAATTTAAGTAAGAATTGGAGGTACAGCATGAAAATACTAATCAGCGACTTTGATTTAAGTCTATACGACAAGGAAACCGATTTTCATAAGACACTTGCTGCCATCGAAGAATTTCGTAAATCCGGTAACATTTTTATCATTGCGACTGGTAGAAACATCAGCAGTCTTTTAAAAACCATCAGTCCTTACGGTGTCTTCTACGATTATATTATATGCGGAGATGGCACAAAAATATTCGATCAAAACTTAAGCGAATTATACAGTGAATACATTACTCATAAAAACAGAAGAGACATTATCAACGCTTTAAACTCAGCAGATTGTATCGACCGCGTCTACATTGACGACGGCTATAATTTTTATGACGATAACTACGACATGGATGGAACTGCAATCATCGCATCTTTCGACCTATCTCAAAGAAAAGAAACAAATGACTTATTAAACGATATCGTTCAAAAATACCCAGATGTATCCGGTTACTTGAGTGCCAAATGGGTAAACATCATCAATCAAAACACAAACAAAAGCACTGCCATTCAAAAATTAATTTCGTTAAAAGGATGGAATCCAATCGATGTATACACCTTTGGCGATGAAATAAACGACTATTTTATGATTAAAGATTACAACGGATATATGAAAGAAAATGGAAATCCAGTCTTAAAACATGTCGCAACCAAGACCTATCCAGATATCACCGCATGCATCGAAGACTTGCTAAAAAAATAATCATATGCATCACGCATATGATTATTTTTATGCCTCTGGAATCAAACTCAAAGAAAGTTTTTGTTTCTTTAAATCGATACCGATTACATAGCAATCAACAATATCTCCTACACTTAAAATATCGGATGGATGTTTAATATAACTCTTCGAAATCTTAGAAATATGAACCAATCCATCATCGTGCAATCCGACATCGATAAATGCTCCAAAATCGACGACATTGCGAACTGTTCCTTGCAACTTCTCTCCAACATGCAAATCTTCCAAATGTAAAATATCAGCACGTAACAACGGCTTTGGCATATCATCACGAGGATCTCGATTCGGTTCTAAAAATGCCTTAATGATATCTTCCAACGTATAACGGTCAATACCAAGCTTTTCCATATATGAATTATAGTCAAAATCTTTCAATGCATTTTTTAATGCATCCGTTCCAATGTCATTAGCAGAAAAACCAAGTTCTTTTAAAATACTTTCTGCCTGTTTATAATTATCCGGATGGATAGAAGTTCTGTCTAACGGATGATCTCCACCTTCAATTCGTAAAAATCCAATGGCTTGTTCGTAAACTTTCGGAGTAATCCCCTTCACTTTCTTTACTTCATCACGGTTCAAAAATTTTCCAAACTGATCCCGATATGCCAAAATAGCATCGATTGCTTTCTTAGTAAGTCCAGATACATACTTTAACAAAGAAGATGAGGCAGTATTGATGTTGACGCCAACGCGATTGACCGTCTTTGTTACAACGAAATCCAACGACTCGTCCAATCTCTTTTGCTGTACATCATGTTGATAAAGTCCAACGCCAATGCTCTTCGGATCAATTTTAACAAGTTCTGATAACGCATCTTGAAGTCTTCTACCGATACTGATAGCACTTCTTTTTTCAACTGTCAAATCTGGGAACTCAGAAATTGCCAAAGGACTAGCCGAATAAACACTAGCACCAGCTTCTGAAACGATAATGTACTCTACCTTTCTCTTCGCTTCCTTGATGCAAGCAGCAACAAACGCTTCAGACTCTCTAGAAGCCGTACCATTTCCAATCGCAATAACATCTACTTGATAACGGTCAATCAAATCGAGCAATACTTTCTTTGATCCTTCAAAATCATTATGAGGTTCCGTAGGATAAATGACTGCAATATCCAAAACTTTTCCTGTTCCATCTAAAACAGCCAATTTACAACCGGTACGGAATGCCGGATCAAATCCCATGACAACTTTCTCCTTCATTGGTGGAGTTAAAAGCAAATGCTCCACATTATGAGAAAAGTTCTGAATTGCATCCTCTTCTCCCACTTCTTTCAAATCCGCCCGAATTTCTCGTTCAACAGAAGGATAAATTAATCGTTTCAAACTGTCTTTAATCGCATCTTTAATCTCATCTACAACAAACGATTTCGGATTTTTAATAATCTTTCGCTCCAAATAAGACGTAATATCTTCCTGATTCACATCCAAAGAAACAGATAAAACACCCTCTTTTTCACCACGGTTGACAGCCAAAACACGATGCGGTTTCATACGAGATACCTTTTCAGAGTAGTCATAATACATCTCGTAAACACCTTTTTCATCCTCCGCATTTTTCTTCTTTTTAGAAATCAAAACGCCATTGTGATAAACATAATCACGAATTGCTTTCCGATGCTTGGCATCATCGCTAATTCGTTCCGCAATAATGTATTTAGCGCCTTGAACAGCATCTGCAACAGTTTTTACTTGTTCCGTCAAAAAATTTTGACAAATGCTATCTAACGTTCCAAAATCAGGAAATTTCATAAAAATATCAGCAAGTGGCTCTAGTCCATTTTTAATAGCCTCGGTCGCTTTTGTCTTTTTCTTTTCTTTATATGGGCGATATAAGTCCTCTACTTCTACTAATTTGCTTGCATTTAAAATTTCGTTTTTTAATTCTTCCGTCAAAAGACCTTTTTCATCAATTAGACGAATAACATCTTCTTTTCTTTTCAATAAATTTACCTGATACTCGTAAACTTCGTTAATTTTACGAATTTCTTCTTCATCCAAAGCACCAGTTGCTTCTTTTCGATATCTGGCAATAAACGGAATCGTATTTCCTTCGCTCAGAAGAGTCAAAACCACTTCTACTTGATGTTTCTTAACACCTAAGTCATTTGCTATTTCTGTAATAATTTGATCGTTCATTTTTCTCACCTTCGCACTTCTATTCTAACCTAGCACATCTATTTTAGCAAAGTTTAGCACATATTAGAATACAATTGACAGAACTTTGACAAAAGAAAAAAGGCCGAAGCCTTCTTTTTACATATAGTTATCTGCTTTTACTTCTTGGAAGCTTCTTGGATGCTTGCAAACTGGGCATACTTCTAAAGCGTCTTTACCAATGTAAACGTGTCCACAGTTACGGCAAATCCAAATCTTGTCTCCATCTTTGTGGAATACACGATCATCTTTTACATTTTGAAGTAATCTTAAATATCTTTCTTCATGTTCTTTTTCGATTTTTGCAACTGCATCGAATAAATATGCAAGTTCTGCAAATCCTTCTTCTTTAGCTGTTTCAGCAAATTCCTTGTACATTTCTGTCCATTCATAGTTTTCACCTTTAGCAGCATCTTCTAGGTTTGTTGCAGTATCAGGAATATCTCCACCATGTAAGTATTTAAACCATAGTTTTGCATGTTCTTTTTCGTTATTTGCAGTTTCTTCAAAAATTGCTGCAATCTGCTCATAACCATCTTTCTTAGCCTTAGAAGCATAGTAAGTATACTTGTTTCTTGCTTGACTTTCTCCTGCAAAAGCAGTCATTAAATTTTGTTCTGTTTTACTACCTTTTAATTCCATTTTAAATTCTCCTTCTTTCTTATTTTTATATTAAAGAGAGTTCTACTCTCCTAATATCTCATGTCGGTCGGTAAACGTCGTATGTAATAATTCTTCTGATGTCTCACTCAGTGGAGCACCCAAAAATTCATCATATAGACGTTTGATATCTGGGTTTTGATAAGACGCACGTTTCGTATCTTTCACATCCGCTTCATAAAGTCCAGTAATACGACTCTGTTTTGCCTTATCAGCATCCGCTAAATTGATCAATGGTTGACCACCACCGCCAATACAGCCACCATGACAGTTCATTACTTCGATAAAATCATACTGTAACGTTCCCTTTTCCCGTAATTCATCCAAATATGGTTTTAAATTCGTAAGACCATGAACGACCAATACATTCAATTTTATCTTACCCATATCGACGGTTGCTTCTTTTACGAAGTTCATACCACGAACAGGATTAAATCCCAAGAAACGCAAATCCGGATCTTTTCCATTTAAGAAGTAATAAGCTGTCCGCAAAGCAGACTCCATCACACCACCAGTGTTACCGAAAATTAAGCCGCCACCACTGCCTTGTCCTTGCATAGAATCGAACTCACTACTTTGAATCGTCTTAAAGTCGACTCCTTTTTCCCGTAGCATAATACCAAGTTCAGATGTTGTCAAGACATAATCGGTATCTCGCATCTCATCATCATGCCAGAACTTAGCGGAAGCATTCATCTCTGGCCGGCGAATCTCCGCTTTCTTAGCTGTACAAGGCGTAATCGAAACGGTAACAATCTTCTTTGGATCAAGTCCCATTTTCTTCGCATAATACGTCTTGATAATAGCCGCCTGCATCGAAATTGGACTTTTACAAGAAGAAAGATGATCTTTCAAATCCGGATAATAAATTTCCATATATTTTACCCAGGCTGGACAGCATGAAGTGAACATCGGCATTTTTTCTTTTTGATTGATGCGACGAATCAATTCAGACGCTTCTTCCATAATCGTCAAATCGGCTCCGAACGTAACATCTAAAACGTAGTCAAACCCTAAACTACGAAGTGCTGCCACCATCTTTCCTTCTACGAAAGTACCAGCTGGCATACCGAATTCTTCTCCTAATGCGACGCGAACAGCCGGTGCCGTAAAGGCAATGACAACTTTTTCTGGATCATCAATAAGTTTAAAAACTTTCTGATAATTATATTTGGGAACCAATGCTCCAACCGGACAATTTAAAATACATTGACCACACTCGATACAGACAGGAGCCAAGGATTTTGCACCATCATAATGGATTCCAACAATGTTCTCACAAGTTGTTTTACACTTTCCACAATTCGTACATTTATCCAAAATCATTGCGATTCCCATATTGTTTGGATCGACATCGATTTTTCGATTGACAGTTTCGTATTTCATCTCGGCTTCCACCATAATTTCTTCATAAGGAACCGCTTCAAACATATCCTTTGGTACCCCACAAAGTGGACATTTCCAATCATCTGGGAGTGATTCAAATGGAACAGCCTCTTTAGCATCATCGTAAATATATCCACACACTTTACAACGATATCTCTTTTTACGAACAACATAAGTATCATCAGTTGGATTAACCATTACAGGTTCTAACATACTCTTTGGTGCTCCACAAGATGGACAAATCTCCACCTCCCGAACATCATCTTGAACAAATGTCTTTCCACAAATTTTACACTGATATTTCATTGTTATCCTCCTTCAAACATTTTTCACAAAGCCCATGCGCTGTAATATTGGAATCCAGCACAAGATGAGGCATGAATTGAAACAAACGTTTTTGCTCTTTCGTTTCTACGACAACATCATAAATCTGATGACAACGATTACAAACAAAATGAGCATGAAAAGAAGTATTCCAATCGTAATGATCCTCGCCATCGATTGTCGCAACACATCTAATTTTACAATCAGAAAGTAAACGATGGAGTTGTCGATATACAGTTGCTTGACCAATCGACGAATCAACTTGTTTCACCATCTGACAAACTTCTCTAGCAGTCGGATGACTTTTAGTTTTCATCATAATATCAGTAATAATATCTTTCTGTCTCGTATTTCGTTCCTTCATATTCTTTTTCCTTATTGATAACCGTTATCATTATATAATATTTTCTAAAATTTATCAAGTATCAAAATCGCTTGACTTTATATTCCTTGTCAACAAATGCAAAGTACAACAAGCTATTCTTCTTCAAAGCCTTTAAATTCTCTTCTTCTGTTTTAAAGAAATTGTAATTAGCAATCACTTTCTGAGCTGGTGTAAAAAAATACTTAGCAATCTTAATATCGTTTAAACGAAAAACTTTCTTCTTCTTTTTAATATAGTGACAAAAGAAGATTTTACATGCCAAACTCTTAATGGTACACCCATGATCTCCCAAATATTCACAAGTACCACAGCATCCATTGATGATAGCCTTTTCTTTTCCGGCTCTTTGACAAGCACATTTTCCATCTTGAAACTCACAGAAATTCAAGTTCACATAATTTCGATCGATGTAATCGCAGGTCTCTTCAAATACATAACGCAATCGCTCATCTTTATCTTTCAAATTAAAAGCATGCTCGATACTTTCTAACTCTCTTTTAAAAACAGAATTGATCTTTGGTGAAATAGAAAGATGCATCGTCTTGCGATTCAAAAATCGTTTCCAAAAGGGCAACTTCCGATAAAATGAAGAAATATCCTGACTATTTTGAATATGAATCTCGATTGTATTGTTCTTCATACTACTCACCAAACATATTATATCAAAATTTTTGTATAAAAACATCCAAAACACATAAAAAATAAGATACGAGTCTCTAGAAAAATGATATGATAAAGAAAAGGATGTGATAAAATGGATGCAATCGAACAACTACATGAAATGATTGAAAAAAGTAAAAAGATCGTCTTCTTCGGAGGGGCCGGAGTATCTACTGAAAGTGGTATCAAAGATTTTCGTAGTGAAGACGGTCTCTACTCTGAAAAATACCCGTATCCACCAGAATACATGCTAAGCATTGACTTATTTCAAAAAGACCCAAAAACATTCTTTGATTTTTACAAAGAGAAATTGAATTGTCTAAATGCCAAACCGAATATCACACATAAGTATTTAAAAAAATTAGAAGACCGTGGCAAATTACAAGCTATCATTACGCAAAATATCGACGGTTTACATCAAAAAGCAGGAAGTAAAAATGTATATGAAATTCACGGCACAATCTATCAAAATCACTGTACCAAATGTCATAAAAGTTATCCTCCCAAGAACGTATTTCATGCAAAAGGAATTCCAACTTGTGATTGCGGCGGAGTCATAAAGCCAGACGTGGTACTATATGGAGAGATGTTACCGGAGGCCTATTCCAAAGCGATTGCATCTCTAAAAGGTGCAGATATGCTCATAGTCGCCGGAACTTCCCTAACCGTAAGTCCAGCCAATCAACTAGTCATGATGTTTGAAGGAAAATATCTTGTGTTAATCAATCGTACTCCTACTCCGTACGATTCCATTACGACATTAACCATTCATGAAAACTTAAAAGATGTATTTAATAAAATAGAAGAACTTGAAAATAGAAAATAAGAAAGTGAGGAAACATATGAAAAAAAGAAAAATAACACCCAAACATATAGTCGCCCTACTCTTACTAATCTTTTTTTTAACTGCATTCACGATTTCAATTATAAACATTACCAAATGGTTACTTGACTCCAACACCACCAATACTCAAATAGAAGAAATACAAAATATCGTCACCATTGAAGAAAGTAGTGATAACGAAAATACAGAAATCATTGAACAAGAACCGAAAGAAGAAAGTAATCCATACTGGGATTACATCAAAATGAATTTAATCAATGTAGATTTTCAAGAATTAAAATCAACTAACAATCAAACTGTTGGTTGGATACAAGTAAACGGAACCAATATTAATTATCCATTCGTACAAGCAAACGACAATAAATATTATTTAACACACTCTTTTGATAAAAGTCACAATACATCTGGTTGGGTATTCCTAGATTACCGAAACAATATACAAACACTAGACAAAAATACAATTTTATATGCTCATGGCAGAATAGATAAAACAATGTTTGGAACTTTAAAAAACATTTTAAATAATGATTGGCTCACCAATACAGACAACTATATAATCAAATTATCAACAGAATACGAAAATAGCCTATGGCAAATCTTTAGTGCCTATCACATTCCAACAACAAGCGATTACTTACAAATTAATTTTGGAAATAATGAAGATTTTAAAAATTTTGCAAACATGTTAACAGAACGTAGTCAATATAATTTCAATACCACAGTAAATGAAAATGATCATATCTTAACATTATCTACTTGCTACAATAGTAGTGAAAAAATGGTCATCCACGCAAAACTAATCAAAAAAGAAACAAGGTAATTTGAATTATCTTGTTTCTTTTTTTAAATAAACACTCGTACCAATTAATCCAACAACCGATACCAATCCTAGTCCAATATAAAATAAAATGCTATCATAAGTTTTTGGATTATCGATTGTATTTTCTACTTTCTCAGAAGGGATACCATCCTCTTGTTTCTCAATTATAAATGTCGTTGTGGCACTAGCTCCAGTCGTATACGTCACAGTCAATTCGTAAATTCCTTCTTCCAAAGCTTTCAAATACTCATTTTTTAATGTTAAAACCGTACTGCCTTCTGTAATCATGTAATTACTAGAATCTAATTCCTTACCATTTACAAAAACTTGATTCACTAAATCGAATTCCCCATCTAAAATAAACACCAAATCAGTATCTTGATACGTAGCATTTTCTCCTACGGTAAACTGATATGGAATTGCTTTAAACGTTGCCACGATAGTTGCCTTGCCATCTTTTGGTAAAGAAAATGTATAATCGCCAACTTCAATATTACCATTAGAACCCGAAACCGTAAGCACGTCTAATTCATAACCTTTATCAGGAATTATCGTTATTGTCACTAATCCATTGTCATCTACTGCATGTGTAATATTACCATGAGTTGTGTTTTCTACTGTAATCTTTGAAATCTGATATGGATTTTCACGAGTTCCATTACCTAGCAATTGTATGCCATCATAATCTATCCCTACATTTACAACAGGTCTAACATCAAGTTTCCAATCTGTCATTACATAACTCAAATGATTGCCAACATACGAAATATAAGCATAATCATGAGTAGAATCACCATCAGAATCGGTAGTGGCAAAAGGATTGATTAACCAAAAATCATTTCCTTGATTCATTGTAACTAACCAATTAGTATCTCCGCAAACATCCATATTATGAAACTCATCCGTTACAGTTCCACATTGCTCTATATTGCTGTTTGCTCTGATATAATCACTAACTGTTGGTAATCCAACTCGATTATGAATTTGGATATTTGACTCTTGTGATAATAAATCTGATATAGTACCACTTTGTAATAATCGATAACTAATCGTCCCAACATTATAAGAAGACTCTAATATTAACTCTTTTGAAAAAGAATTCAACCCACTATAATATTCGTCGTTCAAATCAATCAATAAAGGTGCGTTAGAAAAATCTATATCATTTTTGTATTCCCAATTTTCTGAAAAAGCTTTCTTTTCTTCTAACGGTGTCTCTTTTATAAGCTTCAAACTATCATTCTCAATAGAAATAATTCGCCATAACTCATCATTAAACATAATATAATTAGCCGGATCAACACCTTTATAAGTATACTTACCATCCTCATATTCATCTACATATAATCCGTCCCCAGTTATTACAAGTGGAATTTGTTTCTTTCCAATCGACATAAAACTAGATTTCAATGTCAAGTGTAAAGTACTATCTTTACCAACACTATAGTCTTGTAAAGTGTTCTCATCTATCAACTCTTTTCCAGCAAAAATAAGAATTTGCTCAGAAGAATCAATTCCTTCCTTCTCCTCAATTTTATCTTTGACATCCACAATTCGATCAGTCGGTTCTACTTCCAAAGTAATATGCTTTCCAGTTAATGTTTTCACAAATATTTGCATGGCATCAACACGCATAGGCACAACTACAAAAATTGCTAATAATACAACCCAAACCCATCTTACTACACGTTTTGTTTTCATCTCACACCTCGCCTATTTTACTCTATTTCATTATAGAGGAAAAGCAAGACACAGTCAATTCCAAAAAGAAAAAAAACAACCAAAAGGTTGCTTAATCAAAACGTTCAAATATTGGAACGGAATAACAATTTGGAGGGGCCTACCGGATTTGAACCGGTGCTCAAGGAGTTGCAGTCCTTTGCCTTACCACTTGGCTAAAGCCCCAAGTAATTAGATTATAACAAAGAATAATCTAATTTACAATATATTATATTCGCTTTTTTTGAAATTTCAACTATGATTCCTCATAATAATCACTTAGTAAGATATTGTTATTTGTTAAAATTTTATCTTGAACTTCTTTACTAACAGAAGAAACGTACGGCAATAAATCATCATTAACAACTTGACCAGTATAATATAAATTGCCATCATACCAACTACCATCGGCAAAATAAACATAGTTATTGTGATTGTTTCCAAACACATCCGTTGCAATATAGTTGCGTGGATTGTATCCATCTAAACCAAATAAATTTGCAACCGTCGGCAAAATATCTGTCGTTGTCATAAGCATATCAAATGTTTGGGACTCAATATCATTACCCCAGATGACAAATGGCACGTGTTGTAACAAATTTCCATTGCTCTCATTCTTAACAGTAGCAATGTAAGAAGGATCTGGATAAGCATATGCATAATGGTCGGAGAATAATACCAAAATCGTATCATCTAAATGACCCTCTTGTTCTAAGCGTTCTAACAACTCTTTTAAAAACTCATCCGTATCACGGGCAAGATTACGAATACAAGAAAGTGTAGAATCACCCGGAACCGCTAACCCGTACAAATCTGTCACACATTTGTCATTTGTACTATCATACGGCATATGAGCAGTATATGTAATGATAAAGTTCATAAACGGTTCTGCATCAGGAATGATTAAATCTGCAACCGACTCATCTTTCAATAAATTACTATCATAAAAGAAATTCAAATTAGAATTCGGAAAATCATCTAACAAAGCAATATGACGATCATATCCAATTGCTAAATGAATGCTATTACGATTATAAAAATTCCCATGATTGACATGCAAAGCTTGCGTCTGATACCCATTATTGTGAAACAAACTAGGAAGCGAATAAGGATATGCATTACGGTCAAAATTATAAGCAGCTTGCCCATTTTCAATAGCAAAAAGTCCAGTATTAGCAGCAAATTCACTATTAAACGTCTGCCCGCCACCAAATGCTGGCGAGTATCTTTCTGTAAAGTTCCAACCAGTCTCTTGAAGATAAGATAGCGTCGGCATTATCTCTTCATTAACAAGCCAAGAATCGATACTTTCCATCATAATCAAAATTAAGTTTTTATCTTTAAAAATACCCGTATACTCATTAGTAGACAAATCTAATGTTTCATTTCTAGTTGTAAAGTAAGACTCTACTTCTTCTCGCAACGTACTTCTGTCTTCAAGATATTCCTGTTCAATATATACGACAACACTACGAAAAGTCATTTCATAAAGGCCTGCTACTTCCATATTTTTTGATGGATTGTTAAAATCCAAATAAACGTTGTAAACATTGTTCCAACGATCCCAAGAATTAGGATCAGACGGTTCTCCCAAACGTTCAAAAGCAAGACCACGAAATAAAACAAAACCAGATAATAAACAAATACCTAACCGAGTATAATACGAATTTTTTCGTTTACAAACTGGTTCAGTAGAAAAAAGAAAACAGCCAAAAATACAGGAAACTATGGACAAAAACAATAAACTCACCATATAAGGTGTAATCCATCGAAAAGACGAAAGAAAATATCCCGCCCCTTCTCCTGTCAAGAACAAATCATAAACACTGAAAAATCTTCCCAAAATACTTTGATGAAGCATCTGTGCTAACACTAAAACTTGAAACAAACCAATTAAAATTCCATACGCAATGACTCGTCTCTTTTTAGGTAATAACATTACAAAAAAGAAAAAAAGAAAAATCCAACTTACACTAAAAAAGAAAGGGGAAGCGTGCGTCCATCCATAAAAACCAGTATATTGATTAGAAAAATAGCGAATTCCCAAATCTAAACTCATAAATGAAAAAAAGAAAAATCCAAAAAGGAATAAATATGCAAAACAAGGATATTGCCATACTTTATTAAAAAACTTCTTCATAATAACACCTTATAACATTATATCAATAATAAAATGAAAAAAAAAGAGGAAACCCTCTTCTGTCAACGTCGATAAACGTCATAAACATTATGATAAGTATAATGAAACATAGACGCCAAAAATATCGGACGAACACCAATTGTTTCCTCATAATAATATAATATTGTACCATCAATATAGAATAGATAATCATCTACTACTTTCAACTCTTTAGGACTATCTAATGTCAATAAAATAACTGGATGTGATAAATCTTCTTTATCAAACTTATATATTTGATTACCTATCAACAGATAATAATACCGAGAAGACTCAACAATTTCAGTCGGATGATATGCTTGTAGCTCTGGAATTGCAAATAAATCTTTACCAAAATGAATTTCTTCCAATTTCATTTCATAAACATTCTTTGTAAACCAATTCTCACCATCAAAATAACGTACATTTTCACCCTCTAAAGTATTGACTACAGTGCCATCTTGTGGATTGATTTCATATTGTACTAAATTACTCCGATCAAATAAATATAACTTATCCTCCACAACACCATTCACATAACTGTCTGTCGAAATAGGATTCGAAAAATTATACGTTGAAACAGAATTAGAAAGCAAATCGACAACTTTATATTGTTTATAAGTAGCTCCATCTTCCGGAATTGGCATCACATAATACTGTCCCACTAAAGTTCCATATTCATTTTCATAAATATCCTGATCACTCACTTCAGCATAAGATTGATAATCAACACTTAAATTAATTAAATTACGATAATCCCAAACAACAATATTAAAATCTGGCAATAAATAATCACGATAATACCGGCCTTGCAAAATTGTTGTTTCTTTGCTTTCTTCTACACCCCAACCAGCATACACAAATTCATTTTGAGAGCGAATCTCTTCTTGAAAAGACTCTAGAGAAATGATATTAGCAAGAGTCTCTCCCATGTAAGTTACTCCATCTTTAGAACAAGAAATATTATTGTAAGAACCACCCTTGTCAAATGCAACCTGTTGATAAATCGGATAAATACAACGATACCCATCAATATCTGAAACCATAATATCATCTAAAATTTCTTCTTGCTTGTTAAAATCGGTACGATTTTCATAATGATAGACATGATTTTCATCTGAAATTTTTAAATAATAGTTACCGTCATGGAAATCTTCTTGAATATTAAAGATGATATCCCCTTTACGAATCGAATACGTTATAGAATGATCTGTCTTAAAAAACGAATAAACTAACTGCAAGGCAACTAATAAAAGAAGTAGAAAAAAAAGCAATGGCAAAATTTTTGAAAGATCGTATACTAAACGTTTTATCATATGATTCACCTAGAATAATATTATCTAAGAAATGAAAAAAAGTCAATGTTGAAACAGAATTATAATAGATAATCAAAATAAAAGAATCCAAAAAGATTCTTAATTAGAAGACGACAAATATTCCTTTTTTAAATTAGTCATCGTTCCTGATACATGATTTTCAATATCGTCTAATGATCTGCGATCCAAATGCGTAATGATAACTTTTTCTTTAACTGTATCTAATATGACAGAGCCAAAAACCGGACCACACTCAACTCTTAAATCGTTGAACATATCTGGAGTAATAACATTCAGAGTATAACCAAAATGAAATAATTGTGAACGTCCAATCAAAATACGTTTATCTGTAATTGTAACGACAGCAGTCTGGTTACGTCCCATACGGTCTTTACGCTTTTGACCGACAAACGTATAAAGTGGCGTCTCACCAGCATCCAAATGTTTTTGAACAACAGCAGAGTTTGCTTTCAAACGGAAAGCAACCGTCAAAGGATATTTCTTTCGAAATTCACGTGCCGCTTCATAAATACTCTTTCTTACGTTAATGCCATTATCCATACGATCACTCCTAAAACTCTATATTGTTATTATAACATATCCTCTATTGATTCTGATATGCTTTTTCACGAATTTCATTGACTTTCGGATCGACGACATATTCGTCATATGGAATCCTTCGATCGATAATTCCAGTCGGAAGAATTTCAATAATACGGTTAGATACCGTACTAGTTAATTCATGGTCGTGTGAAGTAAATAAAATGTTAGAATCATATCGAACCATACCTTCATTCAAAGCCGTAATACTTTCCAAATCCAAATGATTCGTCGGTTCATCTAAAATCAAGAAGTTAGGTGACTCCAACATACATTTTGCTAACATACAACGAGCCTTTTCTCCTCCCGATAAAACCGTAACTTTCTTAAATACGTCTTCTCCAGAAAATAACATTCTACCTAAGAAGCCACGAAGCACTGTTGGATCATCTTTTTCATAGTAATGTCCCATAAAATCCATAATCGTCTCATCTTTTTGAAAATATGCGGAATTATCCTGTGGAAAATAACTTTTCATAACAGTTGTACCGAAAGTTACTTCTCCACTATCTGGTTCCAACTCGCCCATCAAAATACGAAACAAAGTAGTCTTTGCAATGTCATCCGTTCCCACAAAGGCAATCTTATCACCAGAAAGAACTTGGAAAGATACATCGTTCAATACTTTTCTACCATCGATTGTTTTAGAGAGATGAGATACCGTTAAAATTTCTTTACCAATCGGACGTTCTGGTTTAAAATCAATAAACGGATACTTTCTAGAAGATGGTACAATATCCTCTAACACAATTTTCTCCAACATCTTTTTTCTAGAAGTTGCCTGTCTACTCTTAGAAGCATTGGCACTAAAACGCGCGATGAACGATTGCAATTCTTTAATTTTTTCTTCTTTCTTCTTATTGGCATCTTTCATCTGTTTCAAAGCCAATTGACTAGATTCATACCAGAAATCGTAGTTACCGATATATAACGTCATTTTATGGAAATCGATATCGACAATATGTGTACATACTTTATTTAAAAAGTGACGATCGTGGCTGACGACGATAACCGTATTTGGAAAATCGATTAAAAACTCTTCTAACCAATTGATTGCGGCAATATCCAAACCATTGGTCGGTTCGTCTAATAACAAAATATCTGGATTTCCAAACAATGCTTGGGCAAGCAAAACTTTAACCTTATCTTTTTCTGGAAGTTCACTCATAAGAACAGAGTGTTTCAACAGATCTAATCCCAAATTGCTTAATAACGTACTAGCCTCACTCTCCGCTTCCCAGCCATTTAATTCTGCAAATTCTCCTTCTAGTTCACCTAAGCGAAGTCCATCTTCTTCGGTGAAATCAGTATGACTATAAAGTTCCTCTTTTTCCTTCATAATCTCATAAAGTCTTGCATTCCCCATAATGACTGTATCCATAACCGTATAATCATCATACGCAAAGTGATCCTGTTTTAAAGTTGCAATTCGTTCACCCTTCGATAAGATAATCTCACCAGCAGTAGTTTCTAGTTCACCAGACAAAAGTTTTAAAAACGTACTTTTTCCAGCTCCATTGGCACCGATAATGCCATAACAGTTTCCATTCGTAAACTTTAAATTAACATCTTCAAACAACGTTCTTTTTCCAAATCGTAATGTAACATCTTTTACTTGTAACATGTGCACCACTCCTTTTTAAAACTACTAAGATTTTACTAAAATACATCCAAAAAAGCAAGTTTTAATGACAGAATGAAATTTTTTGGTATACTATTGGTATAATATAAATAATGAGGTACAATATGGAGAAAGAGAAAAAAAAGAAAGATAACAACCCGCAACAAGAGTCCAAAAAGAAAAAAATTATTATATTCACACTACTTATCATTTTTATAACTCTCCTCATCTTTTGGATCAGTTGGCGTAAAAAACTTTTAAAAATCACTCTCGTTGGAAATAATGAAATTATCCTAGAAGTGAATTCTTCCTATCAAGAAGGAAGTGCCAAAGCAACTTACTTAACGGATGATATTTCGTCTAAAATCACGATGAATCACAATGTCGATGTAACAAAATTAGGAACTTATTATGAAACGTATCAAATTACCTATCGAGGAATTCAGAAAGAGATTAAACGCACCATTATTGTTCAAGACACAACTGCACCAGAATTGCTACTAAATGGAGAAGAAGAAATGACCATCTTTGTAAACGAAGAATGGCAAGATCCAGGTGCTACCGCAACTGATAACTACGATGGCAACCTTTCTAATAACATCGAAACAAAAAATAACATTGATATCACCCAACCTGGAACTTATCAAATCAACTACACAGTAAAGGATTCATCAGGAAATACAACGGCCAAAACACGAACAATCATCTGTAAAGAAAGACCAATCATCGATGATCAACAAATCGCCGTATTGAATTACCATTTTTTCTACGACCAAAAAAATGAATCTTGTAATGAATCGATCTGTCTAGATATCGAAAAATTTAAAGAACAATTAGATTATTTAAAAGAAAACAATTATAAAACATTAACTATGCAAGAATTTAGAGATTGGATGTACGGAAAAATCGATATTCCAGAACGTTCTGTATTAATTACAATAGATGACGGTGCCATGGGAACGGGAGCTCACAATGGAAATAAATTAATTCCAATTTTGGAAGAATACGAAATGCACGCTACGCTATTTTTAATTTCCGGCTGGTGGAATGTAGAAAACTATCAATCCCCTTACTTAGATATCGAATCTCATACCCATGACATGCATACAAAAATCTCCTACGGTAGCGAGATAGGATCCAAACTTCTATATTCTAAAGAAGAGAACGTTCTACAAGACTTAACTTTATCTATCCAAACCATCGGTTCTAAAACTGCCTTCTGCTTTCCTTTTTACGAATCCAGTAAAACGGCAATCGAACAACTAAAAAAAGTCGGCTTTGAACTTGCCTTCGTTGGTGGAAACCGAAAAGTAAGTCGCAAAACCGACAAATATCAAATTCCAAGATATATCATTTATAAAAATACATCTTTGCAATCATTTATCAACATGGTTTCAAATTAAGATTCTCGGAAGATTTCATACCACTGACGAATCGCATCGATAGCACTGCTACCTAAATCTTTCAACAGGTCAAATGTTAACCCAAACGATTCCTTCATGGTTTTGAAGTCTTCTTTTGCTTGGTTACAAATATCACTACCAACAGCTTCGCAAGCAGAAGATGTGATATCTAAATAAAGATTCATTAATTCAGCTTTGATTTTTGTAAATCCAGATTTAATACTCTCCTTGTAACCAGGAAAGTAAGAATCAATTTTATTATCGATAGAAAGTCCAATCTTCAATAACTGCAATTTAGCAGAAGTTGTCAAACCATCGAATGTATAGCCGTTAATTTCACCATCGTAAAATAAGAAATCGACGATGGTAACAAACATGTTTTTAGCACTTTCTCGAATCGTTGGATTCTCTTCCTGTCCAGCATAGGTAGAAAGCGTATTGTCATAATTTTGAAAATATTGAATCAAATCCGATTCACTTCGAATATTCTCTTCCGGATTCGTAACCACCGGTGTTGGTGTCGGTGTACTTGGAACTGGTGTACTAGTAGTGCCACCATTATCATTAGAACCGCTATTCAAATCACTAGAAGAATCGGAATCTGGAACAACAATCTGTTCTGGATCCGAAGTAGCAGGTGTCGGAGTAGATGAATTATCATCTGTTACAACACCTGAATTCTTCTCACCTTCATGAGAAGATGCAAACTGTGTCTCATAAATTGTAAAACAACCGACAACTAGTAACACACCTAAGAAAATACCAAGAATAAAACCTAATACTGTATTTTTTTGAAACCAATTTTTAAAACGTTCCATAATATCTCCCCTCAATTCGCCTATATTATATCATATTTTTTGGATTTTTAAAAGTCCTACGAAACAATTGCTCTTCTCTTAACGAAGAAAGTTGCTTGGATAGTTCTAGTATATGCTTTTGCAACTGTTCTATTTCTCTACATCGACCAGCTAAGTAAAGTTCTTTTTCTTCATTTATCTGGTATTTTATTTTCTCTTGAATTCCAACCACGTCTTTCTGATAAAGAGATGCCCAAAAACGACTGTTTTCCAAACTTTGATTCGTCTCTAATATTTTTCGGGCCAGCATTCGGTTACTCATCAAACGATAATTCTCGTTTAATGCATATTCCCTCACAAAAGAATCAACTTGTAAAGAACAAAGAAGAAAACTTTCTTTGGCTCTCGTTGCAGCAACATAAAAAATACGTCGTTCTTCTTCGCTAGTACAAGATGTATGATTGCGATAATAGTAGCACACTCGGTCAAATTCGTTTCCTTTCGTCTTGTGAACAGTTGTAACAAAAACTCTACCTAACAATTTACGAGGAAAACCTTCCAATAATTCTTTTGTCTCCAATACTGAATAGATTTTAAATAGGGAAAACCATACCATATCGATTCCTGAAATTCGATGAGAGCGAACCGTTTTCTCAAAAGAAGTCGGATAATTTTCCAAAAAGATACTGCGAACTTTGCGAAACTTACGAATTGAATATCCCGTCTCATAACCATGAAATAACAAAAATGCTTGCAAAAATAAAACATCTTCTTGATAACGGCACAAGATAACAAAGTCGACGTTTGCTTGCACGCACTCCCTCACAAAATTTAAAATGGTATCTAACTGCTGCCTTACCTTTCCTACACATATGGTAATCGTTCCAGAAACATCACTATAAGACTCTATCTTCTTTTCAATGCGGTGCAAATTATGAGAGATGAGCCAAGATGCGTGCCGAACTAAATTTTCATAAGAGCGATAATTAATACATAACGAAATTCGTTTGATAAGAGAATATCGTTTCATAAAAGAAAACGTATTTTCATTGCTAGAACCTCGAAACGAATAAATCATTTGATCATCATCTCCAACGACAAATAAATTCTGTCTAGGCATCGATAAAACTTGAATCAAACGAAGTTGAACCGGATTTAGATCTTGAAATTCATCCACCAATACATACTCGTACTGACTTTGTAGCATCAACCGCAAACCCTTATTTTGTAAAATCATACTGAGTACCAAATACAACATATCTTCATAGCCGTACGTGTTGCGCAATTGTTGTTTCTCTAAATACATCATAAAAACATCCCAAAAATGTGGTGCTAATTTTTCAATTTCTTGTTTCGATAATAAATTTTCTTTAATTTTTTGAATCCATTCGGTAAATGTTGCAATCAACTCATCACTTTGTCGATTTACCTTACGATGTTTCTCATTCAAAATTTCATATAAGATGGCTTTCTCTTCATCCTGATCCAAATCCAAAACCAAATTGGTATATCGCAATAAGATTTCATTTCCGAAACTGTGAAACGTACGAATGACAACATCACCTAGTTCACTCCCATCCGCCATTTTTAAGCGCAGTCGCTCTGTTAATTCTACTGCCGCTTTCGTATTGTAGGCAAGTACCAAAATCCTGTTTGCGGGAACTCCTTGATTTAACAAAGAAAGAACACGATTAATCAACGTTTTGGTCTTACCAGAACCTGCTGGCGCAGATACCCAAACGACTCCCTTCGTACTTCTTACTGCCAGCATCTGTTCTGGATTTAACGGTTCTAACTCGTATGGATGCTCTCTTGGAACCCACTTTGTTTGAAAAGATTTCAAAAAATACCAAGCTTCTAAATATAAAAAAGAATCGATTGCTTCAGGATTCGTATGTAAATATAATGGAGAAATCGAAAAATAGTCGTCAATCAAACCGGGATCTCCAACAACTTCAATTTCTTTTTCATAGAAAAACAAAACGTAGTACAACTCTTCAAACAAAATTCCAATATTTTTCACAAACGTCGCTTCGTCGATATCACAAATCAAACGATAAGATGAATACTCTAAAGAAATGGTTCTCTTCTCTAAAAACTCTTTGAACGATACTTCAAACATACCTCCTCCTTTGCACCAAAGATATCAAAAAAGGATAAAAAAAGAAAATGACCAAATAATCATTTTCCTTCCAAAACTTTCTAAAATTTTAAAAATTAAGATATGAATTTTCGAAGTTCTTCTAAATAATTCTCGATTAAATTTTTTATTTCATCATTTTTTGTAATCATTGCAATTTCTGTAATCGATGTAAAGTAATGACGAAGTAAATACTCTAAAGAACTTGTTAAAAAATTCATAACGACGATATTCGTATCATATCGGAAATAATGAGAATTTAAAGTAAATGCCACGTGTGAAATTTTCTCTTCTTCTGCAAACGTAAAGTAACGGTAAAATAAACTTCCCAACGTGCTTTCTTCTTTCGACGTCTTTCCTTTTAATTTTAAGTTTTCCCAATAAGAATACTGTTCTTCTTTTCTATCGATTACTGGTTCGCGGTTATCACCAAACTCATCATTGCTAATATCCACTTGAACAAAGTGATGTTTATATGGCTTCGAACGAACGACAACTTTAGATAACAACGCCGAAACCAAATCAGCAAACGGAATATCTGTCTGGTAATAAAGCATAGCAAGACGAATAAAACTACTATTCATCGGAATGTAATCATTATCAAAATAAATCGTAGCAGAAAGACAGTAAGGACACAAGCATAGATGATTTTTTGACATGTGATGAATCAAATCGACATAAAACACATTATGACAACTGTAACAAGCACCGACGTTATTGTGAGATACCTTATCTTTGGTTGGAAGAACGGTATGTAAATTAGCAATTTCCTCTAACACTTCTGAAAACGTATAGTCACTCACTGGTAAACTCGTATCAGGAACCTTTAACATCGCCTCTAAGACGCTAGGAATCGTTCCATCTAAAATACAATCTTCTAACGTATCGTTAATCCGGCAATCCGTCAAAACAGAATACAAATAGACTTCCAATTCGGCATCGTTCAAAGAGGCAACATCGCGGTCTCGCAACATCTCAAATCGTTCTTTCGTATAAGCCAAATACGAAAGATAATATTCACAATCCAAAAAGAAAGACTGTAATTGCTTTTGAAATGACTCTTCTTGAAACGTTTCCTTCGTCACATTTTGAAAAATCGATACGTAAGGAACCAACCATTCATACTTCACAACAACCACCCTGCTTTCACTTTAAATTTGGCCTTATTATACCATAACAACAAAAA
Source organism: Bacillota bacterium (assembly GCA_003149915.1). Taxonomy (GTDB): domain Bacteria; phylum Bacillota_I; class Bacilli_A; order RF39; family UBA660; genus Faecenecus; species Faecenecus gallistercoris. The sequence continues at coordinate 37,951 of QAMK01000014.1, forward strand.
AAAAAGAAGATTATTCTTCTTTCTTTGTTACTTAAAGAGATAAATGCAACTTATTCTCTAAAGATTTTAAAACTTGCATTTAATGTTTGAAAGCGCTTTAATAACTAAACGTCAATTGTTTTCTTTAAGGTGATAAACAGAAAGGTATGAAAGCAATGAAAAAAGAAAGATTAACAATCGAAAATCGTATTTTGATTGAAGAATTGTTAAGACAAAATTATAAATTAAAAGATATTGCAAGAGCAATTAATGTCTCTCCATCAACTATTTCTAGAGAAATAAAAAACAGAAGATTAGGAAATGAAAAATTAGAAATCTGTTTAAAGACAAATAGATATCCTTTCGTCTGTTATAATTGTCCTAAAAAAGTTCACTGTTACAAAAAGAAATATTACTACAATTTTAAAGAAGCTCAAAAAGACTACGAAAAGAAAATGAAATATTCAAGAATTGGAATC
>QAMK01000028.1 GCA_003149915.1 Bacillota bacterium
GTGCTTCTATTCTACACCACCCAGGAGGTTTACACAAAACTTGGGACTGTCTCCATTTCTTCTCACTAAGGGCTATTATCCTCAAATAATAGCCCTTTTTTGCATCTCAAATCAAATTACTCTATGTTTGTTATTGCTTTATTTAATAAATCCAAATATGCATCTTTTACTGCTTGGGGACCACGAATCTTAACCTTACCTCCAAATCCAAACACCCAGCTGTAGAAAATATGGCTTGTGGCAACATCTACAATGGCTCTAAAGGATGTCATATCATTTGCATAGGTAGTAATATCATCACCAAAACGATCAATGATTGAATCCATAACATCATTGTCACAGATAAGTTCAACCTGCTCGCAATCTCCACTAAACATACGGAATGTAGTATTAACAAACTGATCCAAGTCAAAATCATCCGGTGCAGGGTAACCATCAGCATCTAATACTTGTGGACAACCTGCAATTCGATCTATACGGAAACAAGCAATCTCTCGGTTCTCATCACGTAGCCCTACAATATAGTAGTGGTCGCCATTCCATACAAGATGAAGTGGTGAGATGATATAATTCTTTCCGTCATGCCTAAGTTGCTTTTCTTTCCGTACATTGTACTTAAAATATTGGAATGATATCTTCTTGTTGTCGTTGATGGCTTCATTGACCGCATCGATTATCAGCAATATTTTTTCGTTATCAGTTCTGATTCTTCCTTCACAGCAAATATTGCGTCGAAGACTCGCAGCCCCGTTACTTCCTGCCATACAACTTATTTTTTCTACTAGTTTCTTTCCCTTATCTGCAGGAATAACTTTAGCGGATTCAACTGCGTCAATTAGCAGCTTTAGCTCAGCCACGTCAAACAATCTACTCACGAGGTTGTACCGATTTTGAGTAGACTTAACCTCTTGAATGTCCATTCCATATCGTTTTAACAAATCAATATCAGCTTTGATTGTTTGCCGATGCGATGAGATTCCGTATCTATCTTCAAGCAACCGTATTAACTGTGTTGTTGTTAGATAGTGGGTTTCATCTGTCCATTCAAACAAAATTTTAGCAAGATATAGTGGTCTTAGTTTCGCATAAATATCCAAAATATCACTTCCTAATTCTAGGCAATTTTTAAAGCTCCCTTCAAATATATAAATAATTCTTACGCATAGTTGCGTCACCCTAAAAGAGCTTTATATATCCATTCCTGCTATGATGGCCTCTCCTGAATAGCTGTCAATCTGTCCTGTAGTACCACACCATTCGCATCTATACACACCTTCGTTTGTATGCGTACAACCGATGTGTCCACAAGAGCAAACGGTCAGCTGATGTCCTCCGCAATACGGACAGCCCGGATACTCGTCAGTAAATTCAATCTGTCCTTTCACGGTAGTTTTATCGTAACCTTCACGCTTCGCAGACGCTTCTTTTATTGGGAAAGCCCAATTTATTCGCCAATGATTAAGTCCTACTTTCTCAGCTCGCATTCCATAAGTTTTATGAGAATGACCACACTTTGCAAGGACAATCACCGCTTCATTAACTTTGCTCATCAGCATTACCTCCTTCATCGGAAGTATCTGCGGACGGAACATTTGCAGGTTCTTCAGTATAGTATGCCATCAAGACAGTAATATCATCACCACAGCCCATTTCACTTGTTTCGGACAACCATGATTTAAGGTTGGCATCAATAACCTCAGCGCCATGCTCCTTAATCATTTCATAGTATTCCGTACAAGTTTTTATGAACTCCTGTTCATTCTTATAGCTGTTTGAAAAACCGTCCGTAGAAAGCATAAACAATGCAGGTAAGGTTTCGTCGCTGTTTCTTCTTCTCACAACCGAGACAGATTTCTTCCAAGAGTCTACCTTGCAAAGAGAATGCGTTTCTGTTCCCAAAATCTTGTCACTCTGCAGCACCTGATCTACACCGTTATCGTCCACATAAGTTATATCACCGTCGCCAAGTTGAAATGCAAAAAGGAAAGTAGGCGTAATCATTAAGCCAACCAGAGTAGATCCATACAGTTTATAAACCTCTGGCTTGTCCTTTTCACCATCTTTATCTAACGGCACTTCTCTTTTCCTATCTGCGTGTACTTTCAGAATCCTACGCTTCCATTCGGAATCAACCGCTTGGGCAACTTTTGTGTCACCTTCACGATTTAAGTAGGTAAGGAGCATCTCAGTATCTTCAGCATAGCTATCATAGAAGTTTTTCATTACCTTACAGAAAACATTAACCGCAACGGTTGAGCCAGTTTTACTGTATGGTGAGGACTTGCTACCATGGCCGTCCGCAACAGCCAGAATAATAGTCCCATCTTCAAACTCTATTTTTTTATAGCTATCTTGGCATTCTAAGTCAGCTCTTTTATGAGAGGCACCTTGTACACATTCACCGAATACTATTCGTTTCATCTGTAACCATCCTCCGGAAATCTGACTTTACTTACCAAACGTCGCCTGCTCCAATCGTATTCGGATCAGGAATATTGTCCATATCCAGAACCAACGGTGCATTAGTTGCAGCAGGGTCTGCCAGGACAGGAGTATTATCAGCAATATCCTTAGGTCTGCTTGCAGGCGCAGAAACCAGAGAAGCGGCAGTAGAAGCCCACTTAATCATTTTAACAAGTGCTTCAGGGTTGTTTGCTTGCAAAACGAGTTCACGATTACCGGTAAACTGCTGAAGAACATCATCGTCTGCATCCTGACCGATGGAAATAGCAATTCTTACAGCCTTTTTACCCCAAGGTAGAGACAGCAGCTTGTCCAGAGACTTCTTGTAATCGTCTGTAGGCTGACCATCGGAAAGCAGTACGATCACAGGAGGTAATGCACGATCTGTCATAGGAGGAATTGTCAGCTGAGCCGCAACCATTTCAAATGCTTTACCGAGGTCGGTAACTCCGCCTGCATCAAGATCATCCCAAGCAAAACTCTCAATATCGACAGGATTAGCAGTAACCCAAGAAGCGCCAGTAGAGAACTTCAAGGTACGTACCAAAAGCTGTGCGTTAGGATTGTTTCTTGCTGCGTCCTGCATTTCAGGAATAGTGGACTGAATGGCGTGATTAACTGCGCCAATCTTTTCTCCGTACATGGAGCCAGAGCAGTCTACCATCCAAATAAAGTGTAACGGTCTGGTGGCTAATTCGCCGCCGGGTCTTTTTAACTGTGCCATAATCAAATCCTCCTATGTTATTCAAATTCGCCGGTCATTTGACCAAAATCTATTTTGACGCCTTTTGCGATGGCTGCGCTACGTCCGATAGCAACAGGAATTTGCATCCCATCTGGTTTCACATAAGTCCAGTTCTCTGTACTTTCGTTCTTGATGCCCCAAAGACTTGGATTGTTTGGGTTCTGCACAACAGTACCAACTACCGTAGTCATATCATAGTTTCCACAAATATGATGTGCATACAACTTGGTATCTTTCAGGAGAAGAACTCTGTTCTTGCCTACAACAAGAGAACTTGGCATCTTGACTGCATTTCCGCAATTCCAGCAAGTATGAGCGATTCCAGATGCGACCTTATGGTCATCATAGAAAATCTCTGCTCCGCAGGAAGGGCAAGCTGTAATTCCACTCATCAAATTAGCAAACGCTTCCAGCCAGCGTTTTTCGGTCACTCGCTTGTTCGGTGCGGACAAACCTTCAGTAAAGGACTGTGTGAACAGGTCTTTTATCTGTTGAGGATACAGATCCCAATAAATGAGTACATTATCCTGATAGCCCTTAACTGGTCTGTTTGCCTTATTCACAGGGTCAAAGACAAATACAGGATTAGTTCCGTACAGTTTGTTCATGGCATGAATGTCCATGCACTTAATGTCAGCTTCCAATTTTCCCTCCAGAGGATGTCCCATCATAAACATATAGAACAGTAATACCGCCAGAGAGAATAGATCAGTATTTCTGGAAGGTTTTGCTTTGCCAACAACAATTTCAGGAGCCATGAAACGAGGTGTTCCGTACACAGAGCTATTGTCGATGCCATTTGCAGAAACATTATCGTTATCGCAAATCAAAACATCTCCGTTATCGGGATCAAAAAACAGATTTCCGAAAGAAATATCTCGATAACTGTAGCCCATTGCATGAAGTTTCTGATAACCATTGGTTAAGTTGAATGCCGCACGGCAAAGGGCATAGAAGGAGGGTTCTGCACGGCGTTTCATCATGTCCACAATGCTTTTATAGTTTTTAGGACGAAGGGGCATGATATAGCCAAAAGGCTCTCCTTGAACCTTAAAAATTAAATCCTGCGGCCACAAGAATGACGCATCAGGCGCACCTCTGGAAATCAAATTTTCCAGAATAGACTTCTGAGCGCTTGTAGCCATGTGCTTAAAGTACCATTTCAGAGCATAATGCTTGCCATTACACTCTACGTCGTAAACCTCACCCTGTCCACCAGCACCAAGCAAAGAAACAACTTTGTACTTGAGAGAACTTTCCGAGGTTAAGACAGTTCCAATCTTTAATTGACCATCCATGGGTTCAACCTCCTTATCTTATTTGCTGTAGAACAGCGTGGGTCACATTTCCATCCGGGACGAATATCTTGTAGTTATCCTTGCTGAACTGGAGTTCAACGCAGTTCGCATAAGGAGTCAACGCAATCAAATCATCCACCTTTTTATCAAATCCACTCTGATCACCAACAAAAATAATTCTTCTGTTTGTGATATACAGGATGCCTCGAATGGTTTCATACTGAACATTGTCTACGACATCCGTTTTGCCACCACCGAGATTTATGCGAGTTCCTTTGAACAATCCCGGAACTGAATAACCAGAATTTCGACGCACATATCTCTTACGAACAGTTTTCTTTTCGTAAATGGCTTTATCAATGTAATGACAAACCTCGCCATTCTTCAAAAAGATTTTATTTGTTTTCAAGATTGGTAGCCTACCTCTTAGAATTTCCTGCTTGGCAATGTCAGGCAATATCGTCGTTACGATAGGCGTTTTAGGTTGCGGATTAAATAAATCCAGAAATCCCATTCTTCTCACCCCCTATGTGGATTAGTGTTTCAGTATCTTTATCAAAGATTCCGCAATATGGGTTATTTCTTCTTCAGTGTTTTCATATCCCAAAGAAATCCTAATTGTTCCTTTGGCATATCCTTCTGGAGCGTGAATAGCTTCAAGAACATGAGAAAGCTGTGTGTTTTTGCTATCACAGGCAGAACCGGTTGAAACACTAATCCCCATTAAGTCGAGCCTATGAAGCAACATTTCACCTTCGGAATCTCGGAAAGACAGACTTATGTTTCCAGCGATTCTCTCATTACTGCCATTTCTGATGAAGTCCAGACCGGCTTCCTGAAGCTGAGAAATCAAACAGTTCTCTAATTCTACCAGACGAGCATTCACACAGGCCATTCTATTGCAGCTTTTTTCTAATGCTACAGCCATTGCTACAATAGATGCAATGTTTTCTGTGCCAGCTCGCATTCCAAGCTCTTGTGCGCCGCCATCAGCATAAGGAACAATTTGAGTTCCTTTTTTTATGTACAAAAAGCCAACGCCTTTAGGTCCGTTAAACTTGTGGGCTGATGCAGAAAGCATATCTATATTAAGCTCTTTCACATCAATCGGGATATGTCCAACTGCTTGTACAGCATCTGTATGGAACAATGCTCCTTTGGAGTGAGCAATCTCGCACAATTCTTTGATTGGCTGAATAGTACCTATTTCATTGTTTGCGTACATAATAGATACAAGTTTTGTGCTACCGCCAATGTGTTCAGCCAAAATGTCAGGCTGAACAACGCCCTTCGAGTCCACCGGCAGATAAACCACAGGGAACCCCATGCGCTCCACAGCATGACAAGCGTGGAGAACAGCATGGTGTTCAATCTGTGATGTAATTGTTGCTCGATTATCCCCGAACACAAGAACTGTTGATTTAATAGCCCAGTTATCGCTTTCTGTTCCACCAGATGTAAAGTAAATTTCATCAGGATCTGCGTTAATACACTTTGCTATTGTTGCACGAGCAGACTTTAATGCAGCTTTTGCTGTTCGTGCAAAGGAATACGGTTGAGAAGCATTTCCAAACTCACTAAGAAGGAAAGGTTTCATTGCCTCAAACGCATCCATATCTAATTGTGTTGTCGCTGCATGGTCTGCGTACACTTTCATAATAATCACTCAAACAGTTTGCAACCCTGATCCTTGAACTCCTCGATCTTATCCAGAATATCCTGAACAGATACACCAAGAAAGTCAGCAAGGCAATCCATACAGTAAAAGGATTCTACCTGTTCCCCTAATAGTTTCTTGTTAATTCCAATTTCGTTCTTTTCAAGTGCTTCCTTCCCGCAAGAAACACAAGATACTTTTTTCACCTTACGCATCAATTACAGAAAAACTCGGAACGGTTTTACCCGCTTCTTTTTCGTCTGCAATGCCCATCTGAATACGGATGATTGCACGCATATCCATTGCAGGCTGCAAGCAGTAACGATTAAAGTCACGAGAGGTAATGTCCTGAGGTCTGCGAACGTGCGGGAACAGCAGTTTCAGGTATGCGGTACAGATTCTCTTGATAGCTTCTGTATCACGGGTATCCGCTTTAGGCGGCATATCAATTCGAGCGTCAACAATGGCTCTATAAGAAGGATCATCTCTAAGCTCGTGCATGATACTGGAAAAGTATTCAGAGTTCAAAGCCCATCCGAATGCCTTCAAATCATCATTCATTCTCGGCAAATCCCAACCTTTGATAAAGCCGTGGATACGATCCAAGAAAGGAACTCTATGGAACGGTTCAGGCAGTTCAAAGAACATATTGCTATATTCATCCATAGCACTACCTGCAATGTTGCCTAAGAACACAATACCTGCATCTACATTTACTTCGTGGCCATCGGGAGCATTGTATTTTCTGTTCTCCATAATCTGCTGAAGGGCAGAATGGAGTTCTGTATCTTTCATATACTCTGCTTCTCGAATCTCATCCAAAGCAACAAAATCTTTATAGGATACGATACCATCAGCCTTTTTGCCAATATCGTAGATTAGTTTTGCACGAGTTACCTTGCCAGAAACAAGCCACCCATAACGGCTAATCTGACCAAACAGATAAGATTTGCCGGTGCCAGGAGGAGCAAGCTCGATTAAGTTCAGATTCTTTTCCACAAAAGGAAGCAACCGCTGAACAACAGACAATTTCTGCGCTCTGCTCTCATATCCGGCAGGATTATAGTCAACCGCAGAAAGTACAATGTCGATCCACTCATCCAAGGAGAAACTTTCACGGGCAGTTTTGTATTCTTCCAGATCAGTTTCATACGGGCAGAAATCTGTGAAATCTATCAGTTTAATTTTGCCCGGAGTCTTGGCATCGTAAGGATACTGATAACCAAGTTCAATAACACCCCAGTTTTCTTCCGCTTTCAGCAGTGCTTCACTGCAAGCGTTCCAAACTTCACGAGGAATCGTTGTATCCTTATATCCAAGTCCGAAATCAGGAAGGGAGAAAGAAATCTCACCAGTACGAATGTTGATTTCGATACACACCTTCGCAAGAATCTTAATGGTTTCACCATTGTTAATGATTCTATTTTTAAGGTTCTTCCAATCCTCTTTTTTGGGGATATAGGTACTGATAAAGTCCGAAGCACCATCCACATCAACTTCGCCATCATCGTCCTGGAAGTTCTTCACTACATAGTCACGCATGAAAGACGGAAGTTTGAAAGAGGAAATAAAGTTGTTCTGCTGAAGATCCTTAAATACCACCATGGTATCAAAGGCATCTTTAAGACGATTGATAAAATCATCGCTTACTTCGCTGGAGCCACCACGTTCTTCAACTCCAACGGGACCCAGTAGGCCGAAAGCAGCCATCCAGGTCTCAATAATCCACATTGCGTTGCTTTCAGCGATACCATAATCCTTGCAGATTCTTTTTTGCAGCTGTGCTTTCTTCATAGCAAGCTGATCGTCCGGGGTAGAACGAAGGTCTATAACTCCGACTTCAAAACCATTCATCAGAAGGTTTATCTCTTTCGATTCAGTCGGAAAGGTATCTGACAGCAAACTTCTCAATGTTCTTTTATCCTGAAGCGCATTAGGATAATCATCCACTAATGTCTTGAGTTTTACGGCAAATTCATCCATTACGAATCCCCTCCAATCCTATTTATAGTCCAAACAGATTCTTCTGTTTGGTTGCTCGTTCAATGCTGAAACTGAGTGTGATACCAACATTTTTATCTCCGTCATATACGAGGGCTTCATAAGAGTTGGTACGCTTCAGTTCAGGCATGACAAACTCGGCGTGTTTTTTATCTCCAACAAATGTGCCATCATAGAAGATGCCGTTCACCTGAATGCGAGGTTGCTTCATAGGCATATTGGAGAATAGAGTAATTCTTGCATCCTGACCCATCTTAAACTTAATTACCGAATCAACAAAACAATAAGTGATATTGTCAGGCTTTCTTACTAAGGTAATGACAGGAACGAGGACTTCTTCTAATGTTGCACCTCCATGAACTTCGAGGTTTGCAGCACGGCTTCCCTTAAAGCGTTCATAGTTAGCCAGAACAGCATATCCATCTTCGTAAGATGCCTGAGGAAGATTGGGATCTTCGTCAATCTTGCAGCATCTTCCGCTGTGAACACCTTTTTCCGCAAGTTCAATGTTGGATGCAGATTCTTTTCCATACAGTACAGCCAAGCGGCTGGCACCATGGTCAGAAAGAATAACCGCTTTTTGAATAGTTCCCTGTGCCAACTGAGTTTGAATGCGTCGTAGTTCAGCATCAATGATTTCCAACTCACGGAACAGGTGGATCGGATAAGGGCAGGTAGCATAGTCGTAAACCATGCTATGATGCTTCAACTCATCCAAATCGGAAATCTTCTTCACGTTCGGGCAAGTATTTTCAAATTCCTTGTTTGCCGAGGTGATAGAAGGAAGTTCGCAACGACCAATGGCAAACTCAGAAACCAAACCATACTTTTCACATTTACTCTGAATAAATGCAAGATACTCAACGCCCAACGCATCAAAGAAGAAAAAGCCGGTCTTGTCTTTGTCGAGTTTAGATACAATGCTGCTTCGAGGTTGTAACTTCATAAACGGTCTGTCAACCGCATGATTGTCTACCTTTGCAATAAACTCGTCAAAAATTCGATTGGTTAGTTTCTGTCGCTTATATTGAGCAAAATAGGTGGTCAATTCACCACGCAGAGAGTTATCGGCATCTGGTAGTTTGGTGTTTAACACATCAAAAGCAAACGGCTGCATATAGCTATAGATGTCAGGAAAGCCATTTTTCAAGACACTTCCGATCTCATCTTCACTATAGTCATAAATAGATAGGCTCTTTACCAGTTCATAACGCTCACGTTCGCTGGTTGTTGTCAGATAACACACTGCATACTTCTCGTGCATGCCGATCTGATCGCAGTAGTCATCAATATAAGGAAGATTTTCGGGTATGCTATCCAGGATGCGTTTTCTTTCTGCGTAATATGTATCAAACATAGGGTCATCATGTTTGACGTTGAGAAGTTCGCTATACAAGGAGCGTTCAAATGTATCGACAGAATCAGAGTTCGCAATGATACGGGTTACATATTTGTTGGTTCCTGCGCCAAAGACCTGCATAGCAAGCCAAAGAAGCCAGAGTTTGTTTTTGTCACCCGTCTCCAGCACATTATCTAAATGAGCAATTAGATTTGAGGTTGCTCCGAAATTGGAACATACAAACGCAGAGAAGGTATCAACACCTTTCATAGCGTTAAGCAACCAACTCCATTGCTCTTGTGTGCCGTACTCATTTTTAGTCAGCACCAAATCAGGATACTTCTGGCACACAGCGTCATAGATTCCAGTGCTTTCAGTTACGGAATACAGCGATTGCCTAAAAAGAGAAATTTTGAAATTGGTCAATACAGTTAGAGCAGGATGAGTTTGCAGTTTAGCATCATCCATTTTCTCCAGGTACTTTAATAATCCCTGAATACCATTCAGAGGTTTGAAACCCACACAAACAGCTTCGTTATCAGTCAGCTTTATCTGAGGGAGAGGAGATGTACTCCCCTCCACCAAGACAACACGACGGTCATAGCGAGGATCACGCTGTAAGTATCGGTCAATGAATTTTTTGCAATGGTTCAGCAATACAATCGCATAACCTGAGATGCTTAATCCAAGCAGCTCATCTACAAGGGCATCCACAGCGGTCTCGTTTCTAAGCATAGCCGCTTGTGACGCACCAACTAACACAAATGTGTCTCTACCCGTTATCTTTGCGACAGCTTCATCAATGATTGGCAAACCATTTTTCTGTGTAAATTGAGAAACATATATGCACTGCTTGCTGACATCTGCTTCCAGTCGCTGAAGAACAGTCTGAAAATCATTAAAGTTTTCCAGATTAACCAAGAGAGGGTGCCCCCAAGGTTTGCCGGTGCAATATGCATTTATTTCTTGAAAGCATTCACTTACAGTCTTGCAGTACATAAACGCCCTCCTTACTTGTTCTTTAGAATTTCGATACCTACCTTGACGTTATCCGAAATCAAGTCTCGCAGATAGTGACGAAGTTCTGTTGCATCCATCTTTTCAACAACAGCCCAAACCTTTTCACTACCACCAGTCTTATATTTCTTCTCTGCAAGCATTCTGATTTGGTTCTGCACGGTAGAGTTATCCATCCAGTCATACGGACGAACAGTAACATGAGCAATCAAATAATCTCTAATTGCCTGTGCATCATCCAGCATCAGTCCATAATCACCAACAACATGACTCATAAAGCATTTATCACGGAGTTCTTTGTTGGCAAGTTTATCGAAGTAGGTTACACGGTTCAAATATGTAATAGCACGAGTGATGGACATCTCGGAAGGAGAGTTTTCCATCATGATTGCAAAGATTTCTTTTGCTTCAGGACGCTCCTCGTCGTCAAGCATACAGAGAATAGGAGTATCATATCGAGCAGACCAATCACGAGGATCTTTCGTTCCGGTCTTTTCTACCCACAAATCTTTCAGTCGCTTCTTAGCCTGATTCTGAAGGAATACCTTAACAGCATTCTCAACATAGGTCATGTACTCGGTAGAGGACTTCGTAAACTGACCGGCAGGAATATCCTGATACAATTTAAGAATATCGTCGGTATCCATTCCATCAATGAAGATTTCCGCAACCGTTCTAAAATACGGAATCTGATCACCATAGAACTTGTCAAAGGATTCTCTCTGAGATACCAGGAGAGAATAGAACTTCTCTTTGTTCTGGTCAGACAAAGCGTTTGTCTGCTTCATGCGATGCAGCTCTTCAAGGAAAGGTGTTAAATCGCCAGCTGCTTTTTTAAGCGCTTCAAATGCGATTTTAATATTATTGGTACGGTTATTCCAACCGCTAACCACATCTCTGATGCTGCAACAAGCAGGAATACTCTTGGAACTTTCTGCAATGATGCGATAATCAAGAATAACATCGTTGATTTTGTCATTAGCAGTCTCGGTGTTCCAAACCCAGTTTGCTGCATCAGCATTAAACTTCTGTTTTACCTGATCGAGGTATGCTCCACCATCGCCAATCTGAGCTGCGAGAGCTTTCAAAGCGCCACCCTGATATGCGTCAATGTATGCCAGCATACCCTTTCTACACATATCGTTTGTGAGTAATCGGGTAAGATCTTCGGTCAGAGAAGCGTTCTGGAGAACCAAACGACCGATTGCATCTGCCAGATCACTTTCAGAAGCCTTAGAGCTATTAGCAGTATTAGCAATACCGCAGTAATCATCAATTACAGTAGCGATTGTTGCCACAGGAGTACGAGTCTCAGCAGTTTCCAGAATGGACTTAATAGACCAAATCGGGAAGGAGAGCTTCTTCATGCTAATTCGCACCTGATCTCTTGCGCTTTCGATAGAACCGCACTGAGACATAGGAATACGGAATGCTTCGGAAGTGCATTTTAAGAAAGCTCTCTGCTCTGCACTCATAGCGACAATGTATTCAGGCTTATATTTCTTGTCAGGAGAAACAGTCTGCTTCATGGCGTTGGCAATCGCCATCTTCATCTTATCAACAGACATACTTTCGCTGGTAGAACCATTGCTCCAGAAATAGTCCGCAGTAGCGTATTCTTTCAGAACGAAGCCCATCACAAAAGCCGCAAGGTTAGTAGCTCTAAATCCATAAGGTGCCTGTTCCAGCTCACTATAAATATCAGCCACACAGACACGACCAGAAGGTGAGCTGAATCCCTTTTGAATGAGTTCTTCAACTTTCATCTTGATCTGCACAATGGACAAGCTACGCTTGGTAGGATCTTCCCAATAATTTTCTACGCCCCATGCGCCAGAAAGAGCAGTTTCCAGCTTAGGCTCCTTAAAGGTCTGTTTCAAAGTCTGAGTAGCACCACATTCTGCACCCTGAGCAAGTGCGCTACCAACAAAGAGGTCACGCTTAACATCATAGTTTTCCAGACCGTAGAAATACTTCTGATGGTTAATCAGACTGAACTCATCCTGCAAAGCAGTAATGTTTGCCAGTCGTTTTCCGCTCGGATACTCAGAGCTGTACAGCATGAATGCACCACCGGCAATCTTTTCTTTCCAGTCGGTCAGGCACTTTGCGGCCTGCTTCTGGAACTCGCCTGCACGATGTTTGTCATTCTGTGCATAGTAACGGCTATACGCCATGCTTTCAATGTACTGTTCAAACAGGTCTTTGCCCATAGGAGAAAGACTTGCATCTACATAAATAAAATTGTGCTTTCCAGACTTGATATTGCTAACGATCTGGTTTTTAACCTGAGCAGCTTCATCATCGTTCAGAGCAAATGTTACCAATACGGGAAATCGCTCTGAATGAGAAGTAGCGTCAAGTTTAGCCACAGCAGGAGTAAAGTTGCCATAGGCAGCACCATTAAGGATATATCTGCCGCTGATAGCAGGAGGAAGTGTAATCGCTCCAATCAAATCAGCATTAGTAATCAGATCTTGAGTCTTGGTTTCTCTGATTACGGTATCTTTCAGTTTTTTGATGGTTGCTGCATCACCGGTGCTGTTTGCAATAGTGTACTCGGATTTACCACCACCAACAGTACGCTTAAAGAGCATACCATCACGAACAAGTTTTTCTGCAATGGAACGAGCTTTACCCTTAGACCAGCCTGTGCCAGAGAATGCAAGGTTAACATTTTGTTCGTTAGGTTTCAACAGATCAACATCGCTAATACGCAAGGAAATAGCCTGTAACAACAGTACAGTTTTCAGCACCTGCTGTTCATCAGGTGTCATCTTGTCGGAACGAAGTAAGCTATAGGAGTCCAGAATGACACGAACATCATCGTTCAGACCGTTCTGTCCTTTGCCATAGAAGAAATCCCACAGCATATCAATGGTCAGCAAATTAGGTCGATCCAGAGGACCATAATTATTGATGAACCATTTGAATGCCTTGGCATCGGTCATATCGTTGCTGATAATGAAGTCAAACATACTTCTCTGGTTAGAACTAAATGCAACAGAGAGGTGTTTCAGCAACAACGCAGCATAAGGGTGAATAGGAACGATAGCCTGCAATTCTTGTTCGGACAGCACCGTTTTCTGCCCCAAAGTAGAAGTGCTTTTCATGCTGGATGTAATATAGCTACACACGCCAGCCAAATCATCGGTCAGTTCGCCCTTGTATTCTTCCCATTCTCCTTTAAGCATAGCGTCCTGGGTGGTTTTCATAGCCTGTGCCATCAAACGGAATGCCATATTTTCAGGCAATTCAATTTTTACCGGCGGTACGAAACGGTCAAGAATCTTCTTTGCTGTTTCTGCATTCAGGAACAAACTTCTACTTTCGTGAGAAACGATCATAAAGTAGAAAGGATGGGAAAGGCTGATTTCAGCCAAAGTCTGGAAACCAGTAAGCGAGTTCGGGTTGTTCTGGAAAAACTCGGTAAATTCGTCCCAAACAAACAGAATGGCTTTAATCTGGTTTTCAGAGATAATATTCTTAATCCAATCTGCCATGCCCTGAATATCCAGACGCAAAGCAGTAATACCGTTATCTTCTGCAACGGTAATAATGTCTCTCATTGTCTTGGCAATCTGCGCAGGCGTACCATTTTGCAGACGGTCGATTACAGCATCTACATCATTTCCACCAAAAGTCCACGCATACTGCTCCTCTGCAATCAGAGTATTAAAGTAGTCACGGTTTGCTTTCTTCTCCAACCATTTCAAAGCAGCGTCACGCAGAGATGCTTCGCCACGATTGGTGATTCCATTCTTCTCAAGTGCGGACATAATGCTGTCCTGAACAGCCAGGATCAAATCCTGATCGGAGCGAATGGAGCCAGAACCGATTCGATGAATGGTAATAAGCAGACCATCATTTTTATCAGCAATAATCTTCTGGCAAAGGTCTTTGCTCAGACCATAATCATCAAAGTAGTCTTTTACTTCTTCGTCTGTAGCGTCCAGTAAGGATTTCACCGTAAGTGCAGCATGGGATTTACCAGTACCATATGCACCTTCAACCCACAAAGAACGAGGGTCTTTACCGGACAATACAGTATGTGTTTTTTCAAGCAGCTTCACAAAAGTTTCGTGAGGGTAAAAGCTTTTCCAGCTTACCATGCCGCTTTCAATCAAATCTGCGGTTACTGCCGCATAATACTTCGGGTCTATATTGAAGTAGTCCCTATATAGTTTCTTGCCAGCCATAGCGGTATCCTCCTTTTTAGAACAGCTTCAATACATCTTCAGAAGTCAACTCAGAGCCAGTAGGACGAAGAGTGATGGTATCCAGGTCAAGAGTGAACGATGCAGAAATAAACTCAGGATAGTTTACAGCCAGACCATTCAGAATACGAACCATAGTCTCTCTGTCCAATCCGAAAATACGGGTAGGGCTTACACCGTCACGCTCAATGGAATCATCAAGCAGAGTTTCCAAGGTGAACTGATAATAGTCACCACAGGCTTCAGCAAACTTATACAGGCTGTACAGGATAACCTTCGCATCAGGAGCATCCCATTCACATCTTACCAAAGAGTTCAGGGTAATGGTTTCTTTGCCGGATGCACTAACTTTTTCATCAGCATCGCATTCTGCAAAAATACGAGAAGTACCCAGCGGTGTTTTTGCCATAACGATCTTAAAAGCATCAACGACATTTCTTTTGCCCAGACCCTTCAAGTCATTCTCCATAACATCGGAGAGCATCATCTTGATGGAATCAGGAGTATAAGAAACACCCTGCTTCAGATTATTAACAAACCAGTTATAAGCCGGTGTATAAACAAGATTACACAGAATCAATGCCCATGCTGCTTCTTCGGTTGCACCGATTCTGCATACAGCTTCTGCTGCTGCGGTAGGAACGCACTTGGTATACTTGTCGCCTTCAGCTTTTTTATCAAAGACAACAAGCCCTGCATCCTGAACAAAATTCTTGAATGCATCCTTCTTCTTGTTTGCCACCAGACCGTCACCATCGGACATCCAGAAGTCTGCACCGCAGTCATATCTACAGAAAATATCCATCCATTCAGCACGAGCGCCGAAACTAAAGTACCTGTCTAATCCAGTCATTTTTCTTCCCTCCGAAATCTTATTTCTAATTGAGTTGTATCTTAAACAATGTTCATGTATATCATGGCATTTATGACAGTGAGTACAGTTGTCACCGACCTTTATGCCGTTCGTCATATCAATGCAATGGCTTTTACATTCCGCTTGACATACACCGCAGCCAATGCAATAGAGCGTTTTTACAATAACGCTTCTGAAAAGGGAGAAGAACCTTACATCGTCTTTACTCTTAGTACAATTTAAGAGTAAGAACGAAATGCTTGCGTCGGTTCTTTCGAGCTTGATTTGGTACAACTTATCAAGATATTTGATAATGTACAAATCCGGTTCTACCTGATAAAACTCCCCAACCGTTTTTGCCCACATCTCCCAATGGAGCTGTGTTTTATAAACCGTGATAGTAGGCGGGGTTGAATCAGACTTAACCTCAAAGCAGTCGTGTCCAAAATTGAGTTCTCTGCCAGATTTTCGGGTTCTCCAGTATCCGGAATCAATGAACATTTTCATTTCTTCTGAACTGTAATTGGTTTTTCCGCTTGTAGAAGCGATCATTTCTAAGTAGTTGTCGATTTCCGTCGGATAACACGTTCTCTTGATATATTCATGTCGTCCAGACGAGTTCGGACACACAAGACAACCTGCACGAGAATTGCCTTTTTTGTATGCTTCGTTTACGATCAGCCCTCTTGCAAAGATATAGAGGAACAGTTCTGCGGAGTTCCATTCAAGAATGCCGTGGCAACTTAGCTGACCGCTGTGTTTCTTACCGTCATTTACAGAATCATACTCGCTTCGAGTAAGGCTTTCTTCTGCTCTAATTCCAGTAAATGCCATGCCGGTAAAATCATGCTTACCTGTAATCTGTCGCAAAAGGTTAATCTGCGGAGAGGTCTTATGCACACTACAGCACCATCTGGTTGTAGTAGATGGTGGTCCGAAGATCTTCCAAGTCTGAGAAGGAACCAGCTTTGATTGCGCTCTGTAAAACTCAATTCCTTGTTCTTTGCAATACTGCTCAATTTGTTCTACGACTTTATAGGTGTCAGGGAACTCCATCCTTGTATCACCAAACAAAACAAGGAAATCGTCATGTGGTAATGATCTTTGAACCAAGTCAAGTGCGACAACGCTATCTTTGCCACCGCTGAATGCTACATAGAATACATCCACATCGTTCTTGTATTCACGATAGACATTGTAGATTTTTTGGATGGTTTCCTGAGTTAGTGTTTCCAGTAAATCTTGGTTTTTCTGAACCATACCTTCAACATCAACAAACTCCAACATCCCGCTATCTGGTTCTGGTTCATCCAAAATTACCAGTTCCGGCTGCGTATAAACAGATCCACCTTTGGTTCTTGCCACGGTACGACCTTTATATATGTAGTTGTTTGCTTCAGCCCACATTAACGGTGCACTATCATCTTTTGGATAATTCCAATAACGGTCAAATCCAAGAATATCCAGTTCTTTATAATAGACGGGACGGGGTTCCTTACTAAACTTTGAAATTTCAGTTGTAAGTACCAGCCCGCCAGTCTCCGTATCCCAAATATATTGGTACATAATGGTATCCTCTTTATTTCTTAAGTGATTGCATTTTAGCTTTCGCTTCCTGCATAACTTTTTCTATGTCGCTATAACTTCTTCTTTGCTGATAGCCCAAATCAACCAACAGCTGCAAAGCATCTTTCTTACTTTTCCAAGCAGTATTCTTAGCAAGGACATCTACAATCAGCGTTCTATAGTCAGTAATACCCGAATCCTGTCGAACCATAGCACCGCAACAGTCAGTAGCCGTGTAGCTTGCGTGAAGCAATCTAAATTTCTTGCTGTACTGTGCCACATAGCTTTCTAGTACGAAGTTATTCCAAGGAATATCGATCGCCGGGAAATGTAGGAACAGGTTGATTGTTTTAATCGGTGTGTAAGCGTTTTGAATAAGACTATCCAAAACAGAATCAGTTTGTGCAATATCAAAGTGAATTTGATCTCGGCGAACGAACTCGTTTTGGTTCACACGCACCATTTCACTATACACAGAATCCCAGTAGATCACGGTGTTTAACTCATTTGCAAATTGTTTGAGTTCATCAACTGTAATACGTTCGGAACGCTGGCAAAAATCCGAGAAAACTTCAGCCATGCTAATTTCCTCATTTTTATCACTGATGATTGCACCTCTAAATGAAAATCTATCACGCAAAAGGTATGAAAGCGCATTGCGAAGTCCCCATACAGGATAATCGGGTGTATTCATCAGTACAGACGGGCAATGCTCCTCAATCAGTTGCATCAGTTCTACATCAGAAATATAGTTACGCTGCAACAAAGCGTGGTTGATCAATTCCACAATCTGCTGAACTTCACTTTCACTAACCGGTAGATTAGGCGCATACAAATATGCTTCCGATGCAACATTAACAATGCTCGGTGTTGTGACTAAAGTGTTTTTGATTTTGTCCAGCGGGATATGCCAAAGACCATTTTCGATTTCCGAATACGTTACAGGTAAATGAGATTTCTTCATGTACTCAATAACATCCCTGGTTGGAGCAGGTTCTTTGTTATATCCGAATAGATAGTTATATCTCTTAAAGTAGTTGCGTTTCCCAGAACTAAACAATATGCTTTCCAGCGAATTCACATTGTAGATGTGCAGCATTTCTGCAAGTTGTTCCTGGAATCGTGTAAACAGACAATCTAGGTAAATGCAAGATGCACCTTCCTTAAAGGTTTCTGTGATGGTATCATTGATTTCTTCAAGGAGATCTTTTTGCTCTGTTTCGTCCTTTACAAAGATTCGTTCATCACGGAGAGTACCAACCTTCATCAAGGTGCGAACAAGGCGTTCATCATCTTCGGTCAATTCTTCTCCAAACATATCACTGTAATACATTCTGAATCGATTTCTATCGATTGCCTTTGCGGGTCTAAATCCATCCTCAAAATTCTTTGCAAGAATTGCTGTATATCTTTCTTTGACCTGTGGATCAAGGACAGGAGTAGAGATAGATGCTATAGTCCTTTTAGCAGGTGTTTCTATTGGCACGGCAGACACAGGAGGAACCACCGGGCTTCTCGTTTCGCTTTTTGCAGTTGCCTTACGGAAAGCAATAAGTTTGTTCATTGCAGAAACAGGCCGCTTATGCCTTCCGTTGTTTAATTCTGCGAACCGATTGTCCTTCTGCATTTCAAATAAAAGACGTTCAAGTTCATTTGCATCCTCGATTAGAAGGATGTGTTCTACTGTTATATATGCGTACTCTCGTGCGAATTCAGTGCACTTTTTTATATCAGACAGATACGCAAGCACTGCCGCACTTTGCATTTGCTGAGATTGTGCCCAGGAAATGAAAGCTCCACGATTCTTTTTTATTTCGTCCTCTTGCTTAGAAATAGCTTTAAGTGGCACACTCGCAGTGTCACCACTAGAAATAGCTTTGCAATAATCCCAATATTTCGACAGAGCAGCATGATAACGATTATGCTGACTTTCGTTCATCTGAGCAAACTTTGGATTTGCAAGCAGCTTCATACTGATTTGATACACTTGATTAGCATCAAGAATAAACAATAATTCATTCTCTGAAATACCCAGTTCCACCGCATATTGACCGGCAACATTTATCGCAGAAGTATAACTCTGTGCAGAGCGTGCAGCAAGACCAGCGCCAGTTATGAGCCAATTCTCAAATGCCGCTTTTCCTTCAGCTGCTGAATTGATAACAAGTTTGCTATCATGTGAATTTTTATTTGCTTCAGCCGTTTGTTCGATTGAACAGTCCTCTGTAGGCTCATCAGATGTAATGATTACATTTTTCGTCCACCAAGCAGGCTCGCCCTTGGTTGCGCGCCCTCCATCTTCTTTATAATGGAAAACAGCACTATACTGAATGAATCTATCAAACACAGACCGCAATCTACGGTCACCAATAATCCAAAGGCACCCGTTATTATTTCTGTGATCCACATAAGGCACACCTAACTCACCAAGCACCTGAACAATGTAATCCTGAATACCATCAGCAGAAAAATCTTCAGATACAATATTTTCATCTTCCGATTTAGTTACAGTATTAACCTCAATCTCCCCAGACGTCTTGAAGGATATTTCAATGTTGTCGTAGTCCATGTTGCACTTGTCCATAAGAATACGAATGGAAGATACAATTTCATCTGGAGAACAATCAATTTCAAGATAAAGGCCATCATTTAGTGCGACAGGCTTGCTAAATCTACTCAGTCCAGCAATACCCGTCAATAAAACTTTTCCAACACCAGCAAAACGACAACCAACCATTCCACGAATAATGGAAGGATAATCCTCTTGCATAGTACAGATGATCTTTACAAAAGCATCTTCCCAGTCCACAACTTTTTCTTCATCACCAAAATAAGAAATAGTAGTGGGATTGGCATTAGCAAAATCCACATTGTTATTAGAAAAGTTCCAGATAATAGTTTTGCCATTGTTATCTTCAGGCATAATAGCTTTATCTGTAGCGACAACTTCTATAGTACCCGTGCTGTTTTCAGTGAGAATAATTTCATCGCCAATAACTGATACCGGTGTTTCGTCATGTTGCACAGTCTTTATTTCAGGAGTTCTATCGGAAGGGATTATGCGCTGAGATTCAATGTGTTCTTTAGAAATAGTTTCATTTCCTTTATTAGATACGGGAACAATTTCAGGTTCCTTGGTCTGCTGTAAAGAAACTTCACGAAGGAAGGTCATATAATGATCCATGACCTTACGCATTTTCCCAAGTTGACGGAAATACTTAAACTGGAAAATTCGATTTGATTTTATAGTGTCGATTACGCGCTGAACAACCACGGTATTGGTCGTTTCAAATAATGGTTGAGTAAGGATGTGTTTGCTGATGCAAAAAGTTTCAATATCCTTGCATGCGATATAAAACTCGGAAAGCTTCGATGAAGAAACTCTTGCCGTTAACCAGGCAAAGAACTTTTCCTGTACATTATATTCTTTTGTTCTTTCATCTTTTGTCATCGTCTTAGCCTCGCACAGCAATCGATCATACTCATCTTTAGAATTGCGATAAATGTTTACTATTTCATCAAACAGTTTTGTTGAAGGCTTAAATACTGTATATCCACAATATGCTGACTCCATGCTTCGTAACTGAAACGAAATTCCGTTTTCATTTCTATAGAATTCATCAATCTCCGTCCCTCTGCAAAGAGCCATTTTTCTCAAGTCGTGCGATAACCTTTTTACAACATTAGCACGGTTTTCCTCATTTTTCTCTATCGCAAGAAACCCTTCTAAAAGAAGGACAGCTTCATATTCATTCCAAGGTTGTTGTCGAGTAGTCATAGACTTATTCTCCATTGGTGTTGACATCAGCCCTATTTCTGATAGAAAGAGAATATCCAACACTATTTGTTGCCATTTCAACTAAATCACTTTAAGTATCTTTACACCTACTGCTCTGTCACTTCCATTAAATCACCTATATCACAATGGAATATTTTGCAAAACCGCAACATTACTTCCATAGAAACCGGTCGATTGTTATTTAGTTTCGTCATCATATAAGGCGAAATACTCGCCGCTTTTGCAAGATCCTTTTTCGACATCATATTTGATCTCATTAAATACCAAAGCTTATCATACTTTACAGACATAATAATTCTCCGTATCAATAAATCTTGACTATCCCTAATGCTTATAATATTTCATTTTAGTCTACCATGTAATTTTAAATTTCTCAACAAAAACAACTATATTTCGTCATCAAAAACGAAAAGGTGACGATTAAAAACATCACCTAATACTATCTGGGCTATTTTTTGTCACAAGGAGCCTTAAAACCTATTGACGGTTATAGTCATCACCCAATAATTAAGAGAAATCCCATATTGACGAACAAACGTTTGGACGCTATACTTCAGTTATAACGGAACTTAAATTCCGTATTAGAAAAGAGGTGCTTACTATAAAAACACTGAAGGCTGAGTATTTTGTAAAGTTAGAGAAATACATCAATGAGTATCAAGAAAAATGTGGCTACTCTCCCTCCATCAATGATATGGTAGGCGATCTCGGGATACCCAAGACAACTGTCCACAGATATTTAACCCACATGAAAGAGCATGGGATGTTAAACATCAATGGTCGTGGAAAGATTGCTACAAAAGATATGGCAAAAACGAAACGCTCCACCATCAGGCTTCCTGTTCTTGGTGCTGTTTCCTGTGGTATTCCAAAGTATGCTGAAGAAAATATCGAGGAATATGTGCAGGTTCCCGCTTCTTGGTTTGGTGGTGGCGGCTTTTTTGCCCTTAGAGCCGATGGTGATTCTATGACAAAAGCAGGCATCGATAATGGCGACTTAGTTATTATCCGCAAGCAAGAATATGCAGAGCCCGGTCAAATCATAGTAGCCCTCATCGACAACGAGGAGGCAACATTAAAAAGATACCGTCCGAAAGATGACGGACAGCACATTGATCTTGTACCTGAAAACGATAATTATAAGGTACGGACAGTAGACCTCAGTTGCGAAACCATGATTATTCAGGGCGTTGCAGTGAAGGTATTAAAAGATTTGGAGTGATTGAACATGAGCGCAAGGGAAAACACATTCTTCTGTATAGACATGAAGACATTCTATGCATCTGTAGAGTGTGCCGAGCGCGGTCTTAATCCCTTCGAAACAAATTTAGTAGTTGCAGACCTGACCCGCGGCAAAAATGCTCTTTGTCTTGCAATCAGCCCGAAGATGAAAGCGCAGGGAGTAAAGAACCGCTGTCGGTTATCAGATATCCCTAATAGCATTAAATATGACGTAGCACCGCCCCGGATGCAGTTGTATATAGACTATACGGCAGATATCTATAGTCTGTATCTTAAATACTTCGCTGACGAGGATATACATGTGTACTCTATCGACGAGTCGTTCATTGATGTTACGGGCTATCTTAATACTTACAGAAAATCGCCCAAAGAACTTGCTAAAATCATCATGAATGAGATCGCTGATGAGTTACACATTCCTTCAACCGTTGGCATTGGAACAAACCTGTATCTTGCAAAAATCGACAGTGTGAACCTTTTTCTGTAAATAGCTATCAGGTATAGGTCTTCTATGATAAAATCTAAATCATAGGAGGCCTATTATTATGGCGAGAGAAAAGAAACCGG
>QAMK01000021.1 GCA_003149915.1 Bacillota bacterium
AGGAATTGTATGACTTGGTTGATGAAAATGATTTTTATGTTTAATTCCGATTTTGCCATTTTCTTTTACTGATTTCACTTTTCGCCAAATTTGTCTTTCAGAGATTTTTAAAGCGCTGGCGGCTTCTTTGCCAGTTCTTTTTCTATCGATGACAGATTGAATGATATTTAGTTGTTGTAATTCCATATTTGTGTAATAACTTCCTTTCATTTTTTTACCTCCGATGAGGTGTTATTATAACTTAAGATTATGACATATTCAAAAGTTAATTACACTATGACATTATCACAAGTTAATTACATCTTCATGGCTACGAACTTTACATTTTGACAAAAAAGTGATATAATAAGCACCGCTTTGAATATTTATGAAAAAGGGGAATGTATATGGCAAAATCTAAATTAGATCCAACTATGACACGATATGAAATTGTTACTACTATGGCAGCAGGATGTAGTGATCTGGCTCCCATTCTTTTATCTTTATTACGCAGCGAGGATGGTTACTTGGATCTTTTATTACTAGATATGATGGGTATTCGTGGATTTAAATTGGAACGTTTCATTAACGACTGTTGTCAAAGAAGAATCGAAAAATTTAATCGTACTATGATGATGGTTCGCAATGGTGTTTTTGAAGAGAATGAAATCATTACGAATTTGAATTTTCGACAACCGATTTCATTTATCGATGATGATATAAAACCAGAAGGTACACCTTCTTATGATGATGATTTTCCAGATAACAATTATATTTGGTATCGTTTTTGTGAGATGCAACATGCTAATTTTTAAGTTCGGTTTCAAGAAAAGTTAGAGCAGATGCGTTCATTACCGAAGCAACTTTATAAGAAATGATTATGGTTTATCCATAATCTTTTTTATGTTATAATTTGGTTACGAGGAGTGATGCGTATGTCATTTATGAGTGCAAAAGCACAATTAACAAAATATGGATTAGAAGATCGAATTATGGAGTTTTCAGATTCTTCTGCGACTGTTTCTGAAGCCGCTCACGATATCGGTTGTAAGGAAGCAGAGATTGCAAAGACGATGGCTTTTCAAGTAGAAGAACATCCCATTTTAATTGTTACTGCCGGCGATGTAAAAATCGATAACAGTAAATTTAAAGCGGAGTTTCATACCAAAGCGAAGATGATTCCGTTTTCTGATGTGGAAACCGTTATCGGTCACGTGGCTGGTGGTGTTTGTCCTTTTGGCATACTAGACGGTGTAGAAGTATACTTAGATGAATCGTTAAAGCGATTCGATGTTGTCTATCCCGCATGTGGTAGTAGAAACAGTGCTGTAAAACTTACCATTCCAGAATTAGAGAAAGCATCTCAATATATTCGGTGGATCGATGTGTGTAAAGGAAAAGAGTAGTGAGGTCGTTATGGGAAGAAGAGATAAAAATAATTATTATTTAGATTTAGCAGATGTCGTATCAGAGCGAAGCACTTGTCTTAGAAGACGGTTTGGTGCTGTGATTGTCAAAGATGATGAAGTCATTGCAACTGGTTATGTCGGTGCGCCAAGAGGAAGGAAAAACTGTTGTGACTTAGGTGAATGTACGAGACAGAAACTCAAGATTCCCCGTGGTGAACGGTACGAACTTTGTCGTAGTGTCCATGCGGAAGCGAATGCTATCATCAGTGCCGAAAGAAGTCAGATGCTTGGCTCTACGATGTATTTATCAGGTAGGGAAATCGATACGGGTGAATATATTCAAAACTCTAACAGTTGTTCCATGTGTAAACGCATGATTATCAATGCAGGAATTGTAAAGGTGATTGTTCGTGATACGGACACCAAATATCGTGTCATCGATGTGAACGACTGGATTATAAATGATGAGTCTATTCAAGGCGAATTTGGTTATTGAGAGGTAGAAAGTAATGAAATTTAATCGTTTGATTCCGGAACTTAGTGTTTCTAATATCGAGATTAGTAAACGTTTCTATTTGCAGATAGGATTCCATATTGTCTATGAACGAAAGGAAGATAAGTTTGCTTTTTTAGAATTAGAAGGAAATCAATTGATGATAGAAGAGATAAACGACCATTGGAGCACCGGGGAGTTAGAGTATCCTTTTGGACGGGGTATCAACATCAGTATGACTATCGATGACATAGACTCTTTTTATATAGAACTTCAGAAAAAGAAGATTCCTTTTTTTAAAGAATTGATGACGAATGATTACGAAGTGAATGGAACCATTTACCAAGATGCTGAGTTTTTAATTCAAGATCCAGATGGATATTTGTTACGGTTTAATAGTTGATTGGTAAACTAGTCTATTCAGTATTTTAGATGCGATACTAAATTTTATGATTTTAGTGTCGTTTTTTTTGATATAATCAAAATAGGTGAGAAGATGAAAAAATTGGCAAATGGGTTGTCCCATGTTTCTTTTTTAATTACTTTTGTAACTTTTTTATCGCATGCGATACTTACTTTTTTGATTTCTCATGGATTTTATTCTGGCAGTATGATTGGACTCATTGCATTTTTGTTTGTAATGCCCATCTATAATTTATATGGAAACACCAGATATGATATTGAAAAGCCTCTTTACCATCTGATTTTCATTTTCTTTTCTTGTTTTATTTTTTACTATGTAGTAGAGGGTTTGACGGTTTATTTG
Source organism: Bacillota bacterium (assembly GCA_003149915.1). GTDB lineage: Bacteria > Bacillota_I > Bacilli_A > RF39 > UBA660 > Faecenecus > Faecenecus gallistercoris. The sequence continues at coordinate 2,648 of QAMK01000021.1, forward strand.
AATTTATCTGCTGATGAAACATCATTGTTTCTTTCTCATTCTATTCTTCGGATTTGGATTACACTTCTTTTGATGCTTTTGGCTCCTTTTATATTTCCCAAAAAGAAGGTTCCTCGTACTCGTCCGATATCCATTCGAGTGGTTTTATCTCTTTCTTTTTTGATTTTCGTTGTTCCGCGTTTGATTACTGGCATGTTTTCTTTTCTTGGATGGTCTTTGATTTTCTTGCTAGTCATTTTATGGTTTCTTGGACCAGAACGATTTACTACCAAATTAGAGCTTCTTTATTGGGCTGCTATTTTATTGTGTGCATATTTTGGAGATCCTGTTTCTGCTGTTTTGATTTTTCATTACTGGTATCAAGTAAAACACTTGGTGCCGCATGATTACAACATATGATATAATGATAATGGAGGATAATAATATGAGAACAAATATTCAAACGACAGAAGCAATTTTTCCAATGCCGGTTTTGATGATTGCTACTTACAATGAGGATGGCAGTGTCAATGTGATGAATGCGGCTTGGGGAACAATGGTTGACCGCGATGTTGTGGCATTAAATTTGACGGAGACTCACAAAACGGTTCAAAACATTAAAAGAACCGGTGCTTTTACAGTGAGTATGGCCGATGTTAGTCACGTAAAGGAAGCAGATTACTTTGGTGTCGTATCTGGTAATCGGGTTGCCAATAAGTTAGAGAATACATCTTTGACTGTTACGAAGTCTAGTATTGTGGATGCGCCCATTATCAATGAGTTTCCACTTTGTATGGAATGTGAGTTTATCGAGTATCAAGATGCCCAATATGGAGTAGGTGTCATTGGTAAAGTTAAAAATGTTAGCGCTTTAGACTCTGTTATGAAAGATGGCAATGTCGATATTTCAGCATGTAACATCATTGCATTTGATCCGTATACTCATGGTTATTATAAAGTTACAGAGCGTCTTGGAGAAGCATTCAAAGATGGATTATCTTTCAAAAAATAATATGGAAAATTGTGAAAACTAGAGAAATCTAGTTTTTATTTTGGCTTTGATGATATAATAGATTAGAACTAGAAAGGGGCGCTTATATGAGGCAACTTAGTTGGTACAAACTAGATAATATTGGAAAGTTTTATTCTGCTTTATCGTCGAAACAAGTTCAAAACGTATTTCGGTTTTCCGCAACACTTAAGGAGAAAGTAGATGAGAATTGTTTGCAAAAAGCAGTTGATCATACATTACTTTTGTTTCCTAGTTTTCATGTTCATTTGCGCAAAGGCTTCTTTTGGTATTACTTAGATGAAAGTGATCGCAAGTACGAAGTAGGAGAAGAAAACTTGCCAATTTGTTTTCGTCTTTATAACAATCGTCGTGATTTTTTATTTCGTGTTTCTTATTATAAAAGAAGAATTAATTTTGAAGTATCTCATATTTTATCGGATGGCCGTGGTAGTATCGAATTCTTTAAAATTTTAATTGAGTACTATTTGAAGGAGAAATATCATCTTAAGAAAACGGTTATGAGTTCTTCTTCCTATCAGGAAAAAGAAGAAGATAGTTTTGAAAAGTATTACAGAAAAGTTCATCTACGCGATTTGAAACCCAAAAACAAGACAAAAATTTATCGATATCATGGTAGAAAGATGAATCAGACACGATACTTGGAAGTTCACATGCCGGTTTCTAAAGTACTAGCCAAGGCCCATGAGTACGATTGTAGTTTGACTACTTTTCTATCGTCAGTACTAATCTTTTCTTTTGCTCCTTTGATGAGTGAAAACGATCTTAAGAAAATGGTAAAAATCGATATTCCAGTCGACTTGCGTCCGTATTTTCCATCTTTTTCTTCTAAAAATTATTTTGGATTGGCATCTATCGAGTATTGCTTTTCTAAGCGAGACGATGATTTACAGAAAATTACGGAGATAGTTCGCTCAGAACTTCAGGAGAAATTAACGGCGAAAAGTTTAAGTGTGCGAGTCAATCAAATGGTGTCTTTCGAAAAGAATCCATTTTGTCGGGTTGCACCTTTAGGAGTAAAGAATTTGGTTTTGCGTATCATTGATGCTGTAGTGTCTGGAAAGAGTACGACGACTATTTCTAATTTAGGTAAGATTGATTTTGGAGACTCATTTGATTCCTATATTGAAAACGTGAATGTACTCACTTCTACACAAGGATTTCAAATGACTATTTGTTCTTTTCAGGATAAGTTATCGATTGGGATTGCATCGCGCTATAAATATCATGATGGGATTCGCAATTTCTGTAATTATTTTTCTAATTGTGGGATTCCTGTCACCATCAATGTGAGTGAGGTGAAGTAGTATGAAAGAATGTAAAAGATGTCATATTTCTTTTGCTACGAGTGAATCGGTTTGTCCACTATGTCAAAATGCTTTGGTTGGAACGTGTGATGACTTGGTGTTTCCTACCAATATTCGCTTTCGTACCAATCGGTTTTTAGTTCAACTGTTTTTGTTTATTTCATTGGTTGTCTTTATTATTGCAGGATTTATCGAACTCATGTTGTCGGCAAGACTTTATTATTCTTTATTTATTTTAGCAGGGCTTGCTACTAACTTTATTTTAGTTACTTACGTTTTACTCAATAAGCAGGATATTTTGGATCTATTTGGAAAGTACGGTTTAATTTTGGTTTTGCTTTCTTTATTATGGTATGTCATTACTAAGAACACCATTATTACTAATTATATTATTCCGTCATTCTGTATTTTTGAGTTGTTATTTAATTTGATTTCCTTTATTGTTTTGAAAAACCATTATATCGTTGGGTATTTAAAAATATTGTTACTCAATTTGTTTTTATTGATTATTCCAGGTATTTTGATTTTATTAAATTGTATTACGGTGCCAATTCTCACTTGGATTGCATTTGTTTTAGGGCTCATTATTTTACTCGGATTGTTAATCTTTTACTTTGACGATATTCAGTTAGAATGTAAGAAGATTTTTAATATTTAGAAATCTTCTTTTTTTATTGACAATTGAATGAGTACTCAACTATAATGAATATAGTTGAAGAATAATTCAACTGTGTTTGGAGTATTCTAATAGAAGGAGGATGTTATGGCACGAAACGAATTCAGTTGTGATTGCAATGTCATTCATCAAGAAGCAGTCAATCAAGTATTGGCAAGATTACCAGATGAGCAGACATTTTATAAACTTGCTGATTTATATAAGTTAATCGGGGATACGACGAGATGTCGAATCTTATTTGCATTAGATCAAAATGAAATGTGTGTTTGTGATTTAGCAAATGTATTAAATATGACAAAGTCTTCGATTTCTCATCAGTTAGCGGTGTTACGAAGAAGTGGAATTGTCAAATGTAGAAAAAATGGCAAAGAAGTTTACTATACATTGGATGATGATCATATCGTTCAATTATTTGAAATTGGGTTAGAACATATCAATCATAAAGGATAGGAGAGTATTATGAAAACGTACCGATGCAAAATGACAGGTTTGGATTGTGCAGCCTGTGCTAGTAATTTAGAACATGAAATTGAAAAGTTAGATGGAGTTAGTGACGTAAGTATTTCGTTTATGACGGAAAAATTTGCTTTTTCTTGTGAAGAGAGTCAAAAAGAAGAAGTGATGAAACGAATTCGAAAAGTGGTTTCTAAGAATGAACCGGATGTAGAAATTGAGGAAGTGTAAGTATGACTATGAAAATGAAGAAAAAATTAATTTTTATCTTGGTTGCTTTGCTTTTGTTTGTCGGTGCTTTTTTGTGTCCGGCAGTGCTGCAGGAAGAGCTTCCGATTTTGCAGACGCTTCTGTTTGTTTTGGCATATTTGTTAGTCGGATTCGAAGTTTTGAAAAAAGCATTTTGCAATTTGTTGAAAGGGCATGTATTCGATGAAAACTTTCTGATGAGTGTTGCAACACTCGGTGCTTTTGGTATCGGTGAGTTAGAAGAAGCAGTCGCGGTCATGTTGTTTTATCAAGTAGGAGAATTTTTTCAAAGTTATGCCGTCGATAAGTCTAGAAAATCAGTTGCTGCTCTTATGGATATCAGACCGGATTATGCCAATGTGTACCGAAATGGAGAAATTGTAAAAGTGAATCCGGATGACGTTAACATCGGCGAAATGATTCTAGTAAAACCGGGCGAGAAAGTGCCTTTGGATTGTACGGTCGTAGCAGGCGATGGTATGCTTAACACACTTGCTCTTACGGGGGAAGCAACGCCTCGTCATGTGGGAGAGAACGATTCCGTTTTGAGTGGTTCCATTAGTATCGATGGGACTTTAAAGTTAAAAGTAGACAAAGAGTTTGGGGAATCTACGGTTAGTAAAATTTTAGAACTCGTTGAAAACGCTAGCAGTAGAAAATCGAAATCAGAGAACTTCATCAGTAAGTTTGCTAGGTATTACACACCGATTGTCGTAGGCATTGCTGTTTTACTTGCTTTCGTGCCACCTTTGTTCTTAGGATGGAATACATTTTCTACATGGATTTACCGTGCCTTATCATTTTTGGTTGTGTCTTGTCCTTGTGCTCTTGTCATTTCAATTCCGTTATCGTTTTTCGCAGGAATTGGGGCATCTGCTAAACGTGGTATTTTGATTAAAGGAAGCAACTATTTAGAGGCATTATCTAAAACCAAAATGATTGTCTGTGATAAAACGGGAACTCTTACGGAAGGAGTTTTCCAAGTTCAAGAAGTGGACGCTATCGGATACTCTGATGCAGAATTACTAAAGTTTGCTGCCTATGCAGAATATTACTCTAATCATCCAATTTCTTTATCGTTACGAAATGCTTATGGGAAAGATATCGATGAAGTACGAATTACCAAAAACAAAGAGTTTTCTGGTAAAGGTGTCGAATCTATCGTGGATGGGAAAAAAGTTTTGGTAGGAAATGAAAAATTGATGACTGAAAAGAAGATTTCCATTACGAAAAATGAGAAGATGGGAACGATTGTATACGTTGCTATCGATGGCAAGTTTGCCGGTTCCATCGTTATTGCTGATAAGATTAAAGAGGATGCCTACGTTGCAATGAAACGGTTTCGGGATTATTCTATCGACGTCGTCATGTTAACGGGTGACCGTGAAAACATCAGTCAAAGTGTGGCAAATGAATTAGGTATTACTAGATATCATTCAGAACTGTTGCCTCAGCAAAAAGTGGAACTTACTCAAAAATACATGAATGAAAAAGAAGAGGATGAGAAACTAGTATTTATCGGCGATGGCATCAATGATGCACCGGTTCTTGCTTATGCAGATATCGGTTGTTCGATGGGAGGTCTTGGAAGTGATGCCGCCATTGAAGCCGCAGATGTCGTCATTATGACCGATCAACCTTCTTTGGTTGCAGATGCAATTTCTATTTCTCGTAAAACGATGCGAATTGTTAAGGAAAACATCGTGTTTGCGATTGCTGTCAAAGTTCTCGTATTGTTACTGAGTGCCATCGGCGTGGCATCGATGTGGGCGGCCGTATTTGCCGATGTTGGAGTATCCGTAATCGCTATTTTAAATGCTCTTCGTATTTTAAGAATTAAGAAGTAGGTGATTGGATGAAAAAAATTGTTTTAAGAATTGGTGGAATGACTTGTAGTGCGTGCTCATCTGGACTTGAAAAATATTTATCTCGTCAGGAAGGAGTTTCTTCTGCAAGTGTCAACCTAGTTCTTTCTTTGGCGACGATCGAGTATGAGAATTTGAGTAAAAAAGATTTGGAACGATTTGTTAAAGAAGCGGGATTCCAGAGCTTGGGCGAGTTTAAAGGAGTTGAAGATTTAGAGAGTAAAAAAGAGGATAAAACGAAGTACATCGTGTTAGGAATTTTGATTCTCATCATGATGTATTTAGGAATGGGTGAGATGTTAGGTCTTCCTACCATTCCTTTTCTAAATATGGATTATCCGGTGCTTTTATCTTCCGTTCTTTTTTTGATTACGATCGTTTATTTGATTTTTGGATTCGATATCTTGAAAAGTGGATTTACGAATTTGATTCATCGCATGCCTAATATGGATACTCTCGTTTTATTCAGTGTTTTTTTTAGTTTGGCATACAGTCTATTCGGTTACGTTCAAATTATTTTAGGAAATTTATCTTACATGCATCACTTGTATTTTGAGTCTGCTGCCATGGTGTTGTATTTTGTAAAACTTGGTCGTTATATCGAGTCATTTAGTAAAGATCAGACGAAAAGTGCCATTCGCAAGTTGGTGCAGATTACACCTTCGAAAGCAATCTTAAAAGATGGCGAGAAACTCACAGAAGTTACCATCGATGAAGTGTCTACTGGTGATACTTTGGTTTGTAGAGCAGGCGATAAAGTAGCAGTCGATGGAACGGTTACTTCTGGTAAGACGTATGTCGATGAAAGTTTTATTACAGGGGAGAGTGCACCGGTTTTAAAGACTTCTGGAAGTAAAGTCATTGCAGGTTCCATTTGTTACGATGGGTATATCGAATACAGTGCTGAAAAAATTGGCAAAGAATCGACTATTTCTGAAATTGTTACGATGGTTGTAGACGCTACCAATACGAAAAGTAAAGTTCAAAAGATGGCTGATCGTATCAGCGGTTACTTTGTTCCCATTATTTTAGCAATTGCTATTGTCGCTTTTATCCTTTCTTATCTTTTGGGATGTTCTTTTTCGGTATCATTTACGCATTTCGTTACGGTTTTAGTTGTCGCTTGTCCTTGTGCGTTAGGTCTTGCCGTACCGCTTGTCGTCGTAGTTAGCAATGGTCTTTGTGCGGAGAAAGGTTTGTTCTTACGAAATGGTGAGGTTTTAGAACGAGCTAAAACAATCGATACCATCGTACTCGATAAGACAGGAACTTTGACACAAGGAAAATTGCGGGTATACGAGTTTCAAAACGATTCTAATTTGTCAGATGCTGAGTTTTTAAATGTCGTTGCCAATTTGGAAAGTTTCTCATCTCACCCGATTCACACCGCTTTTGACGTCACTAAAAAATTAGATGTTTCTCATTTTGAAGAGTTGTCTGGAATGGGAATTCTTGCTAAAATAAATGATGATGAGTACTATTTGGGAAATCATAAAATTTTAACTCGTCTCAAATTAAAGAATCGCTATCAAACGAAGGAAGACAATTATAGCAAGGCCGGTTGTAGTATCATCTATGTCGTACAAAACAAAAAGTTAATTGGTATTATCGGTGTGAAAGATACCGTTCGAGAAGAATCTAAAGAGGCCATTCGTGAATTCATGCGTCGCGGAATCGACGTTGTGATGCTTACGGGAGATCATGAAGGTGTTGCTAACCAAATTGCCAAAGAAGTTGGCATTCGTCATGTAATCAGTGACGTGTTACCAAAAGAGAAAGCATCTTATATTGAAAAATTGAAACAAGATGGAAAACACGTCATCATGGTTGGAGATGGTATCAACGATGCTCCGGCATTAGTAGCATCTTCCATTGGTATCAGTATCAATCAAGGTACCGATGTAGCAATGGACTCTGCCGATGTCATTTTGATGAATAACAATCTTTCCAACATTATCGATTTTATCGATATTAGCAAACAATCTTACCATATTATTTGGCAAAACTTATTCTGGGCATTTTTCTATAATGCGTTGATGATTCCAATTGCAGCTGGACTTTTATTACCGTTAGGAATTACCATGAACCCGATGGTCGCCAGTATCGCTATGACAATCAGCAGTTTGACAGTTGTAATGAATTCACTAAGATTAAGGAGATGGAAGAATGAAAGAAATTAAAATTCATATTGAAGGAATGAAATGCGAAGGTTGTGTCAATCGTGTTAAAAACGTAATAGGTAGTTTAAAAGATGTTTCTACTTACGATGTTTCTTTAGAAAATAAAGAACTAGTTGCAACGGTGAAAAAAGAAAAAGTTATTCCTGAAATTTTATCTAAAATCGATGCATTAGGATTTACTGCTAGTGTAGAAGAATAGACGTTTTTTTTAGAAAACGTCTTTTTGTTAAAAAACTTTGCGTCTTTTCCAAAGGATTTTGGTAGATTCTGACACTAGTTTCTTATACAATGGATGATGAGGTGAAAGAAATGGAATTTGGTAAAAAATTAGCAAGTTTAAGAAAAGTTCATCACTTATCGCAAGAAGAGTTAGGAAGTGAATTAGAAGTTACGAGACAAACGATTTCCAATTGGGAACTAGGTGTTTCCCTTCCTAATCCAGAACAGTTGAAACGATTATCGAAGTTATTTCAAATTAGTATCGATGAATTGTTAGACAACGATACGAAAGATATTTTAGTAAATAAAGTGTCCAATACAGAGAAACTGGCTGGTATCATCATTAAGATTTTAAAGGTAATTGGTGTTCTCGCTATTCTTTATCTTGTTCTTTTTATTATTGCAATTATTGCATTTCGTGTTGTTCCAACCGAAAAGAAAGTTGTTACGACACAAGAAGAGGTACTCTACGAATAAGTGGTATCTTTTTTATTTGTATGAAAATGCCTTCCATCTTATCTTTCCTAATGATATAATGATAATAAGGGTGAGAGTATGAAGAAAATTTCATGGTTATTATTGTTTGGATTTCTTTGTCTTCTTCCGCTTGGATGTGGAAAGGAAGAAACATTAGAACCGACACCAACTCCGACAGAGAATGAGTATATCGTCAATTTGAATGATAATATTGAAGTGTATCCGAATCGGTATTCTACACTTTGTGGAGGTTGGATGTTTATTACGAATTTAGAAGATTATATTACAGCCGGTACAGTTGAACGAGATGGTTATACAGAAATTCAAGTGGGAAGTGCAGAAATTGCACCGCATGAATGGGAAGAATATCTGACGCATTTTACATACGATTCTGAAAAAGAAAATGTGGCTAAATCAGAGTTTGAGGCCGTTGATCCTAATTTGTATGGAATTGGAAATTACATCAGTTCTTTCGCTGATCACAAGTTTTATTACGAGTACTATGCAATTGAATTAGCAGATGAGGAGATGTACCCGGAATTTGCTAGCAAGTTAAATGAGACCAGACAATCTTTTGAAAACCAGATGTTAGATATTTTTGCTAAAAATGGCGCTTATTTGTATACAGGTCCGTGTGGAGAAGCACTAGGAGAACGCCAAATTTTAACAGAGGAAATGTGCGATTCGTTTCACATTTCATGTGATAGGTGGTAAATATGATTCGTAATTTATGGAGTAGTGTAGTATTATTCGTTTTGGGAGAATTGTTGTCTTGGGTTCCTTCTTTTTTCGGTTCCAGCAGTTCTATCGGCAACACTGTCGGAAGCTCGTTTGGAGAGTTTACAGATGGATTGTTATTAGGACTTTCGGTTGGAATGAAGGTGGTCGCAATTTTATTGATTGTGATTACGATTTCTAAATTGTCTAAACAGTCAAGTGAAAAGGAGTGAGATGATGTATAAGACTGTTGTAATTGGATATACGCCAAGGGCTACTTCGATGGCTAAAAAGGTCGAGAATATGGCTAATCAAATGTTGCAAGAAGGATATGAACTTATTACGATGTCAACGACTGGTAGTGGTAAGGCGATTCTAGTATTTAAGAAAGTGATTTTAGGAATGGACGATTAGTCCGTTCTTTTTTATGATATAATTTTAGTGGTGATTTTTATGTTTCAGGATGTAGAAGAGAAAAGACGAAAACACAATCAAATCTTATTTTCTAGGAGTAGTCTCTGTCTTCAAAACTTACTTTATTTTATGAGACAATGCACTCATCAAGAGCTGCTCTTATGGGCACTTTCGTTTACAAAAGAAATTCTTTTACTGTTAGAGAACGCATATCCCGATGAAATGAGATTTCGTACGGCTTATCAAAAAACACTTGCTTTAACGAGGGGAGAAATCAAGATGCCAGAAGCTAAACGGGCGATTTTAGATTGCCATGCAGTTGCAAAGGAATTGAAAGACTCTTCTCACATTGCTCTTTGTCATGCGTTAGGACAGGGACTTTCTACCGTTCACGTTGAAACGCATGCCATTGGACTTTGTATTTATGAATTGACTGCAATCGTTTTTCGTCATCCGACGGATTATGTTCCAATCGTTTCTGAGAGAGTTCAAGAGTATATCGACCGATTGTTTTCTATTCATGAAAACTTTTCTTTTTTCTGTGGACAGTTCGGGATTCCTACTTTTGTACCGTTTTTAGAGAAAGACGTTACAAACCGAGAACAAGTCCTTTTGCATCGTCGTTTTCAAAAACGAATCGTATCGTCTTCTATATACGATGTATTGGAACAATTATCCATTCCGTATCAAGAGGTGAGACACAAACCTGTTTATACGGTAGAAGATGCAAAGTCTATTCCCATCGAGATATCTGGTATCGGTGTTAAAAATTTATTTTTAAAAGATGCATCCAATCATTATTTCTTGTATCTGTTAGAAGATGATAAACGAGCAGATTTGAAATCTCTTGCTAAGTTTTTACATACTTCTCATCTTCATTTTGGAAGTGAAGAAGAATTGCAAAATACTTTGCATCTTTCTAGAGGCAGTTGCACACCGTTTGGAATTATCTCGGACGATGAGAACGTAGTCGTAGTGATTCTCTCTGAATCACTTCTGTCTAAGAAACTTTTATTTCATCCGAATCACAATGATCGTACGATTTCTGTTTTCTCTTATGACTTGATTCGTTTTATCGAGGCGGAAGGGCACGTTTATTTGATTTATTAATTTATATTGCTATTTTTTTAATATTTTTTTAGAATATTGCTAGGAGAAGTTTATATGGAATTAGTAATTGAACATTTAAAGAAAAAATTTGGTGAAAAAGAAGTGTTGAAAGATGTTTCTTTCACTTTTGAAAAGGGAAAAATTTATGGCTTGTTAGGAAGAAATGGTGCTGGTAAGACGACACTATTCAATTGTTTAAACGAAGATATTTTAAAAGATGATGGGGAAGTTTACTTGTTAGATGACGAAGAGAAGAAAGTGCTTACGGAAGACATCGGTTACGTTTTGTCGACTCCTAACGTCCCTGAATTTTTGACAGGACGGGAGTTCTTAAAATTTTTCATCGATATTAACAAAGAAAAAATTACAGATTTAAAGACAATCGACGAGTATTTTGATTTTATCAAAATCGATGTTTCTGATCGCGATAAATTATTGAAAGATTATTCACATGGTATGAAAAACAAGATGCAGATGCTTGTCAACTTTATTGCGAATCCTAGTGTGTTATTATTAGATGAACCGTTGACTTCATTTGACGTCGTTGTAGCGGAAGAGATGAAAGAAGTTCTAAAAGAAATGAAAACGGATCATATTATTATCTTTTCTACACATATCATGGAACTTTCCTTAGATTTGTGTGACGAGATCGTTATTTTAAATAAAGGTGTGTTAGAACTTGTTCCAAAGGGTAAGAAAAATCATGAGAAGTTTAAGGCTCAAATCATCGAAGCCTTGAAGGAGGAGTAAGATGATTTCTACATTTTTCTTGTCTTTTCGATTGAAGAATGCGTATCGCGTCAATTCGATTTTGTATTCTTTGAAACAGTTACCAATCATCAAACGAATTTTACCGGAAAAGCTGTATGGGGTTCGTGGTCTTAAAATACTGGGAAATATCATCAGTGCCATTTGGGAATTCATCATGATTTTTTTGGGAAAGTTCTTATATATTGCCTTTATGATAGCAGCGATGTTAGGAATCTATCAGACCAATTCGGCGGCAACGTTTTTACATATTTTCTTCTTTTTGACGATATGTGGTGGACTGATGAATACGTATTTATTTGATCCAACCAAAGATAAATATTATGCGATGTTTCTGATGAATATGGATGCAAAAGAGTACACGATTAGTAATTATCTATATCAAATGATAAAAGTGTTAATCGGTTTTTTACCGTTTACTTGTTTTTATGGTATGAGTGTTGGTCTTCCACTTTGGATTACGATCCTTTGTCCTATCTTTGTCATGATGGTAAAGACGTTTATCAACTCTTTGAGTTTAATTGATTTTAAACGTACAAAGAAGGTGAAGAACGAAAATCTTCCAACTTCTGTTGTTTGGATTTTATTACTTGTTCTTTTGGTATGTGCATATGCACTTCCTTACATTTCTATTGTCATGCCGACATGGTTGTTTTTGATTTTCTTTGGTTTATCACTTGGACTTGGAATTTTTGGCTTTTATCAGATATTCCATTTTCCATATTACCGTTTTTTATACAAACAGTTGCTTACAAATGCACCACTTGTAATTGATCAAACATCAATTAGGCGTGATGCTTCTTTGAGTCAGATTGAATTAGATACGTCTTTAAATAGTACGAAAGAAGGCTTTTCGTATTTTCATGAGTTGTTTGTCAAACGTCATCGTAAGATTTTGACAAAAGCCATAAAGAAACAGACTATCGTCTTAGTTGGAATTGCCATTGTGATGAGCTTTTTGGTCAAGGTAAATGCTTCTGTTGCATCTACAACCAATCATTTGATGTTGGTGTTTTTACCGTATTTCGTTTTTATTATGTATATGCTGAACCGTGGGACAACACTTACGCAAGCGATGTTTATGAATTGTGATCATGCCATGTTATCATACCGAATTTATCGGAAACCAAATGTCATTTTGGGACTTTTTAAAGAACGTTTAAAGACGTTGATTGGTCTTAATTTAATTCCTGCAACTGTCATTGGATTTACGCTTGCTCTCTTGTTGTTTTTAAGTGGTGGTACCTCTAATGTATACAACTATTTTGTCTTGTTCTTTTCAATTTTAGCGATGAGTGTTTTCTTTTCTGTCCATTATTTGGTTATGTATTATTTACTGCAACCATATAACGTTCATACGGAGATGAAAAGTAGTACTTATAGTGTTGTTCAAGGAGTTACCTATTTTGTTTGTTATTACATGATGCAGTTACGTCTTCCTACCTTTTATTTTGGACTTAGTGTGATAGCGTTCTGTATTTTATATTCTTTGCTTTCTCTTTGGTTTGCATATCGTCTTGCTCCTAAGACATTCAAACTTCGTGCTTAATTTGTTTTTGATAGGTTGTCAACAGAACTTTGTCTAATTCGATAAAGTTCTGTTTCTTTTTCTATTTTTTTATCATATATCATAGAATTCTGTAATATTTTTTGGTATAATGGCTTTATATGGAGGGATTTAAATGAAATGTGTAAAATGTGGCGAAAATAACAAAGATGGTGCATCATTTTGCTCTAAGTGCGGTAGCAAATTAGAGGCAAAAAAAGAAGATAAGAAGGAGAAAGTAGAAGAAAAGAACGATGATGTCGTAACGGTTTCTATTGATACGAAAGAAGCAAAAAACTTCTTTGCTTATTTAAAAGACGTATTTGTAAGTCCTGCTAAGACGACTAAGAAAGCATTAAAGAAAGTAAAGACGACGCAAGATGCTTTCATGTTATCTTTATTCGTTACTTTGACAGCACTTGTCATCAACTTAGTAGTGAATATGGTATCTTGCATCTTCGTAAAACAATATTCGTTCTTAGAAGGAACCAAATTAGTTGTCGACTTTGCTCAAATTGGTAAACTAGACTACATTAGTTTAATCTTTAAAGCATTTGCAGTCATTGCAGTTATCATTTTAGGAATTGCATCTGTTTACTACATTGCAACTTTGGTACTAAAGAAAGAAGTTCCTTATCGTAAGTTCTTAATCGTCAGTACCAATGCATTCATTCCGATGGCTTTTGTGACACTTCTAATTTGTCCGATCGTTTCTATCATTTCTGTACCAGTAAGTTCTTGCTTAGCACTACTTGCTCTGTTATACATGGGATTTATTTTAGTAAGTGGTATGAACTCTTTGGTAGAAATTGAAGATACGGATCGTAAAATGTATTTCCATCTTGTTTGCTTAGGTATTTTGATGATCGCTTTCTATTTTATTACAACTGAGATTTTAGTCGATGCAGCAGTCGGCGCTTTAGGAAGCTTATCTTAGAATGAAACAATTACCGAAACGAAAGAAGAAACAGCTTATTATTGCGGTAATATGCCTGTTTCTTTTCTTTCTAATCATTTTATTAGGTTTTTGGATTTGGTCTTTGTTTACACCTGTGACTGCTGCTCAAGTAAATTTGGCGGATGATAATTACATTGCCGTCAAAAAAGATGGACGATATGGATATATCGATGCGCAAGGTGTATTGCAAATCGATTATCAATATTTAAATGCCGATGATTTTTACGGAAACTACGGTAAGGTAGAACGAGAAAACGATTGTGCTTTGATTGACCGTGAAGGAACGGTACTTTTTACTGCACAGGATTGCAATAACATTACGTATTATGTAGATGCGGCAAGATGGATTATCAATGGTAAACTGTATGATTATGATATGAATCCAATTAGAAGAAATTGGGAACCTATCTCTTATCAACATGAAAATTTATTTACTTTTTTTCATTCTGATGAGAAAAAGTTTGGTCTTATGAATGCAGAAGGGGAAGTTTTGTACGCAATGGATTCTGACTCTGTTTCTTTTTATCAAGTCGATATCGGTTCTACTGATTCTAGTTTTGTTGGAACTTACGGAGTGTTACAGATAAATCAAGAGTACATGTTATTTCATGTACTAACGGGTAAAGTCATCATTCAATTTACGGATGACCCAATCATCGCTTTGGGAAATAATATTTTTGAAGTCGAGACGGATGATGGAACGTATGCTATTTATGTAGAAGAAAACCGAATTGCATATCAAACAGAAATTGGCGAGACGTTATCTTTTTACAATGTTCCCGAAAAGATTTTAAGAATCGATGGGGAAGAGACTCGTTATTATGATTTGGACGAACAAGTTTATTTAGATTCTGTTGCTGGTATTTCTGAACAATATGCTTCTTCTGAATTTGAAGAAAAGACAAGTTATCAGATGACTCATGAAAATGGTAAATACGGTTTGGTTCGGGGAACGAATCGTAAGACGACGGTTTTACCTTGTCGTTACGATCAAATCGTCTATTTGAATCATACTCTTTACGATTATATTCATGATCAGACGGGTAAGAATTTAATCTTTTTGGTGGAGGACGAAAATTTAATTTTATACAATCTTGCTCATCGCTCTACAGTTGCTAGGTTTGTGTCTTCGGGGGATGTCGCAACGAATCCAAATTCGACGTTCGTTTTAATTAACGAAGCAGATGGAACTGTTCTTTATAATTTTTTGACGAATCGGAAAATGGACGTAGAAGGGGAAGTCGAAATCCATCGCAATTACGTTCAGATAGGGAATACTTTATACAATGTTTCTTTGAATCCTATTTACTCTTATGAATAACCATCAAAAGATACAAATTGAAAAATTAAGTGTCCGGTAAGGGCATAAAAAAAGACACATAGAGTTACCTATGATACAATGTAAGTGACTAAACAAACATTGGAGGTAAAAATATGTGTCTTTTACATTATAACAAAAAAGAGAAAAAATATAAACACCTAACATATGCAGAAAGAACAATGATAGAAAGATGGTATAATAAAGAACATAGAAGAATCAGTGAAATAGCTATATTATTGCATAAAAGTGAAAGAACAATAAGAAGAGAAATCAAAAGAGGAAAAGTAATTGTTAGAGGATATGAGTGGGAAGAAAAAGAAGAATATAGTGCGATGATAGCCCAAGAAAAATATGATTATAACAAAACAGGAAAAGGGCCAGAGATGAAATTGGATAAAGATATCAAATTAGTAGAATATATAGAAAATGAAATAGTAAAAG
>QAMK01000004.1 GCA_003149915.1 Bacillota bacterium
CTTTTACTATTTCATTTTCTATATATTCTACTAATTTGATATCTTTATCCAATTTCATCTCTGGCCCTTTTCCTGTTTTGTTATAATCATATTTTTCTTGGGCTATCATCGCACTATATTCTTCTTTTTCTTCCCACTCATATCCTCTAACAATTACTTTTCCTCTTTTGATTTCTCTTCTTATTGTTCTTTCACTTTTATGCAATAATATAGCTATTTCACTGATTCTTCTATGTTCTTTATTATACCATCTTTCTATCATTGTTCTTTCTGCATATGTTAGGTGTTTATATTTTTTCTCTTTTTTGTTATAATGTAAAAGACACATATTTTTACCTCCAATGTTTGTTTAGTCACTTACATTGTATCATAGGTAACTCTATGTGTCTTTTTTTATGCCCTTACCGGACACTTAATTTTTCAATTTGTATCACAGATAGTTTTCAATACTTTACTATAACTCTCCCTTGTAAGAATAAATTTTTAATGCATTTTCACTATAACTCGGTTTTGACATATCAATATTTAGATAATTGGATACAAAATAGATAAAGTATTGCGATGCGATTAAGAGATCGTATTCACATAAAATACCATTGTATCTGCTTTCTATGATTAAAGTTTGATTCTCTTTCAAGTATGATAACAGTATATTCTCATATTCGCTTGTTCTTTGTTGTTTTAAATAAATATTTTTTCTTTCACTTAAATTTTCATAATTGATAAATCTACCGTGTGAGAAATTTTTCTTCTCATGTACAATACAATTGAAAATACCAGACTCAATGAATTTACTTTCTAAATCTGTTGCTGCCGATTCTGTATAATCACCCATAAAAATGTTCATATAACTTTTTGGTTTTAAAAATGTTTGTAATTCATTTTTGTGCTGTTTAAAGTAATCCTCAAAATATTGTTTCCAGTAACGATTCGTTTCTTTTATAAAGTCATCGATATTATTTTTATAGTTGTGTTCAAAATAAAGCCTTAAAAATAAACTAGCAGGTGCTACTGCACCTTCAAACGATAAGAAGCCTCGTTCTTTCCCTTTGTTAGTGTTTGTCCTATATGACAAAATGTTGTTTTTAGGTAATGGATACTTCATCATTACTTTTTGAATTTCACCTTTCGTAACAATGTATTTAGGGATGTTCCATACATTTCTTACAGAAACATATATGTCATTTGTTGTACCAGAATAAGTAAATAAGAAAATGCTATCAATGGTTTTATTATTTCGATAACTAAAGTCTCTAGGAAGTAAAGAGAGTGTACAAATACCAAATTGTTCATTTATCACTTTTGATGCAAATTTAGCACCTGCCAAAGAACCTCCCGTTCCAATAAAAACACTATTTTGGAATGAAGAAAAAGGAATATTTTTTAATTTATCGTATGCTGTACTATGAATCGCATTTATGGTTCTTGTCTGCAAATTATTTACATTTAAATTACAACGTTTTATCTTTTTCCTGGATATCAATTCAAAGTTTTTGCAAGTACAAAAGTCAGATATTTTTTTAATTTTATATAAAGAATGAAGATGACCTCTCGCACCAAATTTTCGAACAACTTTGCTCGTTAATCTAGTTGCTTTTTTAAAAGTAGCATCAATCCACTGATTGTCTATCATAAATTGATTTTTTATGTATTCCGTAATGAAGACAGAGAAGAAGGCATCTCCCGCACCGGTTGGATCTAGTTCCATCACTGGAGTTTCAATCCTTTTCATTACCTTTTTTTGATTCCAGACAAAATCCGAACCGATTCTTCCTCTTGTAACAATCAATAATTTTGGACTTATCAAGTTATACAATTCTTCTATCGTATCAACTACAAACCGTTTTTCTAAATATTTCTCAACTCTTTCGTTCAAGTTAATGATATCGAATTTGTGATTCATTTTAGAAATGATTTCATCCTTACTATCAGAATCAAACTCAAATGATTGCCCTAAATCCAACATTTTTCGATTTTGACAGGAATCGATAATCTGTTGATTTTTAAAATTTAAATTGTCGAACACTAAAATATCATCGGTTTCAATTTGTTGTAAAATATTGGCAACTTCAATTTGACTTTCTTCGTACCAATCTTTTTGATTACAAATTGGACAACGTTTTTTAGATTGGAATTCTAACTTATCACCATTTTGAATGTAAGAGACATGAAAACAGCGAGTTTTTAAATCCGGTATGATTTCGATATTTTGAACATTAACTCCGATGTCTTCTAAGCTTTTGATTGCTATCTTTCCTGTAATATCATTCCCACATACTCCTAAAATTGCAGTTTGCCATTTTTGTTTACTGATATTTGCAACGATATTGTGAGATGTCATTCCGCCATCCACCCAAACAGAATTCCCATTTTTATAATAAAAATCTGTGACTAAATCTCCTATACTAACGATTCTCATAATAACTTCACTCATCTTCTTTTCTTAAATTTAGGTTACCATGATTATAGGAAATATTTTGTCTTTATTGGTTTTCAGGAATTTGAATTCTACTAAACTCAAAATGTCTGATATCATTACGTAACTCGCAGTATGCTGTAACGTAAAATTTATCTTGATACTGAAATATTTGAATTGGATGAATCCAACGTTCTTTCCACTCTAGTTTTAAATTGCGATATAAAATTCGTAACTTGGAATGAGTTTGGATTGCTCTCCTCATTGTTTCATACAAACTCGATTCTTTTTCCATTTTATCTATTACAAAAAACTTACTTTTCTCTTCGGTGATATCTGATGCTCGTTTTATTTTTTCTAATATTTTTTCGTATGATTCGATATCAATATACTGATCATTTTTTAATCTTTGATCAACCTCTCCTAATAATTCGACATCATATTTATTAAATTGTGGATACTGATTTCCATAATGAACTAAATAATAGCCACCGTTTGGTCCCATGAAAGTTTCAATTGGAATTCCAGCTTGTTCTAACTCTGATTTATAATAGCGTACCATTCGCGGTGTAATTTCAAGTTTTTCTGCTAATTCCTTGACACTATATTTATTTCCCGTATTTAAGTAATTTAACATTTGAATTGCATTTGAAATTTTACTCATTTATATCACCACTAAACATAGTTTATCATACTGAGAAAACGATAAAAATACAAGAAAAAAATCTCCTTCTTACGAAAGAGATTTTTATTCTTTTTAATTATTTCTTTGATTCTAAAATCATCTGACATCTATAATATTGCTTAATTAGAGGTATAAAAAATTGTATATTAACCATTTTTACTTGTGGTAACTATTAATATAACAAACAAAATTATTTTACAATTTATACTTTATCAAAAATTTAAAATAAATTATTGTATTTTAACAATATTAAGACATTAAATATAAATGTTTTTTTATTTTATAACCACTTTTTTAAATAGTTTTTTTCCTTTCTGAATAATCAAAATATTATTTTTAAAATCATTAAGTGTTATTTTTCTTGTTGGATTATTTTCTTTACTTTCGTTTACACTTATACCGTTTTGCTGGATGATTCGTCTACCCTCTGATTTAGATGGGACCATTTGAATCAACATTAGCAAATCCGATAATAAAATACCATTTTCTATATCATTTTTACTTACTAAAACTTCTTCTATATTTTGTGGTATTCCACCTTTCGCAACAGTAGAGTACCTTTCTTCTGCTGGTTTCACTGCTTCTTCTCCGTGATACATTTTAACGATTTCCCTTGCATAAACTTTATGAGCTTCCACTACATCACGATTAAATATTTCTAATGCATCATTTAAATTTAAATCTGTAGTTAATCTGAAATAATCCATTAGTACATCATCAGGTATCCTCATCGCTTTTTCAAATATGACTTCTGGACTTTCATCTATTCCGATATAATTTCCTAGTGATTTGCTCATTTTTTCTTTTCCATCTAATCCAACTAGCAGTGGAAAACACATGACATCTTGAGGTTCTTGTCCATAATCTCTTTGTAACTCTCTCCCCACCAACAAATTGAAGGTTTGATCAGTTCCACCAATTTCGATATCGGCATGTAAAGCTACCGAATCATAGCCCTGCATTAATGGATATAAAAATTCATGAATTCCAATAGGAATATTTTTCTTAAATCTACTGTTAAAGTCATCTCTTTCTAAAATTCTTGCCACTGTATATTTTCCTGTCAGTTTGATTACATCTTCAAATGACATTTTTGCAAGCCATTCTGAATTATATTTAATTTTAATTTTACTTGGGTCCAAAATTTTAGCAACTTGTTTAAAATACGTTTCTCCATTTTTTCTAGTTTCTTCGAAGCTTAGAGATGGTCTCGTCTTGGATTTTCCCGAAGGATCTCCTATCATGGCTGTAAAGTCTCCAATTACAAACACAATTTCGTGACCTAATTCTTGTAATATTTTTAATGCTCTTAATGGCACTGTGTGGCCTAAATGTAAATCAGGTCTGGACGGGTCTGCACCAAATTTTACCACTAGTTTTTTATTACTATTTAATTTTTTTAATAAAGTCTCCTGATTATGCACTTCAACAGTTCTTCTTAATATTAAATCAATTTTTTCTTCTTTATTCATTAAAATCTCCTCCTCAAAAAAAGAAAAACCACAATAATTCTGTTCTATAAGGACGAATTATCGCGGTACCACCTTAATTTATGATTATAATCATACACTCTAAGTTATAAAGTAACTAACTACTAAACTCATAATGTGTAATTCAATTATATTATATGTTTAATTTCACCAACCTTAAACTCTCTAAAATATAACTAATATAATTTACTTTTTTCATTAATCGACATTTGTTTTATATAAGATTTAATTGTATTATAACACAAATTGGCTTATTGCTGTATTTTTTGATTTGAATTTAAAATCTCCTTCTTACGAAAGAGATTTCTTTTACTTTTCTATCATATCTTTGATTCTAGAATCATTTGGTATTCGAATGGCATAATGGAAACCTGTTCCTTCGATGTTAGAAGAGGAATTGGTTCTATAACTCAATGTGGCAATTGTTTGATTCTTTTCATCTTGAAACTCTAATCGATACGTTATTCCTTCTAACGTTTGCCAGTCACTCTCTAATTCCGTTGCTTCCTTTAAGACTAAAACCATGTCTTCAATTTCGTTATCATCTGTAATTCGTTTTATTTCATTTTGATTGTTACGATCTTTCACAATGATTGTTTCCGTGTTATCTAATCGTTCTAACACTTCCTGTAGGGATGCAGGTGTCTTCCATAATAGATATATAATGACTCCTACCACAATTGCAATTACTAGACCAATGATAATCCATTTTGTTTTATTCTCTTTTTTACGATTCTTTTTCATATAATTACTCCCAAATGAATGGTTAACAAAAGCAACATCAAGACATTTGTAAAGATGCCATCAACCATTCTTTTTTCTCTTACCTTTCTTTTTTACTTTTTTGGAACTAAAATCACGGTTGCGGTTTCTTCTAATGATAAATTTTCAAAATTGGTGCGGGCGTCTTCGTAAGAAATACTCCGTAAAGTGTCGCATCGTTCTGGCATGACTCTATCGTATTCAATCCAATCATCTTGCATATCTCGTAAGACGACTCTTGGAGAATCCATTCGCATCACTTCACCAGATAACCAAACTTTCCGGATACGGTTCACATCAGACTCTGTAAATTCCTTCTTTTGAAACGTATCCACCACTTTCTTAATAAATTCATCCGGATGATCCGATTCTCCTAAAAAACAGATACATAGATAATCGTCTGTTAAATCTCGGTAATAAGTAAATCCCGTTGCCAATTTTTCGTTTCGTACTTCTTCTCTAAACATGGAAGATGCACCAAATAAAGAATCTAGGCAAAGACCAATCGATGCACTATAAATAAATTTGTCTTTTTCTTTTGGAAGTGGTGTTTTGATTGTATATGCAAATTTCGCATTGTTGATGTTCGCTTCTTCCTTTTGATATTTTTGCGTGACTTCTTTTGGTTCTTCTACTTTCTTTCTCGTAATCGGTTTTGTTTTCTTGCGATGCATCAATGCTTTGTTTTTCTTACAAACCTCGATTACCGTTTCCGGATTCATACTTCCGGTTACAAACAAGGCCATATTGGATGGCGTGTAAAACGTATTGTACGTTTTGTATAAATCTTCTTTGGTAATACGCTCAATATCTTCTACTCTGCCACCGATGCTGATACGATACGGATCTACTTGATAGGTTGCTTGTCTCATTTTTTCCATTAAAGCTCGTTCTGGATCATCATCGTACATTTTGATTTCTTCGGCGATGATTCCTTTTTCTTTTTCTACGTTTTCATCCGTAAAATAAGGACTGTTCACATACGTCAATAAGTAATCCAAGTTCGTTTCAAAACTTTCAGTACCCGACAAGATGTAAGCAGTTTGGGTATAACTCGTATAAGCATTGCTGTCGCATCCAGTTTTTGAAAAAAACGTAAATGGATCTTCGCCTTTTTCCGTTTCGAACATTTTGTGTTCTAGGAAATGAGCAATTCCATTTGGAACGGTCGTCATTTCCTTTTCTCCTTCCGGAATAAAGGACGTATCATCAGAACCAAATTTCGTTACCAGTGATACGTGATACTGGTTTTTATTTTCATAAGGAATTACATATACTTGAAGTCCGTTTTCTAGTGTTTCGGTATAATAACTTTGATCTAGTCCCTTAAACTCCACTTTCTTCATGAGATGCCTCCTCTAACAAATAAATCGTATTGATTTTGATTTTTTTTGCTACTTCCATAATCTGTTCTTTGGTTACTTTCAAAATGTTTTCTCTTCGCTCCTCAATGGTTCCTAGATCTAAACTTTTCATTAGTAATACAGAATATGCCATCGACTTTTGACTATCTGTAATCGATTTTAACATCGTTAAATACGTCTGTTTGGCGCTTTCAATATCAGTATCTGTAAAATGACCTAGTTCCATTTCTTTCATTTCATGACGAATGTGTTCTAACGTCTCATCAAAGTTCTTGGAGTCGATTCCTGCTTTAAACAACATGGCATGGTTTAATTTTAAGGAAGAAGCCGTAATGTAATAACAAAGGGAGTATTTTTCTCTGATGTTTTTAAAGAATTTCGAGTCTGGTGTTCCTCCTAAAATTAATGTGTAAAGCGTAAGAGAAAAGTTTAGATCAAAGGAACTCATATCCTCGATGTTGCAACCGATCACTAGTTTTGCTTGGTTGATGTCATCTTTTTCGCGAATGACTCTAGCCTCTTCCCGTTCTTCTAAAGGTTCTGTAAAAGCATCATAATATGCTGCTCGTTTGGTCTTAAATGGCAAATACGTTTCTACTAAATGCGTCACTTTTTCCTCGTCGATATCACCAACGATATAGACGTCGACATTGTCGTTTTTCATTACATTTTGATAGTACGTTGCTAAATTTTTTCCATCGATTGCCTCTAAGTTTTCTAGTGTTCCAGAAGGACTTACAGATAGTTTGCTATTGGGAGCCATCTCTTGTAACAAGCGATACGTACTGTAAGAATTTTTGTCTTCTTTTAAACCGATGATATCTTTCTTGTTTAACTCTTTTACTTGATCTAAGATTTCTTCGTTAAAAGATTCTTCTTGAATCAAAGGATGGAACAGTACTTCGTTTAAAAATGCGAACGTATTTTCCAAATTTCCTTCTTCCGTATATTTATCTGAAAGGGCGGTTAAACTGATACAAATTTCGTGATATTTTCCATTTCTTCTCGTATTGCAAAGAAGCGATGCACTGTACAAGTCTTCCCTTGCTAACATGACACTTCTGCGGTTGGGATACTTCTCTGTTGCGAATCCTAACATATCTGCTAAAACAATTCGTTTTGTCAAAGTTTCTTCAGTTAGTTCTTCACTTAGTGTAATCAAAGTATAAACCGTTCGAAATTTTTCGGTTTTAATAAAATGAATCGTTACTTGGCCAACGGTAATTTCTTTCCATTTCATAACATTCCTCCTCTTTTATTATTTTTTCGTTACACTTTCAAGTGCTAGCAATATCATCTGTGTCATCTCTTGTTCCCGTTCTTCGCTCGATAATTCTTCGTTCGTTACCAATGAATTGGATACACTCAGTAACGTTGCAGCCTTTTTACCTAATTTTCTAGCAATGTGGAACAATGCAAAAGACTCCATTTCGATTCCTAGGCAGTCGTATGCTTTGATTTTTGGTTTTTCTACATTCCCCACTTGGTAGAATGCTTCATCACAATAGACGTTTCCCTTTGTGACATGCATCGAAAGAGAAGCAGCAGTTTCCATAATTTTTTCGTTTAGATCCGTACTTCCCTTTTCTATCATCACGTCTTCGCCTGAAAAGCTTTTGGCAAACGTACTGTCCGTGATGCTGTTATCTACTAAGATAACATCTTTTAAAGCAAGCGACTCTTTTAAACTTCCAATCGTTCCGATGCGAATGATTTCTTCGACATCGTAATCGTGAAATAATTCGTATGAGTAAATTCCCATACTAGGAATTCCCATTCCAGACGCCATCACTGTTACTAGTGTGCCACGATATGTTCCTGTGTATGCAAGCATTCCGCGTACTTTGTTTACTAGTTTAGCATTTTCTAAATATGTTTCGGCAATAAATTTTGCACGTAATGGATCACCTGGCATAATGACCGTTTTGGCAATATCCTGTTTTTGTGCTTCGTTATGTGGTGTTGGCACTTCTAAAACCCTCTTTCTATTTTAAGTATATCATGAACTTCTTTTTTTGACTATGCTTAGTAAACCCAAAAAATAAGTAAACGTGTGTACGTTTACTTAAATCCTTAATTTTGTGATTCGTGTGACAATTCTTCAATCGTTTTATTTTGGCTTGCCAATAATGCTTGACTCTTCCAATTAGAAGTCAAACCGTAATCGACGTAGATCAATTGTCCAGACATGTAAGAACAGATGTCGCTTCCTACTGCCACCATAGGACCTGCCATATCGATTGGTTCGGCAGCATAGCCATTCCAACTCTTCAAGAAGATGTTTGAAATCATAGCTGCACCTTCTTCGGCATTTCCAGTTGGACTAGTAGATTTGTTGAAATCATCCGTTAAACCAGTCGTTGTATCGCCTGGATTGATGGCATTGATACGGATCTTTCTACCGATGAAGTCTTGGCTCATACATTTATAAGTCACGTAAGATAGTAAACATTGTTTTGCAAACACATAAGAACTTTCTATTTCTTTTGGATGCTCGTCATACCATTTCATCGCATCTTCCCAAGTTGGTAAGTTGATTAACTCGACTGCTTTTGGATATACTTGTTCCCATCCAAAACCACCGACGGATGCGATGTACGTAACAGAACCGTGATCACTGATTCGATCTAGTAACTGTTCTGTCATGTATTTTTGACTGTAAAAGTTTACTTTTTGAACCAAAAGTTCTCTACCTTTAAAGCCGGCAATACCGTGGCATAAGAACAAAGCATCAATCTTCCCTGGCAAGTCTTTTACGATGGCATCGATGGCATCCTTATCAGACAAATCTGCTTGATATGCTTTCTTTACTGGTAAATCAATCGGATTTTTATCGATTGCGTAAACTTCTGCTCCTAATTCTAGGAGTAGTTCTGTTGCACTTCGGCTCATTCCTGATGCTGCACCAGTAATCACTACAGTTTTTCCTTCATAACCAAATAATTTTTTGAAATCCATAAATAATAATCCTCCAAAATTATTATAAAACTTTTTTTTGCAAGCATTATTAAAATGTCCAAAAAAGGGATTATAATTGACAGATTTTGTCATTCTCGTTGACTTTTTAGAAAGCCGTCATTACAATAAAAAGAAAAGAGGAAACGGTTATGAAAGAACAACGATATACATGGGATTTTAATACGATTTTAAACGTACAAAAGAAGTGTTTAGAAGAAGTAAAAACATTGCAAGAGATTTCTTCGCACTCTTCCAAAGAAGATGTTTGTAAGTTAAAAGAACGCATCCACACTCTACTCAATATTTCTGAGCAATGTCAGAATATGCTTCGTCTCGCTTTTCCTAAAAATAAGGTTGCTTCTTTCAAACAATCTGATTCTTTGGTGGAAGACTCCAATTTAGAAACATTACTACTTTCCAATGTACAAGACTACTTTGAAACCTATTCATCACAAGATCAGATGTTACTTGCTGGTCTTCTAGATCATCTCGTTGGACTAGTCCCAAAATATCTCGATTGGTACGACTCTTTTGTAGAATTATCTAGAACGTGCGAAGTTCATCTATCCAATCATGATTTAGTAGAACTTGCCCATTTATTTTATCAGGACTTTTTTCCGAACGGAACACCTATTATTGATCGATTTTTTGATTGGCAAAATCACACCTTGTTATTTCAGTATTACAAAGATATTGAAACGGCTCCTGCTAACGGTCTTACATTTTCCAAATTGCCATCTCAAGAATATCCCTCTACCATTATTTTTCGCAACAATTCGTTAACTGATTTTACGACACTCGTACACGAACTTGGACACATGTATATGGGTTATCAAGATGAATCGATTTTTCAAAAGAATTACTCTAGTCTACTAAGAGAAGTGGAAGGAAAATTACCGGAGTTTGCTGCCCTTTCCTTTTTACAAAGAGAAGGATTATTTGAAGAATATCTATTCTGTTTACAGGCAACCAATCTCTTTGCCACTTTACATTCCGTTCACACTCTATTCTTTCAATTAATGATTGGGTCCTGTATTCAAAATCATCATCTCAACTTCAAGAAATTAGAACGAATCGTAAATCGGGATATGAAAGTACCGTTTTCGTACTCGTTACTCTTAATTTATGGAGAATATTCTATTTTTTCTGTAGCCCAAGATATTATTTCTGATTTCGCTGCTTACGAACTGGCGGAACGTTACCAGACGAATCCAGAAGAAGTATCCGAAATCTTTCAAAACTTACCGAAGTTGAATATTCTTCCGACCGAAGATGCTCTAACTCAAATCGGATGTAAATTTCATACCAATCATGCGAAGGGATATCAAAAGACAATGAAACGAATTCAAAAAGAATTCATACAAAAATAAGATTCCAAAACGGAATCTTATTTTATTCTTCGGAAGGAGTTCCTTCTGGTTTTACCAATACTTCTCGCGGTTTCGAACCGTTGGCAGGTCCAACGATTCCCCGCTCTTCTAATAAATCGATGATTCTAGCCGCACGGTTATATCCCAAACGATACTTTCTTTGAATTTGTGATGCACTAATTTTTCCAGATAGAATTGCAAAATCGACAATTTCGTTATATAGTGGATCTTCATATTCTTCTGGACTGTTCTTAACATCGTCTACAGAAGGTTTATCGCTTTCCGTTAAGTTTAAGAACGATTCGTTATAGGAAGCACTCGCTTGACTCTTCGTATAGTCTGCTAGTTTTTCGATGTCTTCATCTGGAATATATGCACCTTGAATTCTCTGTGGTGAGTTTTCACCCATCGGTAAGAACAACATATCTCCTTTTCCCAATAGTTTCTCTGCTCCAGTCGCATCTAAGATTGTTCTAGAGTCGATTGATGAAGATACAGCGAAGGAAATACGAGATGGAATATTCGCTTTTACGACACCGGTGATGACATCGGTTGATGGTCTTTGCGTTGCGACAATCAAGTGAATTCCGGCTGCTCTTGCCATCTGCGTAATTCGCATGATGGAGTCTTCTACTTCTTTACTTGCGACCATCATCAAATCTGCTAACTCGTCGATGATTGCCACAATGTAGTACATATGGTCTAATTTAGCATCGGGATTCATCGCATTTTGCTTATCGATCCATTCATTGTAAGTCGTAATGTTCTTGACTCCCTTTTCACTGAAGATGCTAAAACGATGATCCATCTCTGCAACTAGTTTTTGTAAAGCAGCAGAAGCTTTCTTTGGATCGTTTACAACTGGCATCAACAAGTGTGGAATATCCATGTACATGGAGAACTCTACTTTCTTTGGATCGATCAAAACTAGTTTTACTTCATCCGGCTTGGTACGCATCAAAAGAGAGGCAATGATTCCGTTGATACAGACGGATTTACCAGAACCGGTGGCACCAGCAACTAGTAAGTGTGGGGTTTTATCGATTTCAAACCAAACTGCTTGCCCCATAATGTTTTTTCCTAAGATAGCAAGTAATTTGGAATTATCTTTTGATTTTGGTACTGACTCGATGACTTCACGGAAGCCAACTGTCGTAATTTTCTCGTTTGGAAGCTCGATACCAACTGTCGATTTACCTGGAATTGGTGCTTCGATACGAACATCTTTTTTAGCCATTGCTAAGGAAATTTCGCGGTTTATATTGAGTAGTTTATTGACCTTCGTACCAGAATTCAACTCCAATTCGTATTGCGTAACGGCAGGTCCTTCAGTTACTGCTACTACTTTACCGATAATACCGAAGTCACGTAATACTTTTTCTAGTGCCATAATATTTTTTTCAATCTGTTCACTGTTGTTTACCTTTTTGGCATTGTTCTTCGTCAAAATATCTGTACTTGGCAAACGATATGCCCTATTTGGTCGCGGAGCAGATTCTGTTTGATGCTCGGTCGGCATCTCTACTGGATGCGTTACTTCCTCTACTTCCGGTTCTTTTGGAGGAACTTTAGCGGCAGCACTCGCTAATTCCGCATAAGAAGAAATCGTATAACTTTTGTTTGCTTCTGCTTTTTTAGCAAGTTCTTTTTTGGCTTCTTCATCCTCCACGATAATTTTATCTTCCGGGTTCTCTTCTTTCTCTACTTTTTCTGGTTTTAATTTTGGTTTATGCAAATCCACTTTGCTCGTGATTTTTTCCCAAACAGTAGAAAATGTAAGACCAGTCGCAAAGAAAATACCTAGGGCGATGCTGACACCTGTGACAATGTAAGTTCCCAAGACCGCAAACAATTTTGAAAATAACACTGCTAACAAGCAACCGATGATACCTGCACCTGTTAAAGTGAGAGGTGTCCCATTTGACAAGTGGGCAAAATTATTCATCAGAACGGTTACGGTTTCTTTTACTACGACAGCGATATCGCCATTATTCTCCGTTACATAGTTTAAGTGGGCCAACACGATCAAACCGATGGCAATCAAATAAACACCGATTAAATGGGTGTTAAAGAAGTTCGGAGACTCTTTTTTGACACATAAATAGAATCCTAAAATTAAGATGGCTAACAATAGAATTTGATAACCTGTTCCTACTAAGAACATTGCAAAAGATGCGACAACTTCTCCGACAATTCCAAGTGGAGTCGGTAAGATTCCCAGTAAGGATACGATAATTAGGATGACACCCACTAAGGGTGCTGGATTGCTAATTAGGCGTTTTTCTTCTTTTTCTTTGCGATGTTTTCTCTTCGCCATATAATCACCTCAATACCTTCTAATTCATTATATCATACTTGCTTCTTTTTTGTATAACGGAAATATCATTCCATTCATTTTCTAACAAAAGAAAAAAGCCTTACGGCTTAATAATTCTTATTTCTTAAAAATACTGGAATATCGAAGTCTCCATCATCGTCATCATCTTCTAAGATGTCATTTCTAGATCTCGTCTGTGGTTTTGGTGCCGGTACTTCTTCCTCTTTGGCTTTTGTATCGATTACTTCGACCGTTCTAGATGGAACTCTTCTCGTCGTCGTTTGAACGTTGCTGTAAAGCGGTTCTACTTCTGTCTTTTTCTTTCCTTTATCAAAACCAGTCGCAATGACTGTTACGATTACTTCATCCGTCAAGTTTTCGTTGATGACAGAACCGAAAATTGTATTGATGTCTGTATTAGCAGCATTTCTAACGACTTCAGCAGCTTGTTCTGCTTCAAATAACGTTAAGTTTACACCACCGGTAATATTGATGATGGCATCGGTTGCGCCGGTAATCGACGTTTCCAAAAGCGGACTGGATACTGCTTGTTGTGCTGCTTCAATAGCACGATCTTCACCCATACCAATACCGATTCCGATGATGGCATTGCCAGAATGTTCCATGACTGCTTTGACGTCTGCAAAGTCAAGGTTGACAAGTCCTACGACAGCAATCAAGTCTGAGATAGACTGAACGCCACGACGTAACACGTTATCGACTTCTTTAAATGCTTCTAGCATTGGTGTCGTTTTATCGATAATTTCTCTTAATTTATCATTTGGAATTACGATTAAGGTATCGACGTGCTTCTTTAACTCTTCTAATCCTGCGATAGCATTTTCCATTCTACGCTTTCCTTCAAAACCAAATGGTTTCGTAACAATAGCTACCGTTAAAGCACCTAAATTTTGAGCGATTTCAGCAACTACTGGAGCAGCTCCAGTTCCAGTTCCTCCACCCATACCGCAAGTGATAAAAATCATATCGGCACCTTTTAAGGCATCTTCTAATTCTTTTTTTGATTCGACTGCTGCTTCTTTTCCAATCTCAGGTTTGGCACCTGCTCCTAATCCATCTGTCAGTGAGGCACCAATTTGGATTTTAACGTCTGCTTTTGATATATTTAAAGCCTGCAAATCAGTATTAGCAACGATAAATTCAACGCCTTTCACTCCAGATTCCACCATACGATTGACAGCGTTGCCACCGCCGCCTCCAATTCCGATTACTTTTATCTTCGCTAATTGATCCATTTCTAATTGATCCAACATATAAAATCCTCCTTAATTACTTGTCAAAAAAATATCCGAATACTTTATTTATAATAGATTCGTTTGTGATGGTTGTGGTTTTTTTCTCGGGTGTTACGAGTTCGTTGGATTCCACATCATTCACCATCGAATAATCTTTTCCTCTAAGAGATAATTTGTCATTTAGGTACTGTGTGATTCCGAATGCGGATGAAAAAATGTTATTTCTGATTCCCATCGATGTCATATTTAAGACAGATGCTATATCCTTTAAAGCCATCGTCGAAACGTATTTAAAGCCGAGCATCTCACTGATACCACCTGTTATAATTATATAACTTATTTCGCGGTTTGTTAAGATGTTTATTTGCTTTTTTGCTAGACTTAATAGGTCTAAAAGCCTTGCTTCAATTACACTTGCTAGTTCCATTTGATCGATGGTAACTTCTTCCCCAAATTTATTGGTAACTGTTATCTTTTCGCTTTCACTAGCATACTTTCTAGAAGCAACGGCAAATTCTTTGCGGATTTTGCGAGCGGTTTTGCGATTAATCTTGTACATGTACATCATGTCTTGATCAACAGTTCTAGCACCGGTTTCTACAATTTCATTTTTGATCATAATGCCTTTGTTATAGACAGCAACTTTCATCGTATCGTAACCGATATTGATGATGGCTCCTACTTTCGAATCCAGTTCTTTGGTTCTAGCCGCATAGTAGTCACCCGTTTCTCCAAAGACGTAATCGACGACTTCGATTCCGGCTTGTTTCATGATGTTCATGATCGGCGTAATGTTTTCTCTTGGTACCGTTCCAATTACGACTTTGGCACTTAGCATCGAACCGGTCATACCAATCGGATTTTTAACACCGTCTTTGGCGTCATCGATGTGAAACGCGATGGGAATTACGGTTACCAGTTCTCTATCGTCGCTCACTTTATGAGTTGTCGCATCTTGTAAGCAAGCTAGAATATCCGTTGCTGTTACGGTCTGCTCTTCGCCCATAATCTCTGCTTCTCCGGATGTGATGGAAAGTTCACGGTCGTTTGAGGGAATCGTAATAATCGCTTTGGTAATTTGAATTCCCAACATTTCTTTGATTTCCTTTAGACCTTCCTTCAAGCTATCGATGACGGCCAAAGAATCCGTGATTAACCCTTTTTTCACACCAGATGTATGCACGTTCGTAGCTGCTAATGTATAAAAGTGATTCTCATAAACCTCCGTTACGACAATTTTAATCAAATCACTACCAATATCTATCCCTGTTAACACTTTCTTCACTCGTTATCGCACCCTCTTATTTTATCTCTACCATTCATTATATAATAAATTACGATTTATGAAAAGTCTTTTTCGCTTGTCTCATATATAGAAAATGAAAAAAGTGTCGTCTGATTGTATCCAGATTGAATGAGAGATTGTTGCAAGTTTTCAATCACTTGCAAATGCGGTGCATCCTGACTAATTACAAATACGCAAGATGAGGTTTCACAGCGAGCGTTTAATTCCGTTTGAAAATCATCTTGATAATACAGTAAAATATCATATAAATCATACAAGTTTGTCGCAGTTTCCTGCTCTTTCCAGAACGGATAGGATGGGCTGTACATGAATGTGTTTTCGGCATTTTTCCATGTTTCTTGTACTGCGATTAAAGATTCCTCTTCCTCTTTTTTTAGCACCGTATTTTGAAATCCTTCTAGATTGCTAGATACGGTATAAGAGTTCGTTAAAATTACAATGATGGCAAAGCACCCTAAAGCGGACAAATACATGTAACCACCGACACTAGCAAAAAATCCGTACTCTTCTTCGCGGTATGCTAGCAAAAAGTAAAGTAGTGCAAATAGCAAACTCAAAAACAGTGTCGTTGCAGATGGTGTAATCAATACAGAAAGCGTCATAATCATGGCAATCGATAAGATTCTTTTATTGTTCGGTAACGTTCGCATACGATATCGTTCGATTCCTAGAGCCAGTAATAACGGAATACCGAAAACACTATACAGGTTGACTGTAAGATTCGGTAACAACAGACCAATTTGCGAAATAAAAAAGGAAAAAGAATTTGTCAAAAGCATGGAATTGATCCAACAAATAATAGGAATCATCCAACCGAGAAAACGATTTTTCTTATTTCGATTCGTCTGAAACAAAACGATTGTTAGAAGAATTCCTAACCAGACATTTGTTAGCATAACGATTGCAGTCAATGCTCCAATCCAATAATCGTAACGAATTTGATAATATTTCTTTCGTTCTAGCTCCATGCGAATGATAGCAAGGAGCAAACAGGCGATGAAAAGAAAAGGACTCGGTCTTGCAAGTAATAAAAATGCAAAGAATAGCGAGTGCCCTTTTTTAGTAATTTTGGTAATGATATAAAATGCGATTACAGCAAAAAACGAATGAACTAAGATATACATCTGATACGTTTTCGAAACCAGTAAAAAAAGAGACATCAATAAGTGATATAACGGGAGTCCTGGAAGTAAAAAGTCTCGATATGGAACTTGTCCATTTAAAATTCCGATACTTGTCCCAAACGATGAAATCTCACTCGTATGAATGCTACTTATGAAAGAATTAAATAAAACGAATCCAATCCATAATCCGATTCCAAGGAACCAGAACCCTTTCTTTTTCTTCTTTTGTCTCATACCAAACCCTCACTTACTAAACCTTTTGTCTTCTATGATTCCATAATTTCAAAATGATTTCCAGAATCTAAGTATAGAATCCCTTTTTTACCTTCTAATTGTGGTAATACTTCATCGTAATAATTGATTTGTTCAAACTTGGTCAGTGTTAAATACACACTGTTGCCATCGTCCATATACAGTAGGAAGCGATCTTTATCGTAGTCGTTCGGTTCATATAAAATCTCTGAAATTTGATTCAATATTTTAGGATCTACTTCTTGCATGCAGGAAATAAACGTTTCTCGCTTTGTATCTGGGACATAGTTTAATAAAACGGGTACTGTCGTTTTATTCACTTCTTCTTTTACTGTATTGCCATTTGATAACACTAAACTTTCACTGGCACTATCGTAGTACATTGCGTACCCTTCGGTGATTTCTAACTCCAATACTCCTAGAAATTTCTTATGAACGGAAACATCCGTTATGTACGGATTTTCAAGCAACTTCTTTTTGATACTAGATCCAGTTGTCTTTAAAAACGACGGATAGTTGTCAATGCCAGCTAAGCTCATAATTTCGTAATCACTCAAGTTGGTCGTCCCTTTGATGATGATGTTTTGAATTGGCATCTGAAAAGCAAGATACGTGCCTCCTGCCAGTACTAGCACAACCAAAAATATTATTAGAACGGAAACCCATTTAATTTTGATTATCTTCTTTTTCTTTTTCATTGTCTTCATCTAGATTCTCCCAATTGATAAATTCTTGTTCAATCTTTAAATCGTATCCGTAATTTTCCTCTACTGCATCGTGAACAAACAAAATCAAATCTCTGATGTCGCTCGCTTTGGCAGAACCCAAATTGATGATGAAATTGGCGTGTTTTGAGGATACTGCGGCATCTCCTTTTTGAAGTCCTTTCAAATGTAAATCGTCGATTAACTTTCCTGCTGGTACATCTGGAGGATTCCGGAATACACTACCGGCGCTCGGATACTCCAACGGTTGTGACTCCAATCTTCTTTTCTTACGGTCTTCCATAACGGCTAAGATGGCTTCTTTTTTTCCTTCTGTTAGTGCGATGGTCGCTTCTAAAACGATGTAATCTTTGTGTGTTTGAAAGAACGATTTACGATAATGAAAATCTAGTTCTTTGTTTACCATCGTAATGACTTGGTATTCACTTGTCAGCACTTTAACTTTCGTTGTTATGTAGCCCATATCGCTGCGATAAGCACCGGCATTCATGTAGATGGCTCCTCCTACACTTCCGGGAATTCCAGCAGCAAATTCTAATCCCGTCAACCCTCTTTTGGCGGCGTCTCTTGCTAGGCGCATTAAAGAATATCCAGCTCCGACACGAATTTTATTTTTGAAAAATGTGATTTTATTAAACTCATCCAATTTGATGATGACACCTTCGTAAGTATCGTCACTAAATAGAACATTGCTACCGTATCCCAAAACGAGATGACGAATCTTGTGTTCCCTTAAATACTGAACGGCAGATGTCAAACTGCGAATATTTTTGGGATAAAATATGACCCTGGCAGTACCACCTGCTTTGTACGTTGTATATTTTTTTAAACTCTCATTCTCCAAACACTTTCCTAATGAATTGCGTTTGACAAATGCTAAAAACTCCTTCATTTTGCTATCCTTCTTTCGTCATGTCTTTTAGTATTTGATAAATTTTTGTGGCACTGTCCGGAACTCCTAATTTCTTTGCAGATTCGTGCATAGTTTGATACTCTTTTTCATCGTTTAAAATAGAATCGATAGCCGGTAGCAACGTACTTTTCGAAAACTCACTTTCCGTAATCACTTTCGTTGCCCCGACAGACTCTAATTCTTTGGCATTTTTATACTGATGATTATGTGTTACATAAGGACTCGGTACTAAAATACTCGGTACTCCTAAAGCCGTAATCTCGGCGACAGTCGATGCACCTGCACGAGAAACAATCAAGTCGGTTACTTTTAGGACTCCTAGCATGTTTTCTAGATACGGTACAATTTTGACGTTAGATGGTGTGTCAACCTTTTGATACCGTTCGTAATAGTTTTTCCCTGTTACTAATAATACTTCATAAGAACAACTTTTGAACGACGGGATCAGTTCCAGTAATTTCTCACTCATACTGGTACTCCCCAAAGAACCCATGACGATGACAACTAACTTTTTATTTTTAGATAATTGGTACTCTTTTTTATCAATCGGTTTCGCTTTGATTACTTCTTCACTACGAGGATTTCCTGTATAAATCGTCTTCTTTTTAGGAAAATAGGAAACGGAACCTGGAAGAGAAACTCCTATCTTCGTTGCATAATGAGATAAAAACCGATTGGATACACCGGGAATCGAATTTTGTTCGTGAATGAACGTTTTGTATCCTAATTTAGCAGCGGCATAGATAACAGGTGCTGTAATGTAACCACCAATTCCTAAAACGACATCGGGATCAAATTTACGAATTTCTTCTTTGGCCTTTTGAATCGCTTTTTGAAAACATCCCAAAACTTTGATGTTCTTAAGGATATGTTTCCGGTCCAATCCTTTCATTTCAATTCCTACAAACGGAATCTTTTTTTCAGGAATGATGGTTGCTTCCATACGGTCCGTCGTTCCGATATACAAAAATTCGCTATCCGGTTCCATCTCTTTGATTTTATTTAAGATTGCCAAAGCGGGATAAATATGTCCACCAGTGCCTCCGGCACAAATAATCGCACGCATCGATACCACAATCCTTTCATCTTATTTTGATTATACCATAATTCTATTCGCGGGAAAACTAAAAAAGACGGCTCGGGCAAAGAAAAAGTGACGAAATTCGTCACTAGATAATTTGAAAGATAAAAAACTTCAAATATTTTGTTTCAGGAATGCCGATCGTCTCAGGATGATCGGGACTAGGTCCTGTAGCACTCACTTGTTTTAAAGTGACACCTGCTTTTAGACTCGCTTCGTAAATGGCATTTTTAAATGCTTCTTCACTTGCTAAAGCAGAACAAGAGGCCGTTGCTAAAAATCTTCCTCTTGGAAGGGCTTTCATCGCTAAGTAGTTTAACTCGCAGTATCCTTTTAAGGCATTTCCTATCGTACTGTGAGACTTGGTAAATGCTGGTGGATCTAAAATAATGAAATCGTACGGTTTTTCTTTCTTCTTTGTAAGAGATTCCAAATATTCGAAGCAATCTGCACAAATCGTATCGATGCTCATGTGATTTAAAGCAAAGTTCTGACGGGCCGTATCTAGGGCTTTTTCTGAGACATCTAAAGCCGTCACTTTCTTACAACCACCCTTCATCGCATTCATAGCAAATGAACCAGTGTGAGTACAACAATCTAGAACCGTCTTATCATGAGCAATCGCACGAATTCTCATGCGGTTTTCCTTTTGGTCTAGGAAAAATCCAGTCTTTTGACCATTTGCAAAATCGACATGATAGAAGATGTCGTTTTCTTCGATCTGAACAGTCGTATCCGAAGATCCATTTACAAAGTACCAACCCGTATTTTCTTCTAGGCCTTCTTTTTCTCTGATTTTGACATCGTTTCGTTCGTAGATTCCACGAATCGTTTTACCGGATTCTTGTAACACTTTTACGATGGCATCGAAAATCATCTTTTTACGTAATTCTGTTCCCATGGAAAGTGTCTGTGTAACGACGACATCATGAAATACATCGACAGTAAGACCAGGAAGACCGTCGGACTCGCCATACACTAAGCGAAATGCATCAGGAAGTTGCTCAAACACACTAGAGCGATACTCATATGCATATTGGATGCGGCGATAGAAAAAAGATTTGTCAAAACGGTCGTTGCCGGTGCGACTTAAAAGACGCACTCTAATTTTAGAATTAGCATTATAAAAACCAGTTCCCAAATATTTCCCTTTGGGACTTTTGATATCGACTAATTCGCCATTTAAAATCATAGGAGATGTACTTGTGATGTCACTTTCATAAGTCCAAGGATGGCCACTTAACAGATGACGTTCCCCTTTCTTACTCACATAGACTTCTTTATAGATTCTTTTTGTAGCATCCGTCCAGTTGAGCACCTTTTGTAAAGAAGAAAAACTTTCATCTTTCATGACGATATCGAACGATTCTTTATAGTTCGATTCGAAAGAGTAATTTTCCGGTTCTAAAAATCCGACTTTAATTTTTTTCTTGCCGTTTGATTCATCAGCCATTTTTAAATCTGCTAGCAAGTCACCCATTACAATTTCTGTATGACGATTTTCAATTTGTGATGCAACCGTCTGCGGCAAAGATACTTCGTTTTTATTTAAGGAGTGAATGATGTTATCTGCTACTCCAGTAGCGATGCCGTCTGTAAATAGAATAAAGTTCGATACGATATGAATATTCGGATACATGAGGCCGCTCTGTTCTAAGAAAATTTGAATGAAATTACCGATTCCAGCCGAAATGATAATGACTGGGATATTATGCTGATGCGTGTATTCTAAAAATTCTTTCGCACCATCTCGAAATGCCATGATGCGAATATTTTTGGCAGCATCTTCGATGACAGATTCCTGCAAATGATACTTTTGAAATAATTCGATGTGACGATGCCACCAGTCACGCATTTTAGCAGAACGTTCTTCAACATCTATCGTTTCGTCGATTTCTATCGGACGATAGATTTTATACAACGCATTTCTCTCTTCGATATACTCTTTTGGAACATCCGTACTTTTGGATAACACACTCCAACTCGTCATACTAGAACCTAATGTCAAAGTTCGGTCAAAATCCGTTAAAATGTATGTATCCGCTGGATCAACCGGCAATTTGGCAGCAAGTTCTCGTTTTTCCCAAATCATAACTCTTCTCCCCTATTTTTTATGTATGCTTGATAAGCATCGTATTCCATATCTTCCAAGGTGTACTGACAAGTAAATCCTAGCTCTTCTCTAGCTTTGGAAGGATTACTGTAACACTCGGCAATATCACCGGCACGACGTTCTGTGATGCGATATGGAATTTTAACGTGATTTACTTTTTCAAACGTGTGAATCAAATCTAAAACACTATAACCAGTACCAGTACCTAGATTGTAAATCCACAATCCAGAATCACTTCTCGATAGTTTTTCAAGAGCATTGATGTGACCGATTGCTAAGTCGACAACATGAATGTAATCTCTCACACCGGTACCATCTTTCGTATCATAGTCATTTCCAAACACATTCAAACACTCTAACTCTTTGGTGGCAACTTTGATCATGTACGGCATTAAGTTCGCTGGAATGCCCTTTGGATCTTCAAATAACAAACCAGATTTATGGGCGCCAATCGGATTAAAGTACCGTAAGATACAAATGCGCCAAGTATCATCTGACTTTGCTACATCCGATAGAATTTTCTCAACGAACAATTTACTCGTTCCGTACGGATTGGTCGTATTGCCAGTTGGATCCGTCTCTTCAATTGGGACTCTCTTAGGAGTTCCATATACCGTTGCACTACTGCTGAAGACGAGACTCTTGACATTTTCCTTTTTCATTACTCGTAAAAGTGTCAATACACTAGAAACGTTATTTGTATAGTATTCAATCGGTTTTTGAACGGACTCTCCTACAGCTTTATAAGCAGCAAAATCGATGACGCATTCCGGTTTTTCTGTTTCAAAAATCTTCGTTAAAAGTTCCTCATCTAACATATCTCCTTCGTAGAAGGAAATCGTTTTCGATGTAATCTGGTGAATGCGATCTAATACCTCTTTCTTACTATTGCTGAAGTTATCTAATCCGACTACTTCATATCCATTTTCTAACAATTCGACACATGTATGGCTACCGATATAGCCACAGCATCCCGTCACTAATACTTTCATTTTATCCCTCTTTCCAATTTTGCATATTTTCACAAATCCATGCATCATAAATGTTCTTGTACTTAGTATAATCGGCCTGTTCTCTAATTGTAAAGCAAATCATGACATATTTTTTCTTTAATTTCGTAATTTTCTCGAAACTCATTTCATTATACTCATAAGAGATAAATGTAGGTTTCGTAAGGATATTAAAACACATACTTTTCGTAATCCATTTTTGAATTTTCGGAATATCTTTTTGGCGATTTGGAGAACCTAATTGACCACGAATTACGTTTTTATAATGCCACTTCAAATATAGCAATACGTACGGATGGAAACTTTGGATGGCGTACTCTCCTGTATAGTCTTTCAATACGTTCATAATGATGTCGACACTATGGCCAATTTGATGCATACTTTTAATTTCAATCAGTAAAGGTACTTTGCCATCAATCTGTTGTAAAACATCTCGAAATAACGGGATGGGAAACGGTTTGGTTGGCAATTCCTCAAGCCGTAGTTCTTCAATTGTAGCATCTACGTTCATCAATCTTTTTAAATTGTCGTCATGGTATACGACTACTTGCTCATCTTTTGTCACGTGAACGTCTAATTCGATTGCTAATCCTTTTTGGATTGCAATCTGAAACGTTTCTTTCGTATTTTCATAAATTTTCTGATTATCAAAAAAACCACCCCGATGGGCGATGATTCGGTTTTCTAAAAACATAATTCTCCTCTTTCCTTCTAAGTCCATTAAAAAAATAATAGAAATTCTATTATTTTCCTAAGTATTGACGAATCACTTCTATCATTCTTTGAACTTCTTTCATCAGTTCATCATAATGACCTTCGATAAAGTCGATGTGATTTTCTTTCCCAGCAATTTCATGATTGTAAGATAACTCTGCTAATTTGGTAAAACCTAAATAACGAGAATCACTTTTCATAGCATGAGCATCGATTGCATAGTTTGCTAAATCAGCTTTTTCTTTTGCTTCTTTCATTCTAGGGAGTCTCACTTCTGACTCTTCTAAAAATGATTCTAACATTTCATCGTACGTATCTAAGTCTCCTAATAATTCTAGACTACGATCTACGTCGATGCCATTTTTCTTTAAAACCTCTATATCTTTCATATCAAACCCTCCAGTTCTATTATATCACGTTTTATGAAGTTACAACGATTATTGTTGTGTTGAGTTCCCTGATGGTACTGAGGTAACTTCGGGCACAGGTCCAGTTGTTACTTCTGGCACAGGTCCAGCAGAAACTTCTGGAATTGGCCCGTTTGTCACTTCCGGCACTTGCCCAGTTGTTGCTTCTGGTACCGAAGATACCGTCGATTCTTGAGTCGATTGAGTTTCTGGAACTGGTTCAATTGGTACTTGTGAGGTGGTTTCCTCTTTAGATGATTCCGGTTGAACAGTAGATTGTTCTACTGAACTTGGAACCGTTCCATTTTGCTTACAAAATTCTTCATAACTCAAGATAATTTCATCTTTTTTTAACGGTTCAATTCTAGCAACTGTGTTTGAATTAAAATTAACCATTTTGGCATCGATGGAAACGAATCGATCTTGGTATATATAATAAAGTCGTTCATTGTGAATAAAGTAATTGTCTGCAAAATCAATCATGGCACTACCCTTATAGATATTTGCGATTTCGTGATACTGTTTGGTACTTGTTTGATACAAATATAGTTTATTATCACTGTTACACAAAATATGCGTTCCATAATCATAAATCGGACGATATTTTAATCTAATATACTCTTCTTTTTTATTATAAAATCCAAAACTTCTTCCTAAAAATTCTTTTTTATAGCGAAGTGCATGAGGAATTCCCAAAGATCCAATTTTGTTTGCAGGAACTTTTTTACCTTGTTTGGTAATATAGAAACTTTTCCCTTTTAATGTCACTCTGGCGAAACCATCTTTAAAATCCTCTGCCAAATCGTAAATGCATGGAACAACGACTTTATCAGTGCCATCAATAAAGCCATATCGGTTATTATTACGAATAATAGCCATACCATTGCCAATGTTATCTTTTCCATAATAGCAATTAAAAATGACATCGTTTCCATTCTTATCGATGTAAGTATATCTACTGTTTGTCTGCTTTTTTACAATAGCAAAATTTTCGTTAAATTCAGATAAGTAAGCATATCCATATGGTGTAATTAACTGTCCGGTTGGACCGACCATAATCCATTGATACATTTGTTTTTCTATCGTTGCAACACCACAACGGAATCCCCGTGCTTGTTTGGCATTGATAGAAAAGCGTTCTTTTCCAGTTTGGTCAACGTAACTAAATCCAGACATGTTACGATAAATAGATAACCCTTCTTGAAAATCACTTGCTTCGCCACATCGTAATACAATTTTTCCTTCTTTGTTAATAAAGAAAAATCCTTCTGCTGTTTTCACGAATGCTAGACCTTCTTTAAAATTTCTAGCCTCTAAATAGAGACTAGTAGAAACTAAGGAACCAGTCTTATCCATAAAGCCATATCCACGTTCTGTTTTAACAACAGATACGTCTTCACTAAAAGGCGTACATTCGTACTTAGTCACAAATAACTTTTGGCCAGACGAGCTAAAGAAGGCGTAATGGTCATCTTCCTTGACTCTTGCTACACCATCAGAAAAATCATCGGCACTAGGATAAATTAACGGTATTTTTTCTACACCTTCATGGTCGATATAACCGAATCCCTTAGGACCATATACGCGTGCCATGCCATCGTGGAAATCGAATGCTAGTTGATATTTTGGAGGAATGACTTCCGTTCCAGATGCATCCATATAGCCGTAAAGACCGGTAGTGTTGCTTTGAAATTTAGCAAGACCTTCGTAAAAATCTCCGGCTGATTTGTAATCCTTTAATAAGACGACGCGACCCGTTTTATCGATATAGGCGATGTGAGGAGCGTTGATATTATAAAGTTTGGCATATCCTTCATGGAACTCCGAAATCAAAGAAGTCGTAAAATAGCCACTTTTATATCCTGGCCGGACAATCCCAATACAAGTTAATAAATACTTTTGATATGCTTCATATAAATTCCCGTTCATTCTCTTAGCCTCCCATTGTATTTATTATAGCAAAACTAGTTTATAAAGTAAATTAGCGGCCAAAAAAATGCAAAAGAAAAAGACTCGTTTGAGTCCTTAAATTTTTGTATTATAACACTTAGTTTTCCCTTTCTGAACCAGTACAATACAAGTATACTCCTTCCTCTTTCCATGTTGTCTTAGCAAGCATTTCGTATTTTTCGTTGTCCTTAAAAACCATCTGATACAAATAGTCATCTTCTTCTACGACATAATAATCGAAGTGGTACATATCCATAAATTCTTCTATTTTCATTCGCCCATTTTGCAAATCGTTCCATTCCTTTAAAACATCTTTTTGACCATTGAACTTTTTAATAAATACTTCTGCCCTTGCATCTAGATACGTTTTCATATTGTAAAATT
This sequence comes from Bacillota bacterium, assembly GCA_003149915.1. Lineage (GTDB taxonomy): Bacteria > Bacillota_I > Bacilli_A > RF39 > UBA660 > Faecenecus > Faecenecus gallistercoris. The sequence continues at coordinate 26,598 of QAMK01000004.1, forward strand.
CAAAATATCCACCAGCATTATATCCCGTATATACGCGAAGCGATTCTGGTGTATCTTCTCTTTCTAATATTGTATCCTTTAATGCCTTTAAAGGTTCTTCGTCTACTGTGGTATAAACAATGTTTAAAATGGGAATGGATGCAAATAGTATCCAGATTGCAGCATAACGAATCCAAAACAATTTCGAATACGATACTTCCTTGTTCTCTTTTTTAAAATTATCTTTTAAAAAGTCAGCAAGTGGAAAAATACTGGAAATTAGAAAGAATTGAAACCCTTTCCAACTAGAAAATGCTAATATACTCGTTCCTAAATATAGTAAAAAGAATCTCGTTTTCATTTTCTTGTTCCGATTTAATAAGTAACACAGTGATACGATTAAAACAGTACCGTAAAGTGCAATTCCCCAGAATGAGAAAATCTGTATTTGACGCATCTCGACAACCAGTTTGTTGATATAGTAATCGCCGTACGAATAGAAGATATAGCTAATGGCATCCCATCCATACGGATTGATAAACGCAACTAAGATACTAACAATCGTTGCAATTACGAGCGGTTTTAGAGAGTATTTTCCTTTTTCCAAATGAAACCAGTCTAGTTTCAAGTAGTATGGAATTAAAAAGATCAAAAACAAAAACCAACTCGATGAATGAAGATTGATGAGTGCTAGAGATAATATCGGTAAACCGATTAGGTACTTTGTATTTTTCTTATTGATAAAAGACTCCAACAAATAAAACTCAACCAAAAAAATCAAACAATCAAAAATTTGCGGTCGCGATGTCAAGAAAAATCTAGCGTATAGAACACCGAATATGACAGTTAATAAAACCGATAAACGAAAGCGGTTTTCATCTAATAACTGACATAATTTATAGAATATATAGATGATTATTAAATAACTGGTAAATATAAGAAATGCGACACCTACTTTACCGAAGAGGTCGAATACTTCATAAAATATGACATCTGTGAGCCATTGTTGGACGACTAACTCGAATCCTTCATGAATCGTAAATGGATCGATGCTTGGAAAACCGTGATTGATGATATAGCGACCCGTATTTAGTAAAAACCAACTATCGTTATCTAGTTTTCCAAAACATTGAATACTTGCAAATACAATTGGTAATGCCAAGAATAAATAACAAACGAATTTGGATGGGTGATATTTTTTAAACCACTCTTTTATCTTCTTCATGTTGTTCCTCCATGTATTCTTTTTCCGTATTTACTTTCCAGATATCTTCTTTCGTAAGTTGGTCTGGATGTTCGATATGACGAACTGCTTCGATTGCCGTTAACATCGAATGATCCATGTTGTTATATCGATGTTGGCCATTTCTGCCAATCTCATATAAATTTGGAATCGTATTTAAAAACGTTTGTAACTGGTCGATTTCACTATAAGTATCAAAGTATGCCGGATATGCTTTTGGAACTCTTTCGACGTGGTAACCTAGGACATCATCTTCCTTGATAATACCCATATCGCATAATTCGCGGACGGCAAAATTCTTTAATTCCCTATCTTTTTTGTTCCAGAAAGAATCATTTTCTGTACAGAAGTATTCTAATCCTAAAAAGTACGTTTTGGGGTTTTTTACTAAATAAGGAGACCAGTTGTTAAATACTTGAATACGGCCCATCTGAATTTTTGGTTCTTGCACGTAAATCCATGTATCTTTTATTTTTGGTTGTGATTCAAAATGCACTTTTTTCACGAGAAGTCCAATTGTTAAGAAGTCACGATACGGTAAGCCGTTGGCAATTCTTTGAATGTTTTTTGGAACATCGTTCATTCCTGCAATCAAATCTTTTAAAGGCATCGATGAAATGAAGACGTCTCCTGTCAATAAAATTTCTTTGCCATTTTGCAAAGCCGTTATGCTTTTTACTTTCTTTCCTTGGCGATGAATTTTTGTTACCGTCGTATCAGAAAGAATCGTACCACCCGAGCGAATAATCTGTTTTTTCATGCATTCCCACATCTGACCCGGTCCATACTTCGGGTAATAGAACTTTTCAATCAAGGATGTCTCTGTATTCTTCTCCTTGATATGAAACGTCTTTTTCAGTGCCGATGAAATCACTTTCGTAATCGATAATCCTTTTACACGTTGACTTCCCCAATCCGCTGCTATAAGGTTTGGACTTCTTCCCCACAGTTTTTCGGTGTAGCCTTTGAAAAACATTTCATACAGTTTTTTGCCGAAGCGATTGATATAGAAATTTTCTAAATTCGTCTCTTTCTTCGGTAGAATTTTACTTTTGATGTAACTCATTCCTGCTACAAAAGTAGTTCCAATCCCTAAATTACGGATTGTTTTCATACTTAACGAAACTGGATAATCAAAAAATTTCTTATGATAATAAATGTGGGAAAGACGATTGCGAATCAAAAGAACATTTTTTTGACCTCGATTTCGTTTCTGCTCGATTGGTAAAATTTCTTGCCATAATTCATTAATTTCTTTCCTTTTCGTAAAGAATCGGTGACCTCCTAAATCCATGCGATTTCCAAGGTACGTTACCGTTTTGGCAATTCCTCCTACTTGACCATCTTTTTCTAGGATGATTACCTCGTATTTTTCTGTTTCTTTTAACAATTCGTATGCAGCAGTAAGCCCAGCGGGACCTGCACCGATGATTATTACTTTTTTCTTCATGTGAACTCCTATTATGAAACTTGCCAAACGATATCTTTTACGTAAGTTTCTACTACTGATTTATATTTTTGTAATGTTTCTTGATAATTTTCTAAAACTGTATCATCTAAATTCCGATACGGATACACTTTAAAGTTTCGTTTCTCTCCTTTGGTGCTCTTCGTGTATAACAGTTCTGCTTTGGGATTCGTTACTATATTTTCTTTGTTACCATCCGGATATATCGTAGAGGATAACGTAACGGCCATCATGAGACCGGTCAAACGGTCTTGTCCAACTTGATCAGAGATGAAGTTACCGAGTGAGTATATGACAAATGTCTTACCATCATTCAAGTACTCGACTGGTTCGATGACATGTGGGTGTGTTCCGATGATTAAGTTTACACCTAGGTCTGCTAATTCTTGCGCCATTTGGCGTTGGGATGTCGTTTCTTTTAAAGTGTATTCGGTTCCCCAATGAGCTGCGACGATGATAAAGTCCACTTCATCTTTTACTTGTTCGATATCTTTCTTAGCTTTTTCGTAAGAATAGATATTTGTCAAATACTCTTTTCCGGATGGTGGCAATAATCCGTTTGTTACAGTCGTATAAGAGAAAAAGGCAAACTTGATTCCGTTTTTTTCATAGATTCGTTTTTGATTTCTATCTTCTAGTGAGGAATATTGGCCTGCTGTTATCATGTTTTTATCGTGCCAATAAGCAAGAGAATTTAGAACTCCTTGTTCACCTTTATCTAAAGTGTGATTGGTAGCTAGCGATGTCAGATCGAATCCTGCATCTAGGAAGGCGTCTCCTACTTCGTATGGTGAGTTAAACCTAGGGTAACTAGAAAGACCTAGTTCGGTACCACCCAAAATTGTCTCCTGATTATAGTATGCTAAATCAAACGACTCTGTAATCGGTTTGACAAGCGATAACATGGGACGAAAATCATACGTTCCGTTTTGATAGGCATCTTTATAAACGGAACCGTGAATCAAAGCATCTCCTACCATCACGAGACTCAGTTCTCTATGTTCTGGTTTGGGAATATTCACTTCTAATTGAGATAAAGCAATCAAAGTATCCGGGCTATGAAACTCAAATGGTTTTTTCGTAAACAATAAAATTCCTGCGATTACAAAAACCAAACAGATATTTATCCCAGCTAACACAAACCATTTCCTATTGTTCTTCTTTTTTCTCTTCACAACTTTTTTCATATCAAACTCCAACTTCTATATTCATTATAGCACATAAAAGATTGTATATTAAAACTAAAAAAAGCGATGTTATAGAAGTGATTTGAAAAAAATCTACACAAAATAAAAAGTGTGTAGATTTTTTGTATGATAAAATTTAAATAAGGAGGATTCAATGATAACAAGAGAATATAGAAATTTTACTCGAGAAGAAAAAATTAAAGCTGTAAAAATGGTTTTGATTGATAAGAAATCTCAAATGGAAGTTGAAAGAACTATATTAGGTAAAAAGAAAAGTACAGGTACACTTAATAGATGGATTAGAGAGTATATTCAGGAAGGCGAAGAAAATTGTTTTAAAAAGAAAAAAGGATTGAAAAAAATAGAAATAACGGAAGACAATGTTAGATATGAAATACTAAAAAAATTCAATGCCTTCCTGGAAAAAGAAATACATACAAATTCCAATTCATCGAAAAATTCAAGAAACAATACCCAATAAATATAATGTGTGAAGAATTAGAAATATCCAGAGATACTTATTACAAATGGCTTAAAAGAAAAAATATAAAAAATAGATACGAATTAAATCATGAAGCATTAAAACCGCTAATTCAAAAATATTATGATTTATCAAATGGAACTGCAGGATATAGACAAATAAAAGAACAACTTGAATATCATGAAGGAATCATTATCTCATATTATATGGCTTTCTTAATTAAATGTTGCATAATGAAATTACCTGAGGCTAGAAAGAAAAATAAAAATAAAGGTAAATATACGGTTACAACGAAAGGGGATGAAAAGAAATACACTTATCAAAATATAGCAGAAAATATGGATATAAATGATATTTATAAAGTAATATCAACTGATACAACAGAAGTAAAATTGGAAAAAGACGGAAAGCAAAATGTATCATTCTTTATTGATGCTTATAGCACTGAAATATTAGTATCATGTATTGGTAAATCACTAAATAATGATTTCATAGAATACAATCTAAATTTATTAAATGACAGTGATTATAAATTAGATAATATCATATTACATTCAGATCGTGGAGGAATGTATAAAAGTGGAATATATAATACAAAAACCGCTGAAATGAATCTTATACCAAGTATGTCCGCACCTTACACTTGCACTCATAATCCTTGGATAGAAACACTCAACGGCCAATTCAAAGATTTCATCAAGAAAGACAATCCCAAGACTCTTGATGAACTACAAATTGTATTAAACAAATTTGTATACTATAATAATAACATAAAAATTAAAAATAAACTAAAAACAACACCGATTAATTATCGATGTTGCCATAGTTAAGAACTTTTTATTTCGTGTATAAATTTATCAAGTCAGTTCTATCGCTTATTTGTTTTTAAAATTTTGATACCAATCCGATACCTTTTCTAATGCTTTATCTTTCGTACTTGTTATGGATTCTTTGATTTCGTTCTTTTTTTCTTGAATAGCAGAGTAGTTTTCTTCGCCTAAACTTTCTTTAATTGATTCTAGTACATCATAATATGTTGTACTGACAAAATCTTTTACAACTTGATACTTTTCACCAATTTTATCTTTATAATCAGGAGCGATTTCCATGATCCATCCATCGATTGTTTCTAAATTTTCTAATGTCACTTTTTTTCCTTCTTCTGTCAAATCATCAAATGTAACTCCATTCATTTCTTTATCATAAAAGATAAAATCTACCCCGGTGATGAAATATTCTTTTCCTTTTTCTTTTGCTTGTTCAACTTGTTCACTTTCTATTAACTCTTTAATTTCCTTCTTAGCTTGATCGAAGTAATCAAACTCTTCTGTATCTAATGTTTCTTCTTGGTTTTCCGGTTCCAAATTAGAGGGAGCTGTACTACTAGGAGTTGAGGAAATAGTTGAAGTACTATTTATCTGACTAGAACTGGATACAGAAAGATTTTCGTTTTCTTTACTGCATCCTACTAATACAAAACCGACAGCAAGTGTGGCAGCAATTTGTTTTAAATGAAGTGATAAATTTTGAAATTTCGTGATAACCCTTCTTTCTTCTTGTTTATTATATCACACATATCTAAAATTTGAATTTTATTATTTGAATTGTTTTTTTATTTATTATTTTATCTCAATTAAAAAAGTAATTTTTTTGATAGTCTGATTAAATTTTTCTTATCTAAATAAATGTTTATTGTTACAAATAGTTTTTTTACAATACAACTAATATACTAGATTTTTTTAGGCATAAAATCTATATTTGATTTTTCATTACCAGATAACAAGTTTTGCAGTTTTATATCTAAATTGGTTGTTTTTCCGTTTGCTTGAAACAAAGCGCTAGCCTCTTCTGAATTGCTCTCAGATGATTTTTTGACTTTTTTAACTAAAATTCTCTTTACTAAAGGAACTTCTAAATAGTGAGCGGCATCCAATTCTTCCTTAGATGGTTCACTACCTCTAACTAATACAGCACAAGGATATAGTGGAACATGATTGATTTCTCGATATATAACATATTCATTTGGTACGCGATTTGTTGTTTCTAATATTTGTTTTAGTGGAGCAAAATTATGTTTTACAGAGACATCTAAATCCCCTAAATTTCCTCTTGATCCCATATCTCTATTACTCATTGAAATTAATGAATTTTGTGGAATTTTATTAAATAATAAGCAAACATGATTCATATCTAATTCATCTCTTTTGTACGGTTCTACACCTTCCCCTATTGCAGAAAGGCAAATATAGGTTTTTCCGATAAAGCGTGGCTTTTTAAAATCTTCTAACTTACTACCCCTTCCAAAAGCATTCATTACATGTGCTAGAAAATAACTATCATGATCATATATTATATAAGGGACGCCCTTATATTCCGTTCGTTTGCCATCATCTAACTTACTTAATGTACAGTTCAACTCATAGCAATATATATTTTTTGAAATATCATAAATATTTTCGACATCTTTTCTTAAATTTTTAATAAATTCAGGTTCTTCTAAAATTAATCCATTTACTCTTTCTAAAACGCCTAATAGCTCATTTACATCTTGCATTTTTAAAACATCTAAACAAAAATTCATTATACTATTATATTGATCCAGTTTCTCTTTCATTTCTTTAGAATTAATATTATTTTTTAATAAATCAATTTTTGTCGGATCTATGATGCCTTTTAATTTTTTAATGTCATCATAACTTAGATTGAATAAAGAAGATATTATAGCGCTTTGTAAATACCATTTTTTATCGTCCCCAAAAGTATCTACATTCATCATTAGATAGTTATTTGATAATATTAACAATTGGTTTATACTTGCTAAATTACTACGATTATTTATTTTAAATATTTTATTTTTTTGTTTAACATATTGACTGAAATTTTCTTTTTCTTCTTCCGTCATGCCATTAGACATCAAATCTTCTGCCAAATCTTTATGTTCTGTGTAACTTTCCAATAAAAATAGAAATTCTCTTATATCATCTGTCGTTTTAAATGTTTCATAATATTTTTTGAATTTTTGTAAAAGATTGTGTTCTATGATATAACTAAAATCAACTTTTTTACCAGGTACTATTAAGTGCTTGATTATTTCATTGACAAAATCTATTCCAAAGGTATTTAATACTTGCTCATTTAGTACATTATCTTTTTCATAACAAAATATTGTATTTCCTGCCAAAGATATCATTTTTTTACATTCATCTTTATAAGTTGGATTAGAAATATTTTGCAAAATTTTTTCTACATCATCCGAAAAAAAGGGATCTGTTATTTCTGTTTGAAAAGCTTCTATTGGATTATAACCTTTTGCAAAAGCCAATGACAATAATTCTTTCGTTAAAAATTCTCTTTTACCATTGCCAATAGTTTCTTGAATTATTGTTTTTGCAAACTTGCCATCAACATAAAATGCTCTTTCATATAATTTTTGGGAATTTAAAATTTTTTCACTTGCATTGGCACATATAGAATAATTTAATTCATAAAATTTTTCGATAAATTCTTCAGTCAAATCGAACTCAACTAAATTTGCTACATACATTCCCAAGCTTTTCAAGACTGCCGTTACCAATTTAGGCCTTCTTAAAATATTTTTTATCATATCATTTAATTCTGAATCGTTTAGCTCAAAATCTGGCTCCATTAAAAGTTGCAACATCTCTGATGAATTAATATAGTTCACTATTCGCTCGTTCAACAAATCATTATCATCTAAATCACATAATAATTTTAAAACTTGCTTTCTTTGCTGTAACTCTGTTTCTTCTTCAAGCATTAAATGCATTTTAACAATAACACCATTTTGGTCCATTACTTGATTATTTGAATTCGCTTTATGCAAGAATTTTAAAATTTCTTCTTCTGATATTTTTGACAAATAGCCGTACTTTAAATAATCATTAAAAGTTAACTTCAACCCATTTTCTAATGCGATTTTAAATAATTCATCATCTTTCATATATTTTTCTTTAAATCTAATGTTATAAGGTTTATTTTTTATTAAGATCTTTAAATATTCTCTATTATCTTCCAAAACACTTGGTGATAAAGGTGATAAATCATATGGCTTATTTAAAATATCTTTTATCATTGCTTGCGTAATATTTTCCGATGAAATTATATCTATTGGATTTTCTCCTAATTCCATAAATACATTTATAAGTTCAGTGGATAAATTCAATTTATCTAATTTATTGGTAAAGATATAATTCTTAATCTGCTTAACAATATCGCCAGGAGCATAGCAATCATTTTCTTTTAAAATTTCTACATACTTTCTAACAAACTCAGGAGTTAATCTATTTATCATCAATAATTCACAAAATAAACTTGGTGTACATTCACCAAAATCACTTTCAAAAAATAGAGATTCTTGATACGAATTTTTATATTTAACCATCTTATTTATAATATCAAGTATTTTATCATTATCTAACCTAGTTATAATGTTAGTTATCTTTGACATTAACATTGGATCTTGTATATCGTCATAAATTTCTGCAAGCTTTGATATCAGATATTCTATATCTTCTTTAGATACTTTAAATTCTTCCTTTTTCATTATTTTTATTAAATACTTAAATAGTTTTATTTTTAAGGAATGATTTTGGGCTCTAACTAAATTTTTACAAGTACCTTCATCCATAATGTAATTATTGTTCTTTTTTATGTCTTCTGATGTTATCAGTTCTGGAATTTCAAGCATACTCTTTATAAAGTTAAATGTTTTTGTTAAATATACTTCGTCTCCTTTAATCAACAATTTTTTTCCTGATTTGATGTCCTCCAAATTCATATTTTACCTCAATCTATCTACATAATATGTCTTATTATTTATATTATACCAATGTCAAATTATCAATGCAATAGAACTTTATAATTTGTTTTTTATATATTTGTAATGTTACAATTGATGTGAGACTTTTCAATATAGTAAAAAAGCAATAAGTCTAGTAAAATGTAATTAAGACAAAACATTTACATTAGAAAGGACTTATTGCTATGACAAGTATATCACATTATCCACATAGTTTAAATACTAAATATTATGCTGTTTTATTATATAGAAATGGAAATCCAATATCTTTTGTTTGCAGAAGATATAAATGTTCTAAAGCCTCTCTTATGCGCTGGAACAAAAAATTTAATGGTACAAAAGAATCTTTAACAGATAAATCCCATAAACCTTTATCTCCTCATCCAAAAGCTCATACAAAACAAGAATTATATTGGATTAAAAATTATATTAGAAGAAATCCAACAATCTCTCTTTGTGAACTTTATGGAAAATTAAGGACTGAAAAGGGCTATTCTAGGCATGCTTGTTCTTTATTTAGAATTGTTAGAAAACTTAAGTATAAAGTGAATACTGAACACCATTCTAAGTATATT
>QAMK01000025.1 GCA_003149915.1 Bacillota bacterium
GGTATTTTCTTTTTATTTTTAATAATATCACAAATTGTTTTATCTAAATCGTAAACTCTAATAATATTACCAGAATCTAATTTATAATTAATTACTCCTAATTCTAATAATTCTTTTTTGATATAAAATAAATTAACACGTTTGTTTTTTTGAAGAGAACCATTATATCCATTATTAATAGTAATATCATATTTAATAGGAATTCTATTTGAGAAACCATGTAAATATAATGCAGTTGCATTTGAGTAGATAGCATTTTTACTTTTACTTTGTAAGATTACAAATTCATCGACTAATTCATTTTTCTTAATATATACGCCGCGACTTACTCTTTCTATTCTATCTTCTTTAATTAGTTTCGTTAAATAAAATCTAGGAATGCCATTATCGTTAACATCTTTGGTAGTTAAGTAACCATTTTTAAATAGATTTAAAATCTTATCTTCATATTCCATATTTTTTTCCTTTCACGATTAAATTATATCATATTTAATCGTATTTGAAAACTTTTTTCTTTAAACAATAAAAATGTTCCACAGAACGTTTACAATTTTAAGTGATGTTATACTTGTTCCATCTATGACAAACAAAAAAATACTAGAACCGTGTATGTTCTAGTATCTTACTGTGTTCTAACTTTGGTTTGATGAATTGTTTTTGTCTGAATATATCAATACTTTTGGCGAGTCTTCTGCTTGTAATTCTTTTTCGGAATTGTCACGAGCAAATAATAGATCTCTATTTTCTACATCAAAGCATATTTTATCTGGATCCATTCCACGGATGATTGCATTTGCTTGGATTTCCTTTTTTATATCAGGTAAAAATTTGGATAAATCTATATCACACTTTGAAATGGCATCTGCAATGGCACTACGGATGTGGAAGCGATTTAATTGAAACGTCATCGACTCTGTTTGATAAGATTTTTCCTTAAACTCGTCGCTTAATAGTTCTTCTAAACTCTGTTCGATAGCAGAATCAATTTCTTGACTCGTTTTGGAATCCAAGTTGGTGTATCGGCGCTTCTGTTCCACTACTTGATTTTTTAAGTTTTTGGTGAAGTAATCACGAACAGATATGGTTTGATTCGTATCTGGATTAGAAATTTGAGTTTCTAAATTTTCTTTTACATACGATCTTAATACATTCGTAATACTGTCATTAATAACTTTTAAACGTTCTGCATGATAAGAAGAACTTTCGTAAGAGTCTATTTTTTCTGATCCGTATCCAATCCAACCATCGATGTTTCCTGTAAAAATCGGAGGTTCTCCTACTTTTGCCACCAAAGATGGATTCTCTTCTTTGATTTCTCTTAAAACATCGACGTAACTAGACAGTTCCTCTCCTGGTACATAAATCACGAAAGAATCTCTGCGGTCGGAATCCAGTCTAAAAATTTTTAATTCAATTGGCAAATCTTTTTGATCGCACTTTTCAACAAATTTCATTGCCATATCAATTTCATCTTCTGCTTTTACATTTAAATACAAGCGATGATGAATTTCATCATGGTCACTGGATCCTACGCCTTGCCATGGTTTTAAAACATGCGGATGTACAACTAGTTCGTCCATGCTATCACTATATGCAAAAACATCCCTTAGATTAACAAGCACTTCTGGTCTCGTAAAGAAGTCCTTTGGAACGGGATCTGGTAACGTTTTTATAAAGTAATTTATGGTCGGAATCCCGTATGGATTTTTAATTCCACCTCTCGCACGAGAACGATTTAATAAAAATGCCATTAACTCTGACTGTTTGTCCCAATCTAATGTTAGTCTTTGATTCATGTAAGTAGCACCAACTATGTAATCATATGGAATATCGCCATGATTTTGTTGATAACATTCTAAGAACAATTGCAATGTCTCGTCGTTATCTAACGGATTTTGAATTTGATTATATAATTCTCTATTCGTCATAATGATTACCTACCTCACTTCTAAAGCGGTCTCATTATATCATATTTTTGCTTTTTCGTCAATTTTATTTAAGAACATAAAAAAAACTAGAACCAACCAAAGTGTTCTAATAAAATATGACAACCGATTAAAATTAAGATGAGTCCTCCAAAAGCAGTGGCGCCAGTCTGAAATTTCGTTCCTAATTTATGTCCTAGAAAAACTCCTATAAAACATAAGACGAATGTGATGAGACCGATTACGATACTAGTTACAAATATTTGCGTCTTTAAAAATGCCAAGGTGATACCGACAGAGAATGCATCTAGGGATGTGGCAAGGGATAAAACGAGCAATGTCGGTATCCTCCATCCGGTGTCATCCGTCTCATTTCGGAATCCTTCCAGTATCATGTTGACACCTACGACACCAAGAAGTAAGAACGCAAGCCAATGAGCGGTAACTTCAATAAAACTAGCACAACTCTTTCCTAGAAAGAACCCGATTAATGTCATCATCATTTGAAAGATTCCAAACAAGATTCCTACTAGTAAAGATTTCGAAACCGATTTCTTTTCTAAGGAAAGTCCTTTGCCAATTGCTACTGCAAACGCATCTAATGATACGGCAACACTGATGGCAATTAAGTTCGTAACGTTCATAGAATCACCCATACAGAAATCTATGCGGTTCTTTCATTATCTATTCCCAAACATCAGTAAAATGCTAGCAAATACCATATAGAATAGTCCGAATCTGTTTTTCTTGTTTAATTTTTCGTGGAATACAAAAATCGATCCAACCGCAATCAGAACGAGCGATAACTTGTTAATCGGAATGACAATGCTAGCTTCTCCTAGACCTAAAGCTTTGAAATAAAAAAACCAAGAAAATAAAGTTGTGAAAGATGCGAATGTAAGAAACAAATACCCTTTTTTGGATACTTTACTCGTCTGTTTTTGTTTTTGAAAAAGATACGCTACTAAAGTAACTCCAAAAACGATTGCCATACGATATGTTAGAGAAAGAATGGCATCTACTTCGTACGTCGCAGAAAGTTTACTAAAGATTGACATCAAAGATGCAAAGATAAGCATTAAAATACAATATATGGTACTTTTCTTTTCTAATTTGCCATGACTCATCGCAATCGTTCCTATGATTAAAAAGAAAGTGGCTACAATTTTGAAGATTGTCAGTTTTTCATTTAAAAAGATGACGGATAAGAGAATCGTTAAAATCGTACTAGCTTTATCGAATGTTCCGACGACAGTTGCACTTCCTCCTTCCAGTGCTTTGAAATAGAAAATCCAACATCCAGCCATGGAAAGTGCAGATAACCATAACATGATGTGATAACATATTGGTGCTTTCAGGGATAGTTTCGTCGTACAAAATGTCCAAAGGAGTGACACAGCAAAGACGATAATCGTACGAACTAATGTGGCAAATAACGGGTTTACTTCTTCTTTCATCATCACATATTTTAATAAAAGCGTCATGAGTCCTGCAAAAAAAGCTGAAAAAAGAGCGTACACAATAGCCATAGAATCACCTATAGATATAGTTTGCTCTTTTTTTCATGCTTTATTTATCTTTTTTTGTTTCTTCTTTCAATCGAGTTCGAATCATATGAATCAATTCACGAGATGCATCGATGCGATTTAAAACAATTAAAGCATCTTGCAATTTGCTTGCTAGTTTCCCGTTTTGAATGATTTGAGACTCCCGTTCGATATCGAAGTTCGGTAATGGATGTTCTCTTAAAAATTTCTTTTGTTCTTCTTGAATGTCTTTTAATACGTAAACTTTTAAATCGTATCCATCCATCATCTGGACACCGTAATAGGCACCGATCAAAAGTCGAAATTCATTTTCTAACTCTTCCATTACATTCTCGTTCCAGTCATCTTATAGAATCCAAATTTGGTATCAAATTTTAATTTGATTGTATTTCCTTCTACGGTACCAATGGCTTCGTATTCTGTCTCTCCAACTGGTAATTTAATCATACCCTGTATGTCGATGGTACCATTTTCAATTGTACCTTGTAACGGATTCGATTTATTAAAGATATCCAAATATCCGGAAACGAGATTGCCATCCATGACACGTAACTCCAACTTCCCTTTTTTAGGAAATATTCCTACTCTTAATTTTACGTTATAATTTCCACCAAACATGGTATCCCTCCTCATTGTGACTCATGTTCATTATACCAATTATTCTTGAAATTGAAAAGATTTAAACAATGATTGCAAGTAAATTTATCATAAAACCAAAGAATGCTCCTAGGCCATACACAAGTCCTAAAATCGATACGTTTTCTTTCATATCGGGATTGGCACGGAACAAAACCAAAAGGCCAACACCAGAACCTGTTAGAAGTCCACCGATTAAAGAACCAAAGGAAATGGCACCATTCAAATACAGTTCTGTAATCATAATACTAGAGCCACAATTTGGAATAAGACCAATTAGACTCGTGATGAAAGAACCGAATACACTATCCCTTAAAAATATTTTGGAAAGGGCATCTTCACCAACATACGTAAAGACGATATTTACTAAAAATGTCGTTAGTAAAATAAAGACTAACGTATTGGCTGTGTGCTTGATAGAAGATGCTAATATTCCCGATTCACAATGACAATGATCGTGCTCACAAATTTCGTAATGTTCTTCTTCCTTTGCTTTCTTTTTAGACTTCGGCTTCTTTTTTTCTCTTCTTCTCAGCACCCAATCTACTGCAAAACCACAGGCCATACCAATAGCAACTTTTAGTAAGACAATTTTTAGAATTTCAGTAATGGCAACGTTTTGTGAAAGTAAAATGGGAATCATTTCATCTGAAGTAGATAAATAAACGGTAATTAACGTTCCTAAGGTAATGATTCTCGTTACGTATAAGTTGGTAGCCATGACGGAGAAACCACATTGTGGTACAGCACCTAAAATACCGCCAAGTACCGGTCCATAGACACCAGCATTGGCAATGGCTTTTTTATTTTTTTTCGATAATTTATGTTCGATAAATTCGATTAGTAAAAATGCGACCCAAAGAAAGGGAATCAATTTGATTCCATCGATTAGGGTATCCATAATTATATCCATCATAACGTCTCACCTAACTCCTTTTTAACCGTAGTTACATTATACTGGTTTTATTTCAAAACCTCAACCTTTTTTGTTCAAAAAAGACAGAAGTCTTTCTGTCTCTTAAGCGTCTTTCTTAAACTGTGAATTGTATAAATCGGCATAGAATCCGTTTTGTTTCATCAACTCATCGTGGTTACCTTGTTCGATGATATTACCATCTTTCATAACGAGAATTAAATCGGCGTTTTTAATTGTCGATAAGCGGTGGGCGATGATGAATGACGTTCTTCCTTCCGTCAATTTATCCATTGCTTGTTGTACCAACTCTTCCGTTCTCGTATCGACTGAGGATGTTGCTTCATCTAAAATTAAGAATGGGGCATTTTTAATCATACCACGAGCAATGGTAAGCAACTGCTTTTGGCCGGCTGAAATACTATCGTTATCTCCTAACTGATAGTCTAACCCACCTGGTAGAGATTTTACAAAGTGGTCGACACCGACAACTTTCAAGGCTTCCCAAATCTCTGGATCTGACACATCTTCTTTGTTGTAACGGATGTTATCACGAACCGTTCCCGCAAATAACCAAGTATCTTGTAATACCATGATGAACAAAGCGTGAATTTGTTCTCTACTCAAGTCTTTGATAGAGACTCCATCGATTGTGATATCACCACTGTTGATGTCGTAGAACTTCATTAGTAAATTTACCATCGTCGTCTTACCGGCACCGGTCGGTCCAACAATAGCAATTTTCTCACCTGGTGAGACTTTACAATTGAAGTCTTTGATAATCGTCTTCTCTGGACTATATCCAAATTGAACATGTTTAAATTGAATGCTACCTTTTACTTTTTCTGGGTCTAGTTGACCTTTCAATCTTCTTTCATCTTTCATTTCTGGTTCTTCTAGGAATTCAAATACACGTTCGCCAGCAGCAGCTGTCGTTTGTAAGTTCGTCATACCTTGTGCAATCTGTGATAATGGGTTCGTAAATAAACGAACGTAGATGATGAAGGCAATGATGACTCCAAACGAGATTTGATCGTTCATAACTAGCAAAGCACCAGCGATACATACTGCTACGTAACTGAAGTTTCCGATGAAAGACATGATCGGTTGCATCATACCAGATAGGAATTGGCTTCGTTTGTTACAGATGTATACGGCTTCGTTGAACGTATCGAATTTCTTAGAAGATTCTTTCTCACCATTGTATGCTTTTACAACGTTATGAGAAGAATAGATTTCTTCGATATGACCGTTTAATTTACCAAGTTCAACCTGTCTTGCTGTAAAGTATTTTTGACTCTTATTCAAAATGATGAACATGAATACAAATCCGATTAAGGAAGATAAGATGGCTGTAATTGCCATAATCCAGTTCGTTGCAAACATCATGATGATAGAACCGATAAATAAGGTGAATGCTCCTACTAGACTTCCTAAACTTTGGTGCATTGACATACCAATCGTATCGACATCGTTTGTTACACGCGATAAGATGTCACCATAACTATGCGTATCGAAGTATTTTAGTGGCAAGCGGTTAATTTTATGAGAAATTTTCGTACGTAATGATTTGGCAAAGTTGTTGGCTACCGTTGCCATAATGAAACTTTGAATAAAGTTAAATGACGCACTAATCAAGTACAAAATTAATAAGAATAAACAAATGTTATTAATCGTTTCAAAATCCATTTTTGGATTGACAATCAATTGAATGGACTCTGGCATCTCATCGATTTTGGCATACAATGCAGATGCATCTGTCGTATCATCTAGTTCTTGTAATTTTTCTATGAGTGCGACTTGATCTTCACTAGAAACGGTTACACCATCGTATACCATCTCTGGAAATAGTACTTTTTGAACGTCTACTGGTAACGTGCTCAATGTAAAAGAGTTATCAGCAAGAGTTTGAATTATGGCAACTCTATCTTCTGTAGAAACGTATTCATCGCCCATTTCCATACCTGGTAGGATGACATCTTGAATCTCTAATGGGAATGATAGCATCGTACTTAATAACTCTTCTTGACTCATAGAAGATGCATTTTGTAAGAACGTCCGAAATGAATTCTTAACACTTGCCGAGAAGTCTCCTTCTAGGACCGTTTCAATTTCATGGTCGGTCAAGGAAGGTGTTGCAATCGTCGTCAATGTCGTTTGAATTCGGTCGCTATCCATCACACTAGAAAACTCGTTTGTTACATCTTGTAACTTATCGGCATCTAACGTGATTCCTTCTGTAATCGTATCGGTCAAATCGGATAATTTATTTGGTCCGATGATAGAAAATACAGAACTTAAAGATGCTAGTACCAATGCAACGATAATCATCGGTACAAAGTCATGTAAGTAATGAACCATCTTTTTGATGGCATTGCCAAAGTCCTTTGGCTTTTCAGCTACTCCACCACGACCTCTTGGTCCGTGCATGGCACGACGAGGAGTGCTCGTTGTCTTTGTTTCTTCGTTATGCATTTTCTAACTCCTCCTTTGACAATTGTGAATATGCGATTTCTTGGTAAACTTTACATGTCTTCATCAACTCTTGATGCGTTCCCATACCGACACATTCGCCTTTATCTAGTACGATAATTTTATCGGCATTGATAATCGTTCCAATTCTTTGGGCAACGATTAAAGAAGTCGCATTCTTCGTATATTTCTTTAGTTCGCTTCTTAAAACGAAATCGGTCTTGTAATCTAATGCTGAGAAACTATCATCGAAAATGTAGATTTCTGGGTCTCTCGCAATGGCTCTAGCAATTGCAAGACGTTGTTTTTGACCACCAGATACGTTCGTGCCACCAGATGCGATATAAGAATTGTATGTTTCTGGCATCTTCAAAACGAAATCTTCGGCCTGAGCGACGTGGACTGCTTCTTGAATCTTTTTCTCGCTCTTCTTACCTTTGCCGTTTTCTCCATATGCGACGTTATAGTTTACACTTCCACCAAACATGACTGCACGTTGTGGAACATAACCTAATTTATTATGAAGTGTCTCTAGTTTGTAATCTTTGACGTTAATACCGTCTACTAATACTTCGCCCCGAGTCGCATCGTAAAATCTAGGTACTAAGTTAATCAAAGTACTTTTACCAGAACCGGTACTTCCGATAAAGGCAACGACTTCCCCTTTCTTAGCCGTAAACGAAATATCTTTTAAGACGTACTCTTGTGAATCTGGGTACATGAAGGATACGTTCTTAAATTCGACTTCGCCTTCTTTTTTCGTTTTACCTGAGAATTTACCGTCTTTGATCTTCGCTTCTGTTTCTAACACTTCATTAATACGGTCAGCAGAAACACTGGCACGTGGATACATGATGAAAATCATCGCTAACATCAAGAATGACATAATGACTTGCATTGCATAACTTGAGAATACGACCATATCACTGAATAGAGTCAATTTAGAAGCCATACCAGCATCACTAATCAAGCTTGCACCTAAGAAGTAAATTCCAAGGGGCAGTAAGTTCATGATTAAGTACATAATCGGTGACATGATACTCATCATTCTTTGGTTAAACAACTGTGTAGAAGTTAACTTATGGTTTCCTACTTCGAATTTATCTTCTTGATACTTTTCAGCATTAAATGCACGGACGACGCGAATACCAGTTAAGTTTTCACGAGTTAACGCGTTGATGTTATCAATTAACTTTTGAACAATCTTGAACTTTGGTAAAACTGTCAATACCAAAACAGCAATTGTCACTAGTAGGATCAATACCGCAAAACCTGTCAACATACTCCAAGTCCAGCTCTTATTCAAAATCTTGAATACAGCCCAGACAGCGGTAATTGGGGCTTTGATAATCAACTGTGTGCCCATTGAAATCAACATTTGAACGTTTGTAATATCGTTCGTTGTTCTCGTAATCAAACTGCTCGTTGAGAATAATTTGATTTCTTCCATACTGAATCCTTGTACTTTTTCAAACACTTTTTTACCAAGTGTACGAGAAAAGTTTGCAGAAACAGAAGAAGTTAAGTATCCTACGATGATCATAGCGATTAAACTACCACCAGCGCAGGCTAACATATAACCACCTTGAACTAAAATGTCGTTAATCGTACTGCCTTCCGTTTGGACAAGACGTGTAATTTCAGACATGTAATCCGGTAGTTTCAAATCTAACCAAACTTGAAAGACAATCAATACGACACTGATCAATATGGTAATGACATCTTTTTTCGTTAGGTTCTTAAATAACTTAAACATTTGTCTCCTCCTCCAACTTTATAAAATTTTGAAAAATTTGATTGAGCACTTTTTTACATACATCTAAGTCCTCTTTCGAAAGACCTTGAATCAGCTCTTTAAAAAGTGCCTTCTGTCCTTCTTGTAATACTTTTACTTTTTCTTGAGCAGTTTCCGTAAATACAATTTTTTGATAACGGTGATCGCTTGTATCTTCTTGAAATACGATGAGTCCTTTTTTCGAAAGAGAAGTCAATGCTTTGGACACATAAGACTTGGATAATCCTCGATATACTACGGCATCACAAGCATGGTTGCAATCGGGATTGTTTGCTAAAAACAAAAGAATGTGCCCTTCTTGTGGAGTCAGACCAATTTGGTTCGTAATGGCTCCCATTCTACTTTCAAAAAATGGATGGGCTCGTTTTGTTAGATATAAGATTTGTGAAAATGATTTCTTTTTCATATCATCGCCTCTTTTAATTAGTTTCTTCGGAAACCGTTTGGACATTAATCATTATAGTTACTTCTATAAAAAAGGTCAATCATTTTTTCTATTTTCACATAATTTTCAGAAAAGAAAAAAGGAGGTATCTCCTTTAATTTAATCTATATGGATCCGCTTCTGTACCAAGACCGCTTCCGAATACGCCGGATGATAAAGCAACGACGGGACGAACACTCATGGCAGTCGTCGGTACATCGTAACTAATCTTATGTGTACTTCTAGATGTCGTAATCGTATACAAACGTTCTGAATCGCCACTGCGGCCGTTCATTAGATAGAACTCTTCTCCTTCTACACCTAGGTAGTTGTTTAATCCACAGGAACTATTGTCGAACTTGTTATCACAATTGCTATCCGTAGACGCTAACATGTAATCGGAAATATTTAAAAGACCAATATTGCCTGTCATCGTTGTTAAGTTTTCGTATTCGATGACGCTTGCAATATCTTTATCACTGGTACTGACAGAGCCTGCCTTTAAAGTGTACGGACTTAAATATTGTCTAGAAGATGCATCTATATTTGGATAATACACGGTTTCTAAATACAGTTTTAAGAGACTATCCAAATCGGTGTACTGGTCAATTAACTCTTTCTTTTGAACGACATGATACGTTCCTTTGGAGAAAGCATTACAACCAGAGTTAGAGGCATCACAGTAAGAATCTGCTAAGTTTGGATCAAACGGTCTTCTACCAGCAATATCGAATGGAACGGTATGACTAGATAAGAATGTTTCTACTTCTGTAGCTGAAAAATACTGTTGCCAAAATGAAGTTTGTTCTTCTAATGCTTGCATCTCTTTGCTCGATAACACACCATCTTTGGTAATTTTGATTTTACCGTCAGATTCCACTGACACGATGCGCCATAGTTCATTATTAAATTCAATGTAGTTATTGATGTTGCTACCTTGATAGTAGTAACGTCCAGTTGATTCATCATATTGGAGTCCTTCTATATCCGTAAGATCTCCTTCGTTTGTTAACATCGTCTCTAGTAGTGTCGTTTTGGTCTCCTCTTCGTAATCTTCAAATTCGTAACGAATGACGAGACCTTTTTGGGTATTTTCAGGAACTTCAGTGAGACCTCCTGGATAAGAAATCGTAATCGTAAAGGTTACGCTTTCTCCGGCTGGAATCATCGTTCCAGTGCCAATTCCTTCTATCCAAGTTTGAATCAAGGTATTGGTATCTGTTTCTATATAAATACTCGATATTACTTTGTTCACTTGGGAATAATTCAAAATCGTACATAATTTTGTTATAACATCATATTGAAAGTTCACAATATATTTTTTGACAAAAAACGACAAGTTTACTTGTCGCTTGTAAAGTAGTCAGCGATGACATCATAATCGCAATACGGAACATAACCAGATGCTAAAGCCATGTAGTTATCTCTTCCTTTGCCAGCAATCAATACGATATCGTCTTTCTCTGCAATAGAGAGTGCTCTTGCAATTGCTTCTTTGCGGTCCGGGCATCGTTCATAGTTTTTTTTATCTTTTGAAAGTGTCAATAACTCGTCAATAATAGTGTCAACATCTTCCGTACGAGGATCATCCATTGTAAAGATGACATAATCGGAATGGTCTAAAACGATTTTTCCCATTAGACCTCGTTTTTCTTTTTCTCTTCCACCAGCGCTTCCCGTGACGGTAATGATACGGTTCTTTTTTATCTTGTCTAGTACTTCATATAATTTTTTAAATGCATCTGGCGTATGCGCATAATCTAATAGAATCGAATAATTTTGACCAAAATCTAAAAACTCTAGTCTGCCTGGTAACACTCGAATATTTTTGACACGAGAGACAATTTCCTCCATTGAATAACCATAATGAATCAATGTAAGGATTGCAGCCGCTAAGTTGTAGGCATTAAACTCACCTAGCAGTTTACTTTCTACTAGATACGTTTTTCCTTGATAGCGGTATTCAATTTTTGTACACGATGGTGTTTGTTCACACGATACAATTTGTAGAGTCGATTCTTTTTTGCCGTATGTCATAATCTCGGATTTGCATACAGATACTTCTTTTTCGTAATTTTCATCGTCGATATTTAAAATTGCTACTCCTTTGGGACTTAACAAACTTAGCAGTTTTAATTTGGCTGCAACATAATTCTCTTTGGTCTTATGAATGTTTAAATGGTCTTCTGTAATATTCGTAAAAATAGTTACGTCGAACGTAACACCCCAAAGGCGATTTCTAAAAAGTGCTTCAGAGGATGCCTCCATACTCAAATAGCGGTTTCCAGATTTCACAAAACGATCCATATATTTATAAAGTCGGTCGGCATCTGGGCAAGTATTGATAATTGGTTCCTGAAAATTGTGAGATATGATTCCATTTGTGCCCATATAGCCACAGATATCGCGTCCCATCAAGTCTTGAATGATACTGGCAACGGTCGTCTTACCGTTCGTTCCCGTTACACCAATGATCTTTAACTTTTCTTCGGGATGATCAAAAAAACGTTTGGCAAGCAATGTCAATTCTTTATTGGTGTCCTCTACATATATGACAGGAACACTTGTCTCTACTTTTCTACTGGCAACAACCGCTACGGCACCATGTGAGACTGCATCTGCTACAAACTCGTGGCGATCAGCTGTCACTCCCATCGTACAGACGAAAAGGTCTCCTTCCTCACATTCTTTGGAGTTAATTTTAATATCCTTAATCATCGTTTCATAAGGACAGTCGTATAACTCATTTAACTTCTTCATCGTTTCACCTCTAGTACTATTTATGCCTCATACAAAACATTATACACGAAAAAGAAGTATTTTTAAATGAAAAAGTCCTGCATTAAGCAGAACTTTGAAATTTTACTTCTAATATTATCGTGAGCATGCTATCTTGATTTAAAATAGTACCTTCTGGAATCGATTGACTCGTTACGTATCCATTTCCTGTTACGGTGAGTGGTATTTTTAATAAATTTGCAAATGCCTTTACTTCTTTTAAGGACCAGCCAGTGATGTTTGGCATTGCAATCGTCGTATCATCATTCGTTACAAGGAACACTTTTTCTTTGTTGGTAATCGTCGTTCCTTCTGCTGGATATTGACTTACTACTTTCGTACCGTTACCAAGCACGTACGGTGTTACACCCATTTCTGTTAAAGTAGTTGTCGCATTGTTAATCGTCTGATTGATGAAAGATGGCATTAAGTTTTCTACTACTGGATCTACTACTTCGTTATCGTCTGCCGTCGTATCGATACCATAATACTGTGTCGCATTGACGATAATTTGGTCGATAATCATAGATAGTGGTCTAGCGGATTTCGATTGTGGTCTCGTCATCGTCGCATAGATAATCAGTTTGGGATTTTCTGCTGGGTAGATTCCTGCAAATCCTCTGATGACATCGTATTCACCGGTCAAATATCCAGATCCGTCGGTAGAAGCAATTTGAGCAGTTCCTGTTTTGGCGATTAAGTCGTACCCTTCCATTGCATAGATAGAACCGGTACCAAAGTCGACAACGTCGTGCATAAGCTGTTTCATCTTTGTTACCGTAGAAGATGAGGCCACCTGTCCTAATTCAGTCCGTTCGCCTTGATAAGTCACTTCGCCCGTAGAGCCATCGACAATCTTATCGACGATGTAAGGTTGTAATAAGACACCGTCGTTGGCAATCGCTGTCAAGGCTTTGATATTTTGAATTGGTGTCGTCAAAATTCCTTGACCGAAACTAGCATTGATTACTTCTGTTTCGTATTGAAATGAAATTTTACCAGATGCTTCGTTCGGCAGTTCGATGCCAGTCTTGCTGCCAAAACCCAATTTTTTAAAGTAATTTCCTAATGTTGCGCGGTCGATATATTTGGTTACTAAGTTGGCAACAGCGACGTTACTAGATTGTGCAAACCCATAATCGTACGTGATGACACCCCAACCAGCACGGTCGTGGTCACCAATTTGGGTACCGTCTTGGGCTGTATAAATACCCGATAAGTACGTGTCGTTACCGTTGTATTTTCCAGCTTCCATCGCAGCCATATACGTGTATATTTTCATCGTCGAACCTGGTTCAGTACCGATGGAAACATTAGAGTCTAAATAACTTACAATATCATTTCTCGTATTCGGATCGAATGATGGATAACTGGCAGATGCTAAAATGGCACCTGTCTCGGCATCTGCAACCATGATGTTGACACCATCAAACGCATACTGTTTAGCAGATTCCGCAATGGCTTGTTCGACAAACAATTGAATGTTGGAGTCGACTGTCAAATAGACGTCGTCGCCATCTTCTGCTTCGACACGAATTTCATCGGTGCCACTGATTTTATATCCGTTACGGTCTTTTTGATAGGTGACATATCCATCTGTTCCAGATAGGATATCATCGTACTGTTTTTCGATTCCCATTTCTCCTGTGATTTCACCAGAACTATCAGTCTTTGCATAACCGATGGCATAAGATAAGAAGTTCCCGTTTGGATAATATCTCGTCTGTGTTTCGATAAAGTCGATTCCTGGTAGACCGAGCGCTAAAATCTTATCTTTTTGAATTTCATTTAAACTTTTACCTGCTTTGCCAAACTCTGTCTGGTAGACGCCCTCTTTATTTAAAAGCGACAATATTTCTTCATAACTCATGTCAATGACAGTCGATAATGCTTGGGCTGTTCCTTCTTTATCGACGACGTGTTGAGGATTGTTCTCGTTCGTCGTACGATCTGGATCTAAATACGCAATTAACGTGTAAGAGTACACATTTTCTGCTAGTGTTTCACCATTGACGTCGTATATTTTACCACGAGTAGCCGTTAACGTATCCGTCCTTGTCGTTCTAGAAGAAGAGAACTCTTTGATATTAATTCCATCAATATTAGTGGAAAGAGCTAGGTATGCACCACGTCCAATAATCAATGCAAAAAAAAGAAAAGACGCAATAATAACCAGATTCCCAGTTGGAACATTATTATTTTTTCTTTTCTTCTTCACTGATATCACCTACTCTGTTATCGATTTAATGTTATCATTATTATAACTCAAACCTTGGTCTTCGGCAACCTGTTGAATTTTATCCAAAGATGCGAGTTCGTTGATAGCCATGTTTAACGATTCGTTTTTCTTTTCTTGCGTTGCAATCTCTTTGTTCACTTTTTCTACTTCATAGTTAATTTGCGACAAAGCAGCTTTGGTGAACACGACTGCTACTGGTGAGGCAATCACCAGTATGGTCGTAAGCAAATATAAAAAGCGTTCAAACTTTGTAATTTTCAATCGTTTTTTAACTTTTCGCATTTTGGAATCCCTTCTTATTTTATTCTTTTTATTACCCTTAACTTTGCACTTCTAGCACGAGGATTTTCTTCTAATTCTTCCGTTGTTGGTGCAATTGCTTTTTTACTAACTAGTTCGAAATCTGGAAGTTTCTCTTTTGGAACGTCTGGTAATCCTTTTAAAACTGGATCCACTTCCGTAACTTCTTTGAATTTATTCTTTACAATTCGGTCTTCTAGCGAATGGAATGTAATGACAGAAATATGGCCATCAATTGCCAAGATGGAAAGTGCATCCTGTAGAGCAATTTCTAATACTTCCAATTCACGATTGACATAAATGCGAATCGCTTGAAATACCTTTCTAGCTGGATGAGATGCTCTTCGGACTCGTTCCGGCACACTGTTTTTAATAATTTCTGCTAACTCCAATGTCGTTTCAATTGGGTGTTCTCTTCTAGCAGCAACAATGTTCTTAGCAATCGAGCGAGAAAATTTTTCTTCGCCATAGCGATAAAAAATATCTGCTAGTTCTGCTTCTTCAAATGTATTGACAACGTCATAGGCAGATAATGCTTGTGTCTGATCCATTCGCATATCTAACTTTGCGTCTTGATGATAGGAAAATCCGCGGTCTGCTTCATCTAGTTGCGGACTAGAAACACCTAAGTCAAATAAGATGGCATCGACTTTTGTTATGCCTCTTTTTTCTAACTCTTCTTTTAAATTCGCAAAGTTCGCATGGATAATCGTAAAATTATCGCCTATTTCGGAAAGACGACCAGATGAAAAAGCGATGGCTTCTTCATCTTGATCAAATGCATATAAATGTCCCTTTTTAATTCTTTTTAGGATTTCGCTCGAATGTCCTCCATAACCTAGAGTACAATCGACAACGATACTGTCCTCTTTCAAATTTAGACCGTCGATGGATTCTTTTAATAATACACTAATATGTTTCATGTTGCTCACCTACAAATCTAAATTCCCATCAAATAAATGTTCTGCAATATCTGAGAAATCTTCTTGGCTTTCTTGAAAGAATTTTTGCCAAGCATCTTCACTCCAAATTTCCAAACGGTCGCCGACACCGATTACCACGCAATCTTTGGTTAATCCGGCGTATTCTTTTAGTGAGGAAGTTATGCTGATACGACCTTGTTTGTCAAATTCAGAATTGATTGCTCCAGATAAGAAGAATCTTGAAAAATTTCTTGCATCCTTCTTCGTAAACGGCAAGGTATTCAATTGATCAACCACTTTCTGCCAATCTAATTGCGAATACACGAATAAACATCCTTCCAATCCTCTTGTAACAACAAAGGAAGAACCGATAATTTCGCGAAACTTTGCCGGTATAATCAACCTTCCTTTGTCATCGATTGAATGATGATATTCACCCATTAGAGTTGCCATAATGATTCACCACTTTTCCCCACCATTTACCACTGCTACTATAATAGTAATGCAAATGAAATGGGATAGCAACAAAAAAAGAGAAGTTTTTCTTCCCTTTACATTTTTTTACGTTTTTGAACCAGTCCAATATTAAATGATGTCAATTTCAATATCGTCTGGTATTTCTACGACGTCTGGTATTTTTGTTACTTCTTTTTCTTCTACTTTCGGTTTGGTACTCGCATATAGCGTTACATAATAGCTGACGAGTTCCATATCTCCAGATGCACGGTACTTATCGATCTGTTCTTGATAAAACTCACGTTTTTCTTCTTTGCTATGACTTTGTGCATCCCATACATCTTTAATTGATTCTGTTTGTCCCTTTTTTTTCTTTCGCATATGCTTCACCTATTATTATTGTATCATAACTACCAAGTAACAGGACTACTTTTTTATTTTCTTTACAAATTTATTTACTGTAACAAGTTTTATTTTTGATTTCACTCTCAATCATCGTAATAAATTCGTCCACTGTAACAGTCGTCGTATCTTTACTTTGATATCTTCTGTAACTTACCGTTTCATTCTTACCTTCTTCGTCTCCTAAAATCAAGTTGAATGGAATTTTCTTCGTTTGGCTTTCTCTCATCTTGTATCCTAGTTTTTCGTTACGGTCATCAATGGATACCCGAATTCCAGCGCTTTCCAATTTTTCATATACTTTCTTAGCATATTCTAGATGATGTTCTGAAATTGGTAAGATGTTCACTTGAACTGGACATAACCAAACTGGCAAGACACCCTTCGTTTCTTCTAGTAAGAAGGCAATGAAACGATCTAGAGAACCAAGAATTGCTCTATGGATGACAACTGGACGAACCTTGTTATTGTTTTCATCGATGTATTCTAGTTGGAATCTCTCTGGCAATTGATAATCTAATTGAACCGTAGATAAGGTTACATCGTGACCGATGGCACTGCGCACTTGGACGTCGATCTTTGGACCATAGAAAGCAGCTTCGCCTTCTGCTTCGTAGAATTCTGCACCGACTTCTTGTAAAATTTCACGAAGTGCTTTTTCACTCTTCTCCCATAACTCATCGTTACCAAAGTACTTCTCTGTATTTTCTTTGTCTCTTAGAGAAAGACGGAATTTATAATCTTTAAAGCCGAAGTCTTTATAAACATCTAAGATTAAGTCGATGACACCTTTTACTTCATCTTTAATCTGTTCTGGTGTACAGAAAATATGAGAATCGTTTTGCGTAAAGGCACGTGTTCTTTCGATTCCACAAAGAGCACCAGATGCTTCGTAACGGAAATCGTTTGCAATCTCTGCAATGCGCACTGGCAAATCTCTATAAGAGTGCATGAAGTTTTTATAAATCATCATATGATGTGGACAGTTCATCGGACGTAATACGTAAGACTCATTATCTAGTTCCATAGCAGGAAACATATCGTCTTTATAATGGTCCCAGTGTCCAGATGTCTTATACAAATCGACATTTCCTAAAGACGGTGTCATGACGTGTTTGTATCCTAGATGAACTTCTTTATCCGTGATGTAATCTACTAAGGCACGACGAACGATGAATCCATTTGGAAGCCACATTGGAAGACCCTTTCCGACTAGATCTGCGAACATGAATATGCCCATATCTTTACCGATTTTACGATGGTCTCTCTGTTTGGCATCTTCTAACTCTGCCAAGTGCTTATCTAAACTTTCTTGATCAAAGAAGCAGACACCGTAGATTCTTTGTAACATCTTGTTTTTAGAGTCACCCTTAAAGTAAGCACCACTTACTTTTAACAGTTTAAAGTACTTTAATTCTTTTGTCGTCTCTACGTGTGGACCACGGCATAGATCCGTGAAGTCACCTTGTGTATAACAAGAGATAACCGTATTCTCTTCATCCATTCTTTCGATTAAATCGATTTTGTACGGATCATCTTTAAACATTTCCAAAGCTTCTTCTTTTGAAAGTTCATGACGAACAATTCGTTTGTTATCTTTGGCACATTTTTTCATTTCTTTTTCGATTTTTGGTAAGTCGTCTTCTGTAATGACGTCATCTCCTAAATCGATATCGTAATAAAATCCCTCTTCGATCACTGGTCCAACCCAAAATGCTGCGTGTGGGTATAAGTGTTTCACAGCTTGGGCAAGTAAATGAGCACAAGAGTGATTTAATACTGCTAATTTTTCATCTTCTTTAAAATTTACCATAATTTCCCTCCTATTTGATGCGATATACTTTTACGTGTTTCTTCTCTTTTCTATAAGGACGTTTCGTACCTGGATGCATCGCTTGAAAAATCGTTTCCACATCTTTTCTATTACACCCTAATTCGGTTGCAATGAGATAATCGATTTCCCGTTTTTTCTCTTGGTCCTTGCATCTCATGCTTTGTTTGCATAGTTCTGAAATATTACTACTCATAAAAAAACTCCTATAGATTATTCTATAGGAGTGCAAAGCACGGTACCATCCTCGGTTTCACTTAATTTGTAGTGTAACGGACTTTTCCGGGACATCGTTTCCGAGCCTGCTCCAAAGTAGTAACCATTCACAGTTTTCTTTGTTTTCACCAACCACAAAGTCTCTTTTTAAAACTCATGAATCATCGTGTCTTTTTCATCGCATTTATAAGTTTATTATACTACCATTTTTGGCTTTGTCAATTACTCAACTTCTTTTTTCCAAACACCATGTTTGTTACAGTAAGCGTAGATGATGCTGCCCTTTTCATAAGGAGCAACTAGTTCTGGTACATCTCCTGGTTTTAAGTTCACTTTATAAACTTGTTTTTCTGTTTGAACAATAATCCATTCGATGTAATGGTCACTTTCCATAACGTGATTTACTTTGGCACGGATATTGTTTCCTTCTACTTCGTATGTTGGAACGTGTTTCTCAAAACTGGCATCGACACTATTTGGAACTAACTCTGTCATTTCCTGTCCACAACAAATTAATTTTCCATTTCCTTCTAGAACTTCTACAACAGTTCCACAAATCATACATTTTTTAAATTTTAATTCTTTCATAATTCCTCCTATTTCTTTGGTTTACATAAATTCTTTCGATGGACATATGTTTTTACAAAATCCAGCAATGGTTCTTGTTTGGCATTTACTTCTTGGGCAATCATTGATAACTCCGATTCTAAACTGTAGATAATGGCATTATCAGGTTGTCTAAAATACCATTCATCCATGGCATAATTATTGGCCATATCGACGTATCTTCTGATTGGCGATGTATTATGGCTATAGGCATCTAAACCCATACCAGTATGTCCTTTATTGATTGTATCATAGACTGCTTTTGGCATCAAGTTAGCCATGTGCTCTAAGAATTGTTTCATTTCAGCCGTATCGCGCGATGCTTGAATGCCGTCTTTCAATTGTTGCAAATGTCTTTTCGTTTCTTCATCCACCGTATGATTTCGATAAATGAATGGCATATGATGGCGATTTGCATATCTTGCAATTTGATGATTGGCTGCAGTCATTGCTATTTCAACGATTCTCTCTGCTGCTGTCACGCCGGAAATACGGCTTCCTGTAATATCTTGTTCCGTATGTTTTACTTCTTCATAAAGATTGTCAATATTCATTTTTTTACTTAGTAAATTCGTTGCAGCAGAAAGAGCAAAAAGCGTATCGTCAGCATCGCAAGTAGAACTTCCTGCATTTAAAATGTAGTTTGCTTGGCTATACGTCAAATTGCGATTCACTTGAATAATCGATTTTATAAATTTTTCTTTGGAAATGCTTCCATCCGGTTCAATCCAGAAGAAATACGATCTAGCATATCGATATTTTCCTTGGTTTAAAGAAAAGTAGTTCTCCGTCAACTCGCTCGGTAACATTGGAATCATATATTCGCTATCGATATAGATACTGGAAGTCCGAAGACGAGCTTCATAATCCAGTTGCGAATTTTGAGGAATCATCTCACAAGGATCAGCAATGTGAACACCCAAGATGATTTGATCGCCTTCGATATGGGCCGATAAGGCATCGTCGATTTCTTTGGTATTATCCCCATCGATAGAGACGATACAAAGAGAAGTCAACAATTGATGGTGTTGATCACTTTCCGGTTTTGCCTCTTTGGCATACCAAGTGAATTCTCCTAGGGCACTACTATCAAATTGGGTAGAAACTCCATATCTTTTGGCAGGTTTTTTTACACTTCCATACTCTTTTCCAAAGAAAGATATTTTATCTTCTAGCTTTGATAATTCTGATTGAAATTTAGAATATCCAATGTCCGAAAAATCTGTATTAGGCGTTTTCTTTCTGGTTTTAATTTTGTTTAATATTTTGTTTCTCGTTTCATAATCGATAGAAAACTTAGGAGAAGATAAAATCATATCTAAGACTTTGTCAAAGTACAAAATATTTCCGACATCGCTCAAAGAATGATATTTGGTATAGCTATATAACTCATCTAAATAAGCATCGATCACGTTTACGACTAGTGGTTCATGAAATTCATCTGTGATGTTGACTAAATATGGAAATGACTTGATGATTTCTTTGATAAACGAAGTGTTTCTCTGTTCAAAAATCAAATACGAAATTAAACTGTACTTATCGCCGTAGTAATGGTTTCTAAAGTCGTACAAACCAGCAATTTTTAATTCTTCAATCAAGTTGATGCATTGTTTGGCAATGGTTCTACTCTCTTCGTCTTGATGAATGATATCTTCATCATCGTGAAGACGACGATGCAAGGTATCGTGAGTAGCATTGATAATCGGTACTAAGTTTTCGAACTCTAAATGCTCGTTCTTCTGTAATATCTCCGATATGTATGGAAATATTTTCACGATATATGAATAATCTGCCAAAACTGGTTCCCTAACGACCGTATTTAAAATGATTAGCAATTTTTTTGCTAACGTCCGTGGCTTATAGTCGGATGCTTTCGATAACTCTTCTAAAGAGTAATCCTCATCTTCTTCCAACAGTCTTTGCAGTTCTACAATTTTTAAATCTCTCGTATTCATCATATATCGTTTTTCCATCGTTAGCCTCTCCTATTCTTACTCTCTAATTTCATGGGAATGGAAACTTCTTTAATTCGTTCAATAATTCTTCTGGCTTTGATTTTATCGACTCCCGAAGAAGAAATCGATAAGTGCATTTCTAACTCTTCAAGATTTAAGTTCGAAGTAAAGAATGTCGGTAATTTTTCATCCATACGATATTGTAAGATTGGTCCAAGTACCTCATCCCTAGACCAAGCTGTTAAGTTCTCTGCTCCAATATCATCTAACAAAAGCAGTGATGCATGGCATACTAGATTAAATTTTTCTTTGTAGTTATCCGAAAATGATTCTTTTAAACTACGTAAAAATTCAGGATAATACACGATTACCGATTTGACTCCACGATGGGCAAATTCATTTAATAAAGATGCAATTAAATAAGATTTTCCAGAACCAAACGAACCGTACAAATAAAGTCCTTTTACCGGTTTGGTTCCATAAGAATTCATAAATTCTTTAAAATAACGAATGATTTCAATACGATTTTTATCATCCGTATAAATATTCCGTAACGTTGCACTTTTTAATGCCTTTGGCATTTCAAACATGACAACGTTTTCTTGGTACGATTCCCGTTTTCTTTTTTCTACTTGATAGGGGCAAGCATCGTATGAAAAACTGATCATACGTTCATTTGCAGTTGGTGTTAAACAATATCCAACTTGTTTGTTTTTACACATTTCTAATCCTTCACAATGTTTACAATGCTTGCATTCTGCAAACGACTCTTGTAGGCGATGAGTATAGCGCATCAAAATTTCTTCTGTCGTCGGCAACGATAATACGAAACTCTTGAATTCTGGATCTTGAATGGCTTTGATGTAATCGTCTTGTAATTTTATTTTATTTTTTGGTTTCCAAAGGAATAACTCTTTTGCTTGCCTCATCGCTATCACCAATTCTATTGTAAAATACAACAAAAAAATAAGCAAGGAATTTGCTTATTAAATTTCATTTATTTACTGTCCGTACAAGTTTTATGGATGATTTCATCGGCGATGTCGATGATTTCTTCAATCTGTCCTGGACCTTTGAAACGATGGTCTGCTCCCTCAATTTTATGAAGTGGAATGTGATGTTCTTCACAAAATTCGATCGAATCTCTAATTGGTACAAAGTCATCTACGGTACCATGAATAATATCGATATCTGGACAGATTTCTCCTTTGTATAACGCGACTACATCATTTTTCATCACTTCATCTAGAAAGCTTTTCGTAACTTTCATGACGCGTTCGTAACCAAAATCGAAATATCCTTTTTCTGCTACTTCATGGTTCATCTCTGGTGTCATGATGTTTTGTTCTAAAACTGTTCCCATGCGAATGGCAGGCGCTCTTAAAATAACATGACGGAATGCACCTGGATGTTCATGGTGATACAACAAGGCAAGATATCCTCCAAAACTCGTTGCAAATGCCACAATATCTCGCACGGCTGGATAGTTTTCCTTGACATAACGATAAACGGTATCCAAATCATCTAGACAATTTGCAACAGTTAATTCTTCACCACCCACTTCGCTTTCCCCGTGACCTGGCCAATCGAATGTAATTAGACCGATTCCCTCACTGACTACTCTTTCTTTTAAAGAGAGAATGCAACCACTTTTTTTATCTCCTGCAAAACCGTGTAATGCGATGACAACGATTGTTGCTTTTTCCGGGATGCTGGCATCACAATCAATATTGTATTTTTTTCCTTTGATTATCATAATATACTCCTCCTGTCTTTTTCTAGTGAACCTCCAAAATACTGTTGATAGCTTTGCAAAACTAAATCTTTGACATCAGTTGTTAACGTCATCCGCAATGCCTTTTGTTTCGGTTCTGTCATCATTTGATTTCGTAAATCTAATTTTCCGTTTTCATCTACATATTCTGGATACTCTTTTTGAATCCGCTCTATGGGAGAAATGCAAATACTCTCCGGTCTATCTATATAATCAAAAAACCTTGGTCCTATGCCCGTCTTACCAATTTTCTCTTTGGCAAAAAATTCGTTTGATATGGTGTAACGAAGACTACATTGGTATGCTAACAAACTCCAATCTTTTTCCGGTTCCATACAACTTCTCAATCTTTCTGCATCGATTACTTGCACTTGACCATCTTGATCAATCACACCTGCTACGTAGTGACAAATGAGTATTTTGTCACTACAGTAGAATCATTCAAATCAAATTCTGTTTCAAATTCCTCTAATGATAAATGAACTTCAGGAAAGCATTTTAGAAACACCTGATATAATAAATCGCTCATTGATTCAACCTCCACCTTTATCATAAAGTTTTTAATCAAAAAAGCAAGAATTTTATCTATTTCTTGCTCGTTCTCTCATTATAAGTTATGAGTTATTTTTTTCATATTTTCTTCGTTTGCACGAATTGTGATATCAGGAAAATTGACATCTGTATAAGAGTATCTCAACTTCTGTTCTGTTTTTGTCACATAGTAGTAAAATAACTTACTAAATAGTTCATATCCTTTTCCGTCTTGTATTTTCGTCTGATAATTGATTACCATTTCATCATGATCTGAATAAGATGCATATGACAAATCGTAATATTCCGATGGATAAATCACTTCGACTATTACATTGTCTACACTGTTATCAACTATATAGTTGATATGGTTTTTTTTGCCATTATTATATATTTTTATCTCTGAAAAACATTCTGGTTCTATTGTATAATTTTTAGTTATACTGTTGTCTTCTAATAAAACATTGTGATTCATTTTCGTATATCCCAAATATTCGATTGGAATCATAGCAAAAGCTACAATCAAGATAGCGATACCAAAGAAACAATACTTTAGTTTTTGCCATGTATGATGACGTTTTTGAAAAACAAAAGTTGCCAAGAAAAGCAAAATAGCACCAAAGAAAATAGTCAAACCAATCGATAATATAATCATGTATATGTATCCAACTTGATTAATTACTAACGCAATTGACACAATCATTGTGATTAAGAAAAACAAAGTCAAAATCAAAAATGGAATCATAAACAAAAAGCCAATGATTTTATAAGCAATTAGCAACGGAGCTGCTACATTTTGAAATCCCTTTGCTAATATTTTCTGATTTTCTTTCGTTTCGAAACTCAATCGTTCTTTGGTTTTAAAATACTCGATAATATATTTGTTAATCATCCATGAGGTCACTACAAAGATCGATGTATAATAGCATAAATCCAACGTTCCTTTTATTCCTATTTGAACGATAGATGAAACACTAGTTTGAAAAATTTTAAACAACGGTCCAATAATTTCTATCAATAATAAAAATGGAAATTTCAAAAATGAAACGATTAAAAATGTCAAGCAAAGAACGATTAAGATGCGGACGATATCTTTAGCTTTTGGATTAGCTAAGATATTCGCAAACTCTTGTACCCAATTGGTTAACCAACGAAGTAATCTCGCCATCATTAAAACGCACCATTCAATCGGATTTTTCTCATATTTTGCAAGAACTTTTTCGGCATATTCTCGACTACTGCCTAACTTTTTTTGAATCTCTGCCCAAGAACGATGTTTTTTTTCTTGATTTTCTATCTTTTTTTCTAATTTTTGCATTTCTTTTTGAAGTTCAGTTGACTTTAAACCAGCCAGTTCTTCACGAACCGCTACTAAATATTCCTTTTTATTCATTCTTTCCCTACTCCCTCTATAATAAGTTTATAATGTTCTGCAATTTTTTTCAAGAGAACAAAAGAATTTTAGATGATAAAATTTATCTTTATCAGTGCAGAACAAAATGAAAATAAATTTTCATCTCCCAGTCGTTACCTCCCGGGCTTTCTGCTTCCTAGATAGAGTACCCTCTATTCTCCACAGACTTAACTTCCGACAGTCGCTGCCGTAGATTTTGTTCTTCTTTTTTAATTTTATTATATAAATTCGTTTCTACATTTCTTGATTCCTTCAAATAATATATTAATACTAGCATTGATATCTCTATCATGGTAACTTCCACATTTTGGGCATATCCAATCTCTAACTGTTAAATCCTTTACTTTTTCATTTTGATATCCGCATCTACTACATTCCTGACTACTTGGATAGTAGGT
>QAMK01000030.1 GCA_003149915.1 Bacillota bacterium
TAATACTATTTTACTAAATTTTAACAAAAATACAAGGATTAATTTGCATTAACCCTTGTAATTATTATATTTTTTGATGTTTTGCATTTTACTGTTTAACTAACATTATTCTTCTTTCTTCTCTAAAAATGCAAGTCCAGTATATTTCGGACGATCGACGTATTTTAAATATACCAAAGAAGAAACAGAAATCGGATACTCTCCTTCAGGCTCTGTTAACACTTCAGCACAAAAACGATCTAACTCCGCATCATAATCGCAAATTCTTCCCTCTAGCATTTCTGCTGGATGCGTTCCATCGACAATTAAGAAAGAAACATCATCTACCAAAACAGGATTGCGATATGGATCCAATCTAGTATCTTGACGAGATGCTAAAATGCCATCTTTGTCTGTATAATACACATCCATTTCCTGTATCACATCAAAAGTGTAAGATATCGCTTGCCAAATCTCGTCAGGCACCGGTGTCAAATGAAAAGACTCGATCTCACTATACCGCAAAATATCCATTCTAGCTTCTAGTTGCTGCTTCGATAACGAAATTTCTTGATTATGAACTTGAATCGTTCCTAAAATACGCATCGATATCCCAGCTTCATGATCGATATAACAATAACACAAAAGTGGATATTTGCTTTTTTTATAATGAAACAAGCGATTAATTCGCTTGATTTCTTTTTTGTTTTCTAACAAAAACCACTTGCGGTCTAAATCTCTAAATGTCAGTTCCCCTAGTACCATAACACACCATATCCTATTCTTATTACAACATGAACACTATTCTTCTTCAAAAAACAAATCTGTAATTTTATCTTTGAGTGAAGTCCAAAAATCCTCTTTTTGTTCTACCAAAGTAAGAATACTAGACTCCTCTTTTAAATCCAAATTCTCAATAATCAACCGTTTCCCATCTTCTGGACAATATGCCATCCGACGACCATTCTGATAAAAAATAATAACTGCCGTTCCTTTATGGTTACGAATGACTAAATCCTCAATATACAAGATTCGGCGTACTTCTTTAGCATCTTCGTACTGATATTCTGCATATGTTTTCATATGAAATTTCTGATACAACAACTTATAATGAGCTTTTAAAAAAGCCTCTAAATTTAACCGAATATCTTCATCTGGATTTAAGGAACGTTTGCTATATCCTTGTTGAATCGTCAAGATTCTCTGCCAGTTACGATAAGAAAAAAGAGCCAGCATCTCATCGATATGCTTTGCTAACGTATCTTTCCATTTTTTACTAGAAAGAATTTTTTTCTCATCTTTTCCTTTGGCACATTCAATCATATCCAAATTGACAGATTCCGTTAAATACGTAACAAATTGTTTTACTTTGCGATAATAAAAATATTGAAACATAACATCACCAACGAAGTTTATTATAACATAAAACGAAAAAAATCTATTCTAATTCTTCGTTTTCTAAGTCATATTCAAAAGAAACGGAATCTTCATCTTCTAAATTATAAAAATCATAATATTCATCAGCAGACAATTTCTTACTTTGCATCGCTTTCTGTATTTCTTCTAATGTAGGTTTTTCTTTCTTAGTTTCATCTTTTTCTTCTTCCATACTATCCCTCCTGTGCAACCGTATCCATACGATTAAAACAACTGACATCGCCAGATGTAACGTCTTCGACACAACCAATCTCATTGGTTGCAATATCAATTCCAAATGTGTATCGATCTTGTCGAGAAGATGTTATTGAAGTAACATCTTGTCTGTTTTCTATTACTTGAATCTTCGTCAAAAACAATTCATAATAATAAAACGTATCATCTTTATAAACGTATTGTTGATTATGATCTTGAACACCAGAAGACAACATGTAAACACCTTTGGTGTAATTATCTTCTAAATTATCCCTATCTTGATACCAAAAATACGTACCATCCTCATTTAATACCAACAAACTATTTCCGTTCTGCTCATCCCATGCATAATATGCCAATTTTTTAAATTGATCATATTCCGTTTCAGAAGAAGGCAAATCTTCCTTTGTCAATTCATTACTAACCATAATGGTAACAACAGAAACAGAAAAAATCAAACTAATCGATCCTAAAACAATTCCCAAAAAAGCAAATTGTTTACTCTTACTATAAGAATGAATACCAAGTAGTGACAAGAAGAATGCTACACAAGCACAAATACAAGCTGGAATAACATGTACAAATGAAAAACAAATCGCAATAATAGCAAGAATAAAACCAGTCACACCATAAATTTCCTTGTTCAATTGCTTCATATCAGATACTTCTTGCTTCAAATGCTGCAATTCTTTATTGATATCTACCATCTTTTTCTTCTCGCCCATAAAAGCACCTCTTACTAAATCGTTTCAACTGTAGAATCCACACTAGTAGAAGGAACAGATACCTCTTGTCCAGATACAGGAGCAGAAACTACCTCGGAAGCTTTTAAAGATTCATCTTGCCCTTTATCACTGCTCGATTGCTCTAATTGTACATTACTATTTGGCTGCCCTACTGCTACCGTCTCTTCTGTAGCTGCTGATACAATTGGTTTTAAACTTCTAAAGAATGACATGTACTCTGCAAAAGCTTTAGAAGTTGCAATATATTGGGTTACTTGAATTTCCTTTTTCGTAATATCTTTCATATTAATTGGAACATTTTCACTTTTTCCATCCAAGGAAATTGAAAGTGCAGGAGACACATAATCGTCGACGTTACTGTATTGATTTAGTCCAACTGTGTACGTAAAATGCAAACTTTTTTCACTCTGTACACCGACAACTTGATTGATTACCTGTTTCGTATCTGGTAAGTGTAAAATCAAGTTGGCTGGATCAATTTTTTGAAGAACATCTTTTGCATAAATTTTACGATCTCCAATCAAGACAATCGGTTGTTCAAACGTAAGTTCTTTTGGTGAATACACTTCTCTACTTTGACTCGTCTCCATACCATCTTCAAAATATGTAAGCTTGTTTAAATAAACGCCAAATCTTCCAGGAATACCAGCTCGAATATATTGTCGTTCACTAAAGACATTTCCCTTTTCTTCAACAACTGTTAACTTGATTTCACGATCAGCACCCGTAATATCTTCTTTTCCCATAATTGTAATATGGTCATTTCCCTTAGAAGCTTCAAATACAGGCATACCAACATTTCTCTTAGAAGTTACTTGATATCCTTCATAATCCATATCGAACTTTTTCAAAATATTTAAAACGGTCTCTTTATCAATTTTTTTTAAATCGTAAATTCCTTTTTTTCCAAAAAATGGTTCCAAAATCAATTCTCCCACTGTTGGAACATGCTCCACATAAGGCATATCATCACCATCCTAGCATAACTAATTATATCATACAATAAGAATCATTTGCGAACTAGTTTTTTCTTTTTGGCAAGAAATGAAAAAAAGACGTAAAGAACGAAACTTGGTATCAAAAAGGATACCATAAATAAGATTGCATACAAATAAGAAGAAAAACCAGTAATCGACCGAAAAATAAATAATCTTTGATAAATCAATACGTTCTCATTTTGAATAGAGAAAAATAGACAAACTAAGAAACATGCAAAGGTTGCTAAAAATATAGCTGTACCTTTCTGAACTGAAACGGATGAAAAAGAAAAGTATTTAGAAACAAAAGAATGATTTCGAAACCGATAACAAAGAATGGCAAAGAGAACACATAGTACACACAAAATGAAGAAAACAATATACGAAATACTAGAAAATGTCAAAATATTACCGTTTGTCAAAAATGCCAAAAAGAAAATCACAAAAGGAATCCAAAACGGAACCATAGAAATTTGTGGCATATGAAACAGCACAAAAAATAAAAGACACAAAACAATCGTCGTCAATAACACTGCCGGTTGAATGCCACTGAAAAATCCCAAATCAAGTGTCATCAAAGCCATGTTATCACCCTTGGCATTCGCACCTTTCCAAAATGGTAAATCGATCAAAACATCCGTTTCTGAAATGTGTTCCTCAAAATACTCACTCGTTCCTTGAATTTCTCCAACGACATCTCGAACTTCATTGTATCTAGCATATAGAATGTTTTCTTCGATGGTAAGACGAATGCTGTCACTAAATCCAACCGTTCCCCTACTTCCTAAAACGATGAGTGGTGTACCGCGACTAGAAATATCTAAAAGGTCTAAGACATCCATCATCAATTGATAGTTTTCCTGATTATGACTCACTTCATACCGAATAACTTGCACATCTGGATAACGACTAGGAATCGTCTCTAGATAAACACTTGCCTCTTTACAATGAGCACAAGTATCACTATAGAAAAAGTACAGTTTAGCAGGATTGTTTGCAAATACAGTAGATGGCATCAAAAAAAGGCAAAGAAAAAGAATTGGTAATAAAATCTTACGCATTTCCTTCACCTACCTGAAAAGATAATTCACGAATGCACTTCTTTAACACTCGTACAAATTCTTCTAATTCATCCTTCGTCGTCAAATGAGAAATACTGACACGTAAACTGTGTAAAGCATACTCTTTTGAACCAGTCACGGCATAAACACTATCAGAGATACCCACATCCGAAGAACATGCCGTCTTAGTAGAAATATAAATTTCGTGAGTTTCCAAAGCATGTAGTAACGTTTCAGACTTGATATTAGAAACACTGAAATTGACAATCTGTGGAATGGATGCCGTCGTACTGTTCAAATGAA
Organism: Bacillota bacterium; assembly: GCA_003149915.1. Taxonomy (GTDB): domain Bacteria; phylum Bacillota_I; class Bacilli_A; order RF39; family UBA660; genus Faecenecus; species Faecenecus gallistercoris. Next base: position 4,699 of record QAMK01000030.1, read on the forward strand.
CTTCTGGGATTTCTTTCAAACAAGAGATTAAATAATCATGCAAACTACGGATTTTCTCTAATTTTTCTGGAAAATTTTCATAAGCAAGACGAAGTGCTTTGGCAAGACTAGCAATCAGTGCTGTAGCAGGAGTTCCAGAACGATACACAGTTGTACTCTTTCCACCATGAATTAAAGGTGTTAAAGAAACGGATTCCTTCTTAATCAAACACCCGATTCCCTTCACCCCATAAAATTTATGGGCAGAAAAAGAGGCTAAATCAATTCCATCAAAAGAAACTTTTTCCTTGCCGACACTCTGTGTCATATCGACGTGAAAGAAACACTTCGGATACTCTTTAATAATGGAAGCCATTTCTCTAATCGGTTGTGAAATTCCAAGTTCACTACTGACAGATGCAACACTTACTAATAAAACGTCATCATTTAACTTTTCTTTTAAAGAGGAAAGCTCTATGACTCCATTGGCATCCAAATCCAAATACTGAACCTGAAATCCAAACTGTTCGACCAAATAACGAATCGGTTCTAAAATACTAGAGTGCTCTAACCTCGTCGTAAGAATCGTCTTTCCTCGATTTGCATACTTAAAACAAATTCCTTTGATTGCAGTATTGTTCGATTCACTCGCTCCAGAAGTAAAAATTACTTCGGATGGACGAACGTGAAGTAAGCTGGCAATCTGTGCAATAGAAGCATCAATCAGCTGTTTTGACTCACTACCCAAACGATGTAAAGAGTTCGCATTCCCTATGTATTTACTTGCCTTCACAAACGTATCCAATACATTAGAATCCGTTGGTGTTGTAGCAGAATAATCTAAATAAATCATATTATCATCCCTTAAAATGTAGTATATCAAAATGATAAAACGAAGTAAAGAAGGCCAAAAAAAATTAAGTAAACAAAGTTACTTAATCTCAATTCCAATTTTAGGCATCGGTTTCAAACCAGCATTGGCACCAATCATCTTAGCATCATTACGAAGTTTATTCAAAGCATCATCTGAAGGTGTCACATCTGTAATTCGAAACAAAACACCATCGTCCTTCATCTTAGAGTCTTCCATTTGAGGAGTATCGATACTACTTACTTTCGCAGGCTCTAGATGATATTCTGCTTCTTCCGTTTGAGGATAAACTTCAACGACAGCAGATGGTTTTTTCTCTTCCGCCTTAGGTGTATCAGAAACGACAAAATCCAAATTCATATCGTTCATCCGATGCATGAACTCAGCAACTGGAACATCGTTACTAGGAATTTGATTATCTTCCCCATAACGATACTTTTTATCGACATCACCAATCAAACCATCCATTGCTGCTTGAAACATCTCTTTATTAATTTCATAAGCACGGTCTAAATCTTTTCCGGATAACGACCGAATAAATTCGATTCTCTTAGAACCAGATATCCGTAAATTTTTATAAATTTCTGTATCACTCATAACGTTCACCCTCTATTTTATTCTATACTATATATCTTACACGATTTTCTACTCTTTTTCAAGATGATTTCTTTCCTAATTCTTCATATATTTTAGAAATTGCAAGTTTTCCATACTCGTAAGTAAGGCCACCTTGTTGGTAAGCAATAAACGGTTCACGTAACGGACCATCACAAGATAGTTCAATCGAAGAACCCTGCGTAAATGTTCCAGCCGCCATAATAATCGGATCTAAATATCCTGGCGTGCTACATGGAACTGGTGAGACATCAGAATCAATCGGCGAATACTTTTGAATAATTTCACAATAACGGATCATATCTTCACGGTTGTGGAAAATGATATTTTGTACGATATCGGCACGTTCGTCACTCGCCTTTGGTTCTACATCATAACCAAGATCAGCCATCAAAGCACTCGTAAGAACACCCGTCTTCAAACTGCTAGCGACGACACTTGGTGCAAAGAAAAGCCCTTGTAACAACGTCCGATTAATACCTAAAGAAGGCCCAACATCCTTTCCCTCACCAGGAGCAGTCAATCGTTCTGCAACCAACTCTACCAAATCAGCCCTACCTGCAACGTATGCACCATTTGGAGCAAGTCCGCCACCTAAGTTTTTAATTAAAGAGCCGACCATAATATCGACACCAACCTCTGTTGGTTCTTTATCGCTGACAAATTCACAATAACAATTATCGACCATAATAATTACTTCTCGGTCGACTTCTCGAATTGCTTTCACAACCCGTTCTACTTTATCGATTGTCAAACTCTTTCTAGTAGAATATCCCTTAGAACGTTGAATTTCGATTACTTTTACTTTATGAGATTTCAAATACTCTTGAATACTAGGAATATCAAAATCATCATCAACTAAATCGATCTGATCATAATGAATACCCCAAGAGATTAAAGAACTTGGATTTTCGATAATACCGATTACTTCATCCAACGTATCGTACGGTTTTCCACAAATCGATAACAACGTATCTCCTGGACGTAAAAGTCCAAATAACGTAACAGTAAGAGCATGAGTTCCAGAAATAAACTGATTTCGTACCAAAGCATCTTCACTACCTAAAACACGAGCAAAAACACGTTCGATTTTATCTCTTCCAACATCATCGTAACCGTATCCAGTCGTAGAGTTAAAATCACTTTGCGATACTCTCTCTTCACGGAAAGCATTCAATACTTTCTCACTGTTACGGTAACATCTTTCATCGATACTTTCAAAAATTGGCATTAATTTACTTTCAATTTCTTTTATTTTATTATCCATGATAACCTCCATCTACTACTACGACAGAACCTGTCATAAAAGATGCTTCGCTACTTGCTAAAAAGAAAATAACGTTAGCAATTTCCATTGGTTCTGCAAACCGTCCCAAAGACGTTTTTTTACATTCTTCTTCGATAAACTCCGAATCTAAATTTTGATTCATCGGTGTGAGTACCCAACCCGGTGCAACCGCATTCACCCGAATACGCGGGGCATATTGCAAAGACAAATTTTTCGTTAACGAAATGAGTCCTGCTTTCGATGCATCGTAATCCAAACTTTCAATATAATTAGTATTAATTCCATTCGTTGAGCTCACATTAATAATAGCCCCTACTTCCATCAATGGTGCAAAATACTTGGAAACCAAAAACGGTCCAATCAAATTAACATTTAAAGTCTTTTGAAAGTTAGCCACCGTCTTATCTTCATAAGTGGTATCGATGGCAATTCCTGCATTGTTCACCAAAACGTCCAAATGTGCTACCCTCTTTTGAACGATGTCACTCATGCGAACGACATCACTTTCTTTACTCACATCCCCTTTAATGAACAAAAAAGAGTTGGGAAATCGCTCTTGAAACTCTTCTTCAACAACATGAGCACCCACATCATCCGAGCAATAATTGACAAAGACGAAATCACCGTTTTCTAAAAACTTTTTTGCTGTTGCATACCCAATTCCCTTTGTCGCGCCAGTAATAAAAACACTTCGCATAATTGACACCTCTTTTACTTCTTGTATTATAACATCTTTCGAACATGATTGCATTATTTTTCAAACACGTTTATAATGAATTCAATGATAGGAGGAAGAGTATGCGTCTAATTCATTACCTACTCTTTATTCCACCCACTCTTTTAGGCGGATGGTATTTAGGGAGCAAACTAGGAGCAAGCTTTCATTTGAAAGATAGTAGTACCCGTAAAAAATTTATCTTTTGGTCAATCATCTTAGTATTTTTTACCATCAATGTATGTTTATTAACCCCAGCCGCAGTCATATTTTTATACACCGTGATGTTCTACTTAATATACGACTTAACAATTTGGATAGCCAAAAAAGCAAACGCCAAATCATTAATCAAATTCATCAAACGTATCTCGATGGGCGGAGTAACATTTATCTTACTAGCAACCACATACACATTATACGGAGTCTATAAAGCAAAAAGTCCCGTCATTACAAATTACACAATTTCGGTAAATAAAGAAATCAAAAATAACGGACTTACAATCATGTTACTATCTGACCTTCACTTAGGAACTGGATCCGATTGTAACACGATTGACTACATCGTAGACCAAGTAAATAAAGCAAACGCCGACATTTTTTTAATCGATGGCGACTTATTTGACGAATCCACCAAAGAAGAATACAAAACATGTGCTTATGAAAACTTAGGAACTGCTGATACAACATACGGAACTTATTATGTAGAAGGAAATCACGATTTACTAAACGATGAATCTAGAAAAAAATTTAACGAAAATAACATCAGAACGTTAGAAGATGAAGTGTTAATGATAGATGACTCCTTCTACTTAGTAGGAAGAAAAGATAAAGATCACGTTCGATTATCGTTAGATGAATTAATGACAGGAATCGATCACGATTATCCAATCATCTTATTTGACCATCGTCCTGAAGATGAAGGACAAGCCAAAAACTTAGGAGTCGATTTACAAGTCGCCGGACATACGCATGCCGGTCAACTATTCCCAGGAAACTTATTCGTTCAATCCGGATTTAAAAAAGATGGCGATTATCACCTAATTATTTCATCCGGTTTTGGCACTTGGGGAACTGCCATACGAACCAGTAAAAGTGATGAACTAGTAGAAATTTTCATGCAAGGAAAAACACAATAGAAAAGACCTTTTCAAAAGGTCTTTTTAATTACTTTCTATGTATAAGAGTTGACGACAACTTCTACTTTGGAAACCGAATTACTCATATCACTAACTGAGAACGTATAAGTTCCATTCGCATTGACCATGTATTGGACGGAAACATCCGTTTCATTCGTCAAATATTTCACTTTTTGATTCGGTAATAAAATACGTTTCAAACCGACATCACTACTAGCATGAATCGTAATGGTTACATTGGAAGTCTCTGGATCAATTGCAGAAACGTCATAACTAACAGTCAAATCAGATTGTGGTACAACTTCTGATACAGCATCGCCAATATGATTTAAGTTCAAAAATAAAATAAACACTACAATGACGATAAAACAAAATCCAAAAAACAAAATACGAACGGCAATATTACTTTTTGCTTCTTTTGGAGAATCCTTTACTTCTGAAGAGACAACTGTAGGTTGTTCAACAGGTGTTACATTAGTAGATGGAGTTTCAGGAACAACTTTTTCTAAACTCTTCTCTTCTACTTTAGCCTTTTCTTTTTTCTTTTTATCGACCGTCTGTTCTTTTGGAACTTCTTTCTTAGCGGTCTGTTTCGTTGAAGCTGTTTTTTTAGAAGTGGACTTATTATCTTTCTTTGCCACCTTTTTACTAGCTGTAGCTTTCTTTGGCTTTTCATGATAGTTAAACAACTTATCTAACAAGATATCTTCTAACGAATCATTTTTTTGCTCATTTTTCGTATAAATAGAAGATAATTGTGGCTTTGTATTTTCTACTTTTGAAACAACTTTCTTAGTCGTTTGCTTTTTCGTAGTCGATGTCTGTTTATTTGTAGATGCAACAACAGACTTTTTTGGCATTCCTGTCGTACTTCTATTCTTAGTAGTAGATGAAGTAGAAGTCTTCTTTTTTGAATATGCACTTTTCTTTTTTGTAGACTTCGTTCCTTTCTTAGCCATACTCCCTCATCCTTTCTATACACATTTACCCTTTTTGTAAGGGCTATTATAATCAAAACACAAAAAAAAGTCAATGAACCTCACTAGATTTTATGCAACTAGTAAAGTACATACGACCATATTATATCATAAGGCAGGAATTTAGAAAAGAAAAAGAACCTAGGATTCTAGATTCTTCATTGCTTCAGGAAAAGACCAGTTCGTAACATCTGGCAGATCTTTTCCATATTTTCGAATATAGTTAGAATGTTCAAACAATTTTAAATTACAATAACTTACCAAACTATCGACATTTTTTAATTTTGGTAAATAACGAAGAGCATCCATAACCAAGTGATAACGATCCAAATGATTTTGAACACGCATATCGAATGCCGTTGTAATCGTTCCTTCTTCTTTGTAACCATGAACATGGAAATTCTGATCATTTTTCCGTTTATAAATTAACTGATGAATCAAAGATGGATAACCGTGGAACGCAAAAATAACAGGAACTTTCAAAGGAAACAATTCTTCCCACTCATCATCACTTAATCCATGCGGATGAGAAATATCAGATTCCAATTTCATCAAATCGACAACATTGACGACACGTACTTTTAAATTCGGATAATTTCTTCTTAAAATTGTGACAGCAGCCAATGTTTCAAGAGTCGGTGTATCACCACAACAAGCCATGACAATATCTGGTTTTCCTTCATCATTACTTGCAAATTTCCAAATACCAATTCCCTTTTTACAATGTTTCACTGCTTCATTCATAGATAACCATTGATAAGACAAATGTTTACTAGCAACGATGACGTTGATATAGTTTTTAGATTGAATGCAATGATCAAAACAAGAAAGTAAACAGTTGGCATCCGGTGGTAAATACATGCGAACAATATCTGCTTTTTTCGTCACCAAATGATTTAAAAATCCTGGATCTTGATGCGTATATCCATTGTGATCCTGTTGCCAAACGTGCGATGTTAATAAAAAGTTCAAACTGGCAATCGGTTTGCGCCAAGAAAGTTCTTTCGTTACCTTTAACCATTTGGCATGCTGACTAGCCATCGAATCGACAATACGAGCGAATGCTTCATAACTATCGAAGAAACCGTAACGACCCGTTAATAAGTAACCTTCCAAAGCCCCTTCGCAAACGTGTTCAGATAAATAAGAATCCATGACACGACCAGCAGGTGCTAAGTACTCATCGGTAGGAAGAATTGGTGCCTCCCATTGTCTAGATGTTTTTTGAAACATGTCGTTCAAACGATTACTAAGTGCTTCATCAGGTCCAAATACTCGGAAGTTACGAGGATTTTTTACGATGACATCGCGAACATAAGAAGAAAGAACTCGCGTGTCAGAGGCCGTAACCGTTCCTGGTTTGGGAACATCGACTCCATACTTTTTAAAGTCTGGAACGATCAGTGGCTTTAACAAAAGTCCACCGTTAGCATGACGATTTAATCCCATGCAATGACGTTTATCCGGAGCCATTTCCCGGATTTCTCTATAAAGCGTTCCATTTTCATCAAACAATTCTTCTGGATGATAACTGCGCAGCCATTCTTCTAGCAAGTGCAAATTCTCTTTATGATCTTCGTCGATAATCAAAGGAATTTGATGAGCCCGGAACGTTCCTTCAATTGGTAAACCATCCACTTCTTCTGGACCAGTCCATCCTTTTGGTGTTCTAAGTACAATCATTGGCCAGTGATAAGTACTGGATACCTCTTTTCCACTACGTGCCTCTTCTTGAATTTCTAAAATTCTAGAAATGACCTCATCCATCGCCGTTGCCATTGCTTCGTGCATTTTCATTGGATCACTTCCAGATACAAAGATAGGATCCCAACCACAACCTTTTAAATACATGGTAAGTTCACTCTTTGGAATTCTAGCCAAAACCGTCGGATTAGCAATCTTATATCCATTTAGATGCAAAATTGGTAAGACTACCCCATCATGTTTGGGATTGATAAATTTATTCAGTTGCCAAGAAGTTGCCAATGGACCCGTTTCTGCTTCGCCATCTCCAATGACGCATGCTGCAATCAAAGTTGGATTATCTAAAATCGCACCAAAGGCATGACTGAGACTGTATCCTAATTCTCCTCCCTCATGAATGGAACCTGGAGTTTCAGGAGCTGCATGAGAGGAAACACCACCTGGAAAACTAAACTGCTTCATGAGTTTTTGAAGTCCTTTTTCGTCGTAAGTAATCGAAGGATATATCTCACTGTAACTACCTTCCAAGTAAGTATTCGCAACGACACTATTGCCACCATGTCCAGGGCCAGATATATAAATCATATCCAAGTCGTACTTCTTTATGACACGATTTAAGTGAACGTAAATAAAGTTTTGACCAGGAACCGTTCCCCAATGACCTACTAATTTAGATTTCACATCAGATAATTCCAAAGGTCTTCTAAGAAGTGGATTATCTAATAAATACAACTCACCCACACTAACATAGTTCGCTGCCCTAAAATAAGCATCTATCAAATAAAGTTCTCTTCTAGATAACGTTTTCTTAAGTTTCATAATAATCCATGCTCCTCCTGCTACTATTATTGTTACTATGATTATATACCAAAATACATTAGAATGAAATATTTTTCCAAAAGAAAACTACCAAAAGGCAATTGTCAAGTTATTGTCAATTGACACTCAATTTAAAGAGAAAACTCCATATGTTAAAATCGTAGCAAATATTGTCCATAACAAGTATGGAATTTGCAAATAGGCAGCAGCTGGTTTTTCTTTATAAAAGACAAGTATCATATACACGATAAGACCTAATAACAAAATCGTCCATAGAAGGGCAACAAAATAATTGCCCCAACTGAAGAAAATAAACGACCACAAAGAATTTACAATCAATTGAATAAAGTAAACAATGACGCAAGGCTTACAAGAATCTACCATATACCAAGAAATTGCCATCAAAATGTAAAGAATTGTCCAAGCAATTCCAAAGACAATTCCTGGCGGTGTAAAACTAGGTTTGTTTACAACCGTCTGAAAAGCCTCCATCCCATCCATCGAAAAGAATGTAAACAAGGATCCAATCAGTGCCGTTATCACAATGTAGAGAAACAACTTTTTAAAATTAATTTTCAAAATCTATCACCAGTATTAGTCTATTCAAAAAAAGAAAAAGATATGTCTTCTATAAATCGATTCACAAAAAAAGTGAATTACCATTCACTTTACTTTCTTCGTATTCTAGATACGAACATCTTAACAAATAACCAGCATGTACAGATAATAGCGGCAATCACATAAAATGCAAATAAAACAGGATTTGTATCGCTAATAAAAGGAATTCCGATGATTAAGGCAACGTCTAAAACCGTTACAATTCCTAAATGGAATAACTTTTCCATTCTAGTGATTTGTCCAGTAGAGTCCGTCATTTCGACATTAAAGCGAAGTTCACCGGTATTAATTCCTTTTAAAAGAGTCAATGCTTCTTTTGGAATGACCATTAAATCAGCGCCGCTACGGACAACCGTCGAAGCATAATCCTTGAATTTATCCTTAGTAAACATATCTTTTGGATCAAAGTACGTTTGTAATACTTGCATCAAACTGACAGTCGGATCGATTTCTTCTAGTAATCCCGCGATGACGATAATACCACGTAACAACATCGTAATATCGCGTGGCAAAATAATCTTATTGTCATTTAACATCGAAAACATATCAAGTGCAAATCCTTTGATATCGATATTGGCAATCTCTGCTGTCTTGTTTTTATCCAAAACGCGTTTGATATCGTTGTTAAGTCTCATATGGTCGATTGGATAGTTATTCGTATTCATAACCGTTAAAATATGCCCTACTTCACTGTATTCGTTCGATACAATCGCCCGAATGCAAGCATCCAAAAGTTTTCTGTTATGATGTGTTAGTCTCCCCATCATACCGAAATCTAAAAATACGATTTTGCCATCATCAATCTTAATATTATCGGAATGTGGATCCGCATGAAAGAACCCATCATCCAATGCTTGTTTAATATAATTATAGGCAAGTTTCTCAGAAATTTCTTTGATGTCGTAACCATCTTTCTTTAAAGAATCTAATTGATTGATATTGTATCCACCAATATACTCCATAACGAGTGCATTTCTCGTACAATACTCATCGTAAACACGAATCGGTTTGATGTAACGGACCTCTTTTTGATTATTCGCAAACTCTTTCATATGTCTTGCTTCCATCAAAAAGTCCATTTCTTCCAAAGCCGTTTGATACATCTCATCTAAGAAAGAATCGATATCCAAAACACTCGAAAATAATTTATCTAAATGTAAAAGCCGAACGACACTTTTTAACAGTTTGATATCTTGTGTCATCGTTTCATAGACGTGTTCTCGTTCAATTTTTATAACAACTTCATCGCCATTTTTTAAAGTAGCCCGATGGGTTTGAGCAATCGAAGCAGATCCAATCGGAACTTCTTCAATCGATGCAAATATATTCCAAGTTTCGCCATTATACTCACGATCTAGAATTTCTGTAACGAGAGAAAACTCCATCGGTTTTACGTTACTCCGTAACTTCTTTAATTCTGCACAATACTCCTTAGGAACCAAATCAGGCCTAGAAGACATAATTTGACCAATCTTAATAAATGTCGGTCCCAATTCTTCTAAAGCCTGACGTAATCTTTCGGGAGTCGCTTCTTTTACCAGATGATATTTATTGATGACACGTACAATGTCACTTAAGCGTTTCCCTTCTCGCTTCATATTATTTTTTATCCTTTAATAAATCCATAATTTCTTTCTTATCTTCATCTGATAACTCTTGAATCTTTTTAGCAAGATCTTCTTTTGATAAATCTGGCGTCTGGTATACGACTGTAACGTTTTCTTTAATCTTTTCTTCGATGTTATGCTTTAATTCTTCATTTGCTACTTTTCCCTTTTCGTATACTTCTTCTCCTTTCTTTAAAAGTTCTTTCTTCATTTCTTGTGCTTTTTCTGTCGTCAAAGACATCGCACCAAGTCCCATCAAGATAATGTTTTTGAAATCTTCTTTCATAAAAATCCTCCTATCTATATTATATAATAAACGTACCGTTCCGTCAAAATATGCTAAGATAGTATCCACGCACCGTTTTCGTCTTTTCCTTTTGCAACAACATCACTATTTAACGTAATCAAAATACGAATACCTTGTGCTTGATCTGTAAAAGACGTAATATTTCCATCGGTTGCCACACTCCATAACGTTGCCGTGTCCTTAGAAGATGCCAAATAGTACGGTGCATCGATGCGGAACAAACTAGCATCAGAAACATTTGCAATGGCACCTTCTGAATCTTCATTCATTTCACAATTGCTAGTATCTTTGCAATAATTCAATAAGTCTTCCTTTCCTAAAACGGATACAGAAAGTGCAAATTCATTCTGAAAATCTTCAAAAGAAAGAGCGTTTACTTCACTAGTTGCCTTACTAGAAACGTACTTAGATGCCCAGTCTAAATTTCCTTTTAGATACTGTTCTGATGTATAAGCATTATCCGTTCCACCATGATAATAGCAAAGTGGATTACCTGCACTAACTAAAGTAACTTTTCCATCTCTTTTCGACAAAATCCGCCATCCGGATAAAATGGAAGTACCATCGGAACAAGAGACACTATTATTTCGACTAGTTCCTGCCGTAACTCCTCCAATCGTTCCAACCTGCGCAGGTAGTGCCATATCAGTCTCCCAAACACCAGCATCATAATTGACGTAATCGCCAACTTTTGCTCTCATAATGAGCAACCTATCGTCAGATCGTGTCGGATAGTTACCATCACTTTCTACTACGACTAAATCTTCATGAAAATGTCCCTCTTCTGTTAATGGCAAAGCATTTCCATTCGCATCCACTAACTGAACATAGTAATTATATTGATTATTATCAGGATTATAAACAGCAACGAAACTCTTTCCACAATCCCATTCCGCACCATACGGACTTTTTCCACCAGAACGCACCCTAATATCACATACACTTAACGCATCAGTTTGACCTGCTTCCGGAAGCATATATTGACTGTGATACAAAACTTTCGCTGACTCTAAATAAATCTCAGCATTTTGAACCATCGTTTTCTCTCTAGAACCGGTAATATATTCCGTTATCTTAGGGATTACTAATACGATAATAATTCCTAATACAATAATAAATCCAATCAACTCAACAATTGTAATACCTCTATTTTTTTTCATATCCTCACCTACTATACTCTAATTATATCATCTTTTAGAAATAAAGCCAGAAAAGAAAACAAGGAAATGAAAATTTACTAGTTCTTGACGGCAAGAACAAAAAAAGCCAAGCACATACTTGACCTTTTCCTAACTGACAAGAATCTGATGATTTTGATAGTCGATTGTGACAATACTATCCGGTTTGATTTCGTTGTCGATTAATTTCTTCGCTAATACTGTCTCTACTTCACGATTGACGAGACGTTTCAATGGACGAGCGCCATAAAACTCATCGTAACCTTTATCGATTAAGTAGTTCTTTGACGCATCCGTCAAACGAATCTGGATGTGAGAGTCCTTCAAACGATCTTCAATCTCACGAACAATCTTATCTAAGACTTCGTACAATACATCTTTCGTAAGTTTCTTAAATACGATAACTTCATCGACACGATTGATAAATTCTGGTTTAAAATGCTTGTGAAGTTCTTCCATTACTTTATCATCTTGACCAGAAAGAATGTACTCACTGCCGACGTTAGAAGTCATGATAATAATCGTATTTTTAAAGTCGACCGTACGACCATTCGAATCCGTACATCTGCCATCATCTAGAATCTGTAACAACAAATTCAAAACCTCTGGATGGGCTTTTTCTACTTCATCGAACAAAATGATACTGTAAGGGTTTCTACGAACCGCTTCCGTTAATTCGCCACCTTGTTCGTATCCAACGTATCCTGGAGGGGCTCCGATTAAACGAGAGACAGAGAACTTCTCCATGTACTCGCTCATATCGATACGAATCATGTGACGTTCATCATCAAATAGTTCATATGCCAAACTCTTAGCAACTTCCGTTTTACCAACACCTGTTGGACCTAGGAAGATGAAAGAGCCGATTGGACGATTTGGATCTTTGATACCACTTCTAGAACGAATGATAGCATCGCTTACTAATTTCAACGCTTCATCTTGTCCCATGACACGATGTCTTAAGTTGTCGTATAAAGACAATAATTTTTCTTTTTCAGTACTAACTAACTTAGCAACTGGTACACCTGTCCAACGAGAAATGACAGCCGCAATATCATCGCTAGTAACGACATCACTCAATAACTTATTTTTCTCTAAGCCCTGTAATTCTGTCAAGTCTTTTTCAAGTCTCGGTAATACACCATGTTGCAATTTAGCAGCTTTCTCTAAGTCGTAATTATTTTCCGCTTGTTCCAAATCGAATCTTGCTTTTTCAATTTCGCTCTTCTTGTTTTTAATTTGATCGTTGATTCCCTTCTCTTTATTCCAAGCTTCTTTCATCTCGTTTTCTTGTTCTCGTAAAGTATCTAATTCCGTATTGATTTCAGCAACACGTTTCTTAGAAATATCATCTTTTTCTTTGCGAATGGCTTCTTTTTCGATTTCCAAACGCATGATTTTACGAGAAAGTTCATCGAGTTCTGTCGGAACAGAGTCCATCTGTACACGAATCGTTGCACATGCCTCATCGACCAAATCGATAGCCTTATCTGGTAAATAGCGATCTGTAATATAACGATTGGATAATACCGCAGCAGAAACCAAAGCACGGTCTTGAATCGTAACACCATGATGGATTTCGTAACGTTCCTTTAAGCCACGAAGAATCGTAATCGTATCTTCGACAGAAGGTTCATGAACGATAATCTTTTGAAATCTTCGCTCTAGGGCACCATCTTTCTCAATATATTGACGATATTCATTTAACGTTGTCGCACCAATGACATGAATCTCACCACGCGCCAACATCGGCTTTAGGATATTAGAAGTATCCATGGCACCTTCCGCACCAGTTCCGACAATCATGTGAATCTCATCGATAAACATGATGATGTTTCCTTCACTTTTCTTAACTTCGTTTAAAACGTTTTTCAAACGTTCCTCAAATTCACCACGATACTTGGCACCAGCCACCAAAGAAGCCATATCGAGTTCCCAAATCGTCTTATCTTTCAAACTTTCTGGGACATCGCCTTTGACAATTCTCTGGGCAAGTCCTTCGACAATAGCAGTTTTACCGACACCAGGTTCACCGATTAAAACCGGATTATTCTTCGTTTTTCTAGATAAAATTCTCGTAATACTACGAATTTCATCATCACGGCCAATTACCGGATCTGTCTTTCTAGTCTTGACCTCATTCGTAATGTCACGACCATATTTTTTTAATACATCTTCTTCTTGATTAGTAGGCATTCCATACATATATATCACCTCACTAGCATCCATTATACTCACTTAATTAGCACTTGTCAAGCGAGAGTGCTAATTATTTTTATTTTATGTAAAAAAGAAAAAAAGATGTGCATTTTTCACATCTTTTAGTAAGGCATTACATACTTTTCTGACAAATAAGAACGGAATCCAACCGCATTCGGTAACGATGCCCGATATCCAAATTCAAAATATTTTACTGGTTCTGTAAAGTACTGATGAACGTTCCTTGGAATCAAATAATCGACATTGATACAAGAGTTAGCAGGAACGCCGCCAATTAAATACTCCTGTTTAGGTGAAAATTCATACGGATTAGAAACCAAATCTTGATACGCATTTACAGTACTATCCAATAAGTTCCCTGCTTGAAACATCAAGTTAGGTGTTTCCAAAGATACGACGCTTTCATTGATTGTGGAAATCGTTTCCACATCCGAATACGGCGTTATGATATAGTAAAACGTTGGCGATAAAGACTCTGGTGGAATCAAGATTTTACTCCAAACTTGTAAATTGATATGAAGTCCATCACTCAAATTAGAAAACGTACCACGAACCGTAACATCATCGTACTCTCGTTCAAAATTAGAAATGGAATACACCATGTAATACCGTTGTGTCTTATAAACACTCGTTCCTAAAGAGTCCGTTGCAATATACTGAATGTAATCATCATCTAAAATCTCATACGTAATATCACAACCGTAACTAGAGGTACACGTAAGGCCATCTAACGTAATGTTGCCATCTACAAACACGACATATTCATCATAATATTTCAGTTCGATATCGGACTTTCTAGCCTGCCCAGTCTCTTTGACATAAGGAGCATCCTTCTTAGATCCGACATATCCTTTGATTCCATCTTTTTCAATCTGATACCATTCGTACTCTTCATCGACCGTATAACCTAAGACATCGTACGTTTCTCCTTGTTTGACTTGTCCTAAAATTTCAGCATCCAAACTAGCCTCCGCTCGAATGTTGATGAGTCGGTACACAATCGTAATCTGCCACTTGGAAGCATCGTAAGAGTCACCGGAAGAGTCACTTCGAAACAAAGCCCAGAAAACGAGAAAGAAAACCAAAAAAACAATGAACAATGCAAAACAAACGATAGCGATGATACGTTCTTTATTTTTCATGGCATCCTCCTTTTCATGAGTACAAACTGCTACTCATCTACTATCATTAGTATAGTCAAAGAAGACAAAAAAAGCAAACGTTTTTCCGTTTGCTAACTCTTAGACATCTCGACAATCTGGTACCATGTCGCGGGTCCAACCACACCGTTTTCAGGAAGATTCGCCATCTTTTGAATCGCTTTTACCGAAGACTCAGTCAAAGAATCGAATGTACCATCGACTCGTACACCAGGTATATTTTTCTTTCGTACGCAGATTTGATATAAAAATTGTTGCAGTCTCTTGACGTCATCGCCAGTCATACCGATTGACAAAAAGTATCCCGGATAAAACTCATCGCGATAGTCATAGTACTTACTTGGAACCGACTCTAACAATTGATTATAGACATCTAAAAGGACAGGCCAATCTTCGACATCCAACTTTCCATCCGCATCCAATCCATACTTTTCTTGAAACGCAATGAGCATTTCCTGTAAATTATCATCAAAGACATCTCCTACTTCTAACAGCGGCAAAGAAGAATCCAAATAGGCAATCACGGATAGTAAATAAGCAAGAAGTCGAATATAGGGACCTTGATCACCATATTCCAATGCTTGTTCATAAAGAAGTGTCGCTTCTTCTTCACTTATTCCCTCACTCTCCAAATCGGCAATTCGTTTGACACTATTGTAAATATATTTAATTTTATACCAAGTCGATTTATCTACTTCCCCAGTCTGCTCTAAACTAAAAATATCTTGAAATACTTTAACTGCTCGTTCCATCTCAACTGTGAAAAACTCATTTAAATTCGATATGACAGGAATCGCCGGATAGTTATTGGCAATCCGATTCAATTGAATTTTTAGAGTCCTTACCGGATCTCCGGCCGAACCAACCACAAGTGGAAATCCCGGATAAGAAGACATCAAAGGTTCCACCGGAGCATCGTAAACAACTTGGATATCGTCACCATAATAATATCTTAAAATCTCCAATGGATCAAAACCACGATTGGCTAAGTTGACACTTCCCCATTGCGAAAGTCCATTGCAAGTACTGCCGTTTTTACCAGCACAATACTGTGCAAAAAGTGGTTGAATCTGCCCCTCTCTTCGAATGTAATCATTAAATAGATCATCTACAATGACAGCGATATTTTCGAAAAATTGACTATCTTCCCGAAATGTCTGATCATATGTCGGATCACTTGTAATATCAAATCCGTATCCTTGTGAAGGATACCATTCGTTGTAGACACGATTGAGGGCAAACGAAATCTGAGCTAAAATGTTAGCTTTGATCGCATCGGTTGGAAAAGAAGGATAAATTTCAGACGTAGCAACGTTCGTAATATATTCGATAAACGGAATCGTAATGTTCCGAGCAGCCTCATTAGGAGCACCCAAATGAACAGTAATATACTCTGGAACGACCGGAACTCTAACGGGCATAGCTACCTCCCTGAATCATAGGAACCATTTTGATGTACTGCAACACTTTTAATCCTCCGAACATTCCAATCGTATATTTTTTTAAGGTTTGAAAAGATTCTTTGACTGCGGTCAAATCGTACACTTCAAATTCAGAAAACGTCTCCGTCGATACATTGTACGTATCTGCTGGCGCTGGTAAAGTAATATTATCGATAATGCCACTAGAATCCGTATACCCGCGAAAAAAAACAACAATATTACCTTCAATTTCTTTAGTAATTAAAATCTCTACGTCGGGAATCGGAATTGCCTGATCGGCCATAAATGCCTGCACCTTTAAATATCCAACATCCGAATTTTGTTTTGCAAATGCCGGATAAGCATCTGTCTTTTGAAACTCTTCATAAGAAATTAAAGCCATTTTAAGCCTCCTTTATTTTTAATACTTGCCCAATCGATAACAGATTGCTAGTCAAGTTATTCAGTCTCTTGATACTGTCGACACTGACA
This sequence comes from Bacillota bacterium, assembly GCA_003149915.1. GTDB lineage: Bacteria > Bacillota_I > Bacilli_A > RF39 > UBA660 > Faecenecus > Faecenecus gallistercoris. The sequence goes on from QAMK01000030.1 coordinate 21,806, forward strand.
CCATATCTAGATGCCAACGAATACAAATTATCTCCTTTAACAACTGTATGCGTAATGTAAGTAGGTTCCGTGTAATTAGTGCCATAACACTCTAAAATGACACCAGTTCCAGGAACTTTCAACATCATTCCAATGCTGAGTTGATCACTCGTTAAATGATTCAAAGCCTTGAGTTCTGATACGGTAATACCATATTGATTGGCAATTGAATACAAAGTATCTCCTTTTTGAACTAAGTAAACACCATAATTTTGACCCGTTTCCATCGTAGGAATTTTTAAAACTTGCCCAATACTGAGTACTGTCGACGATAGATTGTTGAACGACATAATTTCAGAAACCGTCGTATCAAACGATTTGGCAATACTATACAGAGAATCCCCTTTTTTAACCGTGTAATTCACGTAGCCGGAAGAGTCATTGCCATCGAGTGCAGGAATTTGTAAAACCATTCCAATCGACAATAAGTCACTGGTAAGTCCATTGAATTGTTTAATCGCATCAACTGTCGTATTGTAAAGTCTAGCAATACTGTATAAGGAATCTCCTCTTTGAACGGTATAAGTTGTATTTCCTGTCGTAGGAATCTGTAACACATCTCCGACCGTAATCGCATCGCTAGTTAAATTGTTCAAACGCTTAATTTCTGAAACACTTACTCCAAACTGCTTGGATATTCCATATAACGTATCTCCTCTTTGAACCGTATATGTTCTCATTTTCCACCTCTATCTCATCTTATGATGAAAGACATCAAAAAAAGACCAACTACTAAATTTTGAATAATTCAGAAAAAAAATACAGCAAATTTTATAAAAAGTCATGATTTTCTGGGTTAATGGTGTCCCGCATTTCTTCGTTCAAACATATTTTATATTAGAAAGGAGAATAAAATGAATAGAGATTTTTTTGAAAATAATGATTGTAGACCAGATAGACCAGCACGTTTTCCAATCTTCTGTTTTGGGCCAACGGGACCGACTGGACCTAGTGGCGGACCTGCTGGAGCAACTGGACCTACGGGACCTACGGGACCGACAGGTTCTACAGGGTCAACCGGACCGACGGGCGCTACAGGTGCAACAGGACCGCAAGGATTAGCTGGAACAATCGGTGCTACAGGACCAACCGGTGCAACTGGACCTACTGGCTCTACTGGTGCAACCGGAGTTACAGGTCCAACAGGTGTTACAGGACCGAGTGGACCAACAGGACCAACAGGCCCTACTGGTGCCACAGGTTCTACAGGACCTACAGGAACTGCACCAAACTTAACAATTGGAACCGTATCGACAGGTGCTCCTGGTTCTCAAGCAGCAGCAACCATTACGGGAACTTCACCTAACTTTATATTAAACTTGACGATTCCACAAGGACCAACCGGATCAACTGGTGCAACTGGACCTACGGGAACAGATGGAGCAACAGGACCTACTGGACCAACCGGAACAGACGGTGCTACGGGACCTACCGGACCAACGGGAACAGATGGCGCTACAGGACCTACTGGACCAACCGGAACAGATGGAGCAACAGGACCTACCGGACCAACAGGACCAACGGGACCAGACGGAGCAACCGGACCAACAGGACCGACAGGACCTACCGGACCAACAGGACCGTAGTATGACAGAACACAAATACAAAGTAGTCGTATACGCAATTTGCAAAAACGAAGAAAAGTTTGTCGAGCGCTGGTATGAATCGGTAAAAGAAGCAGATGAAATTTACGTATTGGATACCGGTTCTACCGATAATACCGTAAAGAAATTAAAAGAATGCGGAATTCACGTTAAGACAAAAGTTTTCAAACCGTGGCGATTTGACGTCGCTCGAAACGAATCGTTAAAAATGGTTCCAGATGATACCGATATTTGTGTCTGTACGGATTTGGATGAAGTCTTCATGCCTGGCTGGCGCAAAGAACTAGAAAAATATTGGCAACCTGATACAACCAGAGCAAGATACAATTACAATTGGAGTCTAGATGAAAACAATAACCCGATTGTAAACTTCTACCTAGATAAAATCCACACCAAGAAAGATTATAAATGGACCCATCCTGTTCATGAAGTCTTAACAGCACTGAAAGAAGAACGAGTTGTGACAATCGATTCCATCACATTGAATCATTACCCAGATCACGAGAAATCGAGATCTTCTTACCTACCTTTACTAGAACTTTCTGTAAAAGAAGACCCCGAAAACGATCGTAACGTCCACTACTTGGGACGCGAGTACATGTATTACCACAAATGGAATCGTTGTATCGATACGTTAATTAAACACCTATCGCTAAAGACCGCAACTTGGAAAGACGAACGAGCAGCATCGATGCGATTCATTGCTAGATCCTACTTTCATCTAAAACGGTACCGTGAAGCCGAAATGTGGTTAAAGTTAGCCATCGAAGAAGCGCCATACCTACGCGATGGTTATACAGAACTTGCCTTTTTGTATTATTCACAAGAAGAATATGAAAAGTGCATTCATACTGCTCTACAAGCATTAAAAATCAAAACGCATCCTAAGACATACATCAATGAAGTCATGAGTTTTGACGGAACCTTATACGATTTATTAGCGATTTCATCATTCCGACTAAAGCAATATGATTATGCTGTGTACTGGAATACAATCGCCCTAGAATACAAACCCGATGATGCAAGACTACAAAATAATCATCAGGTCTACTTACAAAAAGAAGCCAATCCAAACGATTAGCTTCTTTTTTAGTCACGAACAAGTTTCAATTGTTCTTTATTGACGTTTTCTTTTTTGTATAAGTCATCTTCCATTTTAGCAAAATAAGCATCTTGCTCCATTAAAACGACTTGTAACTTTTCAAAATCTGCAGCAATGGAGTCGTATGCCGGATACGAAGAAAACTCTCTTTCACATTGTTCCATAATATCTTCTAAATATTTCATATTTTCGTTTAATAACGCTCTTGCCATACCGATGTCCATGGATCCTTTTCGAATAATTTTCTGATAGTCATCGACCTTAACTGTTTTTTCATGAACGGCATGAGATGGAGGTGCCACCAAATGACGGATTCCTGTGACCGTTGCAACGACACCTAAGGCGACGGCAGAAGCACCCCGAATTCCAGGCACTAACATTCCAACTGCAAGACCAGCCATTAAGTTTTTCGTCTGCTTACTGATGCCATCCATCACGTAATGAGTTCGCTCAGAAGTAGATACCGCATTCGCAAGTTTTCCATCGATATCACGGAGAATCGCTTCTTGTCTTTGAACCATATCCTGCACCATACCAGAAATCTTTTCTTGATTGTAATACTCATCCAAATAACGGTTGTAGTCTTCTTCGACCAGTCCTAATTCTTCGCCTTTTTCTTCCGTTCGCTCTTTTAATTGTTCTACTCGGTCCTTACTTTTCTCGATTTCAGAAATCAACTGATCAAAGTAAAGAATGAAACGATTGTCACCAACGTATTCCCGGTTACTGATTTTATGAACCAAATGAATTCCCAGTTCCTCCAAATAAGTTTGATCGAATAAGTAATCGTTGTCGTTTAAGTCGTCCAATAACTTTTGTAAGGCCACTAAGATTTCTTCTAACTGCGCTGCAAGTTTCTCTGCCTCTTGTTGTTCTTGCACAGCATCAACTTGTTTTTGAATGACCCATTCGCGATATGCAAGATCTCGTAACTCGTATTCGATATCGTAAATCTTCTCGTTCAAAACTCTGACGAGTGCTTCGTTTTCAATTCGTTCACGGTCCGTTAAAGGAGTCCCTACTTTTTTTCTTTTCTTAGGTCGAAGAGGTTCTTGCTTCTCTGGCTTTGCATCTTTTTGAATCGGTTTATTTTCTTTTTCTGCTACGTCAGGAATAACAACAGGAACTGGTTTCGTTTCCTTTTTAGGAACCGGTTTTGATGGCTTGGATACGACTGGTTTTACTTGTTCTACATTCTTTGGAGATGGTGTCTCCTTTGTTTGAACTGGTGTTTGTTCTGATGGTTGCTGTTCCTTTTGCTTCATCTCCTGATCGATATCGATGACAGAAATGCCCTTTTTCTTTTTTGGCTTGGGATTTTGAAGTGCCACTTTTGTACCATTTTCGATTACTTCAGGAGGCGTAGCAGAAACCAAAACAACTCTTCTCTTTTTCTTAGAATCCGGTTCTAAAGAATACTTGGTATTCGTAATTTGAACGACACGTTTCTTTTTTGGACGATTCTTTTTCGCTTGTTCCCGTAGTTTCATTTTTTTTCTTTCGATGTTTTTTAACACCCTACGATAATCGTTTCCTTTTCCTTTACTTCCAATATTTTCATTCATGGTTCATTCCTCCTACAAAATCAAAATCAGTAATGTACATAAAATGATGACTGCAATGCAGATGCTTTGCCAAAAAGAAAGTTTTTCTTTCAAAATACTGCGCGACAAATAATTTGTCAAAACCGTATACATCGCCATAATCGGTGTGACAACCGACATACTAGAACCGTACAAGGCAACCGATGATAACAAATTACCAAAGTCAGTCCCGCCAATTCCTAATACGGTATCTTTTGTAATTTTATGGAAAGAAATCTTTTTGAGTTTCAAATAAGTCAAAACACCGATGGCAGATAACAAATAACAGATTCCAAAATAGTAAAAACAGTCCATCAACGTAAGACCATCGACGTAGGACCATTTTTCTAAATACGTTGCGAATGCTACGATAATCATGTAAATAACAGCAGCAACGAGTCCAATGTTAAGTGCTTTTCCCTGCGATGTTCCTTTCGTCTGTAAAAAACTCATGACGACGATGGCAACGGTAATACAAATCGCTGCCAAAAAGGATATCATGCCAACATCTTCTTTTAAAATAAAGAATCCTAAAAACACATTGATGATTGGATATGCGGCCATAACTGGTGATACGACCGAAAGTTTTCCACTTTTAATCGCTTTAGTATAGAAGACCATCCCAATGATATTAGCAAGTGCCGCTGGCATAAAGCGAAAAAAGCGACTCCACGAAAAAGTAGAAAATGTACTTGGTGATAATATGAACACCGTTCCAAAATATAAAATAGACATACCTAAGTATTGATAAAAAATAATAACTCTGCGGTTTTTAGATACGCTATCTTTGGCCATGTATACTTCGCCAACTGCCCACAAAATTGCTACCAGAATGGCAACCAATATGCTAACCATATGAGTGTCCCCTTTCCAATTCCAATGTATCTATCATACCATAAAATGAACCAAAAGAAAAAGAGGTTTCCCTCTATTCTACTGTTACAGATTTTGCTAAATTTTTCGGTTTATCGATACTGCAACCGTTGTTATCAGCAACGTAATATGCCAATAACTGTAGTAAAACAACGACCACAATCGATTGTACAAATGGATCCATCTTCGGAACCAAAACCAAATATTCATAAAGTGAATCATCACTTTCCAAGTCAAATGTCGTAAAGATAATCGAGTATGCTCCTCTAGCAAGCACCTCTTTTACGTTACTGATCGTCTTACTAGCAATACTAGGATCCGTAATAATCGAAATAACTGGAGTCTTATCTCGGATCAAAGAAATCGTACCATGTTTTAACTCTCCTGCGGGATATGCCTCGCTGTGTAAATAAGAGATTTCTTTTAACTTAAGAGATGCTTCCAAACAAATCGCATAATCAACCTTTCTACCTAAGAAAAAGATATCGTGTTCTTGATAGATATGATCGGCAATATCGCGAATTTGAGAGTCATCCTCTAACACCTTCTGCAGCACCATAGGCAAACGGAAGAAAGATTCCATAACCGGCGATACTGAAAACTCTGGATTATGTTCGGCCGTTGCTTTTAATGCCAAAATCGATAAAACAGCAAGTTGTGCCGTATAAGCCTTGGTCGTTGCAACTGCGATTTCAGGACCAGCTTCAATGTAGATGACTTTACCCGCTTCTCTAGCAATCGAAGACTCTTTGGTATTGACGATCGCCAAAGTATCAAGTCCTTCCTCTTTTACCTTTCTAAGACAAGCAAGCGTATCAGCCGTCTCTCCTGATTGTGAAATAAAAATAATCAAAGGTTTACCATAATGAAGATTTTCTTCATAGCGATACTCCGATGCAATAAACGCATTACAAAAGACATGCGCATAATCTTGAAACAAACTTTTGCCGACACAGCCAACGTGATAAGCACTACCGCATCCGATAATTTCAACCGAATCATATTGTGATAAAGTTGGTAAAGAGGCATCAAAAGAACCATTGTGAATTAGTTTTTCAATCGTTTTACGAAGAGTTTCTGGTTGCTCGTGAATCTCTTTCATCATGTAGTGACGATAACCATCGATTCTAGTTGCAGTCGCATCCAAGTTAGAGGTACGAACCTCTTTCGTAATCGCACGACCGTCACGGTAAACGGATACCTTATCCTCATCGATTACGGCAAGTTCTTCATCCTCTAAAATAATGTACTTTCTAGTATAAGAAATGATGGCAGGAATATCACTTGCCACAAAGTTTTCATGTTCGCCGACACCGATAATTAAAGGACTACTCTTCTTTAATGCATAAAGTTTCGTAGGCTCATCCTCGTTCAAAATCGCAAAAGCATAACTTCCTTCCAACTCTTTATTACACAAAGTAAGTGCCTGCACCATATCGTGCGTCTCTTCGTAAAGTTTGTTAATGACAAATGCTGCTACTTCACTATCCGTATCACTTTGAAAAGAATAATTGGCACGACTCTTAATTTCATCTGCATTTTCGATGATACCATTGTGAACCAATGTAATTTTTCCAACTCGATGCGGATGAGCATTCTTAAGGGATGGTGCGCCATTAGTCGCCCATCTCGTATGAGCAATCCCAAGAAAACTGTTCACACCAGGATTTACTTCTTTTTCTAAATTACTAACATGCCCAAAGGCCTTTGTAATCGCAATTTGACCACCATTGAAATAAGCCATCCCAGCCGAATCATAACCGCGATACTCCAACGACTTTAAGCCGTCTAATAAAATTGGGACGCATTTTTCTTTTCCTACGCATCCGACAATTCCACACATACTTCCTCCTTCTGAAAAGTGATACATCTGTTGTTACAATATCGATTTTGCTTTTTAGACATACCTAACGCATCTTCCCTACGTAGTAGCATCCGCCGAATTTTCGATCACTACTATCCTCGTCAACTATTCAAAGTTCTGGCGCTAGAAAGAATTCATTCTATCTTTCTTTACTATTATTATATCGAAAAAACAAATTTTGGTATATTTTTTTCAAAAAAAAAGAAGGCATTCGCCCTCTAACGACAAGTATATGTCAACGTAATAGTTACATATTGATTGCTTCTTGTAACAGATAAATTACGATGAACTTTTCCTTTACTTAAATTAAAATCTCTTTCGTATTGAAAATTTGTATTATCGGCATTTTCAAGTAACGCATTGACTGCAACCCGAACATTGCCACTCAACTCATTCATCAACGTATCCGTTGAATATCCATCTTGATAAATATTTAAAATTGTAGCAACATAATCGATAAATTCATCCGTCATACTATCGGCATTGTACTGATTTAAATTTGCCATATATACAATTTCAGATTCATCACACATCATAGCTCTATTTTTATCAGTAAGATTAATCGTAGCACTACCATTGGCATAATCTTTATTGAAAATAACAGAAAGTTTAGAATAATCGTCGTTGTAAGTTGCCTCTACCTTTCCGTCTACTTGATTGGCAATTTGGGATTTAATCTCTTCTTTCGAATCCACATATTTTTGATACTGATTAGAAAGCGTACTGTTGGCAAAATAAATTGCTGTCACTTCAACAATCAACATGACAAGTGTTCCCAAAACATAAATCTCACGATTGTTGACTTCGCTTGAACTCTTAATCATATTTTTTAAATTCTGTTTTTGAATTTCCTTATAAAGTTTATGCGTATAACCATACCCAATAATGGACACCACAAACAAAAATACTGAAATTAAAATAAAGACGATACTTAAAGTTTCATTTAAAATTGGTTGATAAACAACTGTCAAAACAGAACCTGCTACGACACCGCCTAATCCAAGCGCAATACTAACACACAAGAACAATGCCGATAAATTAGCATAATAAGATTCATTTTTAATTGCCTTCTGATATTGAATTTTACTAATTCTCTTTTTAACTCTTCCTCGAATACTACCCTTCTTTTTACTCTTTTCCATTTTCTCACTCCCTAGCAATATCCGCCATCCGATAAGGGATGACTTGTTTTAAATCTTCCAAGGCCACTTCAACTTGATATCCAATCTTACCAGCACTAAAGATGATGGTTTCAAACTGTTCAGCAGAAGAATCGATAACAACTGGAAACTCTTTTTTTAAACCGATTGGTGAACATCCACCATGAACGTAACCGGTAAGTCCCAATAAATCCTTCTGTGGAATCATCTCGATGTTCTTTTCTAATACTGCTTTGGCACATTTTTTTAAATCCAACTCTTTTGCAACAGGTACTAAAAACACATAATGACGTTTTTCTTTGGATACTGTGACCAAACTTTTAAATACTTGATTGGGATTTTGTCCTAACACATTTGCCACATCGATACCACTAACAGCACCAGTACCAATATAACAATATTCATGATAAGGAATATGATGTGCATCTAAAATTCGCATGACATTTGTTTTTGTTTCCATATAGCCTCACTAGTATAAGTATAACACACATTCTAAAAAAAAACTATAAAATTAGTACAAACAAAAAAGGTGGAAATTCCACCTATTTTGAAAGAAGTTCACAAACTAAGTCACTAAATTCACTTGGATTTTCCAAAGATAAACCTTCAATTAAACGTGCTTCGTTATATAGAACTTTTGCATATTTATCGAATGCATCCTTATCGTTTTGATACAAGTTCTCTAGTTTTTCTGCAATTGGATGATGTGCATTGATTACCAAAACTTCATTAGCTTTCACTTTAGACGCATTTGGAAGTTGATTGATTACTTTTTCCATTCCAGCAGACAAATTACCTGATGTCGTCAAACATACTGGATGTTCTTTTAAAGACGTCGTGAATTTAACATCTGTAACGTCGCCTTTTAACACATCTTTAATACCTGCTAGCAAATCCTTCTTTTCTTCTTGAATCTTTTCTAACTCTTTCTTTTCCTCTTCGCTTTCAACATCTAAATTTGCACTAGCAACGCTCATGAATTTCTTATCGTCATATGACATCATCATCTGTAATACAAACTCATCTGTAGCATCCGTCAAGTAAAGGATTTCATAGTCTTTATCCTTCATAGTTTCTACTTGCGGCATCAAATCGATTTTAGAAACCGTTTCTCCACAAGCATAGTAAATTTCTTTTTGATCTTTTTTCATGCCTTCGACGTACTCTTTAAATGTAACCATCTTACGTGCCTTAGAAGAATAAAACAAAATCAAATCTTGAAGCGTATCTTTAGCCATACCGTAACTTGCATAGATACCCATCTTCAAAGCAAGACCAAAGTTTTCGAAGAACTTCTCGTAACGCTCTCTATCCTTCTTCAACATATCTGTCAAAGTAGACGTAATCTTCTTTTCGATGTTCTTTGCAATCAAATCGATCTGGCGATTTTGTTGTAATGTCTCACGAGAGATATTTAATGGTAAGTCATCAGAATCGACAATTCCTTTTACAAAACTGTAGTAATCTGGTAACAAAGATTCACAATGATCCATAATTAAGACACCATTGGAATAAAGTTGCAATCCCTTTTCATACTCTTTTGTATATAAATCGTACGGTGCATGACTTGGAATGAACAACAAAGATGTGAAAGATGTAAGTCCTTCTACTTTATAAGGAATGACTTCAAATGGTTTCTCATAATCGTAGAATGTACTCGTATAGAAAGATTCATAATCTTCTTGTTTAACATCTTTCTTATCCTTTTTCCAGATTGGTACCATAGAATTCAATACTTCTAGTTCTTGTTTATCTTCGTATTCATCCTTAGAACCTTCTTTTAATTCATGTTTCGTAACCATCATTTGAATTGGATATTTGATGTAGTTAGAGTACTTCTTAATAATTTCACGAATCTTGTATTCTTCTAAGAACTCATCGTAGTTCGTATCGTCGTCTTTTTCTTTAATGGTAAGTGTAATATCGGTACCAAAGTCATCTTTCTTACTCTTCGTAATCGTATAACCATCACGACCAGTAGATTCCCAAGTATAAGCATCTTCACTACCGTATGGTCTAGAAGTAACAGTTACTTTATTCGCAATCATGAACGCAGAATAAAAACCGACACCAAACTGACCGATGATAGATAAATCTTTTCCTTTGTTCTCTTCTTTAAATAAACTAGAACCAGATTCTGCAATAGTACCTAAGTTGGTCTCTAATTCAGACTCGTTCATACCGCAGCCATTATCAGAAATTGTAATCGTACGATTTTCTTTAGATACAGCAATGCGAATTGCTAAGTCCTCTCTTTTAATCTTTAAACTCTTATCTGTCAAAGATTTAAAATAAATTTTATCGATGGCATCACTCGCATTGGAAATTAGTTCACGAATGGCAATCTCTTTATTGGTATAGATTGAATTAATCATCAAATCTAATAACTTCTGTGATTCAGCTTTAAATTGTTTTTTCTTCATTATACCCACTCCTTTAAGCTTACAAAAGATATTGTAGTCACTTTTGATAGCACTGTCAAGCATTGAGTGCTAATTTCATAATTTTTCATAATTTCCACAAAAAAAGACAGAAAATTCAAATTTCTATCTTCTTTTCATCATAATTCCAAATACCTAAATGCCCTTTTACAAGAATCAGTTCAACAGGTTCGACATCATCTAAAACCCAAGCATAACGTCCTTCTTGGTAATCTCCACATAGATACTCAATGGGATTGTCTTTCTTCATCTGTTCCACGTACTCTTTCGTCATATAAATGCAATCAACCAGCTTTGCTTTACAAAGTATGTAACCTGGATTCGTATATAAAACAAGTTTCATCACTTCAGGAGAAGGACTACTCTTCCCTAACGATGCATGGATGTACAATTCACCACGATAATTTGTCTTCCAACTCCGCGTCTCTATCTTCTTAACACCACTTAAAATGAGACTTGCATAAGGTTCTCTGATACTAAGTACCTTCATAATATCACCACTGTAATTATATCATAAAGTAATTTTATTATATGAATCAATCTGCTTTATAAACTGTGATTTATAATCGATTTCTTTTTATCAAAAGCATTCCTAAAATAAAAGTAATCACGATAACTAAAATTGGTGCAATACGAAAGAATATCCATTCAAATGAATGCCATATTGTTCCAATAACACTCCATTCAGGATTACTATAATCCCACGATTGATATGGACTACCGAATACAGTTAGTAATATAAAAAATAATAGAATAATGACATCCATAATGATTAAAAATTGAATTGTTTTTTGTCTTTTTTGTTTTTGCATCATAGATAGTTGTTCGTTTATAATTTCTAATTTCTCTGATATTACTTTTATATCATTCTTTTCTTTTTCGGCAATGTTTTCACCTAGAATTTCACTAACTGGAACTTCAAAAACTTTAGATATCGATATTAGCATTTCCGCATCTGGAACAGATAATCCTGATTCCCATTTAGATATGGTTTGTCTAACAACATTCAACTTAACACTTAACTCTTCTTGAGAAAGTCCTTTATTCTTTCTTAAAGTTTTTAAATTATCTTTTAACAGAAAAATTCCTCCTTTCATTAATTTTATTCTATGATAAAAAACACATTGCTACAAGCAATGCATTTTAACATTTCTACAAATTGTGATTTTTCATTACAATTCGAGCCGGATAACATTATCGTTATCTTTTCACCACAATATTATTTATCCACATCATAAAACAAATATTTATCTGGTATCGTTATGAAATCATTTTCATTTTTACTGAAGTGATGATCTTCTCCTTTGACTATTTCAAGTTTTACGGTATCATTTACTAATAAACTTAGTAATTCAGTAAATTTAATTGATTAATCATATTCTCCATAAATGAACGTCATTTTTTCACCATTAAATGACATTACTCCTTGTTTCGTTTTATGATAATTGTACATTAAGGGCCCATTTACTAAAGCCATTCTCTTTATTTTTGAATAATTTGTTCCAAACCATGCACCTATCAATGCTCCATTTGAAAAAACTAAATAATAGATTGTATAGTCATCAAATTGTGCTACGTAATCTTTGATTACTTCCATAGCATTATCTAATGGATTTCTACCATCAAAAGGATTAGAAGAACAAATTACAGAACAACCATATTTTTGATTTAGTCTTTTTGCCATTTTAATATATTTATCTTGATAACCATATAAAGAGCCATCTTGTCCTGCTTTTATAAATACAATTGTATTATTTCCATTACAATACCATAATTAATTATAATATTATCACTAAACTTTTTATTTATTTCAACATCAAATTTCACTTTATCACTCATTTCATTCCAATCGTAAATTCATTTATAAATCGATATCCATTTATCTATATACAATTGTGATTTATTATAAAAAATTGAGGGACTAATAAAATAAAAATCACATATCTACTGCTCGCCAGCTTTTTCGGCTAAAATATGTGCATTAAACTTTTCCATAAATTCATCAGTAGTTGACCAGAAAAAGTCATATCCTGATATTTGATATAGAGCATAAGCACAAAGGTATTCATATACACCACGATTTGGACTTTTATAAATGATTAAGTATAAAGGTTTCATAGCTGGTTCTCCAATATCAACTACTTTTTTAAATCGATCATATTCTAAAATTCTTGCCCATCCTTCAGTAAAAATTATTTCAGGGTGTGCTCTTTCTTCTTCGTATGCTTCATTAACCAATGTTTGAAGTTCACTACCAACTTCATTTAATACATCTATATCAATATTTTGAAGCAACAATTCTTCATCAACACCATTTTCAGTTATTTCATCCCAAGTTATTTTTTGCGTGGTAATGGTAGGATTATTTTCCTCTGAACAAGTATATTCTTCCCATTTAAATATTGTTTTTTTAGTACCATCTAAACAATAATAAGTTTTAGTGAAGACACCTACATCCAATTGATCTAAATTACCACCATCCATATTTTTAGTAATTTTAATAAGCGGGGAATTGTCAAAAACTCTTGCTTGAATAATATCAATTGTGAAAAATGCTAATATAAAAACAATAACTATTAATAGAATTTTAAAAACTTTTTTCATAATCCTCCTTTTAACAAATTACAATTTGTCGTTTAGATAATTATACCATGAAAAGGCCACAAAAAAAGGAAGGATTCCCTTCCTAAGCATTCTCTCCAGATGATGTTAATGTAACTGATAATGTTTGTTCTTTACCACTTCTTCGAACAGTTATCGATACCGTATCACCTACAGAGTATTTATATAATTCATAACGGAAATGAGTTGTATCAGAAACTTCTTTATCTCCAACCGCTACGATTTGATCGCCCTGTTTCATACCAGCTTTGGCAGCAGGACTATCATCATCGACAGAATTAACATAAACTCCCGTTGAGCCAGTCGTATAACCAAAGAATGAAGACGAACCATCGACGATTGTAATACCTAAATATGGACGTTGTAATGGTTCTCCAGCGATAAACTTATCGGCATAAGAAACAGCTGTTTCGATCGGAATCGCAAATCCCATACCTTCGATTGTTTCACTAGCTAATTTTAAGTTCGTAATTCCAATTACTTCGCCATTCGAGTTACATAATGGACCACCAGAGTTACCTTCGTTGATAGCAGCATCTGTTTGAAGAACTTCTGCAATATATCCAGCACTTGTACTAGTAGCACTAACCTCTACCAAACGATTTTTACCAGAGATAATACCTCTTGTAACAGTCCAAGCATAACTAGAAGAATCGATTGGGGCACCAACAGCAAATGCTGTATCTCCAACACGCAAATTCTCACTACTACCAATCTCTGCAACGCTAATTACTTTAGATTGATCGACACTAAGTACAGCTATATCAGAATAAGTATCACTACCAACTAAATCAACAGTGACTTCCTCTTCGTTCGTGAATACTACTTTGATTTCTGTTGCACCTTCAATAACATGAGCATTCGTTAAAATGTATCCTTTATTATCAGCTTCTTTATAAACGAATCCAGTTCCTGTTGCATACAAACGATCATTGACAAAACTTTCTACAACAACGACAGAATCGTATACTTTTTCAACTGCATCAGCAATACCGGTATCTGTAACTGTCACTTCTTCTTTCGTCGTTTCGATAACTAAATTTTTTAAATAAAATTGATAGAAAAGACCAAAGCAAACAAGACAGATTACAAACGTAAAAACACTTGCCAAAATAGGATATAGAACGGAATGATTTTTCTTTCCCTTTTCTGGTTTTGCTTTCTTAGAACCATCTTTTGGAATCGGCTCTGTCTTAACTTCTTTCACATCATCAAATGACTTGCTAGACCAATTGACTTTAGATTCCTCTTTCGTTTCTTTTTTCTCATTAGAATCTTCTTTTTCATCTTTATGAATTGTAACTTTTGCACCACATGAAGGGCAGAACAAATCATCACTACTTAATTCTTCACCACATGTCGCACAAAAGTATTTTTTTACTTCAGTTTTTTTCATGCTTACCACTCCTTACATGAATAATCATACTATAGAATTGTTAAAATTTGATGAAATTTTCGTAAAAAAAGAAAGAAAAAAGAGCTTGCGCTCTAAATTCCTTCTAACATAGGTTTTAAAACTTTAGAAAGTTCCCTTTCCGTTGGAACATTTCCAGATGAGAATACTTGATCGTTAATAATGAGAGTTGGAGTAACGTTTACATGGTATTTGTGCTTATCTTGAGAAGAGATTTGATCAATTTCTATTTCACAATTGAGTTCTCTTTCGAGTTTTTTGATAGTTTTCATGATTTTGATTCCATTTTTAGAATCAGAACCAACTAGTTTTAATTGAATGATAGTTTTGCATCTCCTTTTATATAAATAAAATTTAACTATATTTACTTCATGTTTTTTCTTTCTATAATTCTTCTATCACCTTCCTTACATTATCCATGATACTAAAAATTTGTGTATTTTTTGTGCGAAAAATGTGTAAAAATATGAAAAGGTCAAAAAAAAGAAACCGAAACGGTTTCTATCCAATTTTAGTACCAAGCGATTTTTGGAACGTATCATCTGATACATGTTCATCTTCTTTTGGCCAAAGTGCAGAAATACGAGCAACCTTCTTCATCAAAGGTAAATTTTTAGTAAACGTTACAAAATCATTTTGAGTCAAAGGTTCGCATTCCATTTGTTGATTTGCTCTTTCATCTTCTTTTTTCAATAACTGACGTACTAAAATTGTATAAAATGCATAATACACGTTAGCAGAAATATTAGCGTAACCAGCAATTGTAGAATCAGAAGCTCGATCAGAACGAGGTAATGAAAGTGTCTTGCCCATAATAGAAAGAAGAACTGTTTCTTCATCTTTAAGTGGAACTAAGATGTCAGGCAATTTTTTTGCTAATTTTGATGCCGCAGATTGATCACTATAAACAGAAACAATATCTAAAATAGACTGTGCTTTACTATAAGAACTATTTGCAAATGTTTGAGCTTGCTTACGTTCTTCTTCTGTACAACCAATATTCTTGGCTGTTTCGGAATCTCTATAAAAATCCGTTAAAATACGAACCATATCATCTTGAATCGTTTTTAAAGTCGGATTCACTCCTAAATTTAATTGTTTTAATAAATTATCAACTTGTAATTGATTATCCATAACTTGTTTAACATTTCCTTTCATATCAAAATCCCCTTCCATTCTTTCTTTTTTGATAAGAACCGTCTCTTATAAGAAAGCTTCTAAATTATATCACATTTTATAAAAAATGTCAAGCAGAAATGGAAAGGCGAAAAAAAAGAAGCATCCCATAAAAGAACACTTCTCCATTTCTTTCATTAACGATAATATTATTATAACACATCGATTTAAAAAATGCAAATGTTTTAAAATAACTCTTTTAAAAATCTAGATTGTTTATCGATATTAGAAGGTGTTAATAAGTAAACTTGATTTTTAGTTCTAGTCAATGCGACATAAAAAACACGTCTTTCTTCGGCATCTGGAAATTCCTCTTCGAAAGCAGTCGGAGTAAATAATTTCACAAGCCACATGCGTTCTGGTTCAATACAAGGAAAATCCGTATCCGTCACATGAAGTAAAATAACTTGGTCAGCACCGAGACCTTTGGCACTGTGAACACTCATAGCATCGATGTAAGCATTCGGATATTTTTTAGAGACTGCTCGCGTTCCGATTCCTTTGATAAATTGACCGGATTCGAACATATCACGCAAGCGTTTATTACGTCTTGCCAATATTAAAATGTGTTGATTCGGGTTTTGCTCATAAATTTCACCGATGACAGTTTCCAAAACTGCAAATTCATCGTCCATATAATAACGAACTCGAATTGGATGATCTTGTCGTTTGGAAGAAATTAAGTCCTTTTTGATTTGTAACGGGTTTTTCATGATAAACTGGCCAACTTGATTGATTAATTGCTGACTGTTACGATACGTGTGATTGATGAACAGTTGTTTGGATCCAGCAAAAAGTTGACTATAACGATAGAACAAATCAATTCTAGAACCTGCAAAAGAGAAAATTGTCTGCCAGTCGTCTCCTACAGATATTACTTTGGCATTACTTAAAACAGACAAGTTTTTAGCAAACTGATAACGGTCCAATGAAATATCCTGATACTCATCGATAATGATATAGTCATATTCCAAACCACTTAAATTGTCACGCATCGAAGTCATGTATTTGTTGGCATAATAAATCATATCAGCAAAATCGACACGACTTTTTGGTAAAATTTGGCTTTCATAATAAGAATATAGACGACTCAACAGTTTTGCTTCATGAATCCAAGTAGATTTTAAAGAATCTGGTACATCTTGAGAAATGACGAACTCTCTGATTTTATCCAAGTAACGATTTCGATTCACATTGGCTTTAATTTTCGCAATAATATCTAACATTAAATTGACGAAGTTAAAAAACTCTGCTTCCACGTTGTTATCCAAAATCTGATCATAAATTTCTTCTAAAGAACGTGGTTTCATTGGCACATGATATTTTGCTAGTTCAATTTTTAAAATATCTAAATAAGAAAGCTTTTTACCATCGATTTCAAGTTCGTAATCCAATTCAATATAACGATTGTGATGGTTTTTGTGAAAGACTCGTTTCTTATGACGAATTTCTTGATACTTTTCAAAGGTGCGTTTAGATAATGTGTTTGTGCCATGATGAGTAGACGTAGATAAACCATAATACTCGATGTAGATAGGAATATCATCGACATAAATGGTAAAATCTGGTAAATATGCTCGTTCTTGATCAATTCGTTCTGGATACGGTTGTTCATACTCATAAGGAATTCCGTTATAAAATAAGAAATCAGCAATTCTAGCCTCTGCCTCCGACTTAACTCGCTCATTCTTTAACGTTCGAAAGTCTTTTAAGTAATTTTCCATTCGGTACGTCACAATCTTTAAAAGTTGATCCTTGTTTTCCGCAAGTTTTCGTTTTTTATAATCAGCAAAATATTCGTCAAACGTACGAAACTTCTTATAATTTGCAACGAATCCTTTGGAAAATAAAGGATACTCACCCACTTTATAAGCATTGAATGTTTCAACATAATCATCTAGCAAAGAAGGATTAGGAAACAGTTCCTGCTTTACAAAATCGATAATAATCTGTTTTTGTTCTCCTTCTACAACTGGTTTTAATGGTGTATTGAACATATGACGTACGACTTGCATTCCCAAAGAGTGAAACGTCATAACGTGAACAGGTAAATGAAATTCATAACGAATTCGCTCTTCTAACTCTTCTGTTGCCTGATTAGTATAAGAGATAACAGCAATCTTAGATGGTGAAACGTTACGTTGTTCCACTAAGAACTTCACTTTAGCAGCCATGGTAGTCGTCTTTCCTGCGCCTGCTCCAGCGATAATCAAAGAATAATCTTCTTGGTCTAAAATAGCCCGTCGTTGTTCTTCATCCAAATGAATGGATGGATCGATTTCATCAAACATGTGATCAAAGTAATCCCGATACAAAACCAATTGATGATCAATAACTGCTTGATTGTGCTTTTGAATCAGTTCGTAACCAGAATTGGCAATCGTACGTAATTCTTCCTTTTCATTTGTTATGTCTGTTCTACGAAACAAATCATCATATCGATTTAAAAACTCTTGATACTCACGAAACGGAATATAACGATTTTGTCTTAACAACTGTCTGAATTCTAAAACACACTCTTCCCCATCTAACACAAACATGGATACCACCACCTATTATAGGATAAGTATACCACAGATTGCTATTTTCCCCAATCATTATTATGGACCAAATTTAGCGACAACAATATAATATAATGAAAGGAGTGTTAGCTATGATGTACGGATGTGGTTATCCAGTTTGCATGCCAAATAGTAACGATAATTCCGGATTCGGTTCAGGCTGGGTTTGGGCAATTATCATCGTTATTTTCCTAATCTTCTTCTGCACAGGAAATAACAGAGGCAACTGTGGTTGTTAACACCAAAAAAGCACAAAAATGTGCTTTTTATTTGGTAAATTTTACCATAAATCGGATAATCCATTGAATTATTTTATAAATCAAATAAATTCCAAAAAAGAGAATCATAATTAAAATAGTACATGTTTTAGCTTCGGCTCTTTTACCATTTTTTTCCAATTTATATCACTCCCAATTTTTACAAAATGTAAAAAGCATTGTTATTACCAAATCATTATTTTCTATACCAATTATGATAAATTTTTTAAAACACCATGTTCAAGATCATCTAAATTATAAATAGTATCCAAAGTATTAAAAGTTTCTTCTAAATTACGTCGTGCACTTTTCCAAGCAGTTCCATCCGTAATCCACATAAAAGTTACACCATCAACATTTTCTGCTTCTTGAGCTAACATTTTATAACTCCTTGCAGTCTCATTTAATTTGGAACCGCCACCTTTTCCGCCATAAAAATTGGTTTCAATAACATATATCTGATTAGCAGTTTTAATCACAAAATCAAATCTTTTCGAAGATATATGATCGGCAGACATTGCAGAAAGATCCACGTCCCAGCGTTCTTCAATTTGGTCTAAATACATTTCTTTAAAATAATTAACTCCTTTAACATATCCGGCTTTCTTGATATAAGATTCCACTAAATTTTCCATCAAATGTCCACCACGATTTTTTCTTCCATTAGAATCCAAGCCAACTTCTACACCTAAAACATAATCATATAAGTTATTAATAATATGATTTTGCAACAAATCAAAAAGACCTGTTTTCCTCATGAACTTTTTGTAATTAGATATAGAATAAGCCATTTTGTCAAATTGAAATAAGTACTCATTCAATTCATCCTGAACATATATCTCATGTGCACGAACAGCTAATAATATTGGAATACATTCTAATGTATCGGGATATTTCAAAATAATATTTTCAAAATCTTCTTCAATTTTTTTACTTCCAATTAAAGAGTTCAAAATATTCAACTCAATTTTAATTTTATCAACGTTAGTGTACACTTTTTGAAAATCAACATAATATGTGTAATCAGAAATACTATATTTAAATTTACTTAACCATTCATTAAAATTTCTTTTCAATCAAAACCTACCTCCAAATCCTGATGCGGACATAATTGAGAAAATATCTAATTCATCTTCTAACAGTGAATCCAAAACCTTTCCAAACATATAGGCATCCGTCCTATTCGTTTTTTCTTGAGTCATTAATAAAACCATCAAAACTATTAAAAATTCTATATCATATTCACCATACCCATCTAATTCTTTATATTTCGATGCATCAGTTATTTCTATATAATTATCCACTAACGTTGTTAAAGATTTCTCATCATTGTTTTTTAAAGGTTGAGAATTTTCCCACTCGTTTTTTATTTCTTTAATAAAACTTCGAGTTAACTCCCTTTCTGCTTGTAGTTTTAGAAGTAAATCTACAGCCCAATGAATATGCTTGGGAGTTCGCATTCTTTTTCCTTTTTCTTGATATTTTACAATGATATCATTTTGACTAATGCTTCCTTGAAAAACATATATAGTATATTTATTATCGAATAGAATATCTATAATTGATGTTAGATCCTTACCATTAATCTTGTTATGTTTTGTACCTTTAATTATCTTCATACATATTTTCCCTTCTCTTTATTGTTAAATCCAAATATTCTTTTTCGGTATCGATTCCAATATATTTTCTTTTTAGTTTATTAGCAACAATTCCTGTTGTTCCACTTCCATTAAAAGGATCTAAAATTAAATCTCCTTCATCAGTTGAAGCAAGTATTATTCTTTCTAAAATTGCCATAGGTTTCTGAGTGGGATGCTTACCATACTTTTTTTCACTAGGCTTTGTTAAAGATGATTCCCAAACATCTTTCATTTGTTTTCCACCATTCAATTCTTTCATCACTGTATAATTAAACTTATGTTTAACATTTTTTAAATCTTTTTGTGCCCATAAAATTGTTTCTGTAGAATGAACAAAGCATCTACAACTGATATTAGGTGGAGGATTCAATTTTTTCCAAGTAATGTTATTAATAATTTTAAAGCCTTCTTCTTCCAAAGCCATACCTATCGAATATATATTATGCATTGTTCCACTAATCCAAATAGTCCCATTATCTTTTAATACTCGATAACACAACCGAATCCATTCTCGATTAAACTTATGCTTTTCATCTATAGTCTTCTTTTTATCCCATTCACCTTTATTAACAGAAACCATTTTTCCACCACTGCAAGTAATACCATCACCAGATAAAAAATAAGGTGGATCCGCAAAAATCATATCGATACTTTTGGAAGGCAATTCTTGTAAAATTTGGAATGAATCACCCAAATGCAATTCAAAATCTGATGTTTTATAATAAACACTGTTACTCAACTTTTCTCACCACCAATATAACTATACAACAATTGCTGCGAGTTTTACATATCAGTTGTATCATCTGGATTATAATTTGTAATAATAACTTCTTCTACGATTCTACGATCTTTAGCATTAGCGCCAATATTTCGTTGAGCTTCCACATAATGAAAATGATAACCTTGATATAATTCTCGAATTAAAGATGTATTATAGTTGGATAGCATGACATAACAACCTCTTGAATCCAATTCTTTAAATAACTCTGCTAAGCGAATTTGATCTTCTTTTCCAAATCCATTTTCAGTATAACTATTAAAAGTAGAAGTATCTGAATCGTATGGAGGATCAAAATAGATAAAATCCCCTTGCTTTGCAGTTTTTACAGCATCAACAAAGTCAGTAGACAATAACTGAATATCATTCATATTTAAGAAACAATGAATAATTCCTAAGTTTTCACTATGAGTATTTACTTTACTCCGTTTTCCAGACGGAACATTAAATTCGTTATTGCTATTTACTCTATATAAACCATTAAAACAAGCTTTATTTAAATATATTGTTCTAGCAGCTCTCTTATAATCAGGAATTTTATTAAATTTTTTCTTATCCTTATCTAGATCACGAATTTTATAATAATATGTTTCTGAATGATTCGTTTCATGTTTATTTAATTCATTACACATTAACACGAGTTTTTCTTCATCCTTAATGCAAGAATAAACATTCATTAATTCTTTATTATAATCATTAATAATAGCCTTACGTGGAGAAAGTTCAAACAATAAAGCACCACCACCAACAAAAGGTTCATAATAAGTATCAAAAATTTTTGGAGACAATTGAATCAATTCATGAATAATAGATCTCTTTCCACCAGCCCACTTTACAAATGGTTTTCCTTTCAACATAAATACTCCTCCTAAAACAGTAACAACAATATTATATAGTATTTTCAAACAAAACTAAATAAAACAATTAAGAAAACAAGTATTTTTATTGTCATAAGCACTATATTTTACAAAAATTTAAACAAGAAACAATTTTAGTATAATTAATTGGAAAAATTACCAAATTTTGCCAATTCTTCATAACAGACGTGATGCAAATCTAAATCTTTAATTATATTTTGAGGAGTACATTCTAAATATAAAGATTCATCCACTTCAATATTACCTTTATCACTATCAATATAAATAGCAAGAGGCTTTGAAATACCAATCGCGTAACTTAATTGTACACTACACCAATGCAAACGATATTTTTTTAAATATCGTTTGGCAATCTCTCTTGCTTTATAAGCACCACTTCTATCCACTTTAGTTGGATCTTTTCCACTAAAAGCACCGCCACCAACTTTTGCAAAAGATTGATAACTATCTACTACAATCTTTCTACCCGTAAGACCGGCATCCCCTTCAAATCCACCGATTAGAAACCTTCCAGTCGGATTAATCAAAAATTTTTCTACCAAAATTTGGTAATAATTACAAATCTTTAAACATTCATCTCGAATCATCTGATCTAACTCTTCCCTATGACATTCATCATTTTGGTAAGAAATGGTAAAATAACGAATCTTTTTCAACTTCCAATTCTCATCATACTCGCCAGTAATTTGTGCTTTGCCATCAGATCCTAAGTAAGGGCACTCTTTTCTTTTTTCATCGTACCACCTACTAAGTTTCTGTAAAATGACCATAGCAGTAGGTAATAGCTCTTCGGTATCATCGCACGCATAACCAAACATCATTCCTTGATCCCCTGCTCCACCAACTTCGTCATTAGTACCTAGTGCAATATCTGGACTCTGACATCCTAAATTATTGATAATTTCATAATCACTTAAATAACCAATATCACGTAGAACTCTTCTTACAACACGTTCTACATCGACTTTAGCAACTGATGTAACTTCACCAGTAACAAAGATTTTTCCTTTACCTCCCATTACCTCGATTCCACATCTTGCATTTTCATCTTGTTTTAAATATGCATCTAATAATGCATCACTAAT
This sequence comes from Bacillota bacterium, assembly GCA_003149915.1. GTDB lineage: Bacteria > Bacillota_I > Bacilli_A > RF39 > UBA660 > Faecenecus > Faecenecus gallistercoris. The sequence goes on from QAMK01000030.1 coordinate 44,883, forward strand.
TTGATCGCAGACTTTATCTGGATGTCCACGAAATACAATTTCATTTGAATATAATCTCATTTTTCTTATCTCCTTTCATATTACTGAAACGAAATAAAGAAAAAAACAAGTTCATAGGAACTTGTTCAAAGCTCCTCATCGTACGGCTTTAGCACCTAACTCAATAGGTTGCTGTAGTTTCACAGGGCCAGTCCCTCCACTACTCTTTATAAGGTTTCAGTAAAATAATTATAACATATAACTTATGAAATTATAAATTTTTTATAATAAATCTGTAATCAACTTCATAAAAGTGTTTTTTTTATTAGCAATTTTATTCATTAAAAGCAAATATCTATCATTAATAGCAAAATAATATTTTTTATTTTTTGTAAAACCGCCATACTCATCATCCGAACAATCAATTAATTTAATTATTTCTAATTCTTCTAGTACTCTTATTCCCATTCTAGAGTACGTTAATTGAGCTATTTTTTTAAATCGTTTGACTTGAGGATTGTAAAATTCTTGTAGTATTAAAATACATGAATAATCAAGTAAATTCAATTTATTTTCCATTTGCTTTTCATCTATATATAAATAGTATTTTTTTAATATGTAGTGATAAATTCTTTGTATAAGAGAGCTGATTATATATACCCCAATGGCAATTAGCAATATAATAATCATCATAGTAATTACCCTATTTATTCCTAATTTATTTTGTATATAATTAAATACTGTCGAAGGTAATATAATATATATCAATACAGAAAAGAAAAAATACACGCAAATAGTTTTAAGCTCACTATTTGTCAACCTGTTTAAAAATGCCATGAATTTATCAGTCATATTTATTTTCACCTCATAATTTAATCATAATTACCATAACCATGGTTGTTCAAAACATTGATACGCAATATCTGTTGTAGTAGATTCACGGTAATATTTATATGAAATCGAATGTGGTGGATATAGTTTTTCTTGTTCATAAAAAAATGGTTGTTCCCAAAGATGGTGGTTAGAATCCTCAAATAAAATTGAAAGTGTTGCACTGATTGGAAGATATGGTAAATGATCTTTTTCAAAATAAATTCGAATCTTAATTTTTTCATTTTTTTGAAGCATCTTATCAAAACAATAATTATAATTTACAAAATGATTATCAACTATGTATGAAAGCGAATCATATTTAACTAATATTATTGATTTCTTATCATTAGAAACGATATCTAAATAATTAATATCACTTTTACCAGTATTCTTTAAAATATAATCCATATAATCGAAATTTTTATTGTTTTTAATATTTTTAGAATAGATAATCTTGTAATCTTTATTGTTATCATAAGTCACAGAAAAACTCCCAACAAAAATTTCAATGTCTATAGGAATGTGATTGTATTTTTCAGAATTTCGTTCAATACACAACACAGGTTTGTTCTCAGTCGCCACCTTTTTTTCTTCACGCATCGCTTCTTTACGACGTTCTTTTTTTTCTATACTATTAAAATATAAGGTTGAAATGAAATTTAACAACCATCCGATAATAACACCTAATAAAGTTGCCAAAAAACTATTGGCATTAATATAATCAAAAATATTTTTCAAAATCTCTCACCCACTTTTAATATCATAAGTTTTTGTGTATTTTTTGCAGTATAAATGTTTTAATTTTTTAATATCAGATTAGTCAATTACACTGTTTCCTTCTAAAACTGCAATTACATTTATTAAAGAAATAACAGAAACAATTGTAATCTCAACTTGTTGTTTATTTAAATTCTCCATTTTATGAACTAAAGTATCAGCCAAATCGGTCGTTGTCTTAGAATACTTCCTAAAGTCTTCGTTTTCTTGACACGGTAATTTATAATTAAAATATTCATAAAACATTGTTTTATACTGTCCCTTTGAAGGAACAGATGATTTATTATCAACATGAAACTTTGTATCGTAAATCTCATTAGCTAAATCACAATAAAGATGACGACACATCGCACCTATACCATTAAATTCATCCACTGATACTGCCGTTCTAAAATGTTTTTTTATATCATAAACAGTTTGATTTATTTTACTCCATCCAGTATATTGTAAAATGTTCACCGTTTGATTACCTGCATTGTCAATTATTTTAAGAATCGGATCATAAAGATTAGAAACATAAATCCTTCTACTTTTATAATCAGGAAAATTTGCTTTACAATATTTCAATGCCTCATTTAAATTATTATAGGGATTATCATGTTTTATTTTTAAATCACTTAGTGCTATGCTCACAAAAGAATATAATGATTGATACTTATCAACTACTTCTTTAATTGTTTTCTTATTTTGAAACACATCAAGTAAAATATTTTTTAATAATTGAATCTTGTTTATTAATTCATTTTTACTACAATAAGAAGCAATTTTATCCAAATTCACATAATACTGTATTTTAGGTCTAATCACCACTTTAGAAATAAAAATGTCGCTACCATCAAAAATAATGTTAAGTTGCTTTTTTAAATAATCATTTAATCTTGAATTAATTGTCATTTCAGAAAACTTTTTTGCATCTATTTCAAAAATCATATTATAGCACAAATTGCCATAGGAATCATAAAAGGATTCTGAAGACAAATTACTACTGTACAAAAAATCACATAATTCATAATGGCCACGAGTTTCCATCATCGATATTAAAGTACTAATAATCTTTTCATAAATTTCATTTAACTGCATCCTACAAACTCCTTTTAAACAATAAATAAATTTTTAACAAATAAAGAAAGAAGATAATGATACATAATCTATCTAACATATCTGCACAAATCAAACACTAAAAAGACCAGCACAAAAACTTCATAACATAATAAAGTCTGTACTAGCCCTTTACTTTCCATGTCTTCTAATCTGATTATAACACGTTTTAAAAAAGTTTACTATATAAACCAAAGGAATATCAAATAATTACCAAAATTTACCAATTATTATCCATCGTATGCACAAAACTAGAAAGATAAGAATTTAATGAATCCTTTCCCTCTAAACTATCAATCCATTTTTGTGGAATAGATGAATACCCATACAAGATACCTGCCATAGAACCTGTAATTGCTCCAACCGTATCGGTGTCATTTCCTAAATTAATAGATCCTATAATGGCTTGTGCAAAACTATCTGTATGCAATATAACCCACAACGCTGCTTCCAAAGTACTAACAACATATCCAGATGAACTAATCTCATCTACAGAAAGAGATAATAATTCAGAACTCAAGATTCTTTTATATTGTTCAAGAGAGTCACTAGAAAACATTGTATAATCTTGTTGACTAAGTAATTGATAACTATCTATTTTATTCTTACCTGATAATAAAAGAAGAATATAACAAACATAGATGTAACAGCCCAAAATGCTAATCTCATGAGCATGAGTAATAGAAGAAACATTTTTTACAATAGAATAAATCTCTTTAGAATTCAAATGACAATTATAACAATAAAATGCAATTGGAAGCATTCTCATTAAGGATCCATTTCCGTTTTCAAGATAACTTGTCCCACCACATTTTGTTGCATCTTTCTTTTGATTCCAATAGCGAAACAAAGCATTCTGAGTAATCTTTCCAACACCAAACACCAAGTTCGTAGCAGTATATTTTGCATAATTAATCCAATCACAAAAACGATTGGCAATATCGTCACAATCAATTGCATGAGTAGTAGAAATAGAATCCATAGTAGCCAAAGTCATAGAAGTATCATCAGACCAAACTCCTTTTGGAAGATTATGACTACCATCACCAATCATCTTAGTTACAGGATGTTGATTTAATTTTTCTCTACTCATAAATTCTAGCGGAACGCCCATAGCATCACCAATTACAAAAGCGTATAAAGCATCTTTAATCATCTCTATCTTCCTTCAAATAATTACCAAATTTTACCAATTATTTTATAAAATCTTTTTTAATGTTTTTACAACCTCGAATTCACTATTAGAATTCGAATCCAAATTAAAATATAAAGACTTACCACCATGCTGTTGCCAATCTCTTAAATTTTGAATACTATCATCAATTAGTACCTCTCCATTTCGAGGTAAATAGATAGAACTCTTCTGAATCTTAGGTGGAACAAATAAAATTGGAATCGTAACATTTTGACTTCGTAAAACATCAACCTTAGCCTGCATCTCAAGTAATGTATGTATTTTTGTTAAAATTGCAATACTCTTTTGACGTTCTTGTGCCTCTAAAATATATTCAATAGAACGATTAATTACCTTAGAATCTTCTAATAATTGATACCAATCTAACTGATCAAAGAATTCATTCCAACTAATATCAGGGCACTCACTTTTCATTTTTACAATTCTTTCTTCTGTATCATAAATAACACCATCAAAATCAATTAATGTATCATACCTTAACATTTTAAACACTCCTAATCTCAAAATAAGCTCAAAACTCTTTCTTTAATTTTAACAGACCTTTATATATTTTCAAAAGAAAGAGTTTTATCTTTGCTTCGACAATTACCAAAATTTTCCAATTTATCCCTATCTCTTTCTAAACAATGCAAAGACATTTGATAAAACATCTTAAGACTAAGAGCATAATCTAAAGGTTGGTGCTTCATAGAAAGTAAATTTTCTATTAATTCATTTTTGAATATCAAGTAAGATTCCAAATAATTTTGAAAAGCTGTCTTAAAGTCAATTTGATTTAAAAGAAGCAAACACCTAACCCCATAATCAGAATAATCATAAGGTGTTTCACACATCTTAATTACCGTATCAAATGCAAATGATGCATTTATTTCTCTATCTTTTATAATTCTATTTTCAGATAAAGCAATTAAAAGACATGAGGCATATTGAAATGTAGTTAATTTTCTATCATACTCTTTCTCTACCAATGTAGATAACTGTCTGTATTTCTCAATTGCACAATAAATCGGAAAATGATGAATTAATCGAAGTGAAACATAATTTTTTTGTAATCCATACAATATTAAATCAACTAATTCGTCATCTGTTAAATTAATATCTTCTCTCATATAAAAACTCTCCAGTACCGTTATTGTAACACAATATAAAACAAAGTATAATTTTTTTGACAATAGTTGCCAAATTTTACCAATTAAATTTTAAAAAAAGAGAACTTTATTATGTTCTCAACAATTTATATATGCATTAACTACTAATTAGGATTTTCGACTTTTTTTCTTTCAGGGCGGTGAAAGTCATCTTTTAAAATAATTAGATAAAAATCGATTCCTTGTAGTGTATGTTAGCTCTGGTTGTGAAAAGTTGCAAGTAGTTTTTTATTAAATTGTTTTCCATCTGCCAGTATCTAAATCTATAAAGTTATCTAATTTAATTCTTCCTGTAAAGTTTTCTTCATACTCACCATTTATAGTTTGACTATCAAATTTAAAACTAAGATTATAAAGTTTGCCTTTTTTTGTTCTTTGTATTAAATTATTATTTAACATAAAATTAATTATTCGAGATTGATATTCTATATCATCATAGTTTATGTAAAAACAAATTACACCCGTTTTTTCTTTAGTTAAGCTTAAGTTACTACATTTACATGCATAACAAACTTTTTCTTCTACTGCCATACTACAATTTTTTTGCAAAATCTTCTTCACTAAAAAAAATCATCCACTTTCCACATTTATCTGGTTTAAGGAATTTTTCTTTTTCTGTAGAATAACAACAACATACTCCAACTTCTTTCATTTTGAACACTCCACTTCGCTTTTTTTATATATTTTTTTTAATTTATTCTTTATCAAATTTATATAACAATTCATAAAAAATAGAGTTTTATTCTAAAATAGTCCATTATAAAAATAATTTAATGTTTTTTCTTAACTTAATAATATATAATTAGTTTCCTGCATTAAGACGCATTTTTTGATTTCTTTGCTCCTTATCAAAATTTAAGACGCACAGGTGCGGCTTATTTTTTTTTAATAAACTTATCTTTTGTTTTTTATTTATTTGAAATGATTGTCTGATTAAATAAATAACGTTGTCAATCTCATCTTCGTTTTTAATAATCACCCCATAGTATCCATTGCCATGATGTCCAATATTACTAATATCTTCAGCTATACTAAATGAATCTTTTAATTTTCCTTTTTTTATATTTAATGTTAAAACTAAATAATTTTTAAATGTTTCTACATCAACAATATTAGTAACTCCTTTAAAAGCAATGTATATTTTTTTACATCTATATCTATATCGCCGAACTCTAAAATTCTTTCTTTTAAGTTTTCATATAAACCTTGTATTCTTTGTGGTATATTAACGAAATAATCCTCCTCTGTATATACTTTTACTTCTTTATTAACTTCTTTTTGCTCAAAATCAATATAAATATCTTCAACTTTAATATTACTATTTTTTTGAATAAAATCTATGTCAATAATATTCCCTTCGTATTTGGTAACCTTTATTAGATCTATAGGTAGATTTTTAAAATCTGAAGCATTCAGTTGATATTGTGTGTATTTGGGTGAAACAAATATTACTTTAGATTGATTCCAATCTATATCTTTTGTGGTTAATGATTTACCTTTTTTTAAGTTATATTGAAGAACAAAATCCGCTTTTCTTTCTAACATTAATTTTAAGTATGTGTATCCCTAATCAATCAAACTATAATTTTTAACATCCTTATATTCAATAATCCTAAATGATTTTGCTTCTTCATCAAACGCTAATGTATCAATTCTAAAATTTCCCACGCTAAATTCCGTATCTATAAATATATAATTAAGTATCGTTCTTAAATTCGTTTCAAAATATTTTTGTAACTCTTTTTCATTTTTAAATTCATCTTGTCTTAATTTCCTAGTGTTGTGTAAAAGCATAATAATCACCATTCCTTATATATTATTTGTTTTATCACATATCAATTTTGAAGTTCAAACTTTTCTCTATATTCAAGTTCTATAATAAGTTTGGCAAAAAAACTATTTTAGCCTAAAATATTAAACGGTTAATTGTTTAATATTTTTATATACTACTATATGACAATATTTGATAACCTTATCACCCTTCACCAACTATATAAAATTAATTATTTAATGAGGTCAATGCTCTCATTATTTTATCAATATCTGTATTTTCTAATTCTTGAATTATATGTAAATATGTTTTTTGTGTAGTCGACATACTAGCATGACCTAATCTATGTGCAACACTTGCTATAGATACACCTGCATAAAGAAGTAAAGAAGCATGTGTATGTCTAAGGCCATGAATTGTTATAACTGGTATATCAGCATTTTTGCAATGTTTTTGCAGAATGTCATTTATTGTGGAATTATATATTTTTTTATTAACAAATATAGGTTCTGCTGGATTTAAATTCTTTATTAGTTCTGAAAATTGTATAACAGTTTGCCAATCCAATTGTACTTTTCTTTCTGAAGAATTATTTTTTGTTGGTTCAAACCCTCCATTTTCTTTATAATTCCATGTCTTGTCTACATTAAGTACTTGATGTGGTAAATCAAAGTCTTCCGGTGTCAATGCTAGTGCTTCTGAAAATCTAAGTCCTGTTTTAGCTATTAAATAAATTAGCCAATCATAATTGATTGTATCTGATAAATTTAAATCTGCTATTAATTTTTGCAATTCAAATTGGTTTAAATACTTTTCTTTCTTTTCTCTTGGCATTTTGCCTTTTATTATAGCTTTTCTAGTAGGATCTTTAGCAATAATCCCTTCATCTACTGCATCTAAAATCGATGCTTTTAATTGATGATGAAAATCCATAGTACTTTGTTTTTCATGCACTTCTGCATATTTATTTAATATTTCTTGATATGTAATTCTATTAACTTCGTTTGTTTTTAAATTAGGTGCTAATTTCTTCAACCATTTTGCAGTAAGTTTATATTTCATCATTGTTGAATTTCTTATTGCTCCTTCTTTATATATTTCTATCCATTTTTCATAATATTTATAAAATTTCTCATTTCCATCATAAGTGTCCATTTATCATTTTCTCCCTTTTTATTTACTGATGTTGATGAAGGGTGATAAGATTGTCAATGGAAGAAAAATATGCACCTATTTTCTTTTGTTCTTTCACATTTGGTGTAAGCATATATTCAACATCTACAAGCTGAGAAACTTTAATACTTGGCTGCACGGCACCCATCACAATTCTTGTTGCTTTATATTGATTTTCCTCATTTGAAAATAGCGCATAAAGGTATTCTGGAACAAAATTTTCTTTTGCTCTAAACGCTACTATATTTTGTGCAATAGCAGCTTCTTCCCTTGAATCCATAAGGCTTACAAGTCCTATACTTCCAACAGTAGTGAATAAAATATCTCCTTCTTTAATGTATGCTCTTAAACTATTTTCAAAGGAATCATCATTAAGACATTTCTCAACCTTTGAGTAGTCAGGATGTACTCCACCAAGTGCCGAAACCTCTATAAGTGGATGAGTTCCATTCTCATCTAACGGAGGCGTTTTCCCTCTATTATCTACCGCTTTATCAACAAACTCTGAGAGCTTACGCTGTTCCCAAGTTTGTAATTTCTTACTGTACTTACGTTGATGAAGAGTGATAAGGTTATCTATATTAGCAAAAAGCATTCCTATTTTTTCTTGCTCATCATGCTGTGGTATATTGAGATTAAACTCTGAAAGTACTTCTTTTGTAATAGTTTTAATAACAGCTCCAGGTGCTTTTTTTCTTTCCTCTTCAAATTTATTTTTTATTGTAAGTGCCCAAAAATATTTATTTATATTTCCAATTTTATATGTATCAAAATATAATATTGTCCTATCTAAATAGGTATTATACTGTGTAATTGCAACCTTTCCAATGGTTCCTTGTAATGTCACAATAACAGATTCTTTTGGTATATAAACACTCATCGGTTGTGCTAATTTACTAATTGTTTGCTTGGTTTCTTCGTTAAGTTTTAAATCATCGTTTACATCTGCAACTTGAACAAATGGCATGGCTTGAGAACCACCATACCACTCTTCTTTTCCATAAGGTTGTGGAAAAGAGCCTCGTCTATATGATGATATATCTTTTAACTTACGTTGTTCCCAAGAAAAAAGATAGATCAGTAAAGATCTATCCTTCTATTTAATTATTGTTTCAATATCAAATCCATCATTTACTATAAACGCTCTTAGTATTTCATCTACTTTTAAATTTACTTCGTATTTTTTCAACTCTCTATTATATATTTTTTCTAAAGTTTTCTTAGCCTTTTCTAAATCAATCGTTTTTAGTAAATCTTCATATTTTCCAAACTCATTTATGTTAGTCATTGAAGTTGTAGTTGCCATAATATTTTTCAATTTTTCTTCACTCACACCAAAAGCATTAGATAGTTTTCTAATTTGATTGTTTTCTGCATTAACTTCATATTCTGTTATATAATCCATAAAGCTTTTATTTTCGTCAATTACTGTATCACCACTTTCAATATCATGAATTAACATATTCGCATATTTTTGTTTTTCTTGTGGTAAACTAGCAAAAGATTTGTGTAAATTATTTAGTGCTAGTTGGATTTCTTCTTCTGAAACGTTTGATTTATTTAACTCTTTCACATATTTTTTAAACTTACTATTCATATAATCTGAATCTATTTTTCCATCATCAATTTCTATAATATTTGTTTCTATATCATATGGTACTTCATCTTCTGACGAGATTTCGGTAGTTTTCCCTATGTCAATATAACGTTGCCTAATCGCATCCAATGAAACTTTTGTTATTGGACAATTTAATATTAAATTATTTGTGTAATTTCTGTCGCTCAATTCATTTTTTTCAATTGTGCTCATTTCTGGATCAAATAGTTCATCTGTTGTATTTAATGTTTCATCAGCAATATCTAAGTCACTTTTTGGTGTATATCCTTGAATTATTGCAGCACTTAAATATTTATTAAATTCATTATATAGTTTAACAAATTTTCTTTTTGACTCTTTACTATTTGGTACACTTTCGAAGCTTTCAATTCCTTCCGATGTAAATAAGTCCTCAATTTCAGAATATAATGTATTCATCTTATTAATATTTTCATCTAGTTTTGGTACATATAATTGAAAAGGCTTATTACCTGAGTAAAGTTTTATAGCTTCACTTATATTTCTTTCCATAGTATAAGGTTTTCTATAATATTTAATTATTCCAAATGGTTTATCTTGTTCGTTATATATTCTGTTTGTTCTAGAAAAAGCTTGTATAATATTTTCATATTGTAAAACCTTATCCAAATATAATGCATTTAACCATTTTGAATCAAACCCTGTTAACATTTGGTCAACCACAATTAATAAACCTAATTTATCTGAATCTTTTATCATTGTATACGGCTTTTTATGTGCTAATCTATTGCTTACATCTTTCTTAAAAGCACTGCTTGTACTTAAAGAAAATCTTTGTTCAAACATATTATTATAATCATTAATAATTTCCACAAGTCCATCTTCTTTAAATATAGCTCCTTCATTATTATCAATATTTGGATCTACTAAAACAGTAAACTTAAACCTGTTAATAGTTCCCTTTTGTTTAAACAATCTATAATATTCTATAGCTTCTGGAATACTTGATGTTGCTAGTATTGCACTAAACTCATTATTATGACTTATACGATTCCAATTTTCTAAAATATTAGATACTACAGCATCTCGATGTTTTTGATTATTATATTGAGCTGGATTTAAATAATCTTCTATACCTTTTATATATTCTCCTTTTTCATTTATATGGCCTGCCATCTCTAATTCGTTAAAATATTTATAGTAAATTTTACTTTTTTCTGGATTACTTAATGCTTCTTCTTCGCTTTGAACTTTTGCTTTTTCTAAAGCAACTACTTTTCTAATGTCTTTATCTCTATATGTTAATATTTTATAAACATCAAATCCTAAGACATTATGATCTCTAATTCCATCTGCAATAACATATCTACATAACTCATTGCCAAATACATCAGCTGTTATACTTAGTTTCTTTTTGTTTTCATCAAATACTGGTGTTCCAGTGAAGCCAAAGAAAATTGCTCTTGGAAATGTTTCTTTTATTGTAGCCATCATAGTTCCAAATGTATCTCTATGACACTCATCTACAATAAATACAATTCTCTTTTTATTTATTTCATTTAAATCATGCGTATACGCGCCTATAATGCTCTTTATCAAGCTCATTTTTTGAATCGATGTGACAATTAAAATATGTTTGTCATCTTTTAGCTTTGTAATCAATTCTTTTGTGTTGTCAGTTCCTGCGACATCATCTCTATCATCTGCAAAGCCTTGATATTCATCTAATGATTGTGTTCCTAGTTCCACTCTATCCATCAAAAATATTACTTTATCAGCATCTTTAGAATTAGCTATTAATTGAGCAGATTTGAATGATGTCATGGTTTTTCCGGATCCTGTCGTATGCCAAACATATCCACCACGCGTATTTGGATTATTCCAATCTGTTTTAGCGACTACATCAGATATTTTATTAGCCGCATAATATTGATAACTTCTCATAACTTTTAGTGTACAATCATTATCATCAGCAACGGTATAGAATCCTATTAATTGATGAGCCATAGGTATCGATAGCAACGTTGTAGTTATATCTTTCCAATTATTAATTAATTCATTATTAAAATCTTCCCAGTGAAAGTAGAAAGACGGATTAAATTTACCATCTGGACCAGGATTAGCAAAATAAACGGTTTCTTCTGGAGTCATTGCAACAAAAATCTGTACTAATTGAAAAATCCCACTATATATTCCTTCATGTGCATACTTTTCAATTTGATAAGTTGCTTGTTTTATTGAGATGTTACTTCTTTTTAATTCAATATGAAACAAAGGCATTCCATTAATAAGTAGCATAATATCTCCTCTTCTATTATTTAGAATTGGAGAATTTCTTTTAAATATTGGTTGTTCTGCAATTTGGTATCTTGATTTTCCTCCTGCTATTTCATGTCTATCATATATTTTTAAACTGACTTCTTTGCCAAAATGTTGAATATCATCTTTATTATCCCTAGTAATCGAAACTGTTTTACCATTAATAAAGTTGTTTATTTTATATGGATATTTTAAAGCTGTAATCTGTTCAATAATTTGATTTATTTCTCCCTTTGTTAAAGGATAGTCACTTAATCTGTCTTTTTCTCTGTTATTTTCATATAATATTTTAGCCCAGTTATCAATTAAATCTTGCTCTGTAGGATGATTTAATACATCCATAGACCAACCATTTTGTTGTAAAGATTTTATAAGATCTTTTTCAAATAATAATTCGTCATTATACATATTACTTCATCCTTTCTACACAAACATTTTTTCTAGCATAGATTTTTTTACTTCTTTTAGTTTTTCTAACTTACGTTGATGAAG